>NZ_WUBS01000013.1 GCF_010131535.1 Acerihabitans arboris
AAGACTTGGTATTTTTGTGTTTCGATACGGTCTTGTGAGTGCCCACACAGATTGTCTGATAAATTGTTAAAGAGCATGGCCAGCGTGCGTAAATCTCACCTGGCGCGGGTTGCGTATATTACGCTTTCCCGTTGAAGAGTCAAGCTTTTATTTGCCCGGACGGGGCGCTGTTCCCTTCCCGACCCGGCATCGCGTTAGCGTTTGTTCCCGGTCAGTGGAGGCGCATTATAGGGAATTCCCGCCGCCTGACAAGCGCTAATTGCTTATTTTTGGCCGATCGGTTTATTTTTCGACAAACTAATGCATTTCATGTTACTTGAGGCCGGATTTGCTGGTTAAACCGGCAAAATCCTGGGCAAAAGCGCCAACCTGTTGCCAGTCGGTATATTCCACTTCTTTCGAGCTATCGGTTTCACCGCCGGTCATCCGCATGATCAGCTGGATCATGATCCGATCTAACCAGCGATAGCGCGGATAGCGCAGCGCGCCGGCGAACACGGCGCAGCGATCGGGCCGCCAGGGCGTGGCCGCGAGAAATTTGCGCGTGTAGGCGTTGGTCTGCGGGGTACGTTTATCCGCTTTACGCGCCGTCAGGTTAACCGCAAAAAAAGCGCTGGGCCGCTGGTTAAGCCAGGCCAGGTGCTGTTTGATAAAATCATGCAGCTCGGCGGCGAAGTGCCCATAGCGGATCGCGGCGCCGATCAGCACCCGATCGTAGCGCAGCAGGTCGATCTGCCCCGCCTGGCCCAGATCGACCACCTCGCAGGTATCGTTGCCCGCCAGCCGCCCGGCGATAAACCGGGCTATTTTCAGCGTCTGGCCGTCATGGGTGGAATAGAGAATCAGTGTATGCATAACACATCCTTGGTTATTCGCGCCAAAAAGTCGGCGTAAACAGCACCAGCAGGGTAAAGACCTCCAGGCGGCCGAACAGCATGGTCAGGATCAGGATCCATTTCGCCACCGCGTTCATGGACGAAAAATTCTCCGCCACCACCCCAAGTCCGGGACCGAGGTTATTCAGCGTCGCGGTTACCGCGGCAAAGGCGGAAAAATTATCGACGCCGGTGGCGATAATGGCCAGCATGCTGACGATAAAGACTAATACATAAGCGGAAAAGAACCCCCATACCGCTTCCAGGATGCGCTCCGGCAACGCCCGGTTACCGAGCTTGATAGTATAGACGGCGTTGGGGTGCACCAAACGTTTCAATTCCCGCGAACCCTGCAGGTACAGCAGCAGGATGCGGATAACCTTCAAACCGCCGCCCGTTGAGCCGGCGCAGCCGCCGATAAACGCCGAGCACAGCAACAATATTGGCAGGAACAGCGGCCAGCGGGCGATGCTGTCGGTGGTAAAACCGGCGGTGGTGGCCATGGAAACCACCTGGAAAAAAGCCTGGTTCAGGGTTTGCAAGCCGCTTTGGTAAACATCGTAGCGCCAGAGGATCAGGGTACACACCATCACCAGGATAAACTGCACGCTGATAAACATCCTGAACTCCGGATCGCGCCAGTAGACCCGCAGGTTGTGGCCGCTCAGGACGGCAAAGTGCAGCCCGTAGTTACAACCGGAAATCAGCAGGAAAACCGCCACGATGGTATTGATCATCGGGCTGTTGTAATAACCGATACTGGCGTCATGGGTTGAGAATCCCCCTAGCGCGATGGTGGAGAAACTGTGGCTGATGGCATCGAAAACCGACATGCCCGCCCCCCATAACGCCAGTGCGCAGACGATAGTCAGGGAGATATAGATAAGCCATAAGGTTTTGGCGGTTTCAGCGATGCGCGGGCGCATTTTGTTGTCTTTCAGCGGGCCGGGCATCTCGGCGCGGTAGAGCTGCATCCCGCCGACGCCCAGGATGGGCAGGATTGCCACCGCCAGCACGATGATGCCCATGCCGCCAAACCACTGCAGCATCTGGCGATAAAACAGGATGGCCTTGGGCAGGCTGTCGAGCCCCACCAGCGAGGTGGCGCCGGTGGTGGTCAGCGCGGAAAACGATTCAAAAAACGCGTCGGTTACCGTCAACTGGGGATGTTCGGCAAACAGGAACGGCAATGCCCCCACGCTGCCCAAAACCGTCCAGAACAGCACGACAATCAGGAACCCTTCCCGGGATTTCAGCTCGTGCTTCTGCTGACGGTTCGGCAACCACAGCGCCAGGCCGATCAACAGGGCAAAGAAAAACGTTTGCGTGAAGGCGCTGCCGGCGCCATCCCGGTAGATCAACGCCACCAGGCCGGGAACGATCATCGTTCCGGAGAAGAGCATGACGAGCAGGCCGACGATACGGATTATGGCGCGAAAATGCATTTCAGCACGATCCTTAATAATTTGATTAACTGTAGCCGGGGAGAAAGCTATTGGGCAATGGGCGTTAGTTGCAATGCGCCCCGACTGAGATCGCGCAGCTTTTCCTCAGCCAGTGCGACCCGGCCGAAAGGGATCGCCACCCTAAGTATAATGGATTCACCATAATCGCTCTGGACGACGCGGCCCCCGGTCTGCTTGATCATCGCGTCAATCCAGGCCTGCTGCTCGTAGCCACATGACACCATAAATTCGGCCTGGGGAATTTTCTCCGCCCGGTTAATGAGTTTAAGCGCCTGCTGCACGCCGCCGCCGTAGGCTTTAACCAGCCCGCCGGTACCCAGCCTGATTCCGCCATAGTAGCGTACCACCACCGCCGTAACCTCCCCCAGCCCCGAGCCCATCAGTCGCGCCAGCATGGGTTTGCCGGCGTTGCCTGGCGGCTCGCCGTCATCGGAAAAGCCAAGCTGTTGGGAATCCAGCGGAGGCCCGGCGATGCAGGCCCAGCAATAATGGACCGCCCCGGGATGCGCGTCGCGGTTTTGCTGGACAAACGCCTTGACGGCCTCGATGCCCTGCGTGGGGGACAAGAGGATAATGAAACGGCTTTTTTTGATCTCCATGGACGCCGTTACCGGCGCCGCGGGAACAAAATAGGCGTGCATTATGCCAGCTTCAGATCGCGTGTCATATTTTCAATCTGCTTATCACCAATGACGATATTATCCTCGATACGGATACCGCCATAAGCTTTGAACATCTCGATGCGCCGCCAATTGAAATGCCGGCCAAAGGCGCCGGCGCGCCAGGGCGCCAGCAGCGATTCGATAAAATACAGGCCCGGCTCAATGGTCATTACCATGCGCGGCTGCATGACGCGGGTACAGCGCAGGTAGGGGTAAAGCCCCGGCGCCGCCAGGCGGGCGCCGCGATCGTCTTGCAAAAAGCCGCCGGCATCATGCACCTGCAGCCCCAGAGGATGCCCCAGCCCATGGGGCAGGAACGGGCCGGTGATGCCTTCGCTGACCATTGTCTCTTCGTCAAGGCCGGTCACGATATCAAATTGATTCAGCAGCCCGGCGATGCGCCGGTGCATCTGGATATGATATTCGATGTAGTTGACGCCGGCCTCGACGGTGCCGATCAGGGCCTGTTGCTCGGTGTCCATGGCGGCAACCAGTTCGGCGAACTCAGACTCTTTTTGCGCCGCGTAGGTGCGGGTAAGATCGGCCGCATACCCATGGTATTCGGCGCCGGCATCAATCAGGAAGCTGCGTACCTGTTCAGGCAGCTGTTGATCGAGTTTGGTGTAATGCAATACCGCCGCATGTTCGTTCAGGGCGATAATATTGCCGTAGGGCACGTCAAAATCGCGATGGCCGGTGGCCGATAGATAGGCGATATTGATATCGAACTCGCTCATGCCGGCCAGGAACGCCTCATGCGCGGCCCGATGCCCCATGACCGCCGTCTTCTGCGCCGCGCGCATGCAGGCCAGCTCATAGTCGGTTTTATAGGCGCGGTGAAAATGCAGATAATCCAGCACCGGCTGGGGATTGAGTTGATCGGCTTTCAGGCCGAGTTCCGCCGCCCGCCGCGGCGACGATCCCAGGTAGGCGACTTTATCACGCGACGCCGGCAGCAGTTGGCTGATTTCGTCGGGATCCCTGATCGGGATAATATCGATATAAGGCGTCCAGAAGCTTTCGGGCAACGGCTCGACGCTATACCAATAATCGACCGGCAGGTAGAACCAGAGTTTAGGCTTATTGACGCCGTCGACCCACAACCAGCAGTGCGGCACGCCGGTAACCGGCAGCCAGGCCTTGAACTGCGGATTGACCTTGAAGGGATAATCGTGATCGTCAAGAAACGCCGTGATCGGTTCGCCGGAATGGATCAGCAACGCATCCAGGTTATGCCGGGCAAGCACCTCGCGCGCGCGCTTTTGCAGCGTCGCGAGATGGTCCTGGTAAAGAATAGAAAAAGATTCCATGGTCTGGCCTTATTTTACCGCGCAATTGCCGCCATCTTAACATAGCGTCCCGGCGGATAAACCCTCCCGCCGGAGGCGATCAGATAAAGGCAAACGCATCGCCGAAGATCCGGCCGGGGATGGCGCCGCGTTCAGCGCAAAAACGCTCGCGGGCGATTTTAGCCATTTCGAAACGACCGGCGATATAGATATCATAATGATCCAGCGAGCCGTAGTCCTGCATTACCGCGCTGAGGACCGTTCCGGTCCGGCCCTGCCAGTTTTCGTCCGGCTGCTCGACCACCGGCACCACCTTCAGGCGCGGATGCTGCAACGTCAGCGCTTCCAGCTCGCCCAGGTCGTAAAGGTGCTGTAATTCCCTGCCGCCCCAATAAATGGCCACTTCCCGCTCCGGTTGATTGGCCAGGACGGTCAGCAGGATGGAACGGGCATAAGAGAAACCGGTACCCCCGGCAATCAGCACCATCGGACGATCGGTATCGTCGCGCAGCCAGGCTTCGCCATGGGGTATATCTACGGTGATTTCACGATCTTTCAGGATACGATCCATGACGGCCATCGCATACAGATTAAGTTCGGAAGCCCCGATATGCAGCTCGATTACCGAGTTTTCCATGGGGGTCGACGCCAGGGAAAAGGGGCGTTTATCGCGTTCATCCATCACTACCATCAGATACTGACCGGCGCGAAAACTAAAAGCCGCTTCCGGTACCAAACATACCCGATACACCGTATCGGTAATGGCATCCACGGAAGTGACCTTACAGGTCAATGTTGTCATGCATTCCCTCTGTCGGGCTATTAAGCAAAACGGAATGGAGGGTCTGAAATATCACAACCCTTTACCACTGTCATTAAATATGGCCAGGTCGTCCCAGATAGCATCAACGCGGGCGCGAACCCCATCATCCATGCGAATTGGGGTGCCCCACTCGCGCGAGGTTTCCCCCGGCCATTTGTTGGTGGCGTCCATTCCCATTTTTGAACCCAATCCGGAAACCGGCGAGGCAAAATCCAGGTAATCTATTGGTGTATTTTCCATTAACACCGTATCGCGCGCGGGGTCCATCCGGGTGGTGATGGCCCAGATAACATCCTGCCAATCACGCGCATTGATGTCATCATCGCATACGATGACAAATTTGGTATACATGAATTGACGTAGGAACGACCAGACCCCCATCATGACCCGTTTGGCATGGCCCGCGTATTGTTTCTTGATGGTCACCACCGCCAGGCGGTATGAGCAGCCTTCGGGGGGCAGGTAAAAATCGACAATTTCCGGAAACTGTTTTTGTAAAATGGGAACGAAGACTTCATTCAGCGCCACGCCCATTACCGCCGGTTCATCCGGCGGACGGCCGGTGTAGGTGGAATGATAGATGGCGTCCCGGCGCTGGGTGATATGGGTAATGGTAAATACCGGGAACTCATCCACCTCGTTGTAGTAGCCGGTATGATCGCCATAGGGGCCTTCCGTCGCCGTTTCACCCGGTTCAAGATAACCTTCCAGCACGATTTCGGCGCTGGCGGGCACATCGAGATCGCAGGAAATGCATTTGACCACTTCCGTTTTATAACCGCGCAGCAGGCCGGCGAACGCGTATTCGGACAGGCTATCGGGCACCGGCGTCACCGCCGCCAGTATGGTGGCCGGATCGGCGCCCAACGCCACCGCCACCGGGAAGCGTTTGCCCGGGTTAGCCGCGCGCCACTCCTGGAAATCCAGCGCGCCGCCGCGATGCGACAGCCAGCGCATGATGACTTTGTTTTTACCCAGTACCTGCTGGCGGTAAATGCCCAGGTTCTGGCGCTCCTTATGCGGCCCGCGGGTGACCGTCAGGCCCCAGGTAATCAACGGCGCCACGTCGCCCGGCCAGCAGTGCATGATCGGAATACGGCCGAGATCGACATCCTCGCCTTGCCAGATCTGCTCCTGGCAAGGCGCGGAACTTAACCGTTTGGTCGGCATATTCAGCACCTGGCGGAATTTCGGCGCCTTATCCAGCAAATCGCGAAAGCCTTTAGGCGGCTCCGGTTCCTTCAGGAAGGCCAGCAGTTTACCCACGTCCCGTAACGCCGAAACGCTCTCCTGCCCCATGCCCAGCGCCACCCGCTCGGGCGTGCCGAACAGATTGCACAACACCGGCATGGCGTAGCCTGTGGGATGTTCAAACAGCAAAGCCGGGCCGCCCGCGCGCAGGGTGCGATCGGCAATTTCCGTCATTTCCAAATAGGGATCAATGGGCAGGGTGATTCGTTTCAATTCTCCCCGCTGTTCCAGCAAGGAAAGAAAATCGCGCAAGTCTCGGTATTTCATAGCGTCATCGGGTGCCGGGTTATCTTTGCATTATAAAGTCTGTTTAACAGCCATGCCGCCCTTTTGTCAAAATTCACGGTAAATATGCTGTTTTTTTTTGCGCCGGCCGATCTTGCAATATCAAATGTCGCGCTGTTTATTTATTAGGGCCTTTGATATGCTGTGTTACCGGTAATGTAGGTGCATTAGATTATGGAAGCATGGTATTTGTTGTATTGTAAGCGCGGCCAGATGATGCGGGCTAAAGAACATTTGGAACGGCAGGCCGTGGGCTGCCTGACGCCTATGGTCACCCTGGAAAAAATCATCCGGGGCAAACGCGCCGCCGTCAGCGAGCCATTGTTTCCTAACTACCTGTTTATCGAGTTTGATCCTGAACGTATCCACACCACCACCATCAGCGCTACCCGTGGCGTGAGCCATTTCGTCCGTTTCGGCAACCTGCCGGTAACCATTGCGCCTGAGGTGATCCTTGAGCTGCGCAATCATGCCTACGAAGGGGTGACCGACCCGCAAACGCCTTATATTGGCGATCTGGTGATGATTACCGCCGGCGTCTTTGAAGGATTGCAGGCGATTTATACCGAACCCGACGGTGAGGCGCGCTCAATGCTGCTATTGAATTTCCTCAATAAGCAGGTCTGTCAAAGCATCGACAACAAGCAATTCCAAAAGGTTCTATAGCCCAGGGTGTTTGCCCGTAAAGGGTGGCGGGATTGCGTATCAATAGCATGGCCGGTCATTCCTGCTGCGCCTCTTCCATGATTAATCAGCCGCTCATGTCTGCGAACAGATGAGAGCGGTTAACGTATCAACGTCGCAAACTATCGTCATGCAGCCATTGGGCTACGCGTTTGGAGAAGTAGGTCAGGATGCCGTCGGCGCCGGCGCGCTTGAAGCACAGCAGCGACTCCATGATGGCCGGTTTTTCCTGCAGCCAGCCGTTCTGGATTGCCGCCATATGCATGGCGTATTCGCCGGATACCTGGTAAGCGAAGGTCGGCACGCCAAAAGTTTCCTTTACCCGGTAAATCATATCCAAATAAGGCATGCCCGGTTTCACCATCACCATGTCGGCGCCTTCCTGCAGGTCTTGGGCGACTTCCTGCAACGCTTCATCGCTGTTGGCCGGATCCATTTGGTAGGTCTTTTTATCACCGCCTTTCAGGTTGGCGCTCGAGCCTACCGCATCGCGAAACGGGCCGTAATAACAAGATGCGTATTTGGCCGAATACGCCATGATCTGGTTATTGACCAGTCCCTGCTGCTCGAATTTTTCGCGTATCGCGCCGATGCGCCCGTCCATCATATCGCTGGGAGCGACGATTTCCGCGCCCGCTTCGGCATGGCACAGCGCCTGGCGCACCAGGATTTCCCTGGTGATGTCGTTAACCACATAACCCTGGTCGTCGATAATGCCGTCCTGGCCGTGGATGGTGTAAGGATCAAGCGCCACATCGGTCAGCAGTCCCAATTCCGGCACCGCGTCCTTCAGCGCGCGAATAGCGCGTGGGATCAGGCCTTCGGGATTATAGGCTTCTTCCGCCAATAGCGATTTATAGGGCGTTTCAATGACCGGGAACAGCGACAGCACCGGCACGCCAAGCTTGGCCACCGCTTCCGCTTCCTTGATCAGCACGTCGAGGGTCATGCGATATACCCCGGGCATGGATGGCACTTCCTGCTGGCGCTGTTTGCCTTCCATCACAAACACCGGATAAATCAGGTCATTGACGGTCAGCTGGTTTTCGGCCACCAGGCGGCGGCTGAAATCATAGCGGCGAACCCTGCGCAGGCGGCGATGGGGGAACGTGCCGAATACATTGCTCATAGTCTTCTCCTGAACAACGCCGTCCGTGGAGCTGGCGGCGTTTAGATTATTCTCTTAAAACAAGAACCGCCCAAATGGGCGGCTCAGACTGCTGAAAAATCCCGCTTAGTCCCCATCCTTGGGATCTTCGGTATTTTCGTCCGGGGTATCTTCCTGCCCGCGACGCCCCTTGCCGACGTAAAAGCGGGCAAAAAACAGGCCGATCTCAAACAGCAGGTACATCGGGATCGCCAGCAGCGTCTGGGAAAACACGTCCGGCGGCGTCAGCAGCATACCAACCACAAAAGCGCCGACCAGCACATAAGGCCGTTTTTTCTTCAGATCCTCCGGGGTCACCACGCCGGTCCAGCACAGCAGCACGATGGCTATCGGCACCTGGAACGACACGCCGAAGGCCATGAACAGCGCCATGACAAAATCGAGGTAATTGTTAATGTCGGTTGCAATCAACACTCCGCGCGGCGCGGTATGGGAAAAGAAGCTAAACGCCAGCGGGAAAACGATAAAATAAGCAAACGCCATGCCCGCATAAAACAGCAGCGTGCTGGAGAACAGCAACGGCGTCATCAGCCGCCGCTCGTGCTTATATAACGCCGGCGCGATAAAGGCCCAGACCTGGTACAGCAGCAGGGGAGCGGAGGCAAATACCGACACGATGATCGTCAGCTTGATAGGCGTAAAGAACGGCGACGCCACGTCGGTTGCGATCATACTGGCACCGACCGGCAAATGTTTGATCAAAGGTGCCGAAACGATCTGGTAAATGTCATTGGCAAAATAGACCAGGACCAGGAACACCGCCAGTACACTGAGAATGCAGTACAGTAATCGCTTACGCAGCTCAATCAAATGGCTGATAAGCGGTTGGGTATCTTCAACGGCCATTATGAGCGATCATTATTTTTAGGGGGAGTGGGAGTAGCCGCGTCCTGCACGGGGGCGGGAGCCATGGCCGGGGCCTCGGCCTGGCTGGCGCCTTGCGCCGGAGCTACACTGATTTGTATTGCCGGTTCGGGCGCCATCGGCGGCGCCTCGGCCTGGCTGGCGCCTTCCGCCGGCGTCACGCCGTCATGAATCGCTTCAGGATCGGTTATTAACGGATTATGAATCGTCTGGTGCTCGGCCCCGGCGTCAGGGATCATTTTGCTGTGAAAGCTTTTTTTCATGGAATCGGCCGCCTCGCGCAACTCCTCCATCGAGGCTTTCAGCTCCGGCGAAAGGCTGTCCTTGCTGGCTTGCTCGACTTTTTTCAGGCTGTCCTGCAGCTCCTGCAGCTTAAGCTCCTGGCTCAATTCATTTTGTACCGTGGATGCCAGCGAGCGCAAAGCCCGGATCCAACCGACCACGGTCCGGACTGCCACCGGCAGGCGCTCGGGGCCGAGTACTACCAGCCCGATCACGAATACCAGGGCCAGTTCACCAAATCCAATGTCGAACACAGCTTATACCTGCTTATTGTCTTTGTTTACCGATTCGTCCGGCTGGGACTGCTGCGGCGGCTGCGGCTTTTCCGCAATGGTTTTCGCGGCGAAATCCGCATCCTGGCCGGTTTTATCCGCCTGCGGCGCAGTAGGTTTGTCTTCGTCGCCCATGGCTTTTTTGAAGCCCTTGATGGATGCGCCCAAATCAGCGCCCATGCCGCGTAGCTTGTTGGTGCCGAACAGCAACACCACTATGACCGCGATAATTAATAATTGCCAAATACTGATGCCGCCCATGATGTCACCTCTGTTTAGGGGTTAATTCGAGTTACCGGATTTTGCCGGACCCGCAAAATTTACGCAGTGCGTTTCCAGCCAACGATCCAGCTTACAATGCCGGCAGCCATTAACCAGGCGGGGAACGATGACATCTCGTTGCCCAGTGATAATAAAAAAGTACCGCAAAGCAGCAGCGTGGCGCCAATGCCGAATAAAAAACGCGCCTGACCCTGCCGGACATGCTGTCCCTTTAGCTCGACCGTCAGCTTGTCCACGCTCTTTTGCAGTGATTTATGGTGTTTGAACCCGTCATAAATCAGTTCCGGCAGTTCGGGCAGTTTCTCCGCCCAAAACGGGGCTTTTTCCCTTAGCGCGCGTAAAATCGCCGGGATCCCCACCTGATCCTTGATCCAGGTTTCCAGGAAGGGTTTGGCCGTTTTCCACAGGTCCAGCTGAGGGTAGAGCTGTCGGCCGATGCCCTCAATATAGAGCAGCGTTTTTTGCAATAACACCAACTGTGGCTGCACTTCCATATTAAAACGCCGGGCAGTGTTAAACAGATTCAGCAATACGTGACCGAAGGAGATATCCGCCAGGGGTTTTTCGAATATCGGTTCACATACGGTGCGGATGGCAAATTCAAAATCCTCCACATTGGTATCGGGTGGCACCCAGCCCGAGTCCACATGCAGTTCCGCCACCTTACGGTAATCGCGATTGAAAAAAGCGATAAAATTCTCGGCCAGGTAGCGCTTATCTTCTTTATTCAGCGATCCGACAATACCGCAATCGATACCGATATATTGCGGATCCTCCGGATGTTCAAAACTGACGAAAATATTGCCCGGATGCATGTCCGCATGAAAAAAACTATCACGAAACACCTGCGTAAAGAAGAGCTGTACGCCTCGTTCGGCCAATAATTTCATATTGGTGCCCTGTTTTTCCAACGCCGCCACGTCGGAAACCGGCACACCGTAGATCCGCTCCATCACCATCATGGTTTCGCTGCAGTAATCCGGATAAACCTCAGGGATATACAGCATCGGGCTATGATCAAAATTACGCCTGAGCTGAATGCAGTTCGCCGCCTCACGCAGCAGGTTCAGCTCATCGAGCAAGGTTTTTTCATATTCCAGCACCACTTCCACCGGGCGCAGGCGGCGGCCGTCCGGCAACAGGCGGGGCAGCCAGCTGGCCAGGCGGTACATCAGGCGCATATCGGCCTTGATCATCGGCATGATGTCCGGGCGGATCACCTTGATCACCACCTCTTTACCGTTTTCTTTTAAGCGCGCGGTATGGACCTGGGCAATGGAAGCGGAGGCCAGGGCAACCTGATCGAAGTCGTCGAACCAGGCTTCCAGCGGCTGCCCCATGGCTTTTTCGATATGCTGGCGCGCCAGCGCGCCGTCAAAAGGCTTGACCCGGTCCTGCAACATGGCCAGTTGGTCGGCAATCACCGGTGGAAACAGATCGCGCCGGGTCGATAACATTTGGCCGAACTTGATCCATACCGGTCCCAGATCCTGCAGCGCCAGGCGCAACCGAACCCCCAAAGGCTCGTCGATATGCTGGTTGGGTATCCAGAACACCAGCCCGCGCCCCAGGCGCAGCGGCAGGGTCAGGCGTATCTTGGGGATCAGTTCGTCAAGCCCGTAGCTGAGCAGCACCCGCACAATGCTATACAGGCGGCGTAGTTCTCCCACAATCATCGGCCGGACTCCAGTTTTTCCAGGCGTACCACCAAGGAGGCCCCAGCCCGGTTTACCGCATCCACTTCGTCGCTGAACCACACCAGTTCAAGGGAGGAGGGGGATAATCGCCACTCCTCGGTAATCGTCTGGCCCAGCCTGACCTGATGGTCGCGCAAACCCAGGCGCAGCCCGCGGGCATGGGCGTGTAATTTTTGTGTCAGCCCTTCGGCGACAATATCGCCGAGATACGGCGCCAGCAGCTCCGCCGGGTCGACTTCCGCCATATCCAGCAGCGCGACAAACTGCTGCACCACCTGTAAATCCCCGTCAACTTCCAGTGAGCCTTGTTTGATCAATAACGGTAACCGCCGGCGCCGGCGCAGGGCCGGCAAGGCGGAGAGATGCGTTTTGACGGTACAGTCGGCCGGACCATCCCAGGCGGCCAGCACATCCACCCGCAGCTCGCCGAACACCAGCACTACCGGGCTGTCCAGTTCAGCCAGCTCAAAGCGCAGCACCTTGCCCTTCAGACGCTGGCGAGCAGGCTTCATTAACCTGTCTTGATACAGCAGACGTTCCAGCGCGGTTTCAAGCGTTGCGGTAATCAATAGCATCAACATGTCATTTCCCGATCAGAATTTGTAACCGCGATGCAGGGCAACGATACCTCCGGTCATATTGAAATACTCCGCGCTGTCAAAACCGGCGTCCAGCATCATGGCTTTCAGCGTTTCCTGATCCGGATGCATGCGGATGGATTCCGCCAGGTAGCGGTAGCTGCCGGCGTCGCGCGCCACCATCTCGCCAATGCGCGGCAAGACATGGAAGGAGTAGAGGTCGTAGGCCTTGTTCAACGGCTTGAACAACGGCGTGGAGAATTCCAGGATCAGCAGGCGGCCGCCGGGTTTAAGCACCCGGTACATGGAGCGCAGCGCCTGCTCTTTTTCGGTAACGTTGCGCAGGCCGAAGGAGATGGTGATGCAATCAAAGGTATCGTCCGGGAACGGCAGCGCTTCGGCATTGGCCTGCACGTAGCGTACGTTGCCGATGATGCCTTTGTTGCGCAGTTTCTCGCGGCCCACCTTTAACATGGAATCGTTGATGTCGGCCAGCACCACTTCGCCTTCCTCGCCCACCAGGCGGGAAAACTTCGCGGTCAGGTCGCCGGTGCCGCCGGCCAGATCCAGCACCTTCTGCCCACGGCGCACGCCGCTGCAATGAATGGCAAAACGCTTCCAGAGACGGTGTATGCCGAACGACATCAGGTCATTCATCAAATCATATTTTGCCGCGACGGAATGAAAGACATCCGCCACCATGACCGCCTTCTCGTCTTTAGCAACAGTGCGGAAGCCGAAATGGGTCGTTTCACGCTTGTCTTCATCTGCCATGTTTTTTGCCTTGCTTCATCAGTTATCAGAGAAGTGTAACAGAAGCGGGCCGAAAGCCCCACTCCGACACCCTCTACCCGAGCGGGTATTCTCCCTGCGCCCGTTGCAAAGTTTCCGCCACCGGGGCGTCGTCGTCAATCGACGGCGGCAATTCATCCCAGGCGGGTTTCACGCCGGTTCCACCGCCTGCGCCTGCGTCGCCGGGCAACGGCGCCGCATCGGCGTCCGCGCCCTCACGCGGTTCTTCCCGTCCCGGCAGGTCGGTATAAGGATGATGCCCGGATTCCTCCGCCAGCGCCGGATTGATGGGACGCTTGATTTCGACGCCAAGCGCCCTGAAACCCTCGGCCTGGCTGATAATATTACCACGCCCCTGCGCCAGTTTATTCATGGCCTGCCTGTAGCCGGCCTGCGCTTTGTCGAGGCTTTGCCCGATGGCGGTCATATCGTCGACGAACAGGCGCATCTTGTCGTACAGGCGCCCCGCCCGCTCGGCGATGTGCTGGGCATTGCGGCTCTGGTGCTCATAGCGCCACAGGTTATTGATGGTGCGCAACGCCACCAGCAACGTGGTGGGACTGACCAGCATGATATTAAGCTTCAGCGCCTCGCCAATCAGATCCGGCTGCTTATCAATAGCCAGCATAAAGGCCGGTTCGACGGGAATAAACATCAACACATAATCGAGTGAACGTAAACCGGGCAATTGTTGGTAATCTTTTCTGCCCAGCAGCCGCATATGGCCGCGCAGCGAATTGATATGCTCCAGCAACGCTGCTTGCCGCTCGAGCTCATCGTCGCTGTTAAAGAAGCGCTCGTAGGCCACCAGCGACATTTTGGCATCGATGACCACGTCCTTGCCCTGGGGCAGGCGCACAATCACGTCGGGCTGCATGCGGTGGGCGGCATCGACCTGGATATTCACCTGGGTCTGGTATTCATGGCCTTCCCGCAGGCCGGAGGCTTCCAGCACCCGGCTCAATACCACCTCACCCCAGTTACCCTGGGTTTTATTATCACCTTTCAACGCGCGGGTGAGGTTAACCGCCTCCCGCGCCATTTCGGCGTTGAGCTGTTGCAGGTTGCGGATCTCATGGGTCAGGGTGTGCCGTTCCCGCGCCTCTTGTCCAAAGCTGTCCTGCACCTGCCGGCGGAATCCGTCCAGCTGCTCGCGCAGGGGCGCCAGCAGCAAATCCAGGCTCTGCCGGTTCAACTGGTCCACCTTGCGTCCGCTTTGCTCGAAAATCCGGTTGGCCAGGTTTTCGAACTGCGCGACCAGCCGTTGTTCGCTGTTAACCAGCAGGCGCTGCTTCTCCTCGGCGCCGAGGCGGGTTTCCTCGAGGCGGATGGTAACTTCACGCAGCTCTGCTTCCTGCGCGCTGTTCACCTCGCGCTGCGCCCGCAGCTCCTGATCCAGTTGCTCGCACTCGCCGCGCCAGTGCGCCAACGGCGCAAGCCGTTCCTCGGCGGTGGCGAGACGACCATAAAGCTCGCGCATCTCCCGCTCCGAGGCCCGCAGTTGCTGCTCGCATTGGCCATACGCCGATTGCGAACGCTCCAGCTCCTGCTGCGCCGCCGCCAGGGACTGCGCCCGCAGGCGCAGTTCCGCCTCGGCTTGTCCCTGCTGCTTTTGCGATCGGGTTGCGGCGACAAGCAGGCCGACCACCGCCCCGATTACCGCGCCCCCCAGACCGTAAAACAGGCTGATATCCATGCTACCTCCGCCCAAAACAATACTGACTGCCACGTTAAGGGTGAACTGTATAGATGTCCAGCAGGTTTTATCAGCCGATGAAGCGGCTAATCCATTGAATACCGAACGCGCCGGGGGCCAGGAGGCCAAATGCCCATACCGCGGCCGAGCCGAAATTCGCCAGCTGGAAATATAAGCGCGGCATGCCGCAAATGCCGGCGATCAAGGGCACCACCGCGCGCAGCGGCCCAAAAAAGCGCCCGAAGAAGGCGCCGGCAATGCCCCAGCGATCGAAAAAAGCCTGCCCACGCGCCAGCATATGGGGATGCCTGGAAAACGGCCAGAATTGCCCAAGCCGCTCCTGGTAGTGATACCCAAGCCAGTATGAGAGCCAGTCGCCAAAAAATCCCCCGGCCACCGCCGAGGCATAGACAGGCCAGAAATCGATGCCGGCCTCGCCGATGAGCGCCCCCAGTGCCAGCAGCATAACGGTTGCGGGCAGAAGCAGCGATAAAAACGCCAGCGATTCGCCAAAGGCAAGGATAAACACGAGCGGGATCGCCCAGAACTGATGCTGGCGGACAAACTCGGTGGTATGGGCAATGATTTCATCCAATGACAAGGCGGCTCCCTTGGCGCAGGGCGGTGAAGTACCGGGAAGACCGGTAAGGGGAGTTTGCATCCTATCTTGCCATGTTAACGCGCGGTCAGGTTAAACCGGGACAAAACGACCGGAAAGTTTATCCCGGTCGTGGCGAATGCTCAGGCGAGCAATAGCCGGGCGGCCTCCACTACGATGCCAGCCGCGGCGCTTTCCGCTTGTTTCATGGTCAGCGCGTCGGGGATTTCCTGCTGGGTACGGTTGACGATCACCCCGGCCACCATGCCGGCCCGCAAGCCCTGGACGGCGCACATGGTCAATAAGGTGGCGGACTCCATTTCATAGTTCATCACCCCCATATCCTGCCACTCCCGCATGGAACCCTTGAAACGATTGACCACTCGTCCCGAAAAGGTGTCGTAGCGTTCCTGACCCGGATAAAAGGTATCCGACGAGGCGGTCACGCCGATATGCACCCCGGTCCCAAGATGCCTGGCCGCCGCCACCAGGGCGGTAGTACAGCCGAAGTCCGCCACCGCGGGGAACTCCATCGGCGCGAAATGCAGACTGGCGCCGTCCAGCCGCACCGCGGCGGTGGTGACCAGCACATCCCCTACCGGGATATTCGGTTGGATGGCGCCGGTGGTGCCCACGCGCAAGAATGTCCGGATGCCCAATTGCGCCAATTCCTCCACGGCAATGGAGGTGGACGGCCCGCCGATGCCGGTCGAGCAGACAATCACCGTTTTGCCGGCAAGCCCGGCGCGCCATGAAGTGAATTCGCGATGGGTGGCCAGGTGCACGGGGTCCGCCATCAGGCGGGCGATTTTTTCCACCCGTTGCGGATCGCCGGGAATGATGGCCAGGGTGGCGCCGCGCAAATCGGAATGCGTCAGGCCAAGATGAAAGACGTCGGAAGCGGACATGGCAGAAACCTCTGAAAATAAGATATTAGCACGCGTATAATGCCGATATTATCCATTTTTTGCCTGCCATTGTCCGGCGACACTTCACAATCAGCGCGTTAAATTAAGCCGTTACCACATCATGAAAGAGTAGTTTGATTTTCTCGTTGTCACGAATGGCCGCGATTAAGCTGCTGAACACCTCGAGAGGCGTCATCCGCCCCCCATCGTCAATAATTCTTCTCAGCCAGGTATCCAGTATCGGTAAAGCCTGCTCCCTCATCAGGGACATCACCTCATACAGCAGCGTGGCGACGCCGTACTGTGCAATTTTGATACCGGTGGCGAACAGCGGCATGATTTGGGATGTATTCCCCTTGATGCCGAAAAAGCGCCCTACCCGGTTGCCGACGCTGACCAGCCCCGAGACCACGTTCCCCAGAAAACGGGTGATGGTGGAAGAAGGCGAGCCGGCGGAAGCCGGGGCCGCCTGATCATTTTTTACCCCGGTGACACGCGCGGCTAAAGTATTATTGCCCGTGGCGGATTTCTCTTTAACGATTGGCTGGTCTATTATACTGGCGGACATGAAATTACTGGCAGGTATGCTCATGACGATTCTCCCGTGATATTAATATTGACTACCGTTGCCCTTTTAACATAGCTATTAATTACACTTGATAATGGTTTCCTTACTACTATAAAAAGAAATAACCCTTTTCTTTTTATTGAAGAGCCAAAAAATGGGCGAGGAGATATAATTTACGCACAGCACTCTAAATATACAGGTATTTTTTTGCAACCGCGATCACCGCTAAAAGTGATTTGTATTGGGTGCGGTTTAAGTTGTTTTAAACCGCGCCCCGACCAGACGGATAAACATCGTCTGCAGCGCGATATCCTTAGCTTGCACTCCGGTACGGACAGGGACGGAATTGAGACCCGCATCAATGCAGCGCATCAAAAATCGGGAATGCTATCAGAAGATATTTAATCATCGGGTGTTCACCAATACCGGCCGCCAATATCTCACGCACGGCGCCCGCGCTGGAATTCATCAACTCATCAACCTTATCAAGGCAGGTTTGCGGCATAGTATAAAGGTGCCGCCGGGAAAACCAGGATATGTCCTCCAATAGGGGAGCCGCGCCTTTATCCACCGCGTCGGCAAGCTAATCATGAACCTGGGCTAAAATAGTCATTGATCCCGTTACCGTAGCCGCGATGGTAAACGCCGCGCCCGCTCCCGCCAAAAAACCGGCCAGCGGGCTGGAGCCCAGCCCGATCACGGCGCATCCGACCATTGCGCCCTGGGCAAGGGTGGCCAACTGGGGTGCCAGCCCGCAAACGGTTTCGGATATATTCATGAGGTAGATTCTTTAACCTAAGGTAAATCGACAGCTGAAAAATAAACCAATTCGTTGCTCACCGTTTTTTAATATTGAAAAAAATATAAGCAAAAAAATGACACTATCGAGGAAATCGCATGACCAATACTCTCTTTCACCCTGTTAATTAAGATTTTATATGCAGCCACGGCATTACCGGCAGCATTTTTTATGCTGATAAAAAAATCCACCGTTGTTTTAACAATCCTTAAATAAAAGGATATTTTTTCATTTTTTGTCCCGCTGATGAGATAAATATCGGTAGCCACCTGGACGACCTCACTGACCGATACCCCCCTTCTAGCGGGATGAGCCAGCGTATTGATCAAATCAGGAATATGACTGTCAGCGACCCCCTGAAGCAGGTTGGCAAACCGCGGATTGTTACCCCTGGGTCCCTGATTATCGTCATGCCGGCCGGCAAAGGCGGATGAGATGCCTTTTCCGGGAATGGCCCGCAGGAAAAACCCCATCTTGGCGACGCCCCCGGTGATATTCCCCACCGATTTTAATAAGCGTGCCAGCTTATGATAGTAGGTCCTTTCGCATAATTTTTCGGCGGCATAGGCTATCCGGCTCATCGAATATAATAAATCGGGCAAGGCCATGGTGTTATTACTCATAATTTTTAGATTAGTTTTCAAGCGCTTCAGGATATTTGAATGATTCCGGCAGGCGATATCATCATTATTATGGGGGGCATTGTGGAAAAAAGAAGGTAAAAAAAACACACTAACCATGGTGAAATACTCCTGTAAAGGACGGTGCGTAAAACTTTCCCTGAGATAATCCCCATCTCTTTATTAGTCTTAACTTTAACTGGACTGAATAGTAAAAACTTTTAAAAAAAGCTCTTTCTAATAGTCAACATGATGCCTATCACGATTTTAATCGTACTTTTTTTCATGGCTTAAAAAATGGCCGGTACCGACGGTTCAACAACCGGCCGACTTGGCTATAATGAATGCTGCAATATCACTGGAAACCAAGGCAGCCCAATGACTCCTGACGACACTACCGCTTCGGAAACATCTTGCGCCGGGTTTGCGCCGGCCGTCGGCACGCTCGCCTCCACGACGATCCATACCGACGATGTCGATCTGGTCGCGGCCCGGACGACTATCACCACCCAAGGCAAGGACATGCCGGCCTATATGGCGCGACCCGCCGGCCAACGCGAGCCGTTGCCGATCGTGCTGGTGATCCAGGAAATATTTGGCGTGCATGAACATATCCGCGATCTCTGCCGCCGCCTGGCAAAACAAGGCTATCTGGCTATTGCCCCGGAGCTCTATTTTCGCCAGGGGGATCCGACCGCTTTTGACGATGTCCCGACCTTGTTCCAGCAATTGGTGAGCAAGGTGCCGGATTCCCAGGTCATGGCCGACCTGGATCATACCGCTCACTGGGCCGGGCGCCATGGCGGCGATAGCCGGCGCCTGGCGGTCACCGGTTTTTGCTGGGGGGGGCGCATAGCCTGGCTTTACGCCGCCCATAATCCGCAGTTGAAGGCGGCGGCGGCCTGGTATGGCAAATTGGTGGGCGACAAGACCCTGACCACCCCACGACACCCGGTGGAGGCGGCATCGGAGCTTACCGCGCCGGTGCTGGGGCTGTACGGCGGGCAGGATAACAGCATTCCACAGGACACTATCGACGCCATGCGCCAGGCATTAAGCGCGGCGGGCGCCACCGCCGAAATCATGGTCTATCCCAATGCGGGGCACGCGTTTAACGCCGATTACCGCGCCAGTTACCATGCGCCGTCAGCCATCGACGGCTGGCGGCGCATGCTGGCATGGTTTGATCAATATGGCGTGAAATAAAAAAGGCGCCTGGGCGCCTTTAGACAGCTTATGCATTTGAAACGGGTATGGGGGGATTTTGACATCACGCCCAAACACGAGTTAGCCGCGTTCGGCGCGCAGTCGTTTTGCGGCGCTGACCATGTTTGCCAGCGACTGGCGGGTTTCCGGCCAGCCGCGGGTTTTCAGGCCGCAATCCGGGTTTACCCACAGGCGTTCCGCCGGGATACGTTCGGCGGCCTTGCGCAGCAGCGCCACGATCCACTCTTCGCTCGGCACATTCGGGGAATGGATATCATACACGCCGGGTCCGATCTCATTCGGATAATCGAATTCCTTGAAGCTTTCCAACAGTTCCATATCCGAGCGCGAGGTTTCAATGGTAATCACGTCGGCATCCAGGGCCGCGATGGAATCCATGATGTCGTTAAACTCGCAGTAGCACATATGGGTATGGATCTGGGTGTCATCCTGGGCCACGGCGGCGTTCAGACGGAAAGCCTCCACCGCCCATGCCAGATAGGCCGGCCATTCGGACCGGCGCAACGGCAACCCTTCACGCAACGCCGGCTCATCGATCTGGATAATGCCGATGCCCGCCTGCTCCAAATCGGCCACTTCGTCACGCAGCGCCAGGGCGATCTGCCGGGCGATAGTCTGGCGGCTCACGTCCTCGCGCGGGAACGACCAGCACAGGATGGTTACCGGCCCGGTCAGCATGCCTTTCACCGGCTTGTCGGTCAGCGATTGGGCATACCTGGCCCATTCCACGGTAATCGGCGCCGGACGGCTGATGTCGCCGATGATAATGGGCGGTTTAACGCAACGCGAGCCGTAGCTTTGCACCCAGCCGTTTTGCGTAAAGACAAAACCGTCCAGATGTTCGCCGAAATACTCCACCATATCGTTACGCTCGGCCTCGCCGTGCACCAGCACATCCAGTCCAAGGCGCTCCTGCTCGGCAATCGCCTGCTTGATATGCTCGCCGATGCCGGTACGGTAGTGGGATTTATCCAGGCGACCACGCTTGAAGTCCAGGCGCAGGCCGCGGATGTCGGCGGTTTGCGGGAAAGAACCTATGGTGGTGGTCGGCCAGGCGGGCAGGTCAAAACGCCGGCGCTGCACTTCGGCGCGCTGCGTATAAGCCTGCCGGCGCTGGCTGTCCTGGGCGGAGATCTGAGTCAGGCGGGCGTTTACCTGCGGGTTGTTGACCCGACTGGAATGGCGACGATTGCGGATCGGCGCGCTGTATTGCGCCAGTGCGCCGATGTGCTGGTCGTCGGGCTGCGCCAGCGCGGCGCGCAGCAGTCCCAGCTCGGCGCATTTTTGCAGGGCAAAGGCAAACCAGCTTTTCACTTCCTCGTCCAGGCGGGTCTCGACGCTTAAATCGATGGGGCTATGCAACAGCGAACAGGAGGTCGCCACCCATAGCGGCCGCTGGCCGGCCAGCGGCCGGATGCGCTCAAGGCAGGCGGCGAGGTCGGCGCGCCAGACATTACGACCGTTGATGACGCCCAGCGACAGCAGCCAGTCCGCCGGCAGATGGGCGTGCAGTACGGCAAGATTATCCTTGCCCGCCACCAGATCCACATGCAGGCCCTGGACCGGCAAGGCGCAAATAGTATCCAGATGGTGGCCGATACTGTCGAAATAGGTGGTCAGCAGCAGCTTGACCGATCCCCGCAGGTCCTGGTAGGCGACCTGATAGGCATCCAGCCAGGCCTGCGGCAGTTCCAGCACCAGCGCCGGTTCGTCAATCTGCACCCATTCGATGCCGCGGTTGGCCAGTTCCGCCAGGATCTGGCGATATACCGGCAGCAGATCGGCCAGCAGCGACAGCCGGTCGAAGGCCTTACCCTTGACTTTACCCAGCCACAGATAGCTGACCGGCCCGAGCAGCACCGGCTTGACGTTATGGCCCAGCGCCAGCGCCTCGTCCACTTCGTCAAGCAGCTGCGCCCAGCCCAGCCGGAAGGATTGGCCGAGGGTAAATTCCGGCACCATATAGTGATAATTGGTATTAAACCATTTGGTCATTTCCGCGGCGGCGGCGGGTTCGCCGGTCGGCGCCCGGCCGCGGCCGATACGAAACAGGGTATCCAGGTCGGCCGGGCTATCGCCGTTGCGATGCCGCGCCGGCACATTGTCCAGCATCAGGCTGGTGGTCAGGACATGGTCGTACCAGGCAAAATCGCCCACCGGCAGCAGGTCCACGCCGGCATCTTTTTGCTGTTGCCAGTGGCGCGCGCGCAGTTCGCGGCCCACGGCCAGTAATTCCCGCTGCGACGATTTCCCCGCCCAATAGCTTTCCTGCGCTTTTTTCAGTTCACGATGCAAACCCACGCGCGGAAAACCCAGTGTGTGACTTAAAATTGTCATTGCCTTCTCCCATTTAGACGTCCGGATGTTTACACATCCATAATCACCATGTACTGTATTATCCACAAGCGCAAATTATTCACTTCCAGGTGAAACACCCTCATGATCGAACTTAAACATCTGCGCACGCTGCAGGCGCTGCGTAACAGCGGCTCGCTGGCCGCCGCGTCGTCACAGCTTCACCAGACGCAATCCGCGCTGTCGCACCAGTTCAGCGATCTGGAGCAGCGGCTGGGTTTCCGGCTGTTCGTGCGCAAAAGCCAGCCGCTGCGTTTTACCCCGCAGGGGGAAATCCTGCTGCAGCTGGCCGAGCAAATCCTGCCCCAGGTACAGCAGGCGCTGCAAAACTGTCTGGAGCCGCACCAGACCACGCTGCGTCTCGCCATTGAATGCCATAGCTGTATCCAGTGGCTGACGCCCGCGCTGACCGAGTTCCGCGAGCTGTGGCCGCAGGTATTGGTGGATTTTCGTTCGGGCGTGACGTTCGATCCGCAGCCCGCCCTGCAGCAGGGTGAGCTGGATCTGGTGCTGACCTCTGATATCCTGCCGCGCAGCGGGCTGTTTTATGTGCCGATGTTTGATTATGAAGTGCGGCTGGTGCTGGCGCCCGATCATCCGCTGGCGTTAAAAGAGCAGATAACGCCCGAGGATTTAAGCGAGGAAGTCCTGATGATTTACCCGGTGCAGCGCCAGCGCATGGATATCTGGCGGCATTTCCTGCAGCCGGCGGGCGTCAGCCCGGTGCTGAAGAGCGTGGACAATACCCTGCTGCTGATCCAGATGGTGTCGGCGCGCATGGGGATCGCCGCGCTGCCGCATTGGGTGGTGGAAAGTTTTGAGCGCCAGGGCCTGATTGTGACCAAGACCCTGGGCAAAGGCCTATGGAGCCGGCTGTATGCCGCGGCCAGGGACGGCGAGCAGCGTCAGCCGGTGATCGAGGCGTTTATTCGTTCATCTCGTCAACACGCCTGCGCGCATCTGCCGTATGTGCGGGACGCACAACGATCCAGCGGCGGTGAACCCACAGCGAAGCCATGATAACCACGGCGCCGACGATAAAACTCGGCCAGTGCGGCTGCTGCTGCCAGATGGCGAAGTTGACCAGCAGCCCGGCCGGGACGTGAAAATTGTTCATGATGCCGAGCGTGCCCGCATCCACCTGGGTGGCGCCGTAGTTCCACATAAAATATCCCAGCGCGGAAGCGCCGATTCCCAGCCACGCCAACACGCCCCATTGCAACGAGGTGGTGGGCAACTGTTGCGCGTTGCCGAACAAGCCCCAGCCCATCAGCGCCACGATAAAGGATCCGAGGTAAAACCAGGAGAATGCCGTGTGCTGCGGCATCGGATAGACTTCCATCAGCCGTTTGTAACCCACCTGGCCGACGGCGAACATCAAATTGGCCGCCTGCACCAGCAGCAGGCCGTGCCAATAGTGCAAGCTGACGCCGTCATAGCGGATGATCGCCGCGCCGGCCACCGCCAGCATGGCGCTCAGCGCGTAGCCCCAACGCAGCCGGCGGCGGCGCAGCAGATCATACACCAGCGTGACGTAGAGCGGCGTCATCACGGTAAACAGTAAAAACTCCGGCACCGATAAATACAGATAGGCCCGGTAGCTTATCATGTACATGATGCCCAGCTGGCAGGCGCCTACCGCCATATACAGCAGCAGCGGCCTGACACGGTAACCGCGCCAGCGCAGGAAGGGCAAAAACACCAGCGCCGCAAGCGTCAGGCGCACCAGCACCGCAAAGTAGCTGTCAACCTGCCCGGCCAGGTATTCGCCAATCAGGCTGAACGAAAACGCCCATAAAATAGTAGTGATGATAAGCAACGGCACGTTGGGTCATCCTGTAAAACCAAAGCGTTATTCTAACCGATCCGCGCCGGGAATTTTTATTAATAGGGTTTACAAGCGGGCATTTATTAAGCGAACAAGTCCTGATGACGTCCTTTGACGCCTTGAGAATAAGAGTAATGCGCGGTTATGACGCCGCCACGTCTCCACACCGCGCCATAACGCCGGCCGGATAAACCGCGCCGGGGGGATGCCCAGGCTTAATAACCGGCGGTCAGATCGTCGATAGTGCGCGGGTCGGAGGCGCCGGTAAAGGTGCCGTCGGGCATCACCATGATACTTTGCGTACTGCCCATTACCGGCAACACCTTGACGTTTTGCCCCCTTTCACCCAGCAGCCTGAGGGTATCGGGGCTGAAGCCTTTTTCCACCCGCAGCTGGTCCGGCGTCCACTGCTGATGGAAACGCGGCGCGGCGCTCGCCTCGGCAATATTCATCTGGAAATCAATGGTATTGACCAGAATTTGCAGCACGGTGGTAATGATGCGGCTGCCGCCGGGGCTGCCGGTGACCAGCCAGGTTTTACCCTCTTTTACCACGATGGTCGGCGACATGGAGGATAACGGTCGTTTGCCGGCCTGGACGGCGTTGGCGTCGCCGCCCACCAGCCCGTACATATTCGGCACGCCGGGCTTGGCCGAGAAATCATCCATTTCGTTATTGAGCAGGATGCCGCTGTTGCCGGCCATGATGCCGCTGCCGAAATAAGTGTTAAGGGTATAGGTCACCGCCACCGCGTTGCCCTGCCCGTCGACCACCGAATAATGGGTGGTCTGATCGCTTTCGTAGGGTTGCAGCTGGCCGGGCCTGATGGCGGCGGACGGATTGGCCCGGTTAACATCAATGCGCTGCGCCAGGGTCTTGGCGTAGGCTTTGCTGGTCAACGCCTGGACGGGGACCTTGATAAAATCAGGGTCGCCGAGATACTCCGAGCGATCGGCATAGGCGAACTTCATCGCTTCAGCCATCACCTGAATGGCGTCGGCGCTGCCGGCGCCCATATGCGCCAAATCAAAATTTTCCAGAATATTCAGGATCTGGATGATATGGATCCCACCGGAGGACGGCGGCGGCATGGAGAAAATGTCATATCCCCGGTAGCTGCCGGATACCGGCCGGCGTTCCACCGCCCGGTAAGCGGCGAGATCCGCCTTGCCGATAAGGCCGCCGTCCCGCTGCATTTCGGCGGCAATCTCGCCGGCGATATCGCCCTGGTAAAACGCCTCCGGGCCCTGCGCGGCTATCAGCTCCAGGCTATGGGCCAGCTGCGGCTGTTTGAGCGTGTCCCCCTGCGCGTAGGGCTGGCCGTCGGCTTTAAAAAATACCGCTTTGCTGTTCGGGTGATTGATTAGCGCCTCTTTACCATAGGTGGCTAAATCATCGGCCAGGGCCTTATTAACGCTAAAGCCCTCCTTCGCCAGGACGATCGCCGGCTGCATTACCCGCGCCAGCGGCAGGGTTCCAAATCGCCGCAAGGCCAGCGACATGCCCGCGACGGTACCCGGCGTGCCGGAAGCCAGGGGACTGGTTAACGAACGTTTACTATCGGCATTGCCGTCCGCGCCGATAAACATATCCCGGGTGGCGCCGGCGGGAGCCATTTCGCGGAAATCAATCGCCACCGTGTCGCCCTTTTGGGTACGCACCAGCATAAAACCGCCGCCGCCCAGGTTACCCGCCTGCGGATGGGTGACCGCCAGCGCGTACCCCACCGCTACCGCGGCGTCCACCGCGTTGCCGCCCGCGCGCAGGATATCCAGCCCCACCCGCGTCGCCGCCTCGTCCACCGACGACACCATGCCATGACGGGCATACACCGGATGTTGAATATCATTTTCAACGCCATAGGACAGCGGCGCGGCGTCGGCGGGAGACAGCGCCAGCAGCAGCGCAAGCGCCAGGGTAAACCAGCGGCCGGCAAAGGGAATAGGCATCGGGTTGTTCTTCCTGCTGATTTATATTTATTTACTTATTAACCATTTTTGCGGCAGTTTCAATTTTTTTCATGGAATATCGCGCGCAAATAAGCACGCTTCACCCTGCGCTTAAGATGTTTAACGGTTAAAATAGAAGGAAGTCATTACCTCGGAGCCGCACATGAAAACCTATTTTTGGCTGTTACTGCCGGTCATGCTGGCATCGTTTGCGGTAACGGCGGCGGTTAAACCGCTCACGCCGGAGCAGCGCAATGACCCGTTCCCGCAAAGCCCCGCGCAGCAACAGTTAAAGCAGCAGATGCAATCCAATGCGCAGCAGCAGAAGACCCGCATGCTGCAGCAGCAGGAAGCCCAGCGCGATACGCAGCGCAATCAGTTGAAGACGCGGCTCGACAACGACCGTCAGCGGGCGCAACAAAATGCGCCGCTGAAAAAAACGCAGCAAAACCCCTGAGCCGGTGATCAAACCCGCCCAAAGAGCTCTCTGCCCATCGTCGGGCAGAAAGGGGGAGGTTAGCGTCCGGCCCGGCTCGCGCGGCAGTCCGGACCAGCGCCGGTAGCACGGTTTGGCGAAGCCCGGAACATCGGCGCGTTAAGCGCGCATCGGCTAACTGTTGGCGAAATCGGGGCCGATTAAATCAATCCGATCGGTACACAAGGAATCCACCCCCCAGCTCAGCAAGGCGCGCGCCCGATAGGGACTATTGACGGTATAGGCCAGGATATGCAGGCCGGCATCGGTGATTTTCGACACCCGCTCTTCGGTCAAGACTTCATGATTAAGATGCAGCGCGCTGCATTTGAGCTCCTGCGCCAGCGCCGGCCAATTATCATCCCAAAAGTGGAGCAGCAGCCCGCGCGGCAGTTCGGGCGCAGCCTGCAACGCCGCAGCCAGCGCATCGACGGAAAACGACGATAGCAGCGGCGGCACATCGCGGCCCTGCCACAGCTGGGCCGCCGCCAGCGCCACCGCATGACCGGTCCCGGTATCGGTGCCGGTGGTGGGTTTAATCTCGATATTTACCGCCAGGCCATGCCGCGCGCAGCGGTCCGCAACTTCCGCCAGCAGCGGCAGGCGTTCATCGCGAAACCGCTCGTTAAACCACGCCCCGGCGTCCAGCCGCGCCAGATCGTCCCAGGCAAAGTGACCCGCGACGCCGTGGCCGTTGCTGGTGCGCTGCAGCGTATCGTCATGCAGTAAAAATATCTGTCCATCGGCGGAAAGTTTGGCATCCAGCTCAACCATTTTATGTCCATGGCGCGCACCGGTGTCAATGGCCGCCAGGGTGTTCTCCGGGGCCAGCGAGCCGCCGCCGCGATGGGCGACGATTGTCGGATAAGGCCAGTTTTTTGTCATAATTCCACCCGGGATCCGTTTAACGGATCAAAAAAGTGCCATGCATGGGCAGGACACCGTAAATAAAGTATCGTCCCAATGGCCGGCTGCTCATCATGCGGCAGCCGTATCACCATGGAACGCTCACCCCAGCGCCCATGGACCAGGTTATCCGCGCCCAGCTGTTCAAGGGAAATAATTTCCAGCGCCGGGCCTCCAGGTTCGGACCCTGACTGTTCAATATGCTCCGGACGGATACCCGCGGTCAACTCGCGCCCGCGCCATTGTGCGCCGACAGCGGGTATGGGGATCGACGGACCGCCGGCCACCTGGAAACGTCCACCGTCCTCGCTGATCCGGCCGGGCAGCAGGTTCATGGCGGGCGATCCCATAAAACCGGCGACAAACAGCGACGCCGGGCGGCGGTAAATCTCGGTCGGGGTGCCGATTTGCTCCACCCGCCCTTTATTCATCACGATCACCCGCTCCGCCAGCGTCATGGCCTCCACCTGATCGTGGGTGACATACAGGCTGGTGGTTCTCAGGCGGCGGTGCAGCAATTGCAGCTCCAGCCGCATCTGGGTACGCAATTTAGCGTCCAGGTTGGATAACGGCTCATCAAACAGGAATACCGCCGGCTCGCGCACCAGCGCGCGGCCCATGGCGACGCGCTGGCGTTGCCCGCCGGACAGTTCGCGCGGCTTGCGTTTGAGCAGATCCCCAAGCTCCAGCATCTGCGCCACGCGCTCCACCAGCGTTTGGATATGCTGTTTGCCGAAGCCGCGGATTTTCAGGCCATAGGCCATATTGTCATAGACGCTCATATGAGGATAGAGCGCATAATTCTGAAACACCATCGCAATGCTGCGATCCTTGGGTTCGCGTTCGGTCACCCGTTCGCCGTCGATATAGATATCGCCGCCGCTGACGCTTTCCAGGCCCGCGACCATACGCAGCAATGTCGATTTGCCGCAGCCGGAAGGCCCCACCAGCACGATAAATTCCCCGTCGGCCACTTCCAGGTTTAACGGCGCTATCACCGGCGTTTTGCCGTCATAGTTTTTCTCGACCGCTTGTAAAATCAAACTTGCCATAAATAATTATTTCTCGCTATCAACCAGGCCGCGCACGAACCAGCGCTGCATCAGCAATACGATTGCCAGGGGCGGGATCATGGTCATAAGCATCGCCGCCATCACATAATTCCACTGCGTGGCGCTGTCGCCGCTGGTAATCATGCTTCGGATCGCCGCCACCGCGGTGCCCATCCCGCTGTTGTTGATAATCAGGATCGGCCACAGGTACTGGTTCCAACCGTAGATAAAGATAATCACGAACAGCGCCGCCAAATTGGTTTTCGACAGCGGCAGCAGGATATCCCACAAAAAGCGCAGCGGCCCGGCGCCGTCGATGCGCGCCGCCTCCAGCAGTTCATGGGGAATGGTCATAAAAAACTGCCGGAACAGGAAGGTGGCGGTGGCCGACGCCATCAGCGGCAGCGTCAGGCCGGTGTAGCTATCAAGCAAATGCAAATTGGCGATCACGTCTACGGTGGGGAAAATACGCACCTCCACCGGCAGCATCAGCGTCATGAAGATCAGCCAGAAAAACAGGTTGCGCAGCGGAAAACGAAAATAAACGATGGCGTAGGCGGATAACATAGACACGCTGATTTTACCCAGGGTGATCCCCAGCGCCATGACAAAACTATTGAACAACAGCCGGCTGAACGGCACCGCCTGACTGCCCACGCCCACTGGCCAGACATGACTAATGTTGTCCCACAAATGGCCGCCCGGCACCAGGCTTAACGGCACCTGGAATACCTGCTTGCTATCCATGGTGGCCGCCACCAGCGCGATATACAACGGCAGCAGAATAACGGCAACGCCCAGTAGCAACATGATATGGCTGAAAATATCCAGTCCGCGACGATGTTCTATCATTGATACCGCACCTTACGCTCGACAAAGCGAAATTGGATCACCGTCAGTATAATGACCACCATCATCAGCACCACCGACTGCGCGGCGGAGCTGGAGAGATCCAGGCCGGCAAAACCTTCGCGGTAGATTTTATAAATCAGCGTGGTGGTGGCCTGCACCGGCCCGCCGGCGGTTGCCGCGTCGATGACCGGAAAGGTATCGAAAAAGGCGTACACCAGGTTAATCACCAGCAGGAAAAAGCTCACCGGCGTAATCAGCGGCAGCGATAAATCGACAAAACGCCGCACCGGTCCGGCGCCGTCGATGGCCGCGGCCTCCACCAGCGAACGGGGAATAGATTGCAAGGCCGCCAGGAAAAACAAGAAGTTATAGCTCACCTGCTGCCAAATGGAAATCAACACCACCAGGAACATCGCCTGTCCGCTGTTTTGCGCATGATTCCAGTGATACCCCAGGCCGTTCAGCAAATAGCTGATAAGCCCCAGGCCCGGACTGAACAGGAACATCCACAGCACCGCCGCTACCGCCGGCGCCACCGCGTAGGGCAACAGCAGCAAAGTCTGGTAAAGACGCTTGCCGCGCAGCACATAATCCACCAGCGCCGCCAGGAACAGCGCCACCAACAGGCCGATACCGGCCACCAGGGCGCTGAAGAGGAGCGTCGTCAGCAAGGAGTCGAGGTAATAATCGTCCTGCGTCAGCTGGACAAAATTATCCAGGCCGACAAACGTATTGGATATGCCGAACGGATCTACCTGCTGCACCGAATACCACAGCGCGGTTCCCGCCGGCCAAAGGAAAAAGATCGCGGTAATCGCCAACTGCGGCAGCACCAGAAAATAGGCCAGCCAGCGTTGCCTGAATCCGCGATGGGGAGCGATAGCCATAAACAACCTAACCCGCAAAGCAATAATTTACCCGCCGCATATCACGGCGGGCCGCTGACCCAGTTTTAACGCACCGACTGCTCAAACCGGCGTAACAGCTGGTTACCGCGTTTTACCGCGCTATCAAGCGCTTCCTGCGGCGTGGCCTTGCCCGTCCAGACGCGCTCTAGCTCTTCGTCCACCACGGTACGGATTTGCTGCATGTTGCCCAGGCGCATCCCTTTGGTGAACGGCAACGGCGGTTTATTCAGCATCTGGCGAGTGGCGATATCGGCGCCGGGATTTTTGTCATAAAAACCCTGGGACTTGGTCAGCTCATAGGCGGCGGTGGTGATGGGCAGATAACCGGTTTTCTGATGCCATTCCGCCGCGATATCCGGCTGGGACAGGAACTGCAGGAACTCGGCCACGCCTTTATAGGTCGCCTCATCCTTGCCGTTCATCACCCACAGGCTGGCTCCGCCGATAATGGCGTTCTGCGGCGCGTTCTTCACGTCGGCGTCATAAGGCATCATACCCACGCCATAGTTGAATTTGGCATACTGGCGGATAGAGGCAAGGGAACCTGACGAGGCGGTGGTCATGCCGCATGACCCGTTATAAAACTTCTCGGTGGACTCGTCCTTACGGCCGAAATAGCTGAAATCGCCTTTCTTGTTCATATCCGACAACAGTTGGATATGCTTGACCTGCTCGGGCTTATTAAAAATCAGCTCCGCGTCGTTGCCGGCAAAGCCGTTATCACGGGTAGCCACCGGCATGCCGTGCCAGGCGCTGAAGTTTTCGATTTGAATCCACCCTTGCCAACCGCTGGCATAACCGCAGGCCATACCGCTGGCGCGCAGTTTAGCGGCCGCCTCTGCCAGCTCTTGCCAGGTTTTGGGCGCATGTTCCGGGTCCAGCCCGGCTTTTTTAAAGGCGTCCTTGTTGTAATACAACACCGGGGTAGAGCTGTTGAAGGGCTGGGAGAGCAGATGACCGGTTTTACTGTCGCTGTAATAGCCTGAAACGGTGGGCACAAACGCCGACTCGTCATTCTTGATACCGGCCTGTTCAAATACCTGGTAAACCGGCTTATAGGCTTTGCTTGCCATCATGGTGGCGGTGCCGACTTCATACACCTGCAAAATCGCCGGCGCGGTGCCGGTACGGAACGCCGCAATACCCGCCGTCAGGCCCTGCTCGTAATTGCCCTTATACACCGGCGCCACATGGTATTCGGGATGCGCCTGGTTAAAGCGCGCGGCCAGGGAATCCACCTCGGTGCCCAGCGCGCCTTCCATGGAATGCCAGAAGGGAATTTCGGTCACTGCCTGCGCGCTGGTGCTTACAGCCAGCGTCAGCGCCACGCTTAATGCGACGATACGAATAGAGTGCTTCAACATGCCATGCTCCTGAATGCCAGAAAAGTTCACCGGCCTGTAACATGACATGCTGAAATGACAGAAAAATAACACGATTATGACAGCGGGATGACAGCGCGCGACAGACCCTCTGCCCGCCGAACCGACACGCAGGCCCGCAAACGCCAAAGCCAACCGGCGGATCGGCTTAACGCCGTCGGTCAATCAGAGGGAAAGCGCGCCAATGAGGTCGTAGCGGGCATGGGGTTCCTGCCCGCCGAGTAACCGGCCCTCTGCCCACAAAACCAGACAAGCGGGCCCGCATACCCCCGATCTCACCCGCCCAGATACGCGCCCCGCACCGCCTCGTTGGCCAGCAACGCCTCGCCGCTATCCTCCAGCACCACATGCCCGTTCTCCAGCACATAGCCCCGGTCAGCCAGCTTCAGCGCCTGGTTAGCGTTCTGCTCCACCAGGAATATGGTCATACCCTCCTGGCGCAACTGTTCAATGGTATCGAATATCTGCTGGATGATAATCGGCGCCAGGCCCAGCGATGGCTCGTCCAGCAACAACAGCCGCGGCTGGCTCATCAACGCCCGGCCGATGGCCAACATCTGCTGCTCGCCCCCGGACATGGTGCCCGCGCGCTGCACCCGTCGCTCCTGCAAACGCGGGAAAAGCTCAAACACCCGCTCAATCCGCTGCTGATACTGCTGGCGCTCGGCGAAAAAGCCGCCCATCGCCAGGTTCTCCTCCACCGTCATACGCGAAAACACCCGCCGTCCTTCCGGCACGATGGCAATCGAGCCGCGCATAATCCGCGCGGTCGGCCAATCGGTAATATCGCTCCCCTCAAACATGATCCTGCCCCTTGAGGCGCGCGGATCGCCGCACAGCGTACCCAGCAACGTGGTTTTTCCGGCGCCGTTGGCCCCGATAAGCGTCACGATCTCACCCGGGTTAATGTGCAGGCTCACCTCATGCAACGCCTGGATTTTACCGTAATGGGCCGACACCTGGTGCAATGACAACATAGCCGCATCCTTACTCATCAGGCCTCTCCCAAATAGGCCCGAATCACGTCCGGGTTATTGCGAATTTCAGCGGGCGTGCCGTTAGCCAACGGCATACCCTGGTTAACCACATAAATGCGATCGGAAATACCCATCACCAATTTCATATCATGCTCAATCAGCAGCACCGACACCTGATGCCGCGAACGCAGTTCGGCAATCAACAGGTTCAGCTCGGCGGTCTCATTCGGGTTCAGCCCGGCGGCCGGCTCATCGAGCATCAGCAGCGACGGACGCGTCACCATGCAACGGGCAATCTCCAGCCGCCGCTGCTGGCCATAGGCCAGGTTGCCCGCCTGACGGTTAGCCAACTCCAGCAACCCCACGCGCTCCAGCCAGGTGCCGGCATAATCCTGCGCCTCTGCTTCCGCCTGGCGGAAAGCGCGGGTTTTCAGCAAACCGGCAAAAACGCCGCTTTTAAGATGCTGATGCTGCGCCACCAACAGATTTTCGATAACCGTCATCTCGCGGAATAACCGCACGTGCTGGAAGGTTCGCACCACGCCCATCCGGGCGATGGTCTGGCCCGGCAGACCTTCCAGATGCCGATCGCGCAGCATAATGGTGCCGCTGGTGGGACGATAAAAACCGGTCAGGCAGTTGAATACCGTCGTCTTGCCGGCGCCGTTGGGGCCGATAAGCGACACGATTTCGCCGGGAAACAAATCCAGTTCAACCTGGTTAACCGCCAGCAAACCGCCGAAGCGCATGGTCAACGCTTTAACGGACAACAGGGGCTGCAATGCAGTGGAGGTCATGCCTGCGCTCCTTTACCGGTCTTCATTTTCATCTGCGGACGTTTCATCGGCAGCAGGCCCTGCGGACGCCAGATCATCATCAGCACCATCAGCGCGCCCAGCAACAGCATGCTGTACTGATTCAAGTCACGCATCAGCTCGCGCGATACCACCAGCAGAATGGCCGCCAGGATCACCGCGAACTGCGATCCCATGCCGCCCAATACCACGATGGCCAACACAAAGGCGGATTCCACGAAGGTAAAGGATTCCGGGCTGACAAACCCCTGGCGCGCGGCAAATAGCGTGCCGGCAAAACCGGCGAACGCCGCGCTGATGGTAAAGGCGGTCAATTTGATGCGGGTCGGGCTCAGGCCTAGCGAACGACAGGCGATTTCATCCTCGCGCAGCGCTTCCCAAGCCCGGCCCAGCGGCATGCGCAGCAGACGGTTAATCACAAACAAGGTAATAATCACCAATAACAGCGCCACCATATACAAAAAGATAATCCGGTCGCCGGGATCGTAGGTCAGGCCAAAGAAATTATGAAAGGTATCCCAGCCGCCGTCGCGCGGGCTGCGGTTAAACTCCAGGCCAAAAAAGGTTGGTTTCGGGATCTGGCTGATGCCGTTCGGCCCGCCGGTGATTTCGGTATTGTTAAGCAGCAGGATGCGGACAATCTCGCCAAATCCCAGGGTGACGATCGCCAGGTAGTCGCCGCGCAGCCGCAGCACCGGAAAACCCAGCAACAGCCCAAAACCGGCGGCAACCAGCCCCGCCAGCGGCAGGCTTTCCCAAAAACCCAGGCCGCAATAGTGATTGAGCAACGCGTAGGTATAGGCGCCGATGGCATAAAACCCGCCGTAGCCCAGCACCAGCAGGCCGGATAACCCGACCACCACGTTCAGCCCCAGGCCCAGCATCACATAGATAAGCGTCAGGGTAGCGATATCCACCGTGCCGCGCGATACCAGGAACGGCCAGGCAATGGCGGCCAGAATCATCACCAGCGCCAGCCACTTCTGGCGCGGCGTGGAGCCGTCGAAGCTCGGCAGCACCCAGGACGGGCCGCTGATTTTTTTCAGGCTATGCTGGAAAACCGGCCGCAGCAGCTGGAACACGAACACTACCGCGCAGCCGATGCCAATCCAATACCAGCGCACTTCGCCCGCGTTGTGCACCACCAGACGGGTGCCTTCCAGGCTAAGACGCATTCCCATCATAAAGGCGGACAGCACCAGCAGCATAAACGCGCAGAATAGCGCGTTTAACACATGGTTGATCTTCATACCTTCTCAACCTCCGGACGGCCGAGGATACCGGTGGGCAATACCAGCAGCACCACGATCAGCAGGGCGAACGAAACCACGTCTTTATATTCGCTGCTCAGGTAGGCCGAGGTCAGGGCCTCCGCCACGCCCAGGATCAGCCCGCCCAGCATCGCGCCGGGGATACTGCCGATACCGCCCAGCACCGCGGCGGTAAACGCCTTCATGCCGGCCATAAAGCCGATATAGGGATTGATAACGCCATAAAACTGGCCCAGCAGCACGCCGGCCACCGCCGCCATCGCCGCGCCGATCACAAACGTCAGCGAGATCACCCGGTCGGTACTGATGCCCAGCAGGCTGGCCATTTTTAAGTCTTCCGCGCAGGCGCGGCAGGCGCGGCCCATGCGTGAATAGCGGATAAACAACGTCAGGGCCAGCATGGCGACAAACGTCACCGCCCAGATGGTGAACTGCATGGTGCTGATGCTGGTGACAAAGCCGTTGCTTTCGCCCAGCACCCATTGGCCGCTGGCCAGGCTTGGCAGCGCCAGATCCCGGGAACCCTGCGTCAGGCTGACGTAGTTCTGCAGGAAAATCGACATGCCGATGGCGGAGATCAGGGCAATCAGGCGCTTGGAGGAGCGCACCGGTTTGTAGGCTACCCGTTCGATACTCCAGCCGTAGGCGCTGGCAATCACAATCGCGGCGATAAACCCGGCGCCGATCAACAACCAGCCGGCATCGATGCCCATCATCATCAACGCGGCAATGACGATAAAGGAGACATAGCTACCGATCATATAGACTTCGCCATGGGCGAAGTTAATCATGCCGATAATGCCGTAAACCATGGTGTAGCCAATGGCAATCAATGCATAGGTGCTGCCCAACGTCAGGCCGTTGAACAACTGCTGCATAAAATAAAGGAACTGCTCGGACATACCTTAACCTTCGTAGTCGCTCCCGGTGACCTCAGGCCACCGGGAGCGGCGATATTTTAAACCAGGGAGGAACGGCAGATTACTTGATCGGTGTGGAAGTACCGTCTGCGTGCCATGTAAATACGCCGAATTCAAATCCTTTCAGGTCGCCCTTTTCATCCCAGCTCAACGGCCCCATTACCGTATCCACTGTTTTGGCTTTCAGATCCTTGACGATATCGGCCGGTTCCATGCCGGCGCTTTCCATACCGGCCGCCAGGGACTGTACCGCCGCATAGGTGGTCCAGACAAAGGGGCCGGTAGGATCCAGTTTTTTCGCCTTCAGCTCGGCCACGATCGGCTGGTTGGACGGCACCTGGTCATAACGTTTCGGCAGGGTCACCAGCATGCCTTCGGAGGCGGCGCCGGCGATGTTGGACAACGACGAGTTACCCACCCCTTCCGGTCCCATAAACTTGGCGGTCAGGCCGGCCTGTTTAGCCTGGCGCAGGATCTGCCCCATTTCCGGGTAATATCCGCCGAAGTAAACAAAGTCGACATTCTCTTTTTTCAGGCGCGCCACCAGCGTGGAGAAGTCCTTATCGCCGGCGGTGATGCCTTCAAACAGCACCACGTTACCGCCATTTTTTTTCAGGCTGTCCTGTACCGAGCGCGCAAGGCCTTCACCGTACTGCTGCTTGTCATGCACCACGGCGATACGTTTGGGTTTCACCACATCAAGAATGTATTTGGCGGCGGTCGGGCCCTGATCGGAGTCCAGACCGGTGGTGCGCATAATCATCTTGTAGCCGCGCGTGGTCAGATCGGCATTGGTGGCCGCCGGGGTGATCATGATGATGCCTTCGTCTTCATAGATGTCGGACGCCGGCTGGGTGGAGGAGGAGCACAAATGGCCGATGACATACTTAATGCCGTCATTGATGACCTTATTGGCCACCGCCACCGCCTGCTTGGGATCGCAGGCGTCATCATATTCGACGCCCACCAGTTTATTGCCTTTTATGCCGCCTTTGGCGTTGATATCGGCTATCGCCTGGCGCGCCCCGGTAAATTCCATGTCGCCGTATTGGGCGACCGGACCGGACATTGCGCCCACCACGGCAACCTTGATGTCTTGCGCCCAGACGGAATGGCTCATTGCCAAGGCCATACAGCCGGCCAGCAAAGCGTTACCTTTGTTCAATTTCATCCACTGTTCTCCGTTTTTTGTTGTGTTTGCTGCCTGTTTTTCAGCCGGCTTTACACCGCCATTTGGTATTTTTATTATAAGTAATAATGCTTTAGCCTTCAGAATCTGAAGATTATATAATAAACTTTTATTTTTCATATTATTAAACAGAAATATTATGCTGTAAATCAACTTATACTTTCAGAAATAACCTGCATGGACAGCACAAAATAATGATATTATTATCGGTATTTCCAGCAACTTCTAGCGTGTCGTGCTGTGTTATAGTATTCAGGAAGATCCTTTACCCGGAATTAGTGTGATAGGCATCACTTTTTACCATGTTTGCCCCTAGCAAGATTTACACAATCTTTTGTCAACAAATTCGCTACATTATTTTTTTCGTCTTAAGTGATTACACGCATGAAATTGACTATTGAACAGTTATTCCGTTTTACGCCGCAAGATCTGATTGATTTGGCGAAGATTTGGCCAAATACCGATATCGCCGCGCTTAATGTCCGGCTGTCAGGTTCGTACGCGGTATTCGCCGCCCGGTTTAACGACCGGCTGCTGGGCGCGGTGCAGGTGATCATTGATAACGAGTGGAACGAAGGACGCCTGGTGGCGCCGATGGTGCGCCAGGTAACCCGCCGCCGGGGCGTCGGGCTCTATTTGTTCACTGAAGCGCAGCGGCTGTTGCCTGAAATCAATCATTGGTGGCTGGGTAATAACCAGCCCTTCGAAGACGTGGTGGTGATGGCGCAGTTTATGGCCGCCTGCGGTTTTTGCCAGGAGCCGGACGGCTGGCACAAACGTCGCTAAGGCCGGCCGGTTCCAGCGGTATAATGGATAACCTAGACGGCATGGCATAATGCCGCCCCGGGTATTTATATTGCATCAGGAATGTAGAGGACTAGCGCCGCTGTAATATAAACGCGGCCTTTATGCCAGCGGACATATTTTGAAAAAAAATCACTCTCATTTTACTTAGGTTAATGTGATCTGCTTGCTTAAATCCAATGGCTCCCGCTCCAGCGTTTCCTGAACGAGAGGCAAAGGTTCAGCCTGGACGGGGGTATTTATGTTTTTATATTCTCGCATTGGGCCAGGATAGATTCCGGTGAAACGTCTGGGCGAGAACGTCGTCGATAAATTATCCTGCGGTGCCCGATGGTGATGCTGTTGCGGATGATCAGGTATATCATAAACCCTGTACGGGCATAATGAGAGGTTGGTTGGCTTATGCATCGGCATACCCTGGGCCGGGTCCCCATATTGGATAACCGGCGCAATGTATGTATTGTATGCCGGTCCGTAAACTATAGCCGAATTGACAGGATAATAGTTCATATTTTGGTAATACTGGCTCCATTGCCGGTAACAGGGTGGATTTCGCGCGGCAAGCAATCTGCCGGCCAGTAGTGGATTGCGCTCAATAATGCTGCCGGCTGCGGACCTTATAGCGGCGCATTGGTTGCTTGAGGAAACGCCCCTATTTATATTTTCCATTTAATCTCCCGGTGATTTTTATTATTGGCATAGTAAGATGTTATAAATAAACTTTGACTAACTTTGCCGTCCAAGTTTATCTACTCCCGGCGCGATGATAAAGCCGCTCTCGTTTAATAAGAACCTGAAGATTACTGAATATATCAAAAGACTATTTTTTTTCGGATTATTATTAATAAAAATAATTTTAATCATTACGCACAAAGAAAATATAATTTAATTTTAACTTTCCACTAAATACAGTGCGATTAATTTTTAAGAAATAATATTTAATGAGGCATCACCGGCGGCGCTGGAAGTGCATATAAGAACGGCCGGTATATACCGGCCGTTTGAAATATTAGTTAATTAACAATACCCTGTCAGGATTCTATCGCCAGGCGCATTTTTTTCATGGCGTTCTTCTCCAGCTGGCGCACACGCTCCGCCGACACGCCATACTTATCGGCCAATTCCTGCAGCGTGGATTTATTGTCGTCGTCAAGCCAGCGGGCGCGGATAATGTGTTGGCTGCGTTCGTCCAGCCCTTCCAGCGCTACGCTGAGCTTATCCGCCGCGTGGTCGTCCCAGTTATCCTCTTCAATGCCGTCGGCAAAATCGGAAGATTTGTCCTGCAGGTACAGCATCGGGGACATCGCCTGCCCGTCACGGGCTTCTTCATCCGGCGCGGGGTCGAAGGTCATATCCTGCGCGGCCATGCGTGATTCCATTTCACGCACATCCTTGCTGGTCACGCCCAGGGTCTTGGCCACCATTTCCACTTCGTCCTGGTTAAACCATCCCAGGCGCTGCTTGCTTTTACGCAGGTTGAAGAACAGCTTACGCTGCGCCTTGGTGGTGGCAACCTTCACGATGCGCCAGTTGCGCAGTACATATTCGTGGATTTCAGCTTTAATCCAATGTACGGCAAAAGAGACCAGGCGCACCCCGACTTCAGGATTAAAGCGGCGAACCGCCTTCATCAGCCCGATGTTGCCTTCCTGGATCAGGTCAGCCTGCGGCAGGCCATAACCGGAATAATTACGCGCAATATGAACGACAAAGCGCAGGTGTGACAGGATCAGCCGCTTGGCCGCTTCCAGATCGCCCTGATAATGCAGTTGTTCAGCCAGTGACTGCTCTTCCTCCGCCGTAAGCATAGGATAGGCGTTGGCTGCCCGAATGTAGGCCTCCAGACTGCCTTGGGGAACCAGGGCCAAAGCTTGCATATCTTTAATCATTCAAGTCCTCTCGTAACATGTTCTGCCGCTGCCTGCCTGATGGCGTACCCGGTTGATGGGTTGGCTTAATATCAGATAGCCAATAGTGAGACCGGGGATGAACACCTTAGTTCATTGCCATTTTTAGCCCACGGCTATTTTAGTCCATAACCATAATCTACGGGGATCAGCTAGTGCGGTCGCAACATCCAATGCCCTATTATAACAAAAAAACGTTACTGGGGTGTAAAACGGCGTAAATGCTGTACTGTCGCCAGCCAGGCGGCCACCCAGCCTATCATGGCGGAAATCAGCAGCAGCAGCAGCGTCTCTTCCCAGTCCAGCCCGTGCAGCGCAAAGGAGGTGCCGAATACCGCGGCGACCTTAGCCACCACCGACTCCAGCCGCCAGACCAGGGTTTCCGACAGGATCAGCGACAGGATCGCCCCCCCCAGGCCCAGCAGCGCGCCGCCGTTAAGAAACGGCCGCAGGATAAAGCCGTCGGTGGCGCCCAGCAGCTTCATTACGTTAATGGTTTCGCGCCGGCTGAAAATACTCAGCCTGATGCTGTTACCGATAACCAGGAACACCGCGATAATCATCAGCAGCCCGATGATGGCGGCGACTTGCCCCACCAGCCCGGTCAAGGCCGCCAGGCGGGCAAACCAGCTATCATCCATGCGCACCTCGCTTACCCCCGGCACCGCCGCGACCCGGTCACGCAGGGTCTTGAGGGTGTCGGCGCTCTGGAAATCCAGTTTAGGCGTAATAATGGCCACCGCCGGCAACGGATTCTCTTCCAGCATATCCAGCGCGCCGCCAAAGCCTGACCAGTTGCGGAATTCCCCCATCGCCTCCTCGCGGGACAGGTAGTTGACCTTTTCCACGCCGGCTTCCTGCTTGAGGCGATCGAGCACCTTAAGCGCCGCGTCGTCATCCAGGGCTTTGTCCAGGTAGATGGTCAACTGCGGCGTGGGATACCATTGTTCCGCCGCCTGGCTGACATTTTTCCATACCAGGTAACATACGCTAGGCAAGGTCAACGAAATGGCAATTACCGCAATAGTTAATAGCGTCGCCAGGGGCTGCAGGCGCAAATCCGCCAGGGCGTTTTTCCAGGCATAGGACCACTGTTCACGCCAGCCGCCCTGCAGCGCCTTGCTTTTGCTCTTGCCCGTGACCGGCTTGGCGCCGCGCGCGCCCTTGGGTCGGTTAAGTTTATTGGCCATCTGCGCCCCCGTCTAGCCTGCCCTGGCTGAGGGACATGATACGATAGCGCCGCCGGGCGATCAGGCTCAGGTCATGGGTGGCCATCAATACCGTCACCCCGACCCGGTTAAATTCCTCGAACAAGCGTAAAATTTCCTCCGACAGGGCGTCGTCCAGGTTACCGGTAGGCTCATCCGCCAGCAGCACCGCGGGTTTGTTCACCACCGCCCGGGCAATGCCGACGCGCTGCTGCTCTCCGCCCGACAGCTGGATGGGGAAATTACGCGCCTTATCCAGCAGGCCGACCTTGTCCAGCGCCGCCGAAACGCGGCGCCGGATATCCTCGACGCTGGCGCCGGCGATAATCAGCGGCATCGCCACATTGTCATAGACGGTGCGATCGAGCAGCAGATGGTGATCCTGGAAGATCATGCCGATCTGGCGACGTAAAAAAGGCACCTCGCCATTTTTCAGGCGGCTGATGTCGTGGCCGCCAAAAAAGATATGACCCGCGCTAGGCCGTTCAATACCGCATATCAGTTTCAGCAGGGTGCTTTTCCCCGCGCCTGAATGGCCGGTCAGAAAGGCCATCTCGGCCGGACGAAGATGAAAATTGACACTTTGCAGCGCCTGTCGTCCGCCAAGATACGCTTTGCTGACGTGTTCAAAGCGAATCATCCTAATTAATCCTCTCGGGCAAAATGAGCCCTCTTGGGCAACCAATCAATCTTCTTGTGCAACGTCCTGGGTGACATCCCGTGAAAACAGCGCCTCGATAAAGTCATCGGCTTTAAACGGCCGCAGATCCTCAATCCCCTCGCCCACGCCAATATAACGGATCGGAATGCCGAACTGGTCGGCCACCGCGAAAATCACGCCGCCCTTGGCGGTACCGTCCAGTTTAGTCAGGGTAATGCCGGTAAGCTTCACCGTTTCGTTAAATAACCTTGCCTGGCTGATGGCATTCTGGCCGGTACTGGCGTCGAGGGTCAGCATAACCTCATGGGGGGCGTCGTCGTCCAGTTTTTTCATGACCCGCACAATCTTCTTCAGCTCATCCATCAGATGGCTCTTGTTCTGCAGGCGCCCGGCGGTATCGGCGATCAGTACATCGACGCCGCGAGCCTTGGCCGCCTGGATGGCATCGAAAATCACCGATGCGGAATCGGCGCCGGTATGCTGCGCGATGACCGGGATCTGGTTACGCTGGCCCCAGACCTGCAGCTGCTCCACCGCCGCCGCGCGGAAGGTATCGCCCGCCGCCAGCATCACGCTTTTGCCCTGCATCTGGTACTGGCGCGCCAGCTTACCGATAGTCGTGGTCTTGCCGACCCCGTTTACCCCGACCATAAGGATAACAAACGGCGTTTTGCCGCCCACGTCCAGCGGCCGATCGACCCTGGCGAGGATAGCACCCATTTCTTCTTTTAATTTAACGTAGAGTGTATCCGCATCCTTCAGGTGCCGGCGGTCGGCATGTTCAATCAGGCCGGTGATAAGCTTGCGGGTGGTGTCCATACCGACGTCGGCAATCAGCAGTTGTTCTTCAAGCTGTTCAAACAGATCATCGTCTATTTTCTTACCGGTAAACAATCCGATAAATCCGGATCCGAGATTTTGTCTGGTCTTGAGCAGCCCCCGCTTCAAGCGGGCAAAAAAACCCTCTCGGGCCGGACGCTGTTGTTCAATGGGTTGTTCAATGGGTTGTTCAATGGATTGTCCGGACGGTAGTCCGCCCGCCGGCAACCCTGCGGGAGCGGCCCAGGCCACCGGCGCGTTTTCTTCGGCGTCGGCGATATCCTCGCCAACCCCGGCAAAATCCTCTTCCGCCGGCAGCTCGCCTTGCTCGGGGCAAACGTCCCCGGCAAAAGCCAGGTCAGCTTCCCGGGCGTCGGCATGATCCCCGTCAACCGCGGCGAGATCCCCTTCCGCCGGCAGGCCGCCTTGATCGGGACGAACGTCCCAGGCAAGGGCCAGGCCCGCTTCATCACGCCCGTCATCATGACCGGCGTAGGCTTCCGGCCGGCCCCGGGAGGCGGGATCGGCTGCCTGGCGGCCCGCGCCGGCGGTTTGCCGCGCCGCCACCCGCCCGGTGATATCGACGATATCCCTGGCGGTATCGCGGGCCGCCGTATCGTCGGCCAGGGGCGCCACGTCGGCCTGCCGCGCGGCGGCGTCATCGGCCCGCGCATCCTGACTGGCCGGTTTTTCCTGTTCCTGTTCGTCATCCTGGCGCTTTATGCCTAACCAGGAAAGGAACCCGCGTTTTTTCTCTTTTGCCATTTGCGACTACACTCCTCGCCGAAAAATCATGGCGGATGAATAACGTGACTGATAAACCTGATAGTTTATCACTTTCGCCGCCGCTCAACACGCCCGGCGTTGGCTTTTCCCGCCCGTTGACACATCAGGGCGAATTAACATTCCCCCCGGGCCGCCGGGCCGGTAGAATAGCCGATTACAGGCCCCGACTCGGCATTTTCACTGATTTGGCAAACAACAAGACACCTATGGCAAAAAAAATCCCTTCGCGTCCCGCCGGGCAAATCCGGATTATCGGCGGCCAATGGCGCGGACGTAAACTGCCGGTGCCGGACAGTCCGGGGCTGCGCCCGACCACCGACCGGGTGCGGGAAACGTTATTTAACTGGCTGGCGCCGATGATCCAGGGCGCCCGGTGCCTGGATTGTTTCGCCGGCAGCGGCGCGCTGGGCCTGGAAGCCTTGTCCCGCCACGCCGGCGTCGCCACGCTGCTGGAGCAGGATCGATCGGTTGCCGGCCAACTGGAAAAAAATATTACGCTGCTGGGCGCCGCCAACGGCAAGGTGATGGTTACCGACAGCCTGCGCTGGCTGGCGCAGCCGGGCACCCCTTACGATCTGGTGTTTCTCGATCCGCCTTTTCGCCATGGACTTATCGACCAAACGGTGCGATTACTGGAACAGAACGACTGGCTGGCCCCAGGGGCGTGGATTTATATAGAGGCCGAAACCGAAAACCACGGCATAACGGTGCCGGCGCACTGGCGGCTGCATCGGGAAAAAGTCGCCGGCCAGGTGGCTTACCGACTGTATATCCGTCACGGCAACCTTCAGGAGCATGATGATGTGGATTAATCTGGGCCGTTTGCTGATGTTGCTCATCTGGGGCTTCCTGGTGTTTAACCTGATTCACCCCTTCCCGCGGCCGTTGAAATATTTTCTTGATATCGCTATGGTTTTTATGGTGATCATGCACGGATTACAGTTGACATTGCTGAAAGCCACCCTGACCCGGGACGAACCGAAACTTAGTCGCGTCTTTCAGGCGCGCATGTTTTTATTCGGCGTATTTGAAATGCTGGCCTGGCAAAAAAAACAGCGCGCGCAAAAACCGGCCGGCCCCGGTAAATAACACGAGGGGCGGGGGGGGTTACGAAGGCTTCTTGCCCGGAAGATAAGGAAATGCGGTGACGTTATCGCCGAGATCGGAGATACGCGCGCTGCCCTTTTCGGTCACGATGTCAATCCGGATCACCGCGTGCAGCGGAATGTAGCTGCGGCTGACGCCGGCAAATTCGGTCTTTAGCTTCTCTTCGGAGGGATCGACCAATACGGCGCTTTGGCTGTAAAACACAAACTCGCCGATTTCGATAAAACCGAACATCGGGCTTTGACTGAGTTCGCGCACGTAAAGCTGATAGTTTTTGCCATTATTGATAAATTGAATCCGATATAAGGGCTGTTCACTGCTCATAACCCGGCTATCTCCCACCATTCTGGGTAATTGACATTTGCATGGAAAAATTGTGGCGCTAACATAGCATAAAGCGCAGTAACAACACACTCAGTGACTGAATCCGGGTTAAACCCGCACCGATCCCCTACACTGGGTTAACGATCGCCACAATCCGCTCCAGTCATAACACATGAGACATCAGGGAACGCCCCCTCACCGCACATAAGGATAATTATTATGCTCTGGTCATTTATCGCAGTCGTATTTTCGGGATGGCTGTATGTTGACGCTACCTACCGCGGTCCGGTATGGCAACGCTGGTTGTTCAAGCCGGTCACCCTGCTGCTGCTGCTGGCGCTGGCCGCGCAGGCGCCGGTGCTAACCGTTGCCGGCTACCTGATTATCCTGGGATTGGTGGCGACCATGGTCGCCGACGCGCTGCAGTTGCTGACCAACGAGCGGATGATGTACGTTATCGGCGCCTATTTCCTGTCGCATCTGCTGTATACCATAGGTTTTGCCAGCCAGATGAACTTTACCGTTTTCTGGCCGCTGCCGATTGCGCTGCTGATTATCGGGGCGGCGCTGATTGCGGTGCTGTGGACGCGCCTGGCTGAGCTGCGGTGGCCGATCTGCACCTATATCGGCATGACGCTGCTGATGGTCTGGATCGCCGGCGAGCAGTACTTCGCGCGCAGTACCGATAACAGCTTTTCCCTGCTGGCCGGCGCGAGCCTGCTGCTGCTGACGACCGTACTGTGGTTAATCAGCCATTTTCGCTACCCTTTCGGGGCGGCGAAGGCGGTTATTGCGGCCAGTTATTTTGCCGGCCACTTTTTGATTGTGCGCTCCCTGTACTTCTGATCAACCTTTGCGCAACAGGTAGCGGTAAGGCAGCTCGCCGGTGGTCTGCGCCAGCAGCTGATGGTCCATATAACGGCAGAAACCGGGAATGTCGCGGGTGGTGGCCGGATCGTCGGCGATGACCAGCAGCGTTTGGCCGCTTTGCATCTGGCGCACGGTTTTGCGCACCATCATGACCGGTTCAGGGCAGCGCAGGCCCTGGGCATCGAGAGTGAGATCGGCATCGGCATAGGGATCTGACATAAGGCTTCCAATATTCGGTAATGTGCACTCAGCATTGGCAGACAAAACTGCGCAGCCCGGAGCTTACGGGTTACCCGTCTCAAGCTATGTGCTTTTTTGCCACCAATCTGACGCCTGGGGTGTTATTGCATGCAAGCTTGGCTGAATTTGATGATAAACTCAACGGTTGCATTTTTAATGTAACCGGGTATTATGCGCGCCGCGCCCATAAGTAGCTCATTTTTAGCCAATCGGCGCGGTTATCGTTCTGGGTTCCCTCACCCCATTGATTAAAAAAGGCCGCCATATGTTCACATTCACCCCCCGCCAGCGGCTGCATGCGCTGCTCTGGCTGGCGTTATTCCATATCATCATCATCACGTCGAGCAACTACCTGGTGCAGCTGCCGGTGTCTATTTTCGGCTTCAAGACCACCTGGGGCGCCTTTACCTTTCCCTTTATCTTCCTGGCAACGGATCTGACGGTGCGGATTTTCGGCGCGCCGCTGGCCCGCAGGATTATCCTGGCGGTGATGGTGCCGGCCCTGGTGGCATCCTATATCGTGTCTTCGTTGTTTTACCAGGGGGAATGGCAGGGCGTGGCCGTGCTCGCCCAGCTTAACCTGTTTGTGGCCCGGATCGCCTGCGCCAGTTTTATGGCATACGCCCTGGGCCAGATCCTCGACGTCCACGTGTTTAACCGGCTGCGCCGTGGTTTCCCATGGTGGGTGGCGCCCGCGGCCTCCACCCTGCTGGGTAATATCAGCGATACGCTGGCGTTCTTTTTTATCGCCTTTTATAAAAGCACCGACCCGTTTATGGCCGCCCACTGGGTGGAAATCGCCTTGGTGGATTATAGCTTCAAGCTACTGATTAGCCTGGTATTTTTCTTACCCATGTACGGGATCCTGCTGAATATGCTGCTTAAGCGAATGGCACGGCCGGGCAATAACGGATTTCTCCAACTGAGTTAACCTCTGTATTGCGTTATTCTTGGCTTACTCGCTTTTGGGAGATTGCCATGATAATTAACCACCGTACTGCCAGCGCGAAAGAGATTCATCTATTGTATGCTCAGTTACCGGAGCTGAACGCGCACCATTCCCTGATGGATATCGAAATGCGGCTGCAACACCGGCCGCATCTTATGCTGGTAGCTGAAGTCAACGGTCGACCCGTCGGTTTTATTGCGGGTTACGCCCTGAACACCGCTGAATTCCACCTCTGGCTAGGCGGGGTCTTGCCCGGCTTCCGTCGTCGGGGCGTGGCGCGCGCGCTGCTGGCCGCGCAGGAAACCTGGGCAAAGTCGCGGGGATATCACACCATTAACGTAAAATCGGGCAGCCGCTTCCAGGGGATGCTATTGTTTCTTATATCAAATCATTATCAGCAGACGCGAATCGAAGCGCAGGATAATGAAGAGGAAAATAAGATCTGGCTTGAGAAAAACTATGGTAATCAGTTGATTGTCTTCTCTGGCTCATCGGATTGTAAACAGCGGAACGGCTGAATAAATGGAGTATTCAAGGAAATTTATGCAGAAAGCAGCGAAGTATTTTGGCATCGGTTTACTGGTTATCGGGCTGGCGGCCTGTGACAATAAGAACGATCGGAACGCCACGGTCAACAACGGCGCGGCGCATGCCCAGGCGGAAACCAAAGTCAGCCTGCTGGAAGGGAAGCTCACCTTCGCCCTGCCCGGGGATATGAGCGATCAGAGCGGCAAAGTGGGCACCCAGGCCAATAATATGCACGTCTATGCCGATGAATCCGGCCATAAAGCGGTTATCGTCATCCTGGGCGACAACACCACCGAAGGACTTGATGTACTGGCCCAGCGTCTGGAGGAGCAGCAGCGTTCCCGCGACCCGGATCTGCAGGTGGTCACCAATAAGGCCATCACCGTTAACGGCCAGACGTTGCAGCAATTTGACAGCATTGTCTCCAGCGGCGGCAAACCGGCTTATTCGTCAGTGGCCTTCGGTAAAGTGGATAATCATCTGCTGACCATGCAAATCACCCTGCCGGCTGAAAACCAGCAAACGGCGCAAACCGCGGCCGAATCAATCCTCAAAACCGTGGTCATTAAATAACCCGCCGATCCCGGCGCCCGCGCCGAAAACGTGTTGACCGCAAGTTCCCCGGCCCGCAAGGGCCGGACGATTCACGCCTGGCCTGACGCCTTGTCGCGCAGTATCCGACGCCGGAGCGAGAGCGTCATCAGCAGCCCAACCAGCACCAGCACGGCGGCGGCCAGATAGATCGACGAGACGCCGGCATGGGCCATCAACACCCCGGCCAGCGGCCCCACGACTCCCAATGACAAATCCATAAACGCGGTAAAGGTGGCCAGCGCGCTGCCCTGGTTTTGCGACGGCACTTCCTTCATCGCCACCACGCCGAGCGCGGGGAAAACCAGCGAGAAACCGGCGCCGGTCAGGAATGCGCCTACTTCCGCCATCCAGGGCACGCCCGACAGCCATACCAGCAGCAGGCCGGCGGCTTCGACGCCAAAGCAGGCCATGGACACCCGTAATCCACCATAGCGATTAATGCTATTGGGAAAAAACAACCGGGTGCCGACAAACGCGATGCTGAACAACGTCAGGGCAAAAGCGGCGCCGTTCCAGCCTTTATCGGCATAAAACAGGGTAATAAACGTGGCGATCACGCCAAAACCGCCGGATGCGAACGCCAGCACCAGCCCATAACGCCAGATAAGACTAACCACCGCCTTAAAAGGGATCTGCTTGCCGGACGCGGTTTTCACCCGTGGTCGTGGTATCGCCGCCATAATCGCCAGAGCGCAAACCAGGATAATCGTCCCCGACAATAATCCCAGGCCGCCGAGATAATACAGCCATACTCCCAGCGGAGCGCCTATGGCCAGAGCGCCATAGCTTGCCACCCCGTTCCAGGAAATCACCCGGCCGATATGCAGCGAGCCGACCGCCCCCACGCCCCATAGGGTCGCGCCGGTGCCGACAAAACTTTGCCCGATGCCGAGGATCACCCGCCCGGCGCATAGCAGGATTAACGCCGCGAACGGCAGCGCGTCGCCAATCAGGGAAAACAGGTAGAAGACCCCGCTTAACAGACAGCCGAACAGGCCCAGCACGACAACAGGCTTTGGTCCTACGCGATCGGCATAACGTCCGGCCCAGGGACGGCTCAGCAAGGTGGCGAGATATTGCAGGCTTATCACCAGGCCGGCCCAAAACGCGCTGTATCCCATATGGTTATGCACATAACCGGGCAATACCGCCAGCGGCAGGCCGATAGACAGGTAGTTAACGAAATTGAAGACAACGATGGAGAGAATATTCAGGTTAAGACGCCATCCGCTGGCGGCCGGCTGAGGTGAAGAACCAGGCATGGACATCATACTCACGACAAAGGGCGGCAGGACCGGAGCCCGCCCGTGAACAAATAGTTAATAAGTATAACGAAATGTCTCCGGCCGATCATGGTCGGGATGCCTAAATTTCCGGACGTTTGCCCAAAAACGCATCTTTTGTCCACCTGGCGACGCCGTGGATTTATCTCCCTGGCGCTTGTGCATATACCCCAAGCGCCAGCCCCCTTTTTCGCGCCCTGCACAAAGTGGTGGTAAAAGTGCGCAACATCCGTCTTTCCCGCGTAAAAAAGATTGCATTGCTGAAACAGTAACCTTTATAAATATAGGGCTATTATTTGCGGCACGCTTATCCAGCTTGAGTATTGCGGCGCGGGCAAAATAACCATTATCGCTGCGCCGTGGGGCTTGCCACGGCAGGAAAGACGTTATGAACCGATTTATCGTGGCAGAATCAGCAACCTGTATTGGCTGCCGCAGTTGTGAAGTGGCCTGTGTCGTCGCCCATCATGGCGGCCAGTTCCCCACCAAGCGCGAATATTTTACGCCGCGGCTAAAAGTCATCAAGGGGACAAAAGCCAGCATCGCGGTTTCTTGCCATCATTGCGAAGACGCGCCCTGCGCCAGCGCCTGCCCCAACGACGCCATAGTACGCAGCCATGACTCCATCCAGGTATTGCAGGAAAAATGCATCGGCTGCAAAAGCTGCGTTATCGCCTGTCCGTTCGGCATGATGACGGTGGTGACCGAGACCGTACAACCCGCCAGCCAACGCCTGGCGGAAGCCTATGAAAGAACCGAAGCGCAAAAATGCGATTTATGCGCGGCGGACCATTACGAGCCGGCCTGCGTCGGCGCCTGCCCGACCCGGGCGCTGACGCTGGTGGATGAACAGCAGATCGCCGAGCAGCAACGGCAAAAGCGTCTCGCCGCCGCGTTAAAAGATCCGGCCAGCTACCTGATAGCCGGCGCGCGTCCGGCCAGCGCGCCGGCCCTGGCAAACGCGCGCAGCCTGCATCCCACCATTAACCTGCTCGATATGCCACGAGCGCCACGGCTGGAAGCGACTAAAATCGCGCTCGAGAAACGCAAGACCAGTTTTGCCGAAATCTACCAGCCGTTTAACGAAACGCAGATCGGCGAGCAGTCCGAGCGGTGCCTTGGCTGTGGGGAACAGACCATTTGCCAGTGGACCTGTCCGTTGCATAACGCGATTCCGCAATGGATTAAACTGGCCAACCAGGGGCGGATCCTGGAAGCGGCCGAACTGAGCCATAAAACCAGCAGCCTGCCTGAAGTCTGCGGCCGGGTCTGTCCGCAGGATCGCCTGTGCGAGCAGTCCTGTACCCTGAACGACCGGCAGGGGGCGGTGACCATCGGCCATATCGAGCGTTATATTACTGAAACGGCCTTTACCATGGGATGGCGGCCGGATATGTCGCAGGTGATACCCAGCGGCAAACGGGTGGCGGTAATCGGCGCCGGCCCGGCCGGCCTAGGCTGCGCCGATGTACTGGTGCGCAGCGGCATTACGCCGGTGGTATTCGATCGTTATCCGGAAATTGGCGGGCTGCTGACCTTCGGCATCCCGGCTTTTAAGCTGGAAAAAAGCGTGATGAGCCGCCGGCGCGACATCTTCAGCGCCATGGGCGTTGAGTTCCGGCTTAATACCGAGATCGGCCGGGATATCACCATGGAGCAGTTGTTAGGTGAGTTTGACGCCCTGTTCCTGGGGGTCGGCACCTATCAGTCGATGCGTTCGGGGCTGGACAACGAGCAGGCCGACGGGGTGCTGGACGCCCTGCCCTTCCTGATTGCCAATACCCGCCACCTGATGGGCTATCCCGACACCGAGGAGCATACCTATATCAGCATGGAAGGCAAAACCGTGCTGGTGCTGGGCGGCGGCGATACCGCCATGGACTGCGTGCGCACCTCGCTGCGCCACGGCGCCTCCCAGGTTATCTGCGCCTATCGCCGTGACGAAAAAAATATGCCCGGCTCCAAGCGCGAGGTGAAAAACGCTCGCGAGGAAGGGGCGGAATTCATGTTCAACCAGCAGCCGCTGCGCATTGAAGTCGACGGACAGGGCCGGGTAACCGGCGTCACCATGATCGCCACCGCCATGGGCGAACCGGACGAAAACGGCCGGCAGCAGGCGGTGGCGATTGCCGGCTCCGAGCATCTGGTCGCCGCCGACGCGGTGATCATGGCGTTCGGCTTCAAGCCGCACCGTATGAACTGGCTGGCGGATCATAACGTGGTGCTGGATAAACAGGGACGGGTGGTGGCGCCTACGGTGTCCGGCTATCCCTACCAGACCAGCAATGCCAAGATTTTTGCCGGCGGCGATATCGTGCGCGGCGCCGATCTGATCGTCACCGCCATCGCCGAAGGGCGCAAGGCGGCCGAAAGCATCAGTTGTTATTTGCATGTGCGCTAAACGGGGCGAGGGCGGATTATGAACCATTTTATTATCGCCGACAGCAGCCAGTGCATTGGCTGCCGCACCTGTGAAATTGCCTGCGCCGCGGCGCACAGCGGGCCGTCGGGCCTTAACCCGCAGAATTTCGCGCCGCGGCTGAAGGTGGTCAAGACCGAAAGGATCACCACGCCGGTGCTCTGCCGCCAGTGCGAAAACGCCCCCTGCGCCAACGCCTGTCCCACCGGGGCCATCCACTATCTCGACAACTGCGTCCAGGTGCGGCAGTCCCTGTGTATCGGCTGTAAAACCTGCGCGCTGGCGTGCCCCTACGGCATGATAACCGTGGGCGCAGTCCCTGTCGCCGCTACCGCGACGCGGCCGGTGGCGCGACGCGCCTCGGCGCTTAAATGCGATCTCTGCGGCGAACGCGATCGGGGGCCGGCCTGCGTCGAAGCCTGCCCTACCGGGGCGCTGAAAGTGGTGCGCATGAACCAACTGGAACTCGGCCAATCGCTAAAGCAACGGCGGGCGGCCAACGGCGCCCTGCCTGGCCTGGGCGGCTAAAGACGCCGCCGACATTAAACTGTCATAAATCCGGCCTAGTTTTATTTCGTGATGTTAATTCCCCTTACCATGCGTAATAGACTAAAAGGATTCAACATGCGGCCTCTCTCTTCCCTGGTCATCGCATCCACCGCGATGCTTTTTATCGGTTCAGCCCTGGCGCAGCCCGGGGCGCAGGATACGCGCCGGATCGGCGCGATCGTCGACACCACCACGCCGGCGAGCCGGGATACGCAGTTTGTGACCCTCGAGCAGCGCATCCAGCAGGATCTGCGCCAGGCCCTGCGGGGAGACGCCGCGACGCTAACCCGGCCACAACTGGAAAAAGCCAAACAAACGCCGCGGCAGGCGGATAAGCAGTGGCTGATCGCCAGCGGTTATGATTTCGCCGTTAAGCAGAACCAGCAGGCGGGCATCGGGCTGTTGGCGGAGTTCACGCGGCTATCGCCGGCGGTGCAGGCGCAAAGCCTGGCCACGGTGACCCAGATTAACCGCGACGCCACCCGGGGACAGCGCCAGCAGGCGCTGGTGGACGCCGAAGGTCAAAATTATCTGTTTTTCCTTGCCGACGCGTTGGGTCCACGGCTGGGCAAGGCCTTTCTCGACGCTTACGAAAAAGGAGAAATCGCCAGGGCCGCCGCGTTGATTAAAACCTCGGAAATCAGCACTTCCGCGGCCAAAGACCATTTTAACTACGATCGGCCCTTTTTACGTCTGGGCAACCAAATCCATCTGGTGCCGGACGACATGGTCGTAAAGGATGGCCACCCCTACAGCGCCACCGCGGGCGCGTTCCCCAGCGGCCATACCAATACCGGTTATACCGATGCCCTGCTGCTGGCGGAGATGCTGCCGGAGCGGTTTGTGCCGCTGGTCGATCGCGGCGCCCGCTACGGGTTTTCCCGCATAGTGCTGGGAGTGCATTACCCGCTGGATATCATTGGCTCGCGGATGGTGGCCGAGCGCAACGTGGCGCATTTCCTCAATGACGCGCGGTACCGGGCGCTGTTCGAGCAGGCAAAAAGCCAGCTGCGCGGCGCGCTGGAAAAAGAGTGCGGCATTACGCTGGCTGAATGCGCCAAAAGCGACGCCAAGACCGACCCTTACCGGGACAGCGACATGACCGCGTTTTATCGTTATTCCATGGCCTACGGCCTGCCGGCTGAGAAAACCAAGGCCAGGCCGGTCAGCGTGCCCGCGGGCGCGGAGGTTTTGCTGGAAGCGCCGCTACCCTACCTTTCGGCCGCCGCGCGCCGCGCATTGCTGGCCAAGACCGCCCTGGCGGACGGCTATCCGCTGTCCGGCGGCAACGGCGAGCAGAATTTCTGGCAACGCCTGAATCTGCATGACGCGGCGCTTAGTCGCCTCCCAACGCCCCATTATTGACGGGAAGATCCATTATATTTAACCACCTTGGGATTTAAACACTATACTCCACGGGAATTTTGTCATACCGGCATGATGGAATCCCCTAATGTAACGGTTTCCGGGGAGTGTTTATGTACCAAGGATGTGCACGTTGATACTACGAAAAAAACGCGTTAAACCCATGCGGATCCAGGACATCACCATCATTGATGACGTGAAGCTCAAGAAGGCGATTACCGCGGCCGCCCTGGGCAACGCCATGGAATGGTTTGATTTTGGGGTATATGGTTTTGTCGCCTACGCCCTGGGACAGGTATTTTTTCCCGGTGCCAATCCCGGGGTGCAGATGATTGCCGCCCTGGCGACCTTTTCGGTGCCGTTTCTGGTCAGGCCGTTGGGCGGCCTGTTTTTTGGCCGGCTGGGCGATAAGTTCGGGCGGCAGAAAGTGCTGTCGGTCACCATCATCATTATGTCCGCCAGTACCTTTTGCATCGGGCTGATTCCCTCATATGCCTCCATCGGCATGTGGGCGCCGATGTTATTATTGGCGGCCAAATTGGCCCAGGGATTTTCGGTGGGCGGCGAGTACTCCGGCGCCGCCATCTTTGTCGCCGAGTATTCGCCGGACAGGAAACGCGGATTCCTGGGCAGTTGGCTTGATTTCGGCTCCATTGCCGGCTTCGTATTAGGCGCGGGCTTCGTGGTGTTTATCTCAAGCATCGTGGGGGAACACAATTTCCTCGAATGGGGCTGGCGCATACCCTTTTTCCTGGCCGCGCCCCTGGGGCTTATCGGCATCTATTTACGCAATGCGCTTGAGGAAACCCCCACTTTCCAGCAGCATATCGACACCATCGATAAAGACGCCAAAAGCTCTCTCCAGGCGCCGCCCAAAGTTTCCTTTCGCGAGATTGCGGCCACGCAGTGGAAAAGCCTGCTGAGCTGCGTCGGCCTGGTTATCGCCACCAATGTGACCTACTACATGCTGTTGACCTATATGCCGAGCTATTTATCCCATAGCCTGCATTATTCGGAAAACCGCGGCGTGCTGATTATTATCGCCATCATGGCGGGCATGCTGTTTGTGCAACCCGTCATCGGGCTGATGAGCGACCGGTACGGACGCAAGCCGTTTGTGATCTGCGGCAGCATCGGGCTGTTTCTCTTCGCCATCCCCTGCTTCATCATGATTAACAGCGGCGTGATCGGCCTGATTTTCCTGGGGCTGCTAGTACTGGCGGTGCTGCTGAACGCCTTTACCGGCGTCATGGCCTCGACCCTGCCGGCCATGTTCCCGACGCATATTCGCTACAGCGCGCTGGCCATCTCGTTTAACATCTCGATCCTGGTGGCGGGCCTGACCCCGACGCTTATCGCCTGGATTGTCGAGGAAACCCAGAATCTGTATATGCCGGCCTATTACCTGATGCTGGTTGCCGTCGTCGGCCTGCTGACCGGGCTGTATATGAAAGAAACCGCCAACCTGCCCCTGAAAGGCGCGGCGCCGGCGGCCGCGGACAAAGCCGAGGCAAAAGAGCTGTTGCAGGAACAGTACGATAATATCGAGCATCGCATCGAGGATATCGATAACCAAATCCAGCAACTGGAAAAGAAACGGCAGGCACTGGCGGCCCAGCACCCAGAAATCAATTAAGCGCAATGGGGCGCGGCCACGCTCGCCGGGCTATCGCCCCATCGACGATTATCCCGATTCCTGCGTGGCGGCGGCCTGAAAAGCCGCTGGCACACCATCGGCCGCGGCGGGTACACTGGCGACAGTGATGTCGTCCATTCCCCGGAGGAATATCGTGGATCGATTAGCGGCAATGGAAACGTTTGTCTATGTATTGGAAACCGGCTCATTTTCCGCCGCCGCCCGACGGCTTAATATCGGCCAGCCGGCGGTCTCCAAAACCATTGCGCAACTCGAGGAGCGGTTCGGCGTCAGGCTATTGCTGCGTTCGACCCGCGGCCTCACGCCCACCGAGGCGGGCGAAGAGTATTATCAGAGCGCCAAGCGGGCCATTGACGATATTAACCAGGCCGAAGCGGCGGTGCGCGGCGCGGGCCATGGTTTAACCGGTCGGCTGCGGATCTGCGCGCCGGTAACCTTTGCCCGCATGCATATTTTGCCGCATCTCGGCCCCTTTTTATCCCGTCATCCGGAGCTCAATGTCGACGTGGTGCTCGACGACCGTCATATCGACCTGATTGCCGAGGGCATCGATGTAGGCCTGCGCCTGGGCGCGCTGAGCGACTCCAGCCTGATTGCGCGCAAGCTTGGCGCGGCGCCCTTGCAGATTGTCGGCACGCCCGCCTATTTTGCCCGCCGCGGCGAGCCAAAAAACCCGGAAGATCTGCTCTCCCATCAGGCGGTGGTATATACCCAGAGCCGGGGCGGCGGCGCCAGGTGGATATTCACCCGCGGCGAAGAGATTTGCACCATCAATGCCCTGGGCCGGATACGGGTTTCCGCCGCTGAAGGCATGCGCACCCTGGTGCGCTCGGGCCTGGGGCTGGCCATGGCGTCGCAATGGATGTTCGCGCCGGAACAGGCGAGCGGCGAGGTGGTCACGGTGCTCAACGACTGGCATCTGCCGATGATGGATCTGTGGGCGGTATTTCCCACCGGCCGCATGGCCAGCGCCAAGGCGCGCGCGTTCGTGGACTATTTAGCCGGCGTAATGGAAACGGCGCCGGATACGGACCTGAACGCCACTTATTCCCAACAGGAATAAAAGCTATCAATTCCCCGGGTCTACCGGCTATCCCCGCCAGACGATAATCTTGATGTTAACGGCCGTCGCGAGGGCGGCGGCATTTCACTTGGCGGAAAATACCATGTCTATCGTAACCAGCGTGCCCCAACAGCAAACCCGCACGATCGGCCAACCGCTGATTTTTGCCATGGCGGCGGCCAGCGGCATCGCCGTGGCGAATATCTATTACAACCAGCCGATGATGGTGACAATCGCGGCAAGTTTTACCGGCCAATCGGGTCCCGGGCTGATTCCGACGGTTACCCAGCTGGGTTACGCGGCCGGGCTGCTGCTGCTGGTTCCCCTCGGCGATGTGTTTGAACGGCGTACGCTTATCGTGCTGCAATTCCTGATGCTGGCGGTGGCCTCGCTGCTGGCGGCATTCGCGCCGACCGGCTGGACGCTGCTGGGCGCGTCGTTATTGTTAGGCATCGGCGCCACGGCGGCACAGCAGATTGTGCCGGTGGCGGCATCCCTGGCCGCGCCCGCCCGGCGCGGCGCGGTGGTGGGCAGCGTGATGAGCGGCCTGCTGGGCGGCATCCTGCTAAGCCGCACCCTCGCGGGCCTGGTGGCGGGGTATGCGGGCTGGCGGGCGATGTTTTTGCTCGGCGCGCCGTTGGCGCTGCTTGGCGCGCTGCTGATGTACCTTGTGCTGCCTAAAGGAGCGGCGGCCACGCGCAGCCCGCTTGGCTACCCGGCGCTGATGGCCTCCCTGATCCATTTGTGGCGCGAAGAGCCGCGCCTGCGTCAGGCGACCCTGACCCAGGCCGCGTTATTTGCCTCCTTCAGCGCCTTCTGGACTATCCTGGCCCTCTATTTGGATCGCTCGGTCTATCATTTGGGATCCGGTATCGCCGGGCTGTTCGGCGTGGTGGGCGCGGTCGGCGTATTTGCCGCCCCCGCCGCCGGCAGGCTGGCCGATCGCGTCGGCGGACGCCCGGTGATTATCCTGGGCGCGGCGCTGACGCTGGCCGCGTGGCTGCTGTTTATCGGTTGGACATCGCTTATCGGCCTGACTGTCGGAGTCATTTTGCTCGACCTCGGCGTCCAAAGCGCGCTGGTCGCCAACCAGCAGGTCATCTTCGGCCTGCGGGAAGAAGCCAAAGGCCGGGTGAACACGCTGTTTATGGGCGGCATGTTCCTTGGCGGCACCCTGGGCTCCATGGGCGCGATGATGGCCTGGGACCGGGCCGGCTGGCAGGGCGTAGGCTATTTTGCCATGGTCCTGGCGATCCTGGCCGGGGTCTTTATGGCGATTAAACCGCGTCAGGCCTGGTAGAGTGCGAAAATAATCATTGTTTAGGAAACGATCATTTTCCTATAATGGCGGCATGACAGAAAAAAAGGTATCCCCCCCAGCCCGCAGCCCGGGGCGACCGCGCGAGTTCGATATCGACCGGGCGCTCGACCAGGCCATCCTGACGTTTAGATCGAAAGGCTATACGGCAGCCTCCATCGGCGATCTCAGCCAGGCGATGGAGCTGTCGGCCGGCAGTATCTATAAAGCCTTCAGCGATAAGCGCTCTCTATTCCTGGCGGCGTTTGATCGTTATACCTCCCTGCGCAACGCCGCCCTGGCCGACCGGATCGCCGCGGCCCCCACCGGCCGCGAGCGCCTGCGCGCGGTACTCCAGTTTTATGCCGAATCTTCCCATGATATCGAAGGACGCCGCGGCTGCCTGGTGGCGGGCAGCGCCACAGGACTGGACGCCTTTGATCCGGAGTTGGCGGGGATGGTGGCCCAGGCGCTATACCGCAATGAAAGCCTGCTGGCGGAGCTGATTGATCAAGGCAAGACCGACGGTTCGATCCCTGTCTCCATAAGCAGCGGGGCCGCCGCCAGGATCGTGCTGAGTATCCTGTTGGGGATGCGGGTAGTGGGGAAAACCGGACGCACGCTTGGCGATATGGCTGAGCTGGTGGCGCTGGCATTAAAAATCCTGGACTGAGAATGTCGGATATCCCCGCTCCATTACCACCGCCAAAACTGTCACTCACTGTAAGATAAAAACGAAGCGCTTCCGGCGCGAATGATGCTGGGAAACCTACGGACAGGCCCGCGCCCTTAACGCCGCCGTTGAACATTGACTCAGCGACGGCGCCCAACCTGTTATTAAACAGCACGTTCACGGCCCGGACGGCTTGCCAGCCGGCTACCGGTCCGTAAGCTTAGGGATGACCTTATACACCACGCCCCAAAAAACCAGGAATGAATTATGGATAAAATTGCCTCGCCCTTTATCAGGGAGTTCTTCTTTGGACACAGCCGTGAGCTCCAGTACCCCGAACGGGCGATCACCTTGATGGCGGAACGTTTTACCCGAGTGCAAAACTGTTGCTATAAATGCAAACTCCTTTGGGCACAATATTATAAAGAAGTCGATAATAAGTTAGCGAATGCTTTTCAATATTTTCCTCATCCCGCGGCATCGATACGCAATGACAAGGATGTTATAAAAACCATCGCTGAAAAATTTGTGCAAGCGGAGGATAATAATAATTTCGTCGCGCCTATACTGGCATCCGAGCTGCATTTTAAAACCCCTATTTATCGTATACTTGAGGCGTTATGCTTAAAGAAAAATCAGCGGCGGATTGATGAAGAACAAGCAAAAAATCATTTCATGGCAAGAGCCTTGATCAACGGCCCTCTTAAAAGTTATTTAGCTGCCCAGTTTTGCATGCGTATAAGGGCGCGATGCGTTAACTACGATCCCATAATTAACGGTCTCTATCCAATCCGGTTAGTGGATGGGCGTGGTTTGCTGATAAAAGAAATAGCTAGTAATTCAATGGCCGATCCCTCCAGTGAGGGCTATACCTCCCAGAAGAATGTAAAGGATTTTATTTCTTCCAAAAAAACCCCGTTAGAAAGAATGAAGTTATATTCCCATGTTTCAGTGCCCCTCTACGTAAATGAAAATCCGTCAATAAAAAAAATGGACTTATACAAACCGGATAGGGTGATAGCACGCGAGGCGATTGCCAAAACCACCTGCGTGGGTTTGCTTGCCGGGACCTTGATCGATGAACATCTTAGAAGCCATAAAAAATATTTTAACGATCAATTTGTCGTCGATATTACAGCACCTAAGTCGCATAAAATGTTTTTAGATTGCGACGGTATAATGTCAAAGATAAGTATTTGGCCTGATGCTGGTAACAATGATTTTTCGGATGGCGGGGCGGAGAAAAGTTGCAATGTGGAAGCGGCAAAATTCTTATCCAAGCTTGAGGACGGCAGGCAAATCTATACGATAGGCATTTTTGCCGTAAAGGATATCGCCGCCGGGGAAGAGCTGCGCATCGCGTCCCTTGCGCCGGGTGAATATAAAAACAAAGTGCCGCCAAGAGCCGGTAAATGAACCTGATTGGAAGCGCCTGCTTAGATAGTACTGGTAAGGCCGGCACGCGGCGCGCGAGCAAAATCTTATGTCACCCAGCCTTATTGGGCCGCCTTTTCCTCCCCGCCAAGCTCCAATATGACAGTCCATTCCAGCAGCACGGGCGGAACCCCGCGCCGTAACGATAATCAGGAGGGCTATCATATGAATAATGTCAATTCCCCCGGCGGCTCATCTGCCATATCGCCCCTCGTTACGGGAAGGATTAATCGGTACTCCCCCTTGTCAAAACTCTTCACGCATTTGCGGGTGGTGCAGAATTGCTGTGACCGGTGCCGCCCGCTTTGGCAGCAGTGGCATGATATTTTCGAAAGCACACTGCAAAAGGCCGCTAAACATGACGGCCATCCCTTCCGCCCGGTCGGCATAGGGCTGCAATGCATCAAAACCGTTGCCAAAAAATTGATGACGCCACAAGATCATGCCCTCCTGGCAAAGGCGGGCATTCGCACCACCCGGTCCAATGGCTTACGCCCCCGGGACCTGCTTAGGGCGCTTAATATGGTGGAAGCCAGGATCGATCAACCCGGCCGCCGGGCCGGACGAAAAGAGCGCGCGGCAACGCATTTAATCGCCGGGATATTTATGAACAGCATTTTAGACCATTTGGTTAAAAGCGAAATTCGCGCCGCCATCGTTGCCAGGAACAGACGTTATGACGCCGAGGTTAATGCCCTTCCGCCCTACAGGGACGTGGACGCTAAAGCCATTAATATTGTTTTACCCAGGATTGATTCGCTGGACTCGTTCTCCAACATCAGATATCCCTATGCCCAGGTAGCGCCGTTTACCCGGCCTGATTTGACCGGTGCCCAAAGAGCGGCGTTATATGCAAACCTGGAGTGCCGTAAGCCCACCGGCGCCGACTTACCGCCACAAGAAAAAGAACTTATCGGCCAATGGGGGGTTATAGCCGCCAAGGACATTGCCAAGGGAACCTGTGTGGGTATCTTTACCGGCGTGTTGGTGCCAAAGGAGATTGGCGATAAATACCTACTCGATCATGATTACCTGATTTCCCTGACAATGGATGAGCGGCGCGAAGAAATTTACCTCGACGGGGATGGCATCATGTCGAAAATAAATACCCTGATTGAATACGGCGAGAACGGCCGCCCCGGCCGGCAGGCGCCATCCTTGAAGATAAACGCGAGGTGGCGGTGGTTGCGCTGTAGCTATCATTACCGCGATGATGAGGTCAGACGACTCAATAGGCCGCCGGGATAGTCCACCGGACGACGTTCAATGGGTAGTACTCAGGCAGTGATCCCCGTATTGCCCGGCAGTGATGCCAGAGTGTCGTTTAACATCTTTATCAAAGATATCATGGGATGAAAAACCTTGGGATGGCGCGACATAAAGAACGGCCCGCGGATTATCACGCGGCATGGCTGTTTTAAGCCGCGGGTGTTTGTTTTCCGCCCGCCGGCTAAAAAGGCGCGCCCGGTGCATGATGAAATAATCAAGGTACTGCATTATTGATTTATATTTTTCTGAAATTATTAATTATCCATCATATTTTCATCAAGATACCCGCCGTTAAAACGAAGATACTCCCCGTGGGAAATAACCCATCTCAACAGTAAAAATTATTAATAAAATCCTGTCTGAAAAAACATTAATAAATAGGTGATTTCCCAAAAAAAACAATTTCATCCGATTGATGGAGCAATGGTGCCTGTCAATCAATGAACAGGAACAAGACACCCATTTATTTTTGAGAAAATAACATGCATGACTTATATTATATTAATTGTATTGCAATAATTTTGAAGTCTTTATTTAATCCAATCAGGAAGAAAAAACTAAGGCGAAGAAGTTGCGTAGTGTGGATACATCTAGTTCTACAGTCCTTATTGCCGCTAAGCCTGTCTTTTACACCGGCGGTTGCCGCATCGTTTTATCAATCAACGGAGGAAGCGTCGCCGCCTGACATAACCACTCCCGATAATCGACTGGCCGGGGCCGCCATTGCCGCCGGCACCCTAATATCCTCGGACAACCAGTCCCAGTCGGCCGCCAACAAGGCACGATCGGCCCTGTCCTCGGCGGCTAACCAATCCGCCCGGGATTGGTTAAATCAGTTTGGCAGCGCGCGGATACAATTAAATTTCAATGAACATTTCAGGCTCGATAACAGCGAACTTGATCTCCTGCTGCCCCTATACGATAACCAGGCAACCATCCTGTTTACACAGTTGGGAATACGCAATAAAGATAGCCGTAACACCGGCAATATCGGCGCCGGCATTCGCACTTACCGGGGCGCATGGATGTTTGGCGCCAACAGCTTTTTTGATAACGATTTTAGCGGGCGCAATCGCCGTCTGGGCGTCGGCGCCGAAGCCTGGACCGATAACCTTAAACTGTCGGCTAACGGTTATCTTGGCCTTACCGGCTGGCATCAGTCGCGGGATGTTGCGGATTACGACGAGCGTCCGGCCAATGGATTTGATCTCCGGGCTGAAGCTTATTTACCCTCCCACCCGCAGTTGGGCGGCAAATTGATGTTTGAACAATACCATGGCGACCAAGTCGCGTTGTTTGGTAAACATAGCCGGCAGAGAAACCCCTACGCGCTGACCACCGGGCTGACCTATACCCCGATCCCCTTGTTGACGCTGGGAACGGAATACCGCGCCGGGAAGGGTGGTGAACGCGACGCAAACCTTAATCTCCAGCTGAACTATCGCCTGGGGCACTCCTGGCGTTCGCAAACCGATCCCGCGTTGATGACGCTCGATCGCAGCCTGGCGGGTGGCCGCCATGACCTGGTCGAGCGTAATAACCATATCGTCCTGGATTACCGGCGACAGGAATTCATCCGCCTGACGCTGCCCGATCGGCTCAGCGGCAAATCGGGCCAGCCGGTGACGTTAACCGCGCAGGTCAACGCTACCCATGGCGTCGATCGCATCGAGTGGGAATATGCGTCGCTTACCAACGCCGGGGGCAGGATCGGCGCCGACGCGCAGCACAGCCTGTCATTGACGCTGCCGCCGTTCCAGGCTGCCGTCGGCAATAACAACAGCTATTCACTGAGCGCCGTTGCCTATGACAGCAGGGGCAAGGCCTCCAACCGCGCCACCACCCAGGTCACCGTCACCGGGCATGCCGCCAGCGCCGCCACTTCGCGGATGACCGCGGTGCCGGCAACCCTCGCGGCCGACGGCCGGTCCACCAGCCGGATCGTCGTTAACATCAACGACGAATTCAATCAACCGGTCGGCGGCCTGGCGGACCAACTGGCATTGTCGCTGAATTTCACCGCCCAAAGCGGTTCCGCCCCGGGAGACGGCGTGGCGCCGCCTGCGCTTGGCGATATCCGGGAAACCGCGCCGGGAGAATACAGCGCGCTGTTTACCGCGGGTGACCAGCCGGGCGCCGCCCGGGTCATGTCAACGATCGGCGGCCAGGAGCTTACAGACGCCGTCGTCACGCTGACACCGGCGCAGGGCAACCAAACCTTCAGCCTCGACAAAAATAGTATGGTGGCCGACAACGTTGATGTCGCGACGCTGACATTCACCCCCCGGGATGACCAGGGCAATGCCATAACCGGGTTGGGCAATAGGTTAGCCTTTACCTCCTCGCCATCGGCCGGGGTGGGCATTAGCGCGATTGCCGAAGACAATGGCGTTTACACCGCCGCCCTGAAGGGGACCGTGGCGGCGACGGTGACGGTTACGCCGGTGGTCGACGGAACGTCGCTGACGGCATTAAACCAAACCCTGGTGATGAATGCCGGCGGTATGGATGCGGGAAGGTCGGCTTTCACGGCGGAGCCAAAATCCATTATGAATGACAATAAAGCGGCGTCGACACTGACGTTTACCGCCAGGGACGCCTACGACAACCCGGTGCCGGGACTGGATATCACCTTCGGGGTCACCGGCGTCGCCGGCACCAGCCTGGGGACGGTTGCGGCGGCCAACGGCGTCTATACCGCGCAACTGACCGCCAATACAGTGGGAACTGCGACCATTGTGCCGCTGGCGGACGGTTCCCCGGTGGGCGCGTTGTCGGACTCGGTGACGGTGATTGACACGCCGATCGTCTTTACCGTCACCACCGACCGGCCCACGGCCAAGGCTGGGGAAGTGGTCCAGATGACGATAGAGGCGCAATACGCCAGCGGCGCTCCGGTACGGGATTTTAACGTGGACATCAGGCCGACCACCGCCATCGGCCGCACTCGGCCGCGTAGAGAACCTATCACCGCGTCTATCAATGGCGCATCAATGTATAGCGGCAAAACGGATAATAGCGGCAAAATCACCCTGGCGATTAGTGATGACGATACTATAGGCCTGAAAACCACCTATACCGTCACGCCGGAAGCAGGCGCTGCCGTTACGCGGGAAGTCATTTTCAGCGTAACGACCAGTCCGGACTCTGAGTTTGCCTATTATTGGGGCCATATGCAGGATACTGTCGATGGAATTAAGCGTCCTGCTCTAAGGTTGGAAGTGGATAGGCCATCGGCTTTTTATCGGCAAAATAATGAACAATGGGTCGTGATGGATAACGTAGGGGCGGAATCATGGTGCGGCACGGGGAAATTACCCAACGCCGCGGCGTTGACCGGCCTGCACGCCCGTCATGGCTCCATGAGCAGCGCATTCGGCTGGCCGGATAAATATTATGTCACGTCGAGCTATGCAGTGAAAGGCGCGGATAAATATGCCCTCATGATCAATCTGGCCAATGGGGACACCAACATCGGTTTGACCCCATTGGAACCGCAATTAGTCGCCTGCGCCCTCTAGTTTCGACGCCGGCCATGGCGGGACAACCGGCACCGGGCGGGGCTACGCCCGATAATAGTTTGTCCCGCGGGATGCGGCTACGGACCGGGATTGCCATCCGCCGGAACAGGGACGGCGCCCAGCGCCTGCGCGCACGCCCACGCCGAGCTCCAGGCCCACTGGAAGTTATAGCCGCCCAGCCAGCCGATCACATCCACCACCTCGCCGATAAAGTACAGGCCCGGCACCCGCCGGCTCTCCATGGTTTTGGAGGACAGATGACGGGTATCCACGCCGCCCTGGGTGACCTCGGCGGTGCGGTAGCCCTCGGTGCCGTTGGGCTGCACCCGCCACCGTTGCAGGGCCATAACCCAATCGGCCTGCTGGCGATGGGTCAGTTGCTTAAGCGTGCATTCCGGAATGGCCAGCAGGGCGAACCAGATCTCGACAAAACGGCGCGGCAATAATTTCGCCAGGGCGTTTTTCAGGCTTTGGTTGGGATGCTCGCGCAGCTCAAGCGCCAGGAAGGCGCTTAGGTCGGTATCCGGCAACAGGTTGACCGTCAGGTGCTCGCCGCTTTGCCAGAAGCTGGAAATTTGCAGCATCGCCGGCCCGGACAGGCCGCGATGGGTAAACAGCAGATGCTCCCGGAAGCTAACGCCGTTTTCGGCGGCGACCACCGCGGGCACGCCGATGCCGGACAGCACGCTGAGCTGTTCCAGCAGCGGTTTATGCAGGGTAAACGGCACCAGCGCGGCGCGGGTGGGGATCACCGGCAGGCCGAACTGTTGGGCGATTTTATAACCGAAGGGCGTGGCGCCCAGCCCCGGCATCGACAGGCCGCCGGTGGCGATCACCAGCCGTGAGGTCTTGATATCGCCGTCCGGCAGGGTCAGAAAAAAATCATCGCCGCGTTTTGCCACCGCCGCCACCTCGCAGCGCATGCGCTGCGTAACCTGGCCCAACCGGCACTCCTTGAGCAACAGATCCACCACCTGCTGCGCCGAATCATCGCAAAACAGCTGCCCGAGGGTTTTTTCATGCCAGGCGATGCCGTATTGCTGCATCAGGGCAATGAAGTCCCACTGGGTATAGCGCGACAGGGCGGACTTGCAGAAATGCGGATTTTGCGAGAGAAACGCCGCCGGTTCGACATACAGATTGGTGAAATTGCAGCGACCGCCGCCGGACATCAAAATCTTGCGACCCGGTTTTTTGCCGTTATCCAGCAGCAATACCCGGCGGCCCAGCCGGCCGGCCTGCGCGGCGCAAAACATGCCCGCGGCGCCCGCGCCGATCACCACTACATCAAACTGTTCGACCATACGTTCTCTCTGTCTGGTAATGCCTGCTTAACTACCGAAAGGGACATCCGCGCGTTTATTGCGCCTGGCGTGCGGGGGCCGATTGTAATGTCCCCGACGACCTTATGCCAACGTAACAGGATGCTAAAATCGGTAAACAGACTTATCATTATGATTTTATACGCTAAACTGGCTGAAGCCGCGGGCAGGATCCATAAAAATGTCACAAAAAGGTCATATTTTGCTTTTCGACCGGGCCTGTTGTCGCAGATAATGCGCCCCGTTCATGTCCAATCTATGGCGTAACCCTATGCTACATCTATTTACCGGCCTGGAGTTTCATACCGGTCTTATGCTGGTGCTCGCATTAATTTTTGTCCTGGTATATGAAGCCATCAACGGGTTTCATGATACCGCCAATGCGGTAGCAACCGTTATTTACACCCGTGCCCTGCGCTCACAGCTGGCCGTGGGCATGTCGGGGATCTTCAATTTTCTTGGCGTACTGCTGGGCGGCCTGAGCGTGGCTTATGCCATCGTGCATCTGCTGCCGGTCGATCTGCTGTTAAACGTCAGCTCCACCCACGGCCTGGCGATGATGTTCTCCATGCTGTTGGCGGCCATTATCTGGAACCTGGGGACCTGGTACTTCGGTTTGCCGGCCTCCAGCTCGCATACCCTGATAGGCGCCATTATCGGCATCGGCCTGACCAACGCCATGGTAACCGACTCGTCGGTACTGGACGCGCTGAATATCCCGAAGCTGATTGAAATCTTCCTCTCGCTGATCATTTCACCCTTAGTTGGGTTGGTGCTGGCCGGCGCCCTGGTGTTCGTGCTGCGCCGTTACTGGAGCGGCACCCCGAAACGCCGCCGCATCCATTTGACGCCGGCGGAACGTGAAAAGAAAGACGGCAAACGCAAACCGCCTTTCTGGACCCGCACCGCGCTGATACTGTCGGCCGCCGGGGTGAGTTTTGCCCATGGCGCCAACGATGGGCAAAAAGGCATCGGCCTGATTATGCTGGTACTGATAGGCGTGGCGCCGGCCGGATTCGTGGTCAATATGAACTCCACCGGTTATGATATCGCCCGTACCCGCGACGCGGTCGGCAACCTGCAGCAATTTTACCTGCAGCATCAGGCCGCCCTGCCGCAGGTGGTTAACACCGAACCGCCGGCAATACCGGCGCCTGATGTCAACGCCCTGCCGTCGACGCCCGCCGGGTTTCATTGCGACAGTTCAAGGGCGCTTATCGCCATCACCCGCGCCATGGCGCTGCTGGATAATTTGCAGAGTTACGATAAGATCACGCCGTTTGAGCGATCGCATGTGCGTCGCCTGCTGATGTGCATCGCCGATACCGCGGACCGGACCGCCAAACTGCCGCAAACCACCAGCGAAGATAAACGCTTCCTGAGTAATCTGCGTAAGGACCTGCTGGCAACCGTAGAGTATGCGCCGCTGTGGATTATCATTGCCGTGGCGCTGGCCTTGTCGCTGGGTACCATGATTGGCTGGCGGCGTGTTGCCACCACCATCGGCGAGAAAATCGGCAAGAAGGGCATGACCTATGCGCAAGGCCTGTCGGCGCAGATGACCGCCGCGGTGTCCATCGGCGCCGCCAGCTATACCGGCATGCCGGTTTCCACCACCCATGTATTGTCCTCCGCGGTGGCGGGCACCATGTTGGTGGATGGCGGCGGCGTACAAAGCAAAACCGTGCAGAATATCCTGCTGGCGTGGGTGCTTACCCTGCCGGTGGCTATCGTACTGTCAGGCGGCCTGTACTGGCTGGCGCTGAGGCTGATCTAACCCATCGGCAAGCGCGATGGAAACGGGCGGCCTGCTGGTCGCCTTTTTTATTGTCTGTCCTTGATGCTTTTTAAGGCATCAGTGCCAAATAGCCAGGGCAACCAGGCTGACGACGATTAAGCCGCATAACGCGCTGGTCAGCATAAATTGACGGCGCACCCGCTCGCAACGGCGGATAAACTCCGGATCGTGATGATCGAGATACCGTTGGGCAAAGATATAGCGCACCAGCCTGAGCTGCTTGCTGGGCTGGCCGTGGGCGGTGAAAAAGCCCCCGCCGTCCACGTACTGGTAGAGCAATGGATCGCAGCCCCGCAGCACCACTAATAACGCCCGCAACGATGAGTAATAACGCGCCATATTGACGACACAAACGACACATAAAGCCCAGAAAAACGCAACGGTGTTGATCATAAATCCCCCCCGGCAACGCGACGCCGCACAGACCCTCCTGACTACCGGGCCGACAGCGGTATACGCGCGATAGCAACTAACCACAGAGCTGAAGAAGCCCACCCCAAGAATTGATATAACCGAGAATGGATATACGCAGTAAAAAACTGCCTAACCTTGCAATATTGAGTGTAGAAAATTTTGTCAAAAGAAAACAATCGAAGCGACAAAAATTGTTCTTCCGGCCGGTTTCCTTATCGGCAGGCTCCGGCGCTCGCCGGCCTGTCCCAGGATAAACGCCGGGCCATCGTCCAACCCGGATTATGCGCGATCCTCTCTTTATTAAAAGCTATACTAAATTTAGTACATTGAAAAATTAATAATTATTATTCTACTGTGATGGTTAATACTGTTAAGGTTTTATCGCCAGAGGATAGCCTGAGCCAACGACGCGTACCGGGTTGATAAATATCATACGGATAGGTGTGATCGCGGCATCACTTCTTGGATGCCACCGAGTGTTAAACTTAAGGCGTCACAGACATGCCGGATGAGTTACCCACGTCGCGCGGAATTTACGAGTGACATTTTGCAAGGAGTCTGATTATGTCTTATAAACACATCCTGATCGCCGTTGACCTTTCACCGGAAAGTAATGTGTTGGTGGAAAAAGCAGTATCGATGGCCCGGCCGTACAACGCGAAGATCTCTTTGATTCATGTTGACGTCAATTATTCCGATCTCTATACCGGCCTGATCGATGTCAATCTGGGGGATATGCAAAAGCGTATCTCCGAGGAAACCCAGAACGCGATGACGCAACTGTCGCAAAACGCCCATTATCCGATTGCCGAAATCCTCAGCGGCAGCGGCGATCTGGGCCAGGTGCTGGTGGATGCCATCAATAAGTACGATGTCGATCTGGTCCTGTGCGGACATCACCAGGATTTCTGGAGCAAGCTGATGTCCTCGGCCCGCCAGCTGATCAATACCGTGCATGTCGATATGCTGATCGTGCCGTTAAACGACGAGGAAGTGTACGAAGATTAGCCGGTTGCCGGTAAGCGCCGCAGGCAGAGTTAATATCGCCCTGATAGTTAGTGTTATAAGTTAATCTTGTGAATTAATTGCAGTGTCCATAAGCACCCGCGCGTTTTCCGCCTTCCCGGGCGGGAAACGACGCGTTTGGCGGCGCATCCCTTTTCCCCTGTTATATCCCGGCCTGCGGGAAGCTTTAATCCGCCGCCGCGGACGCATTCGCGCGCCCGGTGGGAGTGTAGATATCGAAACGATGGTTTTTAGTCGTCAGATGCGCCTGGGCCGCAATGGCCGCCAGCGGCGGAGCATAGTCCGGACGTTTCACCACCACCCGCCGGGTCGCCAGCGCGCGCGCCGGCGCCAGCAGTTGGCCGGCGTCCTCGTCGGCGCCCACCAGCGACTGAAATACCCGCATCTCTTTTTTAACCAGCGCGCTTTTTTGCCGGTGCGGGAACATCGGGTCGAGATAAACCACGTCCGGACGCGGCTGCAAATCGGCTAATCCCGTCAGGCTGGAGCCATGCACCAGGGTCAGGCGCCCGCGCAGCCATTCCCCCACCTCCGGGTCGTCGTAGGCCCGCTGCAGCCCATCGTCCAGCAGCGCCGCCACCACCGGGTGACGCTCGAACATCCGCACCCGGCAGCCGAGGGACGCCAGGACAAACGCGTCGCGCCCCAGCCCCGCCGTGGCGTCCACCACATCCGGCAGCGTCTTGCCTTTTACGCCTACCGCCCGGGCAATGGCCTCGCCGCGTCCGCCGCCGAAGCGACGACGATGGGCCATGACCCCGCCGGTAAAGTCGACAAATATGGCGCCGAGTTTCGGCTCATCGCGCTTGCGCAGCTCCAGGCGTTCAGGCGTCAGCACCAGTTCCATCACCGCCGACGCCGTGTCGGCCAGCCCAAAACGTTGCGCCAGGGCGGCCAAACGCGCGCCATCGACCCCAGGTTCACAACGTAGGGATAATGGCCCCCACGCCATTATCCGCGGATGCCGTAATGGTGCAGCATGGCGTCCAGTTCGGGTTCACGGCCGCGAAAGCGCGCAAACAGCACCATCGGCTCCTCGGAACCGCCACGCGAGAGGATATTGTCCAGGAACGACTGGCCGGTTGCGCGATTAAAAATACCCTCTTCCTCAAAGCGCGACCAGGCGTCCGCCGCCAGCACGTCGGCCCACAGGTAACTGTAGTAACCCGCCGCATAACCGCCGGCAAATATATGGCTGAAGGCATGGGGGAAACGGCTCCATTCCACCGCCGGCATCACCGCCACCTGCTGTTTCACCTCCGCCAGGGTTTGCAGGATGCGCGCGCCCTGCTCATCGCTGTATTCGAAATGCATGCGGAAATCGAACAGGCCGAACTCCAGCTGGCGCAGGATAAACAGCGCCGCCTGGTAGTTCTTGGCCGCCAGCAGCTTATCCAGCATTTCCTTCGGTAACGGCTCGTGGGTTTCGTAATGGCCGGAGATAAAGGCCAGCGCTTCGGGCTGCCAGCAGAAGTTTTCCATAAACTGGCTTGGCAGCTCCACCGCGTCCCAGGGCACGCCGCTGATGCCGGCCACTCCGGGGGTATCGATACGGGTCAGCATATGGTGCAGGCCGTGACCGAACTCATGGAACAGGGTGGTCACTTCGTCATGGGTAAACAGCGCCGGCTTGCCGCTGACCGGACGGTTGAAATTACAGGTCAGGTAGGCCACCGGCTTTTGCAGGCTGCCGTCGGCTTTACGCAGCATGCCGACGCAATCGTCCATCCAGGCGCCGCCGCGTTTGTTGTCGCGGGCGTATAAATCCAGGTAGAAGCTGCCGCGCAGTTCGCCCTGTTCGTCGAACAGGTCGAAAAACCGCACCTCGGGGTGCCAGGTATCCACATCCGTGCGCTCGTCGGCGGTGACGCCGTAGATACGTTTCACCACTTCAAACAGGCCGCTGACCACCCGCTGCTCGGGGAAATATGGGCGCAACTGCTCGTCGCTGATGGCGTACAGATGCTGTTTTTGCTTTTCGCTGTAGTAGGTAATATCCCATGGATTTAACTCATCGCGACCGTGATGTTCGGCCGCGAAGGCGCGCAGCTGCTCCAGCTCCTGCTCGCCCTGCGGGCGGGCGCGCCTGGCCAGATCGGCGAGAAAATCCAGCACCTGCCGTGGGTTTTGCGCCATTTTGGTCGCCAGAGACTTATCGGCATAGCTGTCGAATCCAAGCAGCTGGGCGAATTCATGGCGCAGCGCCAGGATTTCCTCCATGATCGGGCCGTTGTCCCATTTACCGGCATTGGGGCCCTGATCGGAGGCGCGGGTCACATAGGCGCGATACAGCTCTTCACGCAGGGCGGCGTTGTCGCAATAGGTCATCACCGGCAGATAGCTCGGGATATCAAGGGTGATAAGCCAGCCTTCCCGCCCCTTGGCCCCGGCCTGGGCGCGGGCGGCGGCCAACGCGCTTTCCGGCATGCCGCCAAGCGCGTTTTCATCGGTAATCAGCTTGCTCCACCCCATGGTGGCGTCCAGCACGTTGTTGCTGTAGGTCGACCCCAGTTCCGACAGACGGGCGGCAATCTCGCCGTAACGCTTTTGCTTGTCGGGGGAAAGGCCGATACCCGACAGCTCAAAATCGCGCAGGGCATTGTCCACCGCTTTTTTCTGCGCCACGCTCAGCTCATCGTAACCGTCGCCGTTGCGCAGATCGCGATAGGCGTCATATAACCCCGTATTCTGCCCCACCCAGGTGCTGTATTCCGACAATAACGGCAGGCACTGCTCATAGGCTTCGCGCAGCTCGGGGCTGTTTTTCACCGCGTTCAGATGGCCTATCGGCGACCAGATCCGCCCCAGGCGATCGTCCACTTCCGCCAGCGGCTGACATAAATTATCCCAGGTATAGGGACCCGATAGCGCAACAATGCGCTCAACGGCCTGGCGGCACTCATCAAGGGCGGATTTTACCGCCGGGACGATATGTTCAGGACGAATGGTGGAAAAAGGTGGCAAGGAATATGGAGTCAATAACGGATTTGTCATAGCGCGGCCCTGATCATTATTTAAAAGATATGGAAGTAACATGAGGCTAACTATAGCGAAAATCAATGGCGGGCAAAGGAATGTGTTGTGCCTGGATCGATATAGGGGGCTGACGGGCAACGGCAAATAGCGGCGGCCAAGGCCCGTGCATGGCCCGGTTTCCAGCGCCATCCCCTCATGGCGGACCGCCAATGCCGTTAACGGGCGATGAAGGGATCTTTTACACATTATTTGTGGGTATTTGCTTGATCTGGCTCACTTAAGCGGTGGGCTTTTGCCTTTTAAAAGAGTAATAATGGCTGCAACGATAATCATTCAAATTCAATAAAAACGGGATGGTGTAAAATGATCGCTGCTTTTAACCGTATGCTCGATAAGCCGGACCTGGGCAGGTTGGTACTGCGCGTCGCTTTTGGCGGCATGATGATGTTCCATGGTGTCCATAAGGCGATATATGGCATCGACAATATCGTCGGCATGGTGGTCCGGCACGGCATGCCGGCGGCTGTCGCCTACGGGGTGTTTCTTGGCGAGATAGTGGTGCCGGTGCTGTTTATCCTCGGCATCCTGGTACGGCCCGCCGCGCTGGTGTTTTGTTTTACCATGCTGTTTGCCTGGCTGATCACCAATCCGGGCATGATATTGACCCTGGATAAAGTGGGCGCCTGGGGTTTTGAGGTCATCGCCGTTTACCTGTTTGCCGGCATCGCCATTGCGCTGCTGGGCTGTGGCCGATATAGCGTTATGCGCAATCCTAACCTACGTTAACCGCCGCGGGTTGCCGGTGAAGGGCCCCGGGCAACCGAAAATTGCCGGGGGAAATGATTTCAGCAGCGGTGTAGAGCCGCGCGGTACACACCGCTGCTCGCTTGAGCCTGCGGTGTAGCGTCGTCTTTCTGTTACGGTATACTGCCGTATCAATAGCAAAAAGCGGCCATCCCTCCGGTTTAAGCCAGCACCTCAATCACCTCGAATTGTTCGAATACCAGCAGCATTTCCGGCGAAAAGCCGCCCTCGCGGGTAAAAAAATCCTGATGCGACTCCCGCCAGTACGCCAGGCTTTTATCCCCCTCGCCTTCCAGGGCGGCCATTTCGGCGGTCACGTCGCAATAACGCACCAACCGCTGCGCCACGGTACGGATCGCGCAGGCTGGATTGTCCCTGCCATCCAGCACTACATGGTAACCGCCGATAACCGGCGCCCCGTCCCGCCGGTAGGCGTTATAAGAACAGCAGCTCGCGGTTTTTTCGCCGCGCAATACCAGCGCCAGCAGCTCATCGGCCATTTCGGCGCTGTCGCCAAAGGCCCATAATCGGGCGTCGGGATAACGTTCTGTAAGAAAAGTCCGCATCATTATTTGCTCGTATCAGGGCAGTGAGTTTTTTTATGTCATCCTAATTATCAATAAATATAGGGATAAATGATGTACCAATAAATTTACTACCTGCTTGAAGAATTCATATAAAAAATTATTAACCTGATGTCATCATAAATGAAAAATTAACCACCAGGTCGTTTTTAGCAAATTACATGGCATTACCACCCTGCCATGCTAAGGTTTCCACCTTAGCCAAACGCGGCTGAAAAATAGCATACATTCCTCGTATAAAATATCAACCCTGTGTCCCGAGGTTGCATAATGAATAAGATGTCCCACGTCGACTGGCCATGGCATCATCTGGCTAAAACGTTTGCCTGCGGCCTGTTACTGATAGCAGGTTCAACCAACGCGTTTACCTTACAACAAGATGGAATGTTATTTATCGTCGACCCGGCCACGCTTGCCATCAGTATCGGCAATCTCAGGGTCAATCAGCCGCAAGCGGCACAAAACGTCACTGAGTTGAGCCACAGCGCCACCCAGGCCAAATGGTACTGGCCGCAGCGAAAAATGAACGTCGCCCTGCGGCTGGCGGATAAAGATTTATATCTCGATTTCACCACCACGCGGCCGCAGCACTTCACCTGGTTTACCCTGCCTGAACCGGTGAAAACACTTTTATTGCCGCTGGCCGAAGGCAGCCGGGTTTCACTTGATAATCCGCACTGGCAACGCTATCTGTTGGATGAAATACCATCCCTTGATACCAATATGGATTTAAAACTACCGTTATGGGGCCAATTACAGGATAGCCGGGTCGTCAGTTGGTTATTACTCACGCCGATGCATAATAAGGTGAAATTCTCCGGCGGAAAATCAGCGGTGAGGATGTCCGCCGCGCATGAATTTAATCGTTTTAATCAGCATCACCCCTTGCAGATAATACTTCATATGGGAAGTTCAGAACTTTCCGGCGCCTTGCGCTACCGGCAATATCTACGGCAAAGCGGCCAGTTCGCGTCATTACAGGATAAAATTCGCCTGGCGCCGGAGGGGGAAAAACTGATCGGCGCCAGCCATATTTATTTATGGGGCACAGGACCGCTTGATAAGTCAGACGTCGCCAACTGGCCCGGACTGCTGCAATATCTGCAATCACCTCCGGCCTTGCCATTGTGGGATAAAATCAATAATGAGGGTAGGCAAACGCTCAAGGACGTTAACAACCACACTCCGGATCAATGGCAACAATCCGCGCTGATTGCCTCGTTGAATGCGGCATTAGCCGACAGCATTCCTGTTAGCGCAACGCCCGATGATCCTGATTTTCTTCAGGCGCAACTGGCACAGGCCCACGCCATACGTCGGCTTGCGGAACAGCGTCTGGGCGGCTTTCTCACCCCTGCGACATTCTGGGGGCAAGGCTTGAGCATCCCATTGATAACCGCGTTGCATCAGGCAGGGCTGCCGCGATTATGGCTGGCAACGGAAAAGTGGACCGCTAATTTTATGTCCGCGCGGGCGGTGCAACTGGCGAAAAAGTCAGGCTATCTGATCGCCACCTATGATTCATACGATACGGCGATACCCCGTGGCGTCAATGATAGTTGGTTAAGCGCGCAAATCCCTTCCACGCTGCGTCAAAACTGCGCCATCGTGGAAGCCCATGGCGGCAAAAAGCCCGGTTTTGGTAACAAAGGTTATTACCTCAACCCAAGCTGCATGTTGCCTTATTCACAGCATAGGATAAGTGAATTGGTGCGGCTGGGGGGCCTGAACAGCCTGTTCCTGGATGTCGACGGCACCGGCATGGCCTCGGAAGACTATCATCCGGACCACCCATGCGGCGCAGAGCAAACCATTACCGCCCGCAACGCCCGTATGGCCTGGTTCAATACCACATTCAAACTGCCCCTGGGGTCAGAGGATGGCAGCGCGGTCAATGCCGGTCAACTGATGTTTGCGCATGGCACCCAGACCTGGGGATTCGGCTGGGGCCGCGGGGATATGTATCACAATCAACGCTCCCCCTGGTATCTCGGCGCCTGGTGGCCGGAGGCCCAGCCGGCGTTCTTTTTTGCCCCGGCCAAGGTTAAAGAGCCTTATCTCAGCGTCGTCTTTGAACCGCGCAACCGTATCCCGCTTTATCAGGCCGTTTTCCATGACGCGCTCATCAGCAGCCATCACTGGCATGCGGATAATTTAAAATACAGCGACGTAAAAAATACCCGGACCTTACTTAGCGGACTCTATAACACCGCGCCGATGTACCATCTCAACCGCGCCACGCTTGAAGCCCGTCTGCCCGAAATTGTTAAAACCGACGCTCTTTTTCGCCCGCTGCACCAGGCTTTGTGGAATAAAGCCCTGACTGATTTCCGCTGGTTGGACGCCGCCGGCCGGGTGCAGCAAACCACCTTTAGCGACGGTTCGGTGATTATCGCCAACTTCAGTCGGCGCACCTTTGCTGATATTCCGGCCCTGAGCCTGCGCGCCACCCTTGCCGACGGCCGGGTCCTCGATTTTCAGGCTTAAGCGTAGGCATGAATGCCATCGCCGGCATAATCTAGGTCCGTGGCCGTTTTTTTGTGCAAGCCCGACCCTTATTCCTGACCCGGGCTTAAGACCCATGGGCCGTAACGCCTCAATCATGCCCGGCCAGGGAACCCAGCATGGTGTTAAGACCTTGCGGATAGATGGTTTCGGTCGTGGTGCTGATAAAATCCTTTGTCAGCCAGGCGTAATCGGCTAACGCCCGCCGTTCATTCGCCGACCAGTTTTTATCCGAGATAGCGGTTTCACTAACGGCGGCGACAAAATAGTACTCCTGGGCGTTAACCCATTCACCGCTGGTCAACTGCATGGGAAAACAACGGGTGATATCGGTGGCGGTCAATACCACATCCCGGATGCCGGTTTCCTCATACAGTTCCCTGGCTGCGGCGGCCAATAAGGATTCACCCGCTTCCACCCCGCCGCCGGGCGTTGCCCAATAGGTCTGTCCCGCCAGGGCGCCGCCCGCATGGCTGAATTTAAACATCAGCACGGCGCCTTGCGGGTTAAGCAGCAAAATCCGCGCTGATTGTCTGATCCGCATATCATTTCCCTCATCACAACCGGATATGATCCGCCCTGAAGATAGTGTAAGGGGCCCGTGGCAAAATATTTAAGAAGTATTTTTTATGTTTAGCGAGATCGGCCTGGTCAGAAAACCACGCCGGGCACTCGTTTAGCCGAAGAGGCAGCCGGTATGCGACAGGCATTATCTTCACATATGTAAGGAATGTGATAAGGCGGGTAAATCATTGTCAGTAGGGGATTTTTTTAAGATATTTCCTGATGCCGCCCCGTTTGGTTTAGCTGATAGTGTGACTACTGGCTTGGCGAAGCAGTCGCTTAATTGAGGGTGACAAAAAATGAAAAAATCTACGCTGGTTATGGTTATCACATTAATTTCAGCAAGCGCCTGCCTTCCCGTCGCTTCCTACGCCGACGGCCCTGGCGGCCAGGATTGGCAATCCCGAAATGGCGGCGGCGATCATCGCGGCAACGACGGCCCGGGCCGGCAAGGCGGCCATGATAACCGTGGTGGTCATGACAATCGTGGCCATGGCGACCGGGGCGGCCCACGCGGTGGCGAACGCGACCACTTTGCCTGGAACGGCCATGATTTCAGGCGTGGACATCCGATGCCACGTTATTATCGCGAACATTATCGTGTTGACGACTGGCGCGGTCGCGGGCTGTATGAGCCGCCAAGAGGACAGCAATGGGCCTATATCGACGGCAATTATGTGCTGATGGCGGTGGCTACCGGGGTGATAACCTCAATTATCGTGGGCAGCATGCTGCATAATTAATATACCTCCATGTCGATGGGTATAACGCCCATCGGCATGTTTTATCTGGTTTTGCCCCTCCGCATTCTTCATTTCTAGGTAGTATTCAAAATTCGGGCCGTTCCCAAAGAATCAAATCAACCATTCCTTAACACCTGTATCAAGGATGCTAATGATTGATTTACGCTTTTCAGGTATAAAAAAGCCCGCGGATCGCGGGCAAAAAAATAACGGGCACAATCGAATAATGACCTGATCATTATAGGAGATTAAGGTTACGCGTAGATGACAGATAGCCCGCCCGGCGGCCTTATGGGATCGCGGGGATGAACCCTCAGGCGCGGTGGCCGGGGCAGTATAACGAGGGCAATGCTTTTCCCTTTTTATCCCCAAGGCGGTTTATACTACCGGCCATGATATGCTGTGCCCTGTGCCGCACGCCCCGTGCGTGTTTTTCCGTTTGGGCCGTGAGCCTCCGGCACCGCAGCGACGCACAGTAGCCACTATCGGTAACCAACTGATTATACTGTAAATAACAACATCACCTGAAAGCGCAAAACACTATGTTAAGTTATCGCCACAGTTTTCATGCCGGTAATCACGCCGATGTGCTGAAGCATACCGTCCAGAGCCTGATCCTGACGGCCATGAAGGAAAAGGAAAAACCTTTCCTTTATCTTGATACCCACGCGGGCGCCGGGCGCTATTTGCTCAGCAGCGAGCGCGCCGAGCGCACCGGGGAATATCTGGACGGTATCGGCAAGATCTGGCAGCGGGACGATTGTCCGTCACTGCTGGAACCGTATCTGACGGTAATCCGCCACTATAACCGCAGCGGCACCCTGCGTTATTATCCCGGCTCGCCGCTGATTGCGCGCCAGATATTGCGCGAGCAGGATAAGCTGCACCTGACCGAGCTGCACACCAGCGATTATCCGCTGTTGCGCAATGAGTTCCAGAAGGACGCCCGCGCCGAGGTATTGCGCGCCGACGGGTATGCCCAGTTAAAATCCCAGTTGCCGCCGCCCAGCCGGCGCGGGATGATCCTGATCGACCCGCCCTATGAGCTAAAATCCGATTATCCGGATGTGGTGACCGGCATCGAGGAAGGCTATAAACGTTTTGCCACCGGCACCTATGCCCTGTGGTATCCGGTGGTATTGCGCCAGCATGTGAAAAAAATCCTGGCATCGCTCGAGAAAACCGGTATACGCCGCATCCTGCAAATCGAGCTGGCGGTCAGGCCGGACAGCGATCAGCGCGGCATGACCGGCTCGGGCATGATTGTCATCAATCCGCCGTGGCTGCTGGAGCAACAGATGACCGAACTGCTGCCCTGGCTGCATCAGGCGCTAGTGCCCACCGGCCATGGCCATACCCTGGTGCGCTGGGTGGTGCCTGAATAAAACTGGGCGATGCTTGGGTAATACCCGGCGGCGTCAAGGCGGCATCCCATACCGGCGCGTGGGTCGCCGCCGGCATGATGGCATAGCGCCCGGCCCTCCGCCTATCGGAGGGATTGACGCAAACTTTGCGACAAATGCATTTTGCGCGTTAAACTTGTGCCCATCACATGAGCTAAAGGGAATCCCGGATGACCAGACATTACGAGTATATTGCTATTGGCGGCGGCAGCGGCGGTATCGCCTCGATCAACCGGGCCGCATCGTACGGCCGGAAATGCGCGCTTATCGAAGCCAAATATCTTGGCGGCACCTGCGTCAATGTCGGTTGCGTCCCGAAAAAAATCATGTGGCACGCGGCGCAAATCGCCGAGGCCATCAAGCTCTACGGCCCGGATTATGGTTTTGACACCCAGATTAACCACTTTGACTGGCAGACCCTGGTCAACAGCCGCAGCGCCTATATCGACCGTATCCATCAGTCCTACGAGCGGGTGCTGGGCAATAATAAAGTCGATGTTATCGAGGGTTTTGCCAAATTTGTCGACGCGCATACCGTCGAGGTCAACGGCGAACGCATTACCGCCGATCATATCCTGGTAGCCACCGGCGGCCGTCCCAGCCATATTGATATCGTCGGTGCCGAACATGGTATCGACTCCGACGGTTTTTTTGCCTTGGACGCCATGCCGCGGCGGGTGGCGGTGGTCGGCGCCGGTTATATCGCGGTGGAACTTGCCGGGGTAGTCAACGCGCTGGGCGCCGAGACCCATCTGTTCGTGCGCAAACATGCGCCGCTGCGCACTTTTGATCCGCTGGTCGTGGACACGCTGGTGGAAATCATGCAGGCGGAAGGTCCCACCCTGCATACCGGCGCCATTCCGGAATCGATCGTTAAAAACCAGGACGGCAGCCTGACGCTGACGCTGGAAAACGGTCATGCCTTTACCGTCGACGCGTTGATTTGGGCCATCGGCCGCGAACCGTCCACCGCTAACCTGAACCTGGCCGCGGCCGGGGTGGAAACCGACCGCAACGGCTATATCCGGGTGGACAAATACCAGAACACCAATATCAAGGGCATCTACGCCGTCGGCGATAATACCGGCGCGGTGGAGCTGACCCCGGTGGCGGTGGCGGCCGGCCGTCGCCTGTCCGAGCGCCTGTTTAACGGCAAGCCGGAAGAACACCTGGATTACGACCTGATTCCGACCGTGGTCTTCAGCCACCCGCCGATCGGCACCATCGGCCTGACCGAGCCGGACGCGATTGCCAAGTACGGTGAAAAGCAGATTAAGGTATACAAAACCGCCTTTACCTCCATGTATACCGCCGTCACCAGCCATCGCCAGCCGTGCCGGATGAAACTGGTCTGCCTGGGGCCGGAGGAAAGGATTATCGGCCTGCACGGCATCGGCCTGGGTATGGATGAAATCCTGCAAGGCTTTGCCGTGGCCATGAAGATGGGCGCCACCAAGCGTGATTTCGACAATACCGTGGCGATTCATCCAACGGCGGCGGAAGAATTGGTGACGATGCGCTGAGCGGGACAAATAGCCCTTTATCATGCCACAGGGACGCCACCATGAAAACGCCCGAACGCGCGGACGCATATGATTGCAATTAACAAGGCTCCGAGGCCGGCGGTGCCGGCGTCCGCCATAACGCGTATATCGAAATGGCCAACCCGGTAGATCAGAAGATAGGCCCGCGCGAGGTTGAATGCTCCCCACGACACGTTAACGGTTGCTGAGGACAATCCTTGACCCGGCGGCGCGGCAAAGGGACTCTGGAAAGATCGCCCCATCATTCCGCTTACCAAGTGTGGAATCGCGTTGGAAACAACGGCTCCACCGAAGAAGTAGGACAGATATTGATACCATGACATCTGATGCTCTCCATTCATCATAACAGTGTCTGACCCGCTTCATGCCGCGTGGCGGCCGATCGTTTTGGTCCCGGGGCGCGTCCGCATACTCGCGACGCCGACGGTCGCCAACGCCTACCCTGAGATTTGCACTTGCCAGCCAATACCCTGGAGCAAGACGTCGTCGATTTTATGCAGGCGATAGGGCTGCTCGTACGGCGTACCCGCAATGAATCCTGTGCGGGAGAACTCTCAATGACGGAGTCTGTCGCCATGTCGCGGCTGGCTAACGACGGTCCCGCCACTACGGCGGCCCTGGCGCGCGCCGAAGGGATGAAGCCGCAGTCGATGGGAACGACCATTACCCCGCTTGAGGACCTGGGCATCGTCAAGCGCACGCCGCACGCCGCACGCCACCGACGGCCGCCAGATGCTTGTCGAGCTGACGCCGCAGGGTGTCCGGCTACGCAGAAGGATCGCGAGGCGAAACGGATGTGGCTATCGCAGGCGATCGTCGTCTTGATCGGGTCGTTTATGACGCGGCTCGATTCGACCCTGGTCAACATTCCGCTGTCGGCTTTCGGGGCGGCGACGCTCCTGCCGTTACGGGCACAACGCGCGGCATGAGCCTGAAACGCCTGAGCGGGATTAAGTGATGAATGAGATAATAAATTACTCTTTTATTATATTACATTATTGCGGCGGCAGATAATAACCTGGCCCTGGTGAGAGATTGTCTATTTTCCGACCCTGCGTCCAATAACAGCCCCCGCTAAAAACAAGAGCCAACGTGCTTATGTTGAATAACTCCGTTCCTTGCTCAGAATAACCTCATGAATTATAAGACCTGACGACAAAATCATAAGATGGCAACCCTGCCGGGTTAAAATCCCATGTCAGGGTAATACTTGTGTCCGTGCGGTAATACAGTCTTAAATTATAGGGCGCGGGAAGATCAAGCAATTGATCGGAAGTTTTTTTCCGGGTAGTAGCTCATACTCTGCTCCTGTAAAGGTGCATATAAAAGTTAAGAAATTTATTTATTCAGTTCACCCATTATTTATGGATAAATTTTGCGCCGTCTCACAACTTTTCCGGTGATGAGTGACCAAATATGGCATTGCCAATGCAATCAGTGATATTACGCTACGGGAAATGAGACGCATAATTTAGTGTTTATTATCCCGCTCCGCGGCCGCCGTTATTTTGTCCTGCCGCCAGTTGAGCAGCGGCGACACCGAGATGCCGTGCACAATGACGCTTGCCACAATCAGCGTAAAGGCCATATTCGCCATGCGCTCGGCGTCGGGGCCGGCCAGGCCGTGGGTATAAGCCCAGGTAATGTAGTTGATACTGCCGATGCCGCGGATGCCCAGCCAGCCGATCAGGGCACGGTGCAGGCGCGGCGTGCCGCTGCCGATGGTCGCCAGGTAGACCGAAGCCGGGCGGATGAGTAAAAACACGATGGCCGCCAGCGGCAGGCCCATCGGATCCCAATGCATCGCCAGGGTGATGCCCAGCACGATGACGATACCGGCGGCAAACAGCCGCTCCATGGTGTCGCCGAAGGACAGCGCGTCGCTGACCACCAGGCCGACGGATCTCAGCGGCCCCGCCTCTCCGGAGGCGTGGCGCATATTGGGGTTGACCAGGGATTCCGCCGTGCCGCCGCGCTCTTCCTCCGGCAAATGGTCCGGCGGATGGCGCGAAAAAATGCCAAGCTCGGTGCGCCTGAGCCCGACGCCTGCGGCGAAGGTGGCCAAAAAGCCCGATGCGTCGAGGCTTTGCGCCGCGGCGTAACTTAACGCTACCAGCGCAAGGGCCAGGAAATCATTGGGCGCGGTGTCGTTTTGGGTACTTTTAAGATGGGTAGCCAGATAGCCGATCAGCCTGCCCATGCCGAAACCGATGCCCAGGCCGCCCAGCAACGCCCAGGCTACGTCGATAAGGGCCCAATGGCCCAATATGGCGAACGATAGCGGCTCATGCGTGGTCAGCAGCACCATCGCCAGCATTAATATCGGCAGCGCCGTGCCGTCGTTCATACCCGCTTCACTGGATAGGGCTACCCGCAGGCTGTCGTCGTCGCGGGCGTCGTTGACCGAAATCAGGCTTGCCAGCACCGGGTCGGTGGGCGCCACTATCGCCCCAAAGGCCAGGGAGAGCGGCCAGGAGAAACCGGCAAGCCAATGGACGGCCAGGGTCACGCCGCCCACCGTCAGGATCATCGCCGGGAAGGCCAGGCGCAATCCCATGCGCCAGCCGGGGTCCTGGAACGGCAACCGCAGCTTAAGGCCGGTGATAAATAACGAGGCGGCCATGGCAATCTCGGTCACATGCGCGATTAACATGGCATGGGCGGCCACATCCACCCGCAGCAGGTTCAGCACCCAGGGACCGCAGACAATCCCCGCCAACAGATATAACCCGAATGAGGTGACGGGACCGCGATGGATCCAGCCGGACGCCAGCGACATTAATAACAACAGACCGCCCACGGCCGCCGTCCAACCCGTGAAACCCATGCGTTCCCCTAATGATGTCGTTATTCCCCTCTAAGTATGATCGATTTTTTCTATTAGCCCCGGTTATGTGTGCCGGCGAACCGCCCCGGCTAAAACCAGGTTTCCATTTGCACGCCGAAACTCCACTGGCCGCCGGCGGTGAAACCGGTCTGTCCCAGGGTGTCGTTGGCGGAGTAATTATCCAGCGCCTTATCCCAGTCCATATAAGTGGCGTAAACGCGCAGTTCCGGGCGGGTAAAAAAGGGCGAGAGATCGTCGGGACGGAACGTCGGGGCGAAGGTAAGCTTATAAAAGTCGCCTTTGACCTTGTCGTAATCAAGATACCCTTTCGGGTCTAGATCCATATACTGCCAGGACGCCTCATAGGCCAGGGCGAAGTTTTCGGTTATACCCTGCAGCAGCCGGGCATTCAGCGTCAGCCATTTATAATCATCGCCTTTGATATAGCGATCCGTGCTGCTTTGCGCCAATATCGCCGGCGCCAGGTCCCAGCCTTTGGCCAGCTCCGTGGTGCCGTAGGTGGCCAGGCGGACGGTATCGGCGTCGTTGGTCAGCTCGGCGCGGGTACCCACCGTTTTAACCTCGGCGCCCAGTCCATGGCCATATGACAGCGCGGTTTTGGACATGCCGGGACGCAGGCCGTAAAAGTCATCGCCATGATAGGCCAACATGGTCAGGTAACCCTTATTACCGGCGTTGTCCATCGAATGATCCGTCCGGTTCTCGCGGTATTCGTTATCCTTGGCTTTGATGCCGCTTAGCAGCCATTGCACCGGTCCGAAATAGTTATTCGCCGTCAGGATATAGCTTTGTATATCGTCGTTAACCTCTTCAATGCCGTCGAAGCTGCGGCCGATAAGCGAAAAGTTACTTTTGGCGTCATCGCTCCATTTCACATCGTAAATGCCGCCGCCGGTGCCGTTGAGGGCGATGATTTTGGAATCCAGCCAGTGAATTTCAAAGTTATCGCGGTCCACGCGTTTACCCGCCCAGAGCGTGCTGTCCTTAAATACGCCGCTAAACGAGGGCAACGAACCCAGTTCGGCAAACGCCTGGCTGACGTTCAGGGTACTGGTGCTGGCGGTCCAGTCGTTATAACTCTCCTGGCCGTCGGCCAGCATCACCATAAAGCGCGTGGTCGCGCCGTTATCCAGACGCTGTTTTTTCTCCAGGTAGACCTCGGCGTAGGTATCCGGCTCATTGCCCAGGCGCCCCACCGCGCCGCCGGTATCGCCGGCGGGTGTGAGGTAGGGGCCGCCACGCGAGTGGGTGGCGCGTTGGTTCATCATCAGGCCGGAGCGGGCGTAACCGTGCAGCTCAAACCATCCATCTTCTTTTTCCGGCACTTTTTTTTCCAGGGCCGCGGTGCGTTTTTCCGTCTCCTGCACGGCTTGATGGGCCTCCCGGGTTTGCGCCGAGTTTTCGGCAACGGCATTTTCCAGACGCCGGGTGTCAACCCGTGCGCCCTGAACCTTGGCTTCGGCCAGCTGCGCGCGGCGCTCCGCTTGCTGTACTCTTTTTTCCAATTGCTCCAGCCGGCTTTCAATACTGGCGGCGTTATTATTGGCAAAGGCTAATGTGGGGAGGCCCAGGCCGGAAATTAATATTCCGGTCATGGCGGTTACAGAAAAAATGTTCATTATTAACTTCACCTTCTGGTTAATACAGGGGGTAGAGTTCCACTAACAAAATGAAATAAAGTATATGTTTTTTATAGGCAGCATTAATCCGGGGGATATTGATAAAATATCCACAGCTTTATTACACTTTTCACGCGGCGTTCAATCGAGGTGGTAAAGCGGCTCCATTTCCATCCAGCCGCCCTCGCCCGCGCCTGGCAATGGAAGCTGGCAGGGAGCGGTTTCCGCCCACCAGCGTCGGGTGGCCGAATCTTGCGCCATCATTTTTTGATCGGTTTCATAATCATCACCGATATATTCCAGATAGCTGAATAACAATCCGTCATGATAATAAATGGTAAAGTTACGTATATTACATTTGGTAATCATTGCATTCACTTCCGGCCAGGGATTGGCATGAAGATGTTTATAATAGGCCAGCTTCTCCGGGCGAACGCCAATAACGCTGCCGAAACGTCTTATAACTGCCATGCCAGTTTCTCCATTATTTATTTTTCTGTTATTCAATAACGCCGCTTTTTATTAAAATATCTTTTACCCGCGCCATCATGTCCTGCGTCAGCGGCGCGGCGGGCGCGAGGGAATGAACGCCGATATCCACCCCGGTCAGCCGGATGGCATATTTGACGGCATTGTAAAACGGCAGGTCCAGGCTGTAGAGCGGCGGGATCCAGGACAGCCGCTGCTGTAACAGGATCGCCCCGGCATAATCCCGGCGATGAAACGCCTGCCAGATACCACAGGTAAGCTGTGGCGCAAAGTTGGCGCTGGCGGGAATACAACCGTCGCCGCCGAGGATCAGGGTGCCCAGCAGATATTCGTCATAACCGGCAAAGATGGCGAAATCCGGGCGCAGCGGTTTGACCGCATGCAGGGTCTCGCGGATATGGGACAAGGTATCCACCGTGTCTTTTAATCCCACGATATTCGGGCAATCCAGCGCCAGGCGTTTAACCAGCGATACCGGCAGCGACTGGCCGGTCAGCGCGGGAAAGTTATAGATAATCACCGGCAATCCGACGGCGCCGGCCACCTGTTTGAAATGACGGTATAAATTCTCTTCGCTCAGCGGGTTGTAGAAAGGATTGACCACCACCAGGCCGTCGGCGCCGCCGCGCTGGGCGTGCAGCGCCAGCGTTATGGTTTGCGCGGTGCCGGAGTGCGCCACGCCGACCAGCACCGGCTTGCGATGGTTAACGTGGCTTATGCAGAATTCAGCCACCGCCCGACGCAACGCATCGCCCATATGGGCAAATTCGCCTGCGCTGCCGAGAAAAAACAGCCCGTCCACATCGGAAGCCAGCAGGCGGTCAATCAGACGCCCCATCGCCGGGCGGTCAAACTGCCCGTCGGCGGTAAACAGGGTGGGCACCGGCGGTATCACGCCGGAAAACAGCGGTTCGGTCATCAGGCAGCACTCCTTATCGAGATAGAAAAAATCAGTACAGCCGTTAGCATGATTTACCTGACCGATTTAATTGGCAGGATAAAAAACGATGAGGCAAAAACAAAAATAATGGCGGCGATAAACAGCGACGAATAGTCATTATGGAATTGCGACAGCAGCAGCGCGGATAATATCGGGCTGAATGACTGCGGTAATACGGTGGCAATGGTTAATATGCCCATATCCTTGCCCGCCTGCTTGCCGCCGCCCGGCAATACCTGGGTCATCAACGCCATATCGATGGAGGTATAAGCACCATAACCTAACCCGAGCACCGCCGCGTACAGATACATGCCCACCAGCGTCGGCATCAGCAGGGGAATCAACAAGCCGCCCGCCATGATAATGCTCGACATGAAGACAAAGATTTTGCGGCGCTGGAATTTATCCGACAGCACCCCTGATATCAGCCCGGAAAACAGCAGCGTGACCAGGGTAATCACCGAAATGGTGCCGATGGCGTAATTGGATTCATCAACGCTTAAGCCAATGTAATCTTGTAAAATATACAGCTGATAGGTCACCACGCCCTGATAACCGAGGAACATGGCGAAACGGCCGAAAAACGCCCAGGCAAAGTCGGGATGTTTTCTGGGGCTGACCCAGAAGCTTTTGAAAAACGCGCCCCAGGCGAAGGGTTCGATAACGACGTTTTTCGACGAGGACTCGCGGTTAATCAGCACAAAAGCGATGCAACAGGCGGCGATGGCCAGGCCGAACACCAGGTAGCCCAGTTGCAGGTTATAGGCCAGATAGCCGGCGACGATAATACCGACGGTGCCGCCGGCGGTGGAGCCGGCGCCGACAAACCCGGAAGCGATGCCGCGGTTTTCCGGTAAAAAACGATCGGCCACCACGGTGGCCAGCGGCCCGTTCATGCAGTTGAGCGATACCGCCGCCATCAGCCAGAACACCGCGATACCCGCCAGGGTGGTCATCAGGGAAATGCCATAAATCGCCAGCCCGCCAATCAGCGCCCCGCCGACAATCCAGGGCGAGCGCCGTCCCCAGCCGGAACGGCAGCGATCGGACAACGCCCCGGCAATGGGCTGGGCAAAGATGGTAAACAGCAGCGCGGTGGTCATTACAATCGCCAGGTTATTGGCCTTGTTCGCCGGATCCAGCGCGGCGACATGATTAGGCAACAACACCGAAATCACTCCGCAATAAAGCGCGAGCAGGATAAAAAAATTGGTAAACAGCGAGCCGAGCAATACCCATTTACGCCTGCCGGTCACGATTAACCCGGTTTGATTTGCACCGGCCGCCGCAGGCGTCATGCCACGCGACGGCGGCGTCTTGATTAATTCATTTTCAGACATGCTTATTTCCTCTTTTTATCTTATTTGTAGGGTAGGGCTGTACCGGCGATAATAGGCATTACCCTATTCCGCCTGTTATTACGTATCGGTTGGTTAAACACGGGCGAAAGCGAGTAGATGCCCGATAATTAAAATCTATTTCACGATAAAATATGTCAAAAAACAGGCTGGCAGGTTATTCGCCAAGACCGCATCCGCCAATTAATGCGGTGCATTTATTCTATTGTCATGGCCCAGTGTTATTTCCCCTGCTCAGAAAGGGATATCCAGCCGATAAAACGCCGCGGCGCTATCGTGCCATACCGCCCGTCGTTCATCGTCCGTCAGCGTCGCAAGCGCGTTAGATAAACAATGAAACCAGGGTTGATAACCACCGGCGAGCTCCACTACCGGCCAGTCGCCGCCGAACATGCAGCGCGCCGGGCCAAACGTCGCCAGCGCATGTTCGATAAACGGCCGGATCTGATCCTCGCGCCAGCAATCCCAAGCCGCCTCGGTCAGCAGGCCGGACAGTTTACAATACACGCCGGTCAGCGCCGCCAGCCGGGCAATATCGTCCCGCCAGGGATCGAGGCGGTCGGCGGCGATCTCCGGCTTGCCCAGATGATCGATAACCACCCGCATGCCGGGTTCCCCGGCCTGTACCTCCGATAGCAATGTCCGCAGCCCGGCCAGTTGCGCGGGCCGCACGCACATATCGACGCACAGCCCAGCCCGCGCCGCCGCCAGCATGCCGGCGCGGTAACCGGGCCGGCGCAGGATATCGGCGCCCTCGTTTTGCACCGAACGCCGCACGCCGACCACGCGCCTTATCTCGCCCAGGCGCCGCAGGTATCCCCCGATCGCCGCGCCTTGTTCCAGCGGCGCATAGGCCACGATGCCGGCGATCGGCAGCGCCGTCGTGGAAGCGGCCAGCGTATCTATCCACGCCGCCTCGTCAAGCGCCTGGAGAGTGTCGCAGTCCGCCTGTACCACTACTGCCGCCGCCAGGGCCGGAGCCTCGGCGGCCAGTCGTTCCGGCAACTGCGGCCGGTTAAGCCGGGGCAAACCGGCCAGCCAGGGATAGCTGAAGCGCCGTGGATCCCACAGATGGACATGGCTGTCGACGATTTTCATTTGCTGGCCTTGCCGCCGTTGCCCGGCAGGATATCCCAGCCGATATTCAGCACCGGCGCCAGCAGTGCGTCGATATGCGCCAGCAGTTCGCCATTGAGCGGCTGCTCACACCAGGCAACATTGTCGAGCATATTTTCCGCGCTGGCGGTGCCGATCACCGTGCTGGCGATGCCCTGGCGCGCGGCGGTGGCCAGCGCAAACTGCAGCGCGACCCTGGCGATATTCTCGCCGAATTCCCGGCAAAGCTGCGCCACCTGACGACAGGCCTGCTGCACCCGCTGGTGCGCCGGGTGCCAGCCGGGCGCGCCGTTGGCGGTCAACAGCCCCATGCCCAGGGGAGAGGCGTTGAGCACCCCGATGCCGGCGGCGTTAAGCCGCTGCGCCACCATGCCCAGGCGGCGGTCCTGTAGGGTATAGGTACAATAGGCCATCAGCGTATCCACCTGTTGTTCCACCGCCAGCGGCTCGAGGAAATCCAGTTGATAACCGGTGATGCCGATATGGCGAACCACACCCTGGGCGCGCAGATCACGCAGCGCGGGCAACCCTTCGTTTATCAGCTGCGCCCGGTCGCCATACTCCACGTCGTGGCACTGGATAATGTCGATATAATCGGTGCCCAGCCGGGCCAGGCTTTCCTTTACGCTGCGGCGGGTGGCGGCGGCGGAGAAATCCCAGTCGCTGTCGCCGTAGCGTCCGACCTTGGTCGCCAGGGTATAGCTGGCGCGCGGCACGCCGCGCAGCGCCTGCCCGAGGGCAATTTCCGCCTTGGTATAACCGTAATAGGGAGCCACGTCGAAATAGTTAACGCCGTGCGCCAGGGCGGCGGCCACCGTGTCATCGGCCTGCCGCTGCGATACGGGATGATAGATACTGCCGAGGGACGCCGCGCCCATGGCGAGGATTGGCACCCGAATGCCGGTAGAGCCTAATGCCGCTGTTCTCATGATGCTGTCCTTTTGCTCAGGCGCCGCCGCGGGCGGCGCGGGCATTATTTTTCCGCGCCCAGGCGCAGACCGGCGCGCCCCGGGCGCACATGCGGCCCGGCGGGGGCGCTCCAACTGCCGGACTCCCGCCCGGCCGCAATGACATCTTCATCGACCTCGATACCGAGGCCGGGAGCCGACCCCAGCAGAATGCCGCCGCCGGTAATCTCCTGATCGATCGTAAGGCCGACGGGGAACGCCAGATCCTGCACTTCCGTGCTTAAATGATTCGGCGCCGCCGCCGCCGCGTGGGCCACCGGATTGGCGTTGTAGCCGACCGGGCTGATCGGCAGGTTATGGGCATGGGCGGCGATGGCTACCCGCAGGAAATGGGTGATGCCCCAGCACATGCCGGTCTGGACGATATCCATCGCGTCGGCCGCGAACAGCGGGGTAAACTGGTCCAGGCCGGTAAGATTTTCCCCAGTGGCCACCGCGCACTTTACCGAGCGGCTAACCTGCGCATGTCCCGCCGCATCCCAGCGCCGCACCGGCTCCTCGATCCAGGTGAGATCCAGGTGTTGCCCGATACGGTCCGCATAACGCACCGCCTGCTTACGGTTCATGGATTCATTCACATCAATCATCGCCGCCGGCGCCGCGCTGTTGACCAGATAGACCTGCCGCACCGCCTGCAGACGCTCGATATCCTGCTCCACGTCCAGGCCGCCCTTGAGCTTGAAACCGGTAAAACCGCGATCGGCAAAGCGCCGATGCAACGCCACCAGCTCATCCAGCGTCAGGCCATAGTCGAGACCGGAGGCATAACCGGGCACGAAGGGATCCCGCGCGCCGAGAGTACGCCACAGCGGTTCACCGGCCATTTTGGCCTTCAGATCCCACAGCGCCATATCCACTGCGCCGATGGCGCCGAATACGCTGCCGGCGTGACCGCTCTTAAAGACATAGGCCAATATCCGGTCATACAGAGCCGTTACCGCCCGCGGATCCTCGCCTTCGATGGCGGGAAAGATCCGTTCCATATCGCCGTGCGCCCCCAGCCCGACCCCCGTCAATCCACCGTCGGTGGTCAGCAACAGGATCGGCACTTCGGTTATGCCCGAAGGGATCACGCCGTTGACATCGCCAATGGCACGTCCCCAGCGGTGGATGGTTTTCAGCGTGCGGTAGCCCGTTATTTTCATACACAGCCGCCTTCTTAATGATGATGTTACTGTCCGCGCTGGCGCTTATTGCAGCGCCGGCACCGCATTGTCCCGTATACGTTGCCGACGCTCGACATAGGCCGGCAGCGGTTTGACCCCGGAGGCTTCGGTAAACCAGGCGAAAGGGTCGGTGCTGGCCACCAGGGCGAAATTGGCCCAGGGGTCAAAGGATCCGGAACGGATCACCACCTTGGCGCGGTAAGCCAGATCCTGGCAGAGAACGTCGTGGCCGGCGCAGGAAAACGTTGCGCCGGAGCCGGTATAAATCTGCTGCAGGTGGCGATAGAGCGCCGGATGGCAATCGCGCACTTCCGGGGCGAAACGGACCTCTTCGACAAAAAGCGCGCTGCGCAGCACGCGCAGGATTTCAAGCACGTCCACGGTGCCTGGATAAAAACCCAAATCGATACGGTTGGCCCCCGGGGGGATAGGGAAACCGGCATCGGTCACCAGCACGATATCGGTATGACCCAGGGTCGCCAGGGCGGCGGCCAGTTGCGGGTGCAGGATACAGTTGGCTTTCATCGGAATATCTCCTGTTTATTATTTTGACCGGCTTACCCGCTGCATCGACGACTGCTGCATAAAGGCGCTCACCTGATGGCGCGTATGATACGACGGCACGGTCTCCCACAGGGTGCAGCACAACGCCGCCGTGGCGTTGGCAAATACCGCCGCCTCGCGAATCGGCCGCCCCTCGGCAAGGGCTACCGCCAGCGCCGCGTTGAAGCTGTCGCCGGCGCCGTTGCTGTCCACCACCTTGACGCGGCAAGGAGGTATCTCAAGGGTTTCACCGGCGGTAAACACCACTGAACCGGCCTCGCCCAGCGTCATCACCACATGGCGGCAGCCGGTGCGCAACAACAGCCCGGCAATATCGCGGTTGCCGCGCTTATCGTCGGGCGCCAGGCCCAGCGCTACCCGCGCCTCGGTTTCATTCGGCGTCAGGTAGTCGACGGCGCTCAGGTCCAGGCCGCGCAGATCGCGCGCCGGGGCGGGGTTAAGCACGGTGATCTTGCCCAGCGCCTTGGCGCGCCGCAGGCCATAGAGCGCCGTTTCCAGCGGGATCTCCAATTGCGCCAGCGCCACCGCGCTTTCGCGCAGCAACGGCAGGGCGGCATCGACCCGCTCGGGGGTAAACAGTCGGTTGGCTCCCATATCCACCACGATAATATTGCGCGCCTGCTGGTCCTTGATAATCAGTCCGGCGCCGGTCGGCAACGCCGCCGTGACGTCCAGCGCCGTGATATCGACCTGCTCGTCGCGCATCAACTGGATAAACTCATGGCCGAAGGCATCGTCGCCCACCACGCCCGAATAAAACACCCTGGCGCCCAGGCGCACGGCCTGCACCGCCATATCCGAGCCTTTACCGCCCCATGTTTGGCGAAAGTCGCGGCCAATCAGGGTTTCACCCGCCAGGGGGATCCTGTCCGCCGTCATCACCAACGCTTTTGCGTAGCTGCCGAGAATAAATACGCTCATCACATTACCTTACTGTGTTATGCCGTCCGCCGGAGGAAACGGCGCATCGGGCCGTTTCCTCCGGCAAGGACGTTACGGGCCGTCTGGTTAATACCCCGCGATATCCCCGGCCAGTCCTTTCACTAATTCCGGCCCGGAGCTGGTGCCGACCAGTTCGGCCCCGGCTTCGAACATCGCCTTCATTTTTTCCAGCGTATTGACCTTACCGGAAACTTTTACCCGGCAGGGAGCCTGGATATTATTTTTCAGGATCCGCACGTCCTCGACGGTGGCGGCGCAGCCGCCCTTTCCCCACCCGCTGGACTGTTTAACCCAATCAATGCCGGCTTCATAAGCATAACGGGTGGCTTTGATTTTTAACGCCTCGGTGGTAATAAAGCCAAATTCCAGCATGGCTTTTACCTTCATCCCGGCGTCATGCGCTACCGCGGCAACCTGTTTTAATTCCTCAAAATAGCGGTCTTCCATACCGCCGAGCAAAAACCCCGGGTTCGGCGGAAAATCGAACTCATCGGCGCCCTCTTTGGCCAGCTCGCGCACCAGCGCCACTTTCATCGCCGTGGTATCGTTGGCCTGGGGAAAATTGACCGTGGTGGCGACCCTGACCCCGGAGCCTTTCAGCACGTCCTTGGCCAGCGCCACCCAACAAGGGGCAATCATGGCCGCATCAAACTGATATTGCAGACAGAGATCCAGGTGCTTTAGCAGCTCGTCGCGCGTCAGATCCGCATTCACATTGGTGAATTGGATGGCTTTGGCGACCTGGCGCGGGTCATTAAAGTTAATCATGCAACAACACTCCTGCTTTTTTGGTTAAACCACATTGGCTAACGTATTCATCATCAACATGGCTTTACCTTAGGGGCATTCCCCGCCCTGGCGTGATAGCGATAAATTTCAAAAATATGGATGGAAGTCCCCGGTCAATGATTTTGTGAGACAGATCATAAATCATCCGGCCCCTGCTCGGGCGATGCCGTTAAATAGGCTACTTTTAGCCATCGGTTTCCTGTTAAAGAACAGCACAACGGCCGGAACAACCTATGTCGACATCAAAAAAACAGACGCGGGTAATCTCCTCTTTTTATCGGGAATATGATGATTTCTCCACACTTTTTAACTATCGAATATTTCGCGCCGGTCATTTGCACACCGGCCCGGAGCATCATATAAAGCGTCAATCAGTGGTCGGCCACGAATTTATTTTCTGCCTGAAGGGCAAAGGACGGGTGAAAGTAGAAGATAAGCTGCATCGGGTGGCGGCCAATCAGCTGGTTTGGCTGCCGGTGAGGTGGCCTCATGAACATTATCCAGACGCGGACGATCCCTGGGAAATTTTCTGGCTGCGGGTGGACGGCGGCAAGCTGAATAATATTATGTCGTTGCTTGAGATACAGAAACACCCGGTATTCCAGTTTGATTTTCCGGAAAAAATGGTCGGGATCTACCATACTATTTTTGGCCTGATGCGGTCTCATACCCTGATGAGCGAGGCGCAATGCGACATGGTTTGCGCCAATCTGGTCTTTACCCTGCTGGAAAGCCGCAGCGCCGAGGCGCTACGGTCCCCGATGATTATGCATCGCGGGCTGGGGCAATTGATTTACCAGATACACAGCCATTACCACGACGATTGGGATATCGAAAAATTTATGCATTTTTGCCAGGTGAGCAAATCACAGCTGTTTCGCCTGTTCAAGACGACGTTCAATCAAACCCCGCTGAAATGGCTGAAAAATTACCGCCTGTCCCAGGCGCGGCGGTTACTGGTTGAAACCGATGCCAGCATTGCCGCCATCGCCTATCAGGTCGGTTATAACGATCCGCTGCATTTTTCCCGCGATTTCCATCAGGCCGTCGGGCTGTCGCCGTCTGAGTTTCGCCGGCGGGAGAGCCTGGTAACATCGCTGTGAGATGACCGCCGGCAAACCGCCGCAAGGGTTTGCCGCAGCCATGATGGGCATCGCCTGGTCGTCAACGCCGATAGCCGCGCCGGCTTTTGCCACTCCGTGCCCCACCCCTTGCGCAGCGCCTTTCAACTGGCTACTGTTCTTGCTGGTTGACGGCACTTCACCGGAGCACAATGTCATGTCTTTAACGTCCCTGGCGCGCCTGGACGATATACCCGTCGGCGAGTGGGATGCCCTGGTCCCGGCCGGACAACCCTTTCTGCGCCACGCCTTTCTCTCCTCGCTTGAAGACAGCGGCAGTCTTGGCCCGCGCTCGGGCTGGCGAGCCGATCATCTGCTATGGGCGCAAGACGGCCGTACCCTTGCCGCCATGCCCGGCTACCGGAAACAGCACTCCTACGGCGAATATGTATTCGACCAGGGCTGGGCAGAGGCCTGCGGGCGCGCCGGGATTGACTACTATCCCAAATGGCTTGGCGCCGTGCCCTTCAGCCCGGTGACCGGCGCCAGGCTGCTTGGCGACCCGGCGGCGGCGGCGCGGCTGCTGGCCGCGCTGCCGGAACATCTTGACCGGCACGGACTGTCCGGCGCGCATGTGAACTTTACCGACGCGCGGGCCAACGATCTTCTGGCGGCCGAACCGGACTGGCTCAGGCGCCTGGGCTGTCAGTACCATTGGTTCAACCGCGGTTACCGCGATTTCCAGGACTTTCTCGATACCCTGGCCTCGCGCAAACGTAAACAGATGCGCAAGGAACGCGAGCAGGTCGCGGCGCAGGGTATTGATTTCGAGTGGCTGGAGGGCGCCCGGGTGACCGAGGCGCAATGGGACTTTATCTACGCCTGTTACGCCAATACCTACGCGGTGCGCGGCCGCCGGCCTTACCTGGCGCGGGACTTCTTCAGCCTGCTGGCCGAACGGATGCCCGATGCCATCCGGTTAGTGCTGGCCAGCCAGCAGGGCCGCCCGGTCGCCATGGCCTTCAGCCTGGTGGACGGCGCTACCTTTTATGGCCGCTATTGGGGATGCCTGGCGGAGTTCGACCGGCTGCACTTCGAGACCTGTTTTTACCAGGGCATCGATTACGCCATTGCCCAGGGACTGGCGCGTTTTGACGCCGGCGCCCAGGGCGAGCACAAGCTTATCCGCGGCTTCGAGCCGGTGCTGACCGACTCATGGCACTACCTGTGCCACCCCGGCCTGCGCGAGGCGGTGGCGGATTTCCTGGCAGAGGAGCGGCTGGCCGTGCGTACGTGGGCGGAAGAGGCAAGGCTGTCATTACCTTACCGCCAGGCCTGAGCGCGGCGCCAGCTTACTCCGCGCCGACAAAACCGCCGGTCTGGTATTGCCATAACCGGGCATACAGCCCCTGCCGGGCCAACAGCTCGGCATGGCTGCCGACCTCGGCAATCCGCCCCTTATCCAGCACCACCAGCCGATCCATCTTGATGATGGTCGACAGCCGGTGGGCGATGGCAATGACCGTCTTGCCGCGCATCAGCACTTCCAGGCTCTCCTGGATCGCCGCTTCCACCTCCGAATCCAGGGCTGAGGTCGCCTCGTCCATAATCAGGATCGGCGCATCCTTGAGCAGCACCCGGGCGATGGCGATACGCTGGCGCTGGCCGCCGGAAAGCTTAACCCCGCGCTCGCCGACGTGGGCATCCAGTCCGGCGCGGCCCTGGGGGTCGGACAGCTGAGGGATAAACTCATCGGCGCGGGCGCGGCGTATGGCATCCCACAGCTCCGCGTCGCTGGCGCCGGGCCGGCCGTACAGCAGGTTATCGCGAATGGAACGGTGCAGCAGGGACGTATCCTGGGTGATCATGCCGATCTGCGCCCGCAGGCTTTCCTGGCTGACCTGGGCAATATCCTGTCCATCGATAAGGATGCGCCCGCCGTCCAGGTCATACAGGCGCAGCAGCAGGTTGACCAGCGTGGATTTGCCGGCCCCGGACGGGCCGATCAGGCCGATTTTCTCGCCGGGGCGAATAGCCAGGTCCAGGCCGTTTATCACCCGTCGTTCCTGACCGTAGTTAAAATCGACGTGATCAAAACCTATGGCTCCCTGGCCTACCGCCAGCTTTTTCGCCCGCGGCCGGTCGGTGACGCTGACCGGCTGGGCGATGGTTTCCAGGCCGTCCTGCACCATGCCGATATTTTCGAAAATGCCGTTGACCACCCACATGATCCAGCCCGACATATTGACGATGCGGATCACCAGGCCGGTTGCCAGCGCAATGGCGCCCACGCTTATCAGCGACTGGGTCCATAACCAGAGCGCCAACCCGGTGGTGCCGACGATCAGCAGGCCGTTAAGCGCGGTGATCGCCACGTCCATACTGGTGACCACGCGGCTCGCCAGTTGCGTTTTCCAGGTTTGCTCGCTGATGGCCTCGCGGGCGTACTGCTGCTCCAGCGCCGTATGCGCGAACAGCTTCAGGGTGGTGATATTGGTGTAGCCGTCGACAATGCAGCCCATCAGTTTGGAGCGGGCCTCGGAGGACTCCACCGATCGGGCCTTTACCCGGGGGACGAAATAATACAGGCAGACCAGGTAACCGATAATCCAGGCCACCAGTGGAATCACCAGGCGCCAGTCCGCCTCGGCGAACAGCACCAGCGTGGTGATGGCGTAAATCAGCACATGCCATAGGGCGTCCACCGCCTGCACCAGCGAGTCGCGCAGCGAGTTGCCGGTCTGCATAATGCGTTGGGCGATACGGCCGGCAAAGTCGTTCTGGAAAAAGTTCAGGCTTTGCCGCAGCACGTAATTATGATTTTGCCAGCGGATCATGCTGGTCATGCCGGGACTGATGGTTTGGTGCACCAGCAAATCGTGCAGGCCGATAAACACCGGCCGCAGCACCAGGATCACCACCGCCATCCACAGCAGCTCGCCGCCGTGTTCGCCGAAAAACCGCGCGCCGGGCGTGGTGTTTACCAGGTCGATAATCCGGCTCAGGTAGCTGAACATCACCACCTCGATAAGCGCGCCGATCAAACCCACCAGCAGCAGCGCGGCAAAGCTTGGCCAGACCTGACGCAGGTAATACAGATAGAAGGGTAGCACCCGGCCGGGAGGAGCCTTATCCGGCGCATCCTGGAAAACATCGATAAATCGTTCGAAACGGCGATACAGCATAACAATCCTCTCCGTGTTAAAGCAGGGCGCGCAGGCGATCTTGCCGACCGCAAAGCTGCGCCATCCCGGCGGGCTAACCTAAGCCGGGATAAAGAAGAGTAGTGCATTTCGCACCGGATTATCGACTCAATTAACGATTGATTTCAACGCGGTCGGGGATGACGGCGGGGGTATAAGGCCGGGGCATCGCCGGCGCGGGGTGCCATAAAAACGGCGCTTCCCCGGGAGAACGTCGTTTGCCGGCGTATTATCGCAGGCCCGCGTTACCCAGGGCGCGCCAATCCACTGCTTCTCTTATTGATATCACCGGCCTGGGCCGGGCGGTTTTTTTTTCATCACTACGGGCAACCTTGCCCTTCGATGCGCGGGATCACACGACCGCGTCGCTAATCAGCGGACAGCTCATCGCGGTTGGCTGGCGTCAGGCGATTGCGGGCTTTCCCGGGCGCGCGCAGCAATACCTTGCGTAATTGCCCCACTGCCGAATAAACACCATAATCCGCAGGTTTTTGCTTATCAGTCATATTGGCTCCTGTCATTTAGATAGTGATTACACCGGTAGCGAGACTCCAGAGCGCCGCGATGGCCGCAATCATCACGGCAATAAACAGTATCCTTTCCGTCGCGGTGAATAATTCCGCCTTCTGCTCGCGTTTTGCCAGAATAAACAGCACGGTGCCGGGGCCGTAAATAATGGCGGAGAGCAGCAGGTACTTCAATCCGCCGGCATAAATCATCAGCAACGCGTAAAAGGTGGCAATGGCGGCAAACGCCAGGTCTTTTTTATGCCCTCGCCAATCGGTTTCATATGTCTCGCCGGTCCAGGCCAGCTTTAAGGCATAGGCGCCCACCAATAAATAAGGGATAAGCGTTAACGAGCCGGTGAATTCAAGCGCCAGCTGGAAGGCGTAATCGCTGAACAGCGTCAGGATTAAGAACACCTGGATGGTGACATTGGTTAACCATACGGCCGCGGAAGGCACCCCCCGGCTGTTTTTCGTGGCGAAAACCCCGGGCATGCTTTGGCTTTTCGCGGCGGAGAACAGCACTTCCGCCGCCAGCAGCGACCACGAAAGGTACGCGCCCAGAACCGAGATAATCAGCCCCGCGCTGATAAATACCGTCCCCCAGCGCCCGACCACCGCTTCGAGCACCCCGGCCATCGACGGCTGGCGCAAGGCGGCGAGATCCGGACGCAACAGTATGCCGTAGGACAGCATGGTTACCAGGATCATCAGGCACAACACGCCGATAAATCCCATCACCGTGGCAACGCCGATATGGCTGCGCCGCCTGGCATAACGGGAGTAAACGCTGGCGCCCTCAATGCCCAGGAATACGAATACGGTTACCAGCATGGTGCTGCGCACCTGGGAGAACAGCGATTCGGGTTCTGCCACCGGCGTCACCGCCAGGGCGGCGCGGCCGGCATAGCCATAATCGTTGAGCCGGGATATGTCGCCGCTCTGCGCCAGATCGGGGGTACCCCAGAAGCTGGCGGCGAAAAAGTCGCCTTTGAAGGCGAATATCAAGACAATAACAAAGCAGAATATGGGAATGACTTTGGCAAAGGTGACAAGGGTATTTATTGATGTCGCGCCTTTTACCCCGCGTAGCAGCAGGATATGAAATCCCCATAGCATAACCGAGGCCGCCAATACCGCCGGCACGGTATTGCCGTTGCCAAATATCGGAAAAAAAGCGCCGAGCGTGGACTTGATCAGGACATAATAAGAAACGTTGCCGATACAGGTGCCCGCCCAAAATCCCAGGGCGGAGGCAAAACCCAAATAATCGCCGAATCCCTCTTTGGCATAAATAAATACCCCGGAATCAAGATCGGGTTTACGCTGGGCCAGCGTCTGGAATACCAAAGCCAGCGTCAGCATGCCCCCACCCGCGATAGCCCAGGCTATCATGGCGCCGAATCCCCCGGTGGCGCGGCCAAAGGTCGCCGGCAGGGAAAATATACCGGCACCGATCATCGAACCTACCACTAAAGCCGTAAGTGACCAGAGAGACAATTTAGTATCTGGTGAGTTTGTCATATTTATTCTCAATGTCTTGCGGTAAATAATAAACTAACCCGAACTTAAGCAAAAGAATTGTGATCCTTGCCAAAATTTAGGATTATCTCATTAATAATATGGGCGAATAATCATATTAAAAAAGCAATCGACAGCATGTTCTGAAATAAAATAAATGATAAGTAATTATGGAGAAAATGTTTATTATGACGAAAAAATAACATAAATGGCTCTTACTTTTTTATTCCAACAATAATTAACAGATTTACGTAATTCACCTATATTATCGTCCTAAACATCAATAAGGATTAAATCTATTTAATAGGAGCCAAATCAGACCACCTTTCAACTGACAAAAAAATTATCGAGAAAAAAAGCAAAGCATCCCGCCCCGCCTTATGAAGGAATCAAGCATCCTGCCTTATCTTCGCGCCGCGGGCCCGCCGCAGCGCCTGGGCCAATTGCGCAAGGGTAAAAGGCTTACGCAGCAGCGTGACGGCATCGGGCAACCCGCCGCCGTCCTGGCGCATGTCCTGGCCGCTGACCAGCAGGGTAGCCAGCGCCGGATTCTCCAGACGGGCCAGGCGGATAACATCGGCGCCGCTGTGGTCGCCCGGCAGCATCAGATCGCTTATCAGCACATCGATATCCGGGGTACGTTCAATCAACATCAGGGCCTCGGCGCTGTCGCCGGTGGCGAGCGTCAGGTATCCCAGCTGATGCAGCTGTTCGCGCAGGGTTTCGCGCACGTCCTCCTGATCGTCGAGGATAAGCACCAGTAAATCTTCCCGCCCCGCCGGGCCCGGCCCGGGCAGCGGCGCCGGCCCCGGCGCCATGGCCGGCGCGCGCGGCAATTGCAGGCGCACCAGCGTGCCGGCGCCGGGAGACGACTCAATCTGCACCCGGCCGCCGGACTGGCGGATAAAGCCGTACACCATTGATAACCCCAGGCCGCTGCCGTTGCCCAACGCCTTGGTGGTGAAGAAAGGTTCGAATACCTGGGATTGCACTTCGGCGGACATGCCGCAGCCGCTGTCCCTCACCTCCAGGGTGACCATATCCTGTTTGCGGCCGCCGGTGCGCACCACCCGCTGGTTATAGGTGCGGATAACGATCTCGCCGCCGCGCCCCTCCATCGCGTCGCGGGCGTTAACCACCAGGTTCATGATGGCGTTTTCCAGTTGGTTGACATCTATCCAGGCATACCAGCCGGGCAGTTGGGGTTCAATCTTCAGGGACAGGTTTACCGACAGCGAATGACGCAGCAGTTCACTGAGGTTGTCCACCAGTTCCGCCAGTGGCACCGCCCGGGGGTGCAGCGCCTGTTTGCGTGAAAACGCCAGTAGGCGCTGGGTCAGCTGGGCGCCGCGTCCGGCGGCTTTCAGGGCGCGATCGATGCGCTCGCCGTCGCGGCCATCGCCGGTACCGCACAGCTCAAGGCTGCCGATAATCACCGCCAGCAGGTTATTGAAATCGTGCGCCAGGCCGCCGGTCAGTTGCCCCACCGCCTTCATTTTCTGGCTATGGACCAGCGCCTGTTCCAGGGCCTTGCGCTCGGAACGATCCAGCACCACGTTGACCATGCCATGGCGCGGCACCGGACTGAAACGCAGCTCGAGGATGTGCCCGTCCGCCAGGTGCATTTCCAGCGCGCGGGGCTGTGCCTCGCGCAGATGGACGCTCACCTCGCGCCAGTCGGGGTAACCGGGCACTTTCGCCTGGCCGCGGCCCAGAGCGGCCAGCAGCTCCCGGTAATGCTGGCCGCGAAACAGCAGCGTGCCCGGTAGTCCCAGCAGCAGCGGGTACTGCGGGTTCCATACCACCAGGTGGCCGCGCCGATCGAACAGGGCGAACCCGTCCCGCATGGCCAAAAAGGTATTTTCCAGCTGGGTGCTTTTTTCCTTCAGCAGACGCGACGTCTGCTCCAGGGACGCCGTATTGCCGGCAAAAACGTTAAAGGCCCGCGCCAGATCGCCCAGTTCGTCGCGCCGCTGCAATCCCGGCACGCTGACCTGGCGTTCGCCGCCGGCCAAACGGGACATGGCGTCGGCGATAACCGACAGGTTGGAACCCAGGTTGCGATAGATATACCAGCCGGCGAATAGGGTGATGACCAGCGACAACAGGGCAAACAGGCCGATAAAATAGATGATCGACGTCAGTTCGCTATGGGTCTGGCGGATGCGTTCGCGCGACTCCCCCGCCACCTTTTGCACATACAGGTTGATATCGCCGTTGAGCATACCGACCAGCGCCTTGATGTGATAGGTGTAATACGCAATGGCCAAATCGCTGGCGGACAGATCCCGCCCAAGGGGGCCAAGGCTTTGCTGGCTAAGCATGAACAACCGGATTTTATCGCCAAGCAGGGTGCTGACGCTGCCGGCGGCCGGCGGCGCGTTCACCCGTTGAGCTGCGCCAGCGGCCGGAGAGGCGCCCTCCCGCCGCGTTGCAGCGACAGCGGATCCGGGCGCGCCGGCCTGTTCCAACGAAGCGCCGGCGTCCTGGGCGCCGGGCCAGCCGCTCATCGCCTGATCCAGCTGGATCAGCGCAGACCGGGGGCTGGTGGTGTGGATCGCAATGTCCAGCAGGCGATCGATTTCCCCCCTGAGCGCGAGCGTCGGCGCCAGCGTTTGTTCACGCGCGGCGATGGTATTGATCTGACGCAGGTACATTTGGCACTGATACAGCTCGCTCAGCAGTTGATTACGCTGCATATGCCGCTGATGCCCCAGCTCAAGCAGGCGGGTGACGCTGGCCTCCAGGGCGCCGCTGCGCCGGGTAATGCGCTCCACCAGCGCCGGTTCGCTGCGGGCCAGCGGCGAGCGCGCCAATTGGCGCAGGGAGGATTGCAGCGCCAGCTGCGTTTGCGCCAGCTGCGCCGCTTCGCTCTGGTATTCCAGCGCGCCCACCACCTGCGACAGCCGGATGGCGGCAATGGCCACGTTGGCGGTGTCGCGCCCCAGCTCCATGCTGCCGGTCATTTCACCCAGGGTATGGGCCTGCATCTGTTCCTGCAGATTGCCCGCGTGGCGGAACCCCACGATCGCCACCCCGCTGACCATCAGCGTAACCGCCACCACCAGCAGGTTAAACATCAGCAGCCGGCCCCGGGCGCCCGCCAGGATCGGTCTTGGGGAGAACAGCGACATCATATCAAGGCTCCGCAACGGGCGGGCCGCCAGTATAGAACCCATGCCATTGCCAATTATGACAAACATGAACGACCGCTGACATTTTGCATTTATCTGGCCCTGCTTTACTGCGCTTACCACCACCGACCCGAGGCGCCAACCGGATGACAGCTACCCCGATTCTCGAAATGCGCGATATTGGCAAGCGCTTCGGCCATTTCCATGCCCTGAAGTCGGTCAATCTCAAGGTCTGGCTGGGCGAAATCCATGCGTTGATGGGAGAAAACGGCGCGGGGAAAAGCACGCTGATGAAAATCCTTGCCGGCGCCTATACCGCCACCAGCGGCGAGATCATTATCGACGGCGCGCCCAGGCCGATAAAAGGTCCTAAAGACGCCCTGGCGGCGGGCATTACGCTGATTTACCAGGAAATGAACCTGGCCCCCAACCTGACGGTGGCGGAAAACATCTTTCTCGGCAGCGAGCTGGCGCGCGGCGGCCTGGTGCGGCGCGGCAAGATGGTCCGCGAGGCCCAGCAGGTTATCGATCGCCTGGGCGCGCAGTTCCGCGCCACCGATCTGGTGATGTCGCTGACCATCGCCGAGCAGCAACAGGTGGAGATCGGCCGCGCACTGCATCGTCAAAGCCGCATCCTGGTGATGGACGAACCCACCGCCGCGCTCTCGTCCAGGGAAACGCAGCGGTTGTTTGAACTGATAAAACGGCTGCGCCAGGAAGGCATGGCCATTATTTATATCAGCCACCGCATGGCCGAAGTGTACGAGCTGTCCGATCGGGTCAGCGTGCTGCGCGACGGCGAGTATGTCGGCAGCCTGACGCGCGGCAACCTCTCCGCCGGTGAGCTGGTGCGCATGATGGTCGGGCGGCCGCTAAGCGATCTGTTTAATAAAGATACCCATATCCCGGTCGGCGATGTGCGCCTGGAGCTCGACGGCCTGACCGACGGCAAAAAGGTCAAGCCCGTCAGCCTGACGGTGCGCTCGGGCGAAATCGTCGCGCTGGCCGGCCTGGTGGGCGCCGGGCGCTCCGAACTGGCCCAACTGGTGTTCGGCGTGCACAAGCCCACCGGCGGCAGCGTGCGGGTGGACGGCAACCCCGTAGCCATCCACTCGCCGCGCGACGCCATAACGCTCGGCATCGGCTTGTTACCCGAGAACCGCAAGGAGCAGGGGCTGTTTCTCGAGATGGCCGCCCATGAAAATATCGTAATGCCGACCCTGGAGCGCGACGCGCGCTTCGGCATGCTTAACCGGCGTAAGGCGCTGGGCATTTCCACCGACGCCATCCGCGCGCTGAATATCCGTGTGCCTCATGCCCTGGTGCGCGCCGGCGGGCTGTCCGGCGGCAACCAACAAAAGCTGCTGGTGTCGCGCTGGGTCGCCATCCATCCGCGCATCCTGATCCTCGATGAACCGACCCGTGGCGTGGACGTGGGCGCCAAAAGCGAAATCTACCGCATGATGGGGCTGCTGGCGCAGCAGGGGGTGGCTATTTTGATGATCTCCAGCGAGCTGCCGGAGGTGGTCGGGATGAGCGACCGCGTGTACGTCATGTGTGAAGGCCGGCTGGCCGGCGAGCTCGGCCGCGACCAGATCTCGCAGGAAAATATCATGACGCTGGCCACCGGCGTCGAACTGACAACGACGCCCGTGTAAGGAGCCGATATGGCCGCCAATTCCGCCACTCCCGACGCCACGCCGGCCACCGCCAAGCGGCCCTGGCTGAACGATTTGATGCAAACCGTCGGCATTTTGCCAATCCTGGTGCTGATCGTGGCGATTTTCGGCTTTGTCGCCCCCAATTTTTTTACCGACAGCAACCTGCTGAATATTGCCCGCCAGGCGTCGATCAACATCGTCCTGGCGGCCGGGATGACCTTTATCATCCTGACCGGCGGCATCGATCTGTCGGTGGGATCGATGCTCGGCGCGACGGCGGTGGTGGCCATGGTCGCCTCGCTGCATCCGACGCTGGTCTACCTGTCGATACCGCTGGCGCTGCTCGCCGGGCTGGGCATGGGGCTGTTCAACGGCATCCTGGTGGCCTACGCCGGCCTGCCGCCGTTTATCGTCACCCTCGGCACCTATACCGCGCTGCGCGGCGCCGCCTACCTGTTGGCGGACGGCACGACGGTGATCAATTCCTATATTAATTTCGAGTGGATCGGCAATTCCTACCTGGGGCCGGTGCCCTGGCTGATTATCATTGCCTTGGCGGTGATTGCGGTGTGCTGGTTTATCCTCAGGCGCACCACGCTTGGGGTGCATATCTACGCGGTGGGCGGCAATATGCAGGCGGCGCGCCTGACCGGCATCAGGGTCAGCTTCGTGCTGCTGTTTGTCTACGCCGCCAGCGGCCTGCTTTCCGGCCTGGGCGGGTTGATGAGCGCCTCCAGGCTTTACAGCGCCAACGGCAACCTGGGCATGGGCTACGAGCTGGATGCCATTGCCGCCGTGATCCTCGGCGGCACCAGTTTTGTCGGCGGCATCGGCACCATTACCGGCACGCTGGTGGGGGCGCTGATCATCGCCACGCTTAATAACGGCATGACGCTGATGGGCGTCTCCTACTTCTGGCAGTTGGTGATCAAAGGGGCGGTGATCATCATAGCGGTGCTAATCGACAAATACCGTACCCGACATCATCAGGCATAACCCTTACCGGAGAAAAACCATGCGATTTAATCCTGTTTATACCGCGTTGCTGACGGCGGCCATGCTGGCCGTCGTCCCACTGGCGCAGGCCAAGGAACTGAAGTCCATCGGCGTGACGGTGGGCGATCTGGCCAACCCGTTTTTTGTGCAGATAACCAAAGGGGCGGAAATGAAAGCCCGCGAGCTGGCAGGGGATAAGGTGAACGTCACGCTGGTCTCCAGCGGTTACGACCTCGGCCAGCAGGTGGGACAGATCGATAATTTTATCGCCGCCAAGGTGGATATGATTATCCTTAACGCGGCGGATTCCAAAGGCATCGGCCCGGCGGTGAAACGCGCCCAGGCCGCCGGTATCGTGGTGGTGGCGGTTGACGTGGCGGCCGAAGGGGCCAACGCCACCATCACCTCCAACAATACCCAGGCCGGGGAACTGGCCTGCAAATACATTACCGACAAGCTGAAAGGCAAAGGCCAGGTGGTGATCGTCAACGGACCGCCGGTGTCCGCGGTGCAAAACCGGGTGGAAGGCTGCATGAACGAGCTGAAAACACACCCGGACATCAAGCTGCTGTCCTATAACCAGAATGCCAAGGGCAGCCGCGAGGGCGGATTGGAAGTGATGACCTCGCTGCTGGCGGCGAACCCGCATATCGACGCGGTATTCGCCATTAACGACCCGACGGCCATCGGCGCCGATCTGGCCGCCAAGCAGGCCCAACGTAAAGAGTTCTTTATCGTCGGCGTCGACGGTTCGCCGGACGGCGAGGAAGCGCTGAAACGCGAAAATTCACTGTTTGTCGCCACGCCGGCCCAGGATCCGCAGGTCATGGCGGCCAAGGCGGTGGAAATCGGCTACGACATTTTACAGGGCAAACCGGCGCCCAAGGAACCGGTGCTGATCCCGGTGAAAATGATCGATCGTAACAATGTTGCCGATTATAAGGGCTGGACGGTGAAATAACCCTCACGGCAGCGGGCGGGAAAACGTGGTCACTCCCACGCTGGCCCGCCATAACCATCCCCCGGACGGCGTGGCATCGTGCCGGCCGTTCACGATGACAGCGGAGGCGGTATGAAGCGCTCTCAGGTCAACAGTATCCTGCAGCAGACCCAGCAATTTTTCGCCCGCAACGGTATGCACCTGCCGCCGTTTGCCCGTTTTTCCCCCCAGGACTGGTTATCTCTTGAGCGCCGCCAGTGGCAAGAGGTGTTCGATCTGCGCCTGGGCTGGGATGTGACCGATTTCGGCGGTAACGATTTTGCTCATGGCGGCCTGACGCTGTTTACCCTGCGCAACGGCTCGCCCGATGGCGGCCCTTACGCCAAAAGTTATGCCGAAAAAGCCATTCATTGCCGGGAGTCGCAAATCACGCCGCTGCATTTCCATTGGCATAAGCGTGAGGACATTATCAACCGGGGCGGCGGCAACCTGATGGTGGAAATGTACAACAGCGATGAGCAGGAACAGCTCGCCGGTTCGCCGGTAACGGTGGTGATCGACGGCTGCCGGCAAACCCACGCCGCCGGCTCCAGGGTACGGCTGGCGCCGGGGGAGAGCATCTGCCTGACGCCGGGGATCTATCATAGTTTCTGGGGCGAGGAAGGTTTTGGCGATGTGCTGGTGGGGGAAGTGTCGATGACCAATGACGATCGGCGCGATAACCGTTTCCTGGAGGGCCAGGCGCGTTTCAGCCCGATAACCGAGGACGAGGCGCCGCGCTGGCTGTTATGTAACGACTACGGGCAAATACCGGCCTGATGCCCTATCTTCGCGCCGTCGGCGCGGACCGGCTTGGCCAGGAATAACGGCGCCGGGCCGGTGTCGGCCAGGCCCGCTCAGGCGGTCTGGCCGGCGGCGATGGCGGTATCGGCGCGGCTGACGTCCGCCGCAAACACGTAGCCCAGCCGGCGAATGGTACGGATAAGCGTCGGCTGGTGGGGATTGGTTTCGATCTTGCGGCGCAGCCGCATGATCAGCACATCGACCGTGCGATCGAATACATCCAGCGTTTCGCTGTGGGTCAGCTCCAGCAGTTGATCGCGGGTCAACACCTTGCGGGCATGGGCAATCAGCGCCAGCAGCAGGCTGTACTCCCCCTGCGTCAGGGCTACCGGCTGCTGGCTGGGATTAAACAGCGTGCAGCTATCGCTATCGAGCCGCCAGCCGTTAAATAACCAGCCATTTTTTCGGCCGGCGACCGGCCGCTCCATGGCGAGCGCGCCGCCGCGGCGCAGTACCGCCTTGATGCGCGCAATCACCACCCGGGGGTTAAAGGGTTTGACGATATAATCATCGGCGCCCATCTCCAGCCCGACGACAATATCGGACTCAGATCCCATGCCGGTGAGCATCACCACCGGCAAATGGGGTTGCAGGCGTTGGATTTGCTGGAGCACCAGCAGGCCGTTGGTATCCGGCAGCATCAGGTCCAGCAGCACCAGGGAGATATCCGGCGATTGCTCGAGCCGCGCCAGCGCCGACCGGCCCTGGTGGCATACGTGTACGGTAAACACATGCTCGCTGAGCATGTCGTTTAACAGTTCACAGATGGCGGGGTCGTCGTCCACGACAAGAATGCTGGGTTTCATATGCCGCCTTTACTGTGTTACGGGAATGATAATAGAGTGTACATTAAGCCAAATCGATAGCATGGTTCGGGATGTGGATGTGTGAGACGTCTCTCATGCCGCGACGACGACGCGGCGGGGCGCCGTGCCGTTTCCGGCCCCCGCGCCGGAAAGAATCAACAGAAGGGGATAACAGTGCGTATCGGGATAGATCTGGGTGGAACAAAAATTGAAGTGGTGGCGCTGGAAGAGGGCGGGCAGGTTATTTTCCGCCACCGCATCCCCACGCCGCGCGACGACTATGATAAAACCCTGCGGGCTATCGCGTCGCTGGTGGAGGCCGCCGAACAGGCGACCGGCCGGCAGGGCAGCGTGGGCATCGGCATTCCGGGCACCCTGTCGCCGTATACCCAACGGGTAAAGAACGCCAATTCGGTCTGGCTCAACGGCCAGGCGATAGATAAGGATTTAACCGCGCTGTTGCGGCGGCCGGTGCGCATCGCCAACGACGCCAACTGCCTGGCGGTGTCCGAGGCCACCGACGGCGCGGCCGCCGGCGCGCAAACCGTATTTGCGGTGATTATCGGCACCGGCTGCGGCGCGGGGCTGGCGTTCAACGGCCGGGCGCATGCCGGCGGCAACGGCATCGCCGGCGAGTGGGGACATAACCCCCTGCCCTGGCAGGATGAGGATGAACAGCGCCATGCGCGCGAGGTCCCCTGCTACTGTGGCAAACCGGGCTGCATCGAGACCTTTGTTTCCGGCACCGGTTTTACCGGCGATTACTCCCGTCTCGGCGGGCCGCGGTCCACCGGCGCGGAGATTATGCAGCGGGTGGCGGCGGGCGACGCGCTGGCCGGGCTGGCGCTCAGCCGCTATGAACTGCGGCTGGCCAAGTCGCTGGCCCAGGTGATCAATATCCTCGACCCGGACGTGGTGGTATTGGGCGGCGGCATGAGCAACGTCGACCGCCTGTATGACACCATTCCGCCGTTGATTAAGCGCTGGACGTTCGGCGGCGAGTGCGAAACGCCGGTGCGCAAGGCGGTCCACGGCGACTCCAGCGGCGTGCGCGGCGCCGCCTGGCTGTGGCCGGATTGATCCGACCGGCCCCGGCCGCCGCCTCCGGCGAACCGAGCGTCTTCGGTCCGCCGGGATTACCCCTTACCGCCGCGCTTTTAGCCATCCTTATCTATAATAAATCGCATGCGGAAATAATATCGCGATATTTATGAGAGGGATCATGGCCGAAAAACCAACAACACCAGCAACGACCATACGGCACGCCGACAGTCCGCTGCTGGGCAATATCCACACCGGCAGCAAAAAAATAGACAAAGTCGCATTACGTTCCGGCCGTTTTATTGCAAAAGTCAGCGCATATCCGTCGGTGGCGCATATAATCCGCGCGGTGGAACGCTTTAACGACCGCATGGGCAGCCAGTTCGGCGCCGCGATAACCTATTTTTCCTTCCTGTCGCTGATACCCATTTTAATGGTCTCCTTTGCCGGGGTAGGTTTTTTCCTGGCCTCCAATCCGGATATCCTTACCGACCTGATTAACAAGATTGCCGACAGCATCAGCGACCGTACCATGGCGGATACGCTGAAAAGCACGGTCAAGACCGCCATCGCTCAGCGCACCACGGTGGGCATTACCGGCCTGCTGATTGCCCTCTATTCCGGGCTGAACTGGATGGGCAACCTGCGCGAGGCCATTCGCGCGCAGCTGCGTGATGAATGGGAGCGCAATCCCCGGGACGAGGAAAAATTCTATATTAAATACCTGCGCGACCTGATATCCCTGATTGGGCTGATCCTGGCGCTGATCGTCACGCTATCCCTAACCTCCATCGCCGGCGCCGCGCAGGAAACCATCGTCAAGGCCCTGGGGCTGGATACCGTCGAATGGCTGCGGCCGGTAATGACGGCGGTAACCCTGGTCATTTCCGTGCTGGCCAACTATCTGCTGTTTTTGTGGATTTTCTGGGTTATCCCGCGCCATAAACCGCACAGTAAAGCCATGTTTCGCGGGGCGCTGCTGGCGGCGGCGGGTTTCGAGATCATTAAAATCATCATGACCCTGACGCTGCCGAAGCTGGCGACCTCTCCCTCGGGCGCCGCTTTTGGCTCAGTGATCGGGCTGATGGCGTTTTTCTACTTTTTTGCCCGCCTGACGCTGTTTTGCGCCGCCTGGATCGCCACGGCGCACTATCGGGACGTCGACGGCCCAACGCCGCCGGGCGGTAAAAGCCGGCCCGCTGAAAACCGCCGCCAGGAGAGCGCGGCGTCCGCCGTTTCTTATGCCGCGCCTGAAAAACCATCGGCGGCCGGGCGCCGCCCCACCCGGGCGGCGCCACGGCGGGGGAGCGCCCGGCCCTATCTAATGGCGCTTACCGCCGGCATAGTAGTGTATTACTTCAATAAAACGCGCTAGAGGCAGTGGTTATCGCTGCCTTTAACAAAAATGCAACCATAATCCAGCATATAGTGCTTGCGGCGCGTTTTTATTTAACCCTGCAGCAGGGTTTAACTCTGCCGGAGTCCGCTTAACACGGTATTACAACTACAAACAAGCGGCTCCGTCACATAATCTGCTTTTTGGTGTATAAAGACGGCGGCTGGTCAAAAATACGCCATTGAAAATGCGTTTTTCTGTGTCTAAGATGCCTTTCTTTTACGAATTTGATCAATAAGAAACAAAATGCCAGCCTCCATCGCACCAGCCATCGAACCCAATGCGCAATCCGTCCCGGTAAACTCCCGGGGTAAAGTGATTGTGGCGTCGTTAATCGGCACCGCCATCGAATTTTTCGACTTCTATATCTACGCCACCGCGGCGGTGATCGTGTTCCCGCACATCTTCTTCCCGCAGGGCGACCCCACCGCCGCCACGCTGCAATCGCTGGCAACCTTTGCCATCGCGTTTGTCGCCCGGCCTATCGGCTCGGCGTTGTTCGGCCATTTTGGCGACCGGGTGGGACGCAAGGTCACGCTGGTGGCGTCGCTGCTGACCATGGGTATTTCCACCGTGCTGATCGGCCTGCTGCCGGGTTATCAGACCATCGGCATCCTGGCGCCGATACTCCTGGCGCTGGCCCGTTTTGGCCAGGGCCTGGGGCTGGGCGGTGAATGGGGCGGCGCGGCATTGCTGGCCACGGAAAACGCGCCGGCGCATAAACGCGCGCTGTATGGCTCGTTCCCGCAGTTAGGGGCGCCCATTGGCTTCTTTTTTGCCAACGGCATGTTTTTGCTGCTGTCCTGGCTGCTTACCGACGAGCAGTTCCTGAACTGGGGCTGGCGCGTGCCCTTTATCCTGTCGGCGGTGTTGGTGCTGATCGGCCTGTACGTGCGCGTATCGTTGCACGAAACGCCGGTATTCGCCAAGGTTGCCCAGGCCAAGGCGCAGGTCCGCATTCCCATCGGCACGCTGTTCAGCAAGCATCTGAAGGCCACCGTGCTCGGTACCTTTATCATGGTGGCGACCTATACGCTGTTTTATATCATGACCGTCTATTCGCTGACTTACGGCACCACGCCTAAACCGCTTGGCCTCGGGTTTTCGCGTAACGACTTCCTGCTGATGCTGATGGTCGGGGTCATCGGCTTCGGGCTGCTGGTGCCGGTATCGGGCCAGTTGGCCGACAGCTTTGGCCGCCGCCGGACCATGATTGTCGTGACCCTGGTGATCATTGCGTTCGCCCTGGTTTTCCCGTCCATGCTCGGGTCGGGCAATACCTGGCTGGTCATGGCGTTCCTGCTGTGCGGTTTTACCGTGATGGGCCTTACCTTCGGGCCGATGGGCGCGCTGCTGCCGGAGCTGTTCCCCACTGAAGTGCGTTATACCGGCGCCTCGTTTTCTTACAACGTCGCCTCGATTATCGGCGCCTCGGTCGCGCCTTATATCGCCACCTGGCTGACCGCCAACTACGGCCTGTTCTACGTCGGCATCTACCTGGCCTCCATGGCCACCCTGACGTTATTGGCCCTGCTGGCCACGCACGAGACTCGGCATCAGGCATTGTAGCTGTTAAAATAGCCGCGCCGGCGGGGTAACGATGTTGCCAGCCCGGCTGGATGAGGACGGGCCGGACTCCCAGGGGAACCCGGCCCGTTTTTTGTGTGACCGCGCGAAGTTAAAGAGGACATAATGAATCTGCGACGTATTCGATATCACCTATTGCTTCTGTTGATCATCGCAGCCATCGGCGCCGGCGCCTATTACAGCTTCCTGCCCAGCGGAAACCCCGATGCGCTGTGGCGATTTGTCAGCCAGAAATGCGTGCCCGGCCAGCAACGGCAGGGACAGCCGGCCCCTTGTAAAGAGGTCAACCTGGCGGGAGGATATGTCATATTTAAAGACCTGAACGGTCCCCTGCAGTATTTACTGATGCCGACGGAAAAAATGACCGGGATGGAAAGCCCGCAGCTATTGCAGGCCAAAACCCCCAACTTTTTTTATGACGCCTGGCAGGAACGGCATTATCTCGCGGAGAAGCGCGGCGCGCCTATCCCGGACAGCGCGCTGTCACTGGCGATCAATTCCGTGTCGGGGCGCACGCAAAACCAGCTGCATATCCATATCTCCTGCCTGCGAGCCGATGTACGACGCCAGCTTGACGGCGAAGCCGCCGCCCTGGACAACGCCTGGCATCCCCTGGGCGAGCCTTTGATGGGGCATCCCTACCTGGCCAAGCGCATTACCGCCGCCGAACTGGCGGCGCAGAGCCCTTTTTTGATGCTGGCGCGGGAAGTGCCGGACGCAGCGGATAACATGGGCCATTACACGCTTGCCATGGTGCCGCTGGCCGACGGCACCTTTGCGCTACTGGCCGGCGAACGTAACTGGCTGCGCGGCAATCTGGCCTCCAGCGAGGAAATCCAGGATCACAGCTGCGCCATTTTACACTAACTGTAAAACGCCATGGCGCGCCAGGTTCCTCTGCGCGCCAAACGACAGGCAACCCTGCCGGCGCCCATGTCGATCGGAGGGAACGCCCTCTGCCGGCGCCGGCGCTTATTTTTTATTTTTCATCTCCTGCAGTATCGGCCCGCACTGGTTCTCTTCCCCACCGCTGGGTGAAATCAGCGCCAGCAACGCCGCCGCGGGAGTCAGGACCGCGCCGAGCGCCACCGCCACCGCGCCGCGCGCGATCAGCGGCCCGGGTTTCACCCCGGCGTCGGGATGTTTAAAGGTGCCGCGCACATACAGCGGCGAACGCAGGGTGACGATACGTACCCCTTTACTGTCCGGATTGATGGATAAATCCAGGCGTTCGCTGGCTAAATTAGTGGTGCCGGCGATATTGATCACCGCGTTCTCGGTATCAAAGACAAACAGCCGCGGCGTTGCCAGGCCGTTGCGAACGCCAAGGTCCGCCGCCGCGCAGTTGATTTTCACCTGATCGTCGCCAAACAGCTTGCCCACCACATAGTTGCCCACGTTCAGCCCGGCGATTTCCATCAGGTTGCGGCTGATGACGCCGTCATTCATCAGGACGCGCACATCGCCGTTGGCGCTGCCCAACAGCGCGGCCACCGAATTACCGGTGCCGGTAAACTGCGCGTCGCCGTTCAACTGCCCCATGCTGCTGCGCATGGCTTCCACGTCGGGGAACAACGCCTTGAGCTGCAGTCCGCGCGCATGCAGGTCCGCGCGGCCGCGCATCGGCGTTTTGTTACCCTCAAGCCTGATGGTGGAGTTCAGGTTGCCCCGCGCCATGCCAAAACGCAGCGGGTCGAGCACCAGGACACCGTCATCAAGCTTAACGTGGGTGTAGAGATCGCTAAGCGGCAGGTTCTTGCCGTGCTCGATGCGCTTGCCGGTAAATTTGACATCCGCATCCATGGTGTCCCACTTGGCGGTATCGAATTTATCGTAGGGCAGCACTTTATCCGCCGGCTGGACCGACTGGGTCTTGGCTTTCTGCTTGCCGGTTTCGGTGCCGGTATCCGCGCCGATCAGCGGCCCCAGGTCGGCAAAGCGCAGTTCATTCGACACCACCTCTCCGGTTAGCGAAGGACGTGGTTTGCCCTGCGCAAACTCCAGCGTGCCGTGGATATCGCTCGAGCCGATTTTACCGTTGAATTTTTCATAGCGGAAATGGCCGCCGTCTTTGCCCTTGAAGTGGGCAATCAGATGGCCGTCGGTGGAATACGGCGGGGAGTCCGGCAAGACGATACCGGTCAGGCCATGCAGATCCCCCAGGTTATCCCCCGCCAGCCGCAGCCGCAAATCCAGGCCGCCCAGGCTCATCGGATCCTCAAGCGTGCCCTGGATGGTCACCCGGGTCGCGCCCGAGCGCACGTCCGCCTGCAGCGGGAAAGGCCGGTTCGAGCTGCGCAGGGCCAGCATGCCGCCGATTTTGCCGTCGCCGCTCAACGATTCGTTGTTATATTTGCCGGTCACCTTCCAACCGAAAATATAGTCATCGGCGCGTCGGCCCGCGTCGACCGGCGTGCCGGCGGCGCTGCTATCCGTTTTGGCGGCGGCGTCGGCCTTGTCCGTTTTCGCCGTCTTGCCGCCCTCGTCGGATTTGGCGGCGGCGTCGGCCTGGTCCGTTTTAGCGACCTTATCGTTGCCGTCGCTCTTGGCGGCGGCGTCGCCCCGGGTGGTGTTATCCGCGGTGCTGGCACCGGCCAGTTCCGCGTAGGGGATGGGTTTGCCCAGCGGATTGACCGTCATATGGATGTCGGCCTTGGTTATCGGATCGAGGAAATCGATTTTACCCTGGTCAAAGGCGATATCGTCCACCTTGAACGACCAGGCGGAGGGCGGCGTGTCCTGCTGCGGCCGATCGCTGTTGGCCAGGTTAAAGGTCCAGTTATTCTTACCATTGGCCAATCGCCTGAGCGCGGCGTCGGGACTGAACAGGGTAATGCGCGGCAGGTAGACTTCTTTATGCAGCAACGCCAGCGGCGAAATACTGGCCTCCACCCGTTTCAGCCGGGCGGTATAATCACCGGGCACGTCCGGCGGGTTGCCTAATACCACGTCCTCGGCATGCAGGTGCGGCCAGGGTACCCAGGCCCGCCAGCCGGCCTCATCCCGCTGGCGCGACCATTGCACGCCCAGGTCGCCATTGATGGCAAAAGGCCGGTGCAGCTCGGCGGTCACCTTTTCATTGATGGTGGGTTTAAGGCGATTCAAGTCGAATGTGGCGATAAAAATAACGATGGCAATCGCTACCACCAGCAGCAACAATACAATCCCTAAGATCGTCTTTTTAGTCCGGGTCATGGTGACAATATTCCTCATTAAACGGCCTTATGCCATTAATGATAGTTGAGGATTTTTAACCTGACGCCGGAGAATGATTGGATTTATTGCTGAAAACTGCCGTGATCCTATAATGTTAGCCATTCTGCGGCTGAACAGCACTTTCGGGTAGCCGGCCGGAAAACCGTACGCCGCGCAACCGACACGGCGGCATCAGCAAAAAGGCGTGTTTTTGCCGTTGTTCGAGGCGATCCAGGTCATGAAAGATTAAAACAACGTTTCAGTGCTATTGACTGAACCTGTCAATCTGTTGAGACTAGGTGCGTCAACCCCTTTCAATTCACTTTACTCATACAGGCCCGCAGTTAAATGACAACCAAAAACATTGCCGTCATCGGCGAGTGCATGATTGAACTGTCCCAAAAAGGCACGGACGTTAAACGTGGTTTCGGCGGCGATACGCTGAATACCTCGGTTTATATTGCGCGGCTGGTCAAAGCTGGCGCCCTGGACGTGCATTACGTCACCGCCCTTGGCACCGATAGCTTCAGCGAAGACATGATAGGCTCATGGCGGCGGGAAGGGGTGAAGACCAGTCTTATCCAGCGCCTGGATAACCGTTTGCCGGGTTTATATTATATCGAGACCGACGAAACCGGCGAGCGTACCTTCTACTACTGGCGTAATGAGGCGGCTGCCCGCTACTGGCTGGAAAGCGACGATTCAGAGCGCATCTGCCGGCAGCTGGCCGGCTTTGATTACCTCTATTTAAGCGGCATCAGCATCGCCATACTCAGCGTAGAAAGCCGCCAACGCCTGCTGGCCCTGCTTAAGACCTGCCGTGACAACGGCGGCAAGGTTATCTTTGACAATAACTATCGCCCGCGCCTGTGGGCCAGCAGGGACGAAACCCAAAACGCCTACCGGGATATCCTCGCGCATACCGATATCGCCTTCCTGACGCTGGATGATGAGGATATGCTGTGGGGTAAACAACCGGTTGACGAGGTGATTAAGCGCACCCGCGGCTGGGGCGTGCAGGAGATCGTTATCAAGCGCGGCGCCGACTCCTGCCTGGTGACGACCCAAGAGGGCGAACTGCTGGACGTGCCGGCGATCAAACTGCCGAAGGAAAAAGTAGTGGACACCACCGCCGCGGGCGACTCCTTCAGCGCCGGCTACCTGGCCGTGCGCCTGACCGGCGGCGACGCCGTCTCGGCGGCCAAATGCGGCCATCGGACCGCCAGCACCGTCATCCAGTACCGTGGGGCCATCATTCCACGCGAAGCGATGCCAAAATAAACCTATCAGTTCCGTTTGGCAGCGACGGCATACCATGCGGATATGGCTTCACAAGGGCTGGCAAAACGCCATATCGGCATAGAGAGGGGGTGATGGGTCAGGAGAGTAAAGCGTAATGCGCCGGGGACAAATACGCCGGGTGCGCATTTGAACAACGCCGGAGGGATTGGCCCGTAGGGCGGCCCACCGGGATGTGAGCCTTAATCGCGCAGCCGGGCCTCCGGGGGCGGATTTACGGCGTCTTTACCCTCTTGCCCATCATGTCCGCGAGCAGAGCTTTGCCATCAATCTCCAGTCCAGCCCGCGTCAGGACTGAGGCGGGATGTCCGTCACTTCCGGTTTGCTCTCGTCGACGGCTGCAGGCTGCGGCCCCGGCGCCATGATATGTTCGTAGGTTTCCTGCAGCGCCTTCATATTGACCTCCGGCTCGCCCTGCGGCTGCATCAGCACCAGCGTGGCATTTTGCGATAGCTGCGAACGCAATTCTTCATTAAGCATTTGCAGCGTCAGCTGGGTCAAAAACGCATTGCGCAGTTTTTGGTACTGCTCCGGCGCAATATCCACCACGTCATTTTGCTGCGAACGCAGGCGCTGGCCCATCAATATGTCGGTATCAGTACGGGCGTAGGTGGCAAACAGGGTTCCCAGCTCGCCGGCCTTACGCGCCATCAGCGCGTCGAATTCCGCCTTGCTCAGGCCGTTATTGCGCAGGTTCGCCAGTTCGTGGGAAACAAACGTCATTGCCGCCACCAGATTATCCGCGGGGGTATCCAGATGCATGGCGCACTGGGCGCGCTGATAATGCACATTACAATCGAAACGCAGGTTGGCCTGCTTGAGGTTGCTGTCTTTCAATGCCTGCTGGACATGCAGGAACAGCGCCTCGCGGGCCAGATCGCTGCGCCAGTAGCGATCCAGGGAACGCGAGTCGCGGATGGGCTGCCAGGCGGTATCCCATACCAGCTTCAGGCTATCTTCCTTGCCGTTCTCGCTCATCAGGCTGACCGGTTGGGCCACCAGCGGCGACAGCGCAGGCATGGTCGCGGGCATGTCGCGTTTGCCCTTCAGCGAGGAAAAGGTTTTGACTATCTGCTCGTTCAGTCCGCGGCTGTCGACGTTGCCGACTACATATAACGTCATGGCGTCCGGGGTATACCAGCGCTGGTAGAATTGCTGCAACTGCTGGCCGTTCACAGGCACGGCGGCCTGCTGGCTCGGATCGTGCGCCAGCAGTACCGACCCCTTAAGCCGGTAATGCCACCAGGGGCTGCGCACATTGTCGGGGGCGGTGACTACCGGATCGGCCCCTTGCAGCGCGGCGTGCAGCGTGGTCGGATTGATGGTTAAATGACCGCCGGTGTTCATCATCCATTTCATCGCCTCTCTCAGCAGATCGGGGCGGCCGTTCGGCAGGCTCAGGCTGTATAGCGTGTAATCATAGGAGACGATCGCCGGCGGCTGCGGACGTTCGTGATCCACGCCCTGCTGCCAGAGCGATTTCAGCTGCGCGGCGGAAAAGTTTTCGCTGTGCGTCAACGCCAGTCGCGGGAGCAGGCGCGCAAAACCGGTCTGCTGCGTGGTTTCAGCCAGCGAGCCGGTATTTACCATTAAGCGTAATTCAATACGATCGTTCGGCCGTTGCGGTGTTGTCAACACTTGCCAGGAGAAGCCATTACTGAGTTTACCCTGTTGCCAGGCGGGATCGGGTTGTAATGCTTCTGCCTGAACATTGCCACCCACCGTCGCCAGTAACACTCCACTCATGAAAAGACGAATTCCGGTGCCCTGCATGTGAACCCCTACTCAATAACTGCCCATTAAAATATGTGAATCTCACTCAGACGGTTTACCGTGCGTTCCATCGATTAGTACTTTTCCCGTCGGAAAAAAACGTGTCGCAAAGTGTATCATGTTGTTAGACCGCAGACCTGTGCGGATGTCACGGCACGAAAGAAAATAGTACCGCGCGGGTTCTAAACGATACAAAAATGGGCGTAACCAAGTATTGCCGGCCGTATCGCTACGCGCCGGCCGGTAAAGAGGTCAAGGAAACGGCAGGGAATTATCAGGTTCTAACGGCGGCTTTAGCGGGTTTTAGCACGTCATTCAACTGTTTTTCATCCAGCTGATCGCACCACTTGGCCACGACGATAGTGGCAACGCCGTTGCCCACCAGGTTGGTCAGCGCGCGGGCCTCGGACATAAAGCGGTCGATGCCGAGTATCAACGCCAGCCCCGCCACCGGCAGATGGCCGACCGCCGACAGGGTCGCCGCCAATACGATAAAGCCGCTGCCGGTTACGCCCGCCGCCCCTTTGGAGGAGAGCAGCAACACCACCAGCAGGGTCACCTGGTGGATAATGTCCATATGGCTATTGGTGGCCTGGGCGATAAATACCGCCGCCATCGTCAGGTAGATCGATGTGCCGTCGAGGTTAAACGAATAGCCGGTGGGTATGACCAGGCCCACCACCGATTTTTCGCAGCCGGCGCGCTCCATTTTATCCAGCATGCGCGGCAGCGCCGACTCGGAGGAGGAGGTCCCGAGCACAATCAGCAGCTCTTCTTTGATATAGTTGATGAAACGGAAGATATTAAAGCCGGTGACCCGCGCAATGGTCCCCAGCACCACCACCACGAACAGGATACAGGTCAGGTAGAAACAGGCGATAAGCTGTCCCAGCTGTATCAGCGACCCCAGGCCGTACTTACCGATGGTGAAGGCCATGGCGCCGAAGGCGCCGATCGGCGCCAGGCGCATGATCATATTGATAATGCCGAAAATCACCTTGGCAAAACTATCAATCACGTTAAAAATCACCTGGCCCTTTTCGCCCAGACGGTGCAGGGCGAAACCGAACAGCACCGCGAACAGCAGTACCTGCAGGATATTGCCGCTGGCGAAGGCGCCAATCACGCTCGCCGGGATAATATCCATCAGGAACGCCACCAGCCCCTGCTGCTCGGCCTGCTGCGCGTAGACCGCCACCGCCTTGGCATCCAGGGTGGCCGGATCGATGTTCATGCCGGCGCCCGGTTGCACGACGTTAACAATCACCAGGCCGATAATCAGCGCGATGGTGCTGACAATCTCAAAATAGAGTAGCGCCACCGCCCCGGTGCGGCCCACCTCTTTCAGGCTTTCCATGCCCGCGATCCCGGTCACCACGGTACAGAAGATAACCGGGGCGATGATCATCTTGATTAACTTAACAAAACCATCGCCCAGGGGTTTCATGTCTGCGCCAAGCGCCGGATAGAAATGCCCCAATAAGATCCCTGCCACAATGGCCACCAGAACCTGCAGATAGAGACTTTTAAACGGGTTGAATGTCATACGCCAACCTTCTTCGTGAGTTATACGCGTTTAAGTGAGTTGATTATGTAGCGAGTTTATTAATGATTTGATAATGATTTAAATATCCCGAAATACCAATACACCACCGCGCGCGGGTTGTCGGCAGGCAACAGGAGAAAATCAGAATTGAAACGCTTCAGTTGGACTTTAGAAACTATAGTAAGCAGCGATGGGTACCGGTGCGTGGGTCACGCCCGGTTGGTCTAAACGGCGGCGAGATGCAGGAAACGCTGCTCAAAATCGCCCTGGGGCAGCGGCTCGGAGAACAGGTAGCCCTGGCCCCAGTTGATTTTGTGCTGCAGCAGGCATTGCAGCTGCGCCTGGGTTTCCACCCCTTCGGCGATCACCGGCAGCGATAATACCTCGGCAATGGCGCTGACGATGCGCAGCATCACCAAATCCTCCGGCAATTTTTCGATAAAACTGCGATCGATTTTCAGTAAATCAATCGGCAGCTTACGCAACCGGTCCAGGTAATAAAGGCTGGAGTAACCCATGCCAAAATCATCCAGCGCGATTAATATCCCCAGTTCCCGCAGCTGGCGCAGCAGATCAAGGGAGTGCTCGAATTCGGTAATGCGCGCGGTTTCGGTGATTTCCAGCACCAGTTGGGCAGGCCCGATTTGGTAACGGGCCAGCAGCACCTTGAGGAAAGGCACCAGGTTGGACTCCTGCAGTTGTTTGGCGGAAAGATTCACCGCCAGTTGGAGCTGGGCGCCGCGCTCGCGCCATTGCGCCAGCACGCGGCAGGAGGCTTCCAGCACCCAGTTGCCCAGCGGCACCATCGCGCCGATTTCCTCGGCGCCGCTGATGAAATCCGACGGCAGCGAGTAACTGCCGTCATCCTGGCGCCAGCGCAGCAAGACCTCCGCGCCAATTAATTGCCGATTGCGAATATCCACCTGCGGCTGGAAGAACAGCGCGCAGCGCTCTTGTTCAATACCTTCCAGGATAGTGCTTTCCAGCGTCATGCGCCGGTGAACCATGGCGGTAAGCTTGGGCTCGAAGAACAGGATCTGGTTTTTGCCGTTGTCATGGGCCAACATCATGGCGGACGTGGCGCGCCGTAATAATTGGTGCGCGGACTCTTCACTACGTTGCCTGAGGGCAATACCGATGCTGGCGGCGGGGCGCAGCGACAGGCTGCCGATGGTTAGCGGGGCATTGATACTTTTCAGAATGCCCTGCGCCAACTGCATCCCCTCGAAGGCGTTCTGGATGCAGTGATCGAAAACGGCGAATTCATTGTGGTTGAGCTGGCCGAGAAAGCGATGATCGTTAAGATGCCGCTTGAGCTGCCGGGTCAGCGTCATCAGCAGGATGCCCCGTTGCGCCTCGGTCAGGACGCCGGAGGCCTCCTGCAACGTGCCGATGCTTATCACCAGCAGGCAATACTGCTGCGGGTCCTTCCTGAGAGCCATGCGGGAATCCAGCATGGCGGTAAACAGGTTTTTATTCGGCAGCGCCGTCTCGGCATGGCGGGTCGACAGCCGGTTGAGATCCTCGAGCATCCCGGCCAGCACCTGCTGGTTGCGGTTATAGCTGCGCACCAATACTCCCAGCTCATCGTCGCGATGCATGTCCGGCAGCGACAGCTGGTGCCGGGGGGCGTCCTGCGGCGACAGCATTTCCAGCTCGCGGGCGATTTCACGCAGGGGGTGGACCATCAGGCGATTAATGCACCAGGTGATCGACACCGTCAACACCAGCGCCAGCAGGAGATAGGTGGACATCATGGTGGAAAACGCGCTGGCGATAAATTGGTACAGCCGATAGGAGTCGGCTTGCAACACCAATGAAGCCAGGGCGCGCGGATGCGAAGGCCGCGGCAGCGCATACAGCGGCACCGAGATTTCCACCGGCAGCCTGAACAGGCGTGCGATCAGGGCCGGCACCGGCCGTTCCGGCGGGAAATCCGCATGCAGCACCTGGAAATCGTCCGGCAGCACCACATCCGCCCGGCTTAGGATACCGACCGGCTTCAGGGTATTGAGAATACGCTCGGCCTGGGGCACGTCCCCTTTTAATACCGCGCTGGATAAAGGCAGGCGCACCGACATGGCAATATTTTGCAGCTGCTGGGCATAATCCTCGCGCCGCTGCTGCACAAAATGAAACAGCTGGATCACGATAAAAATGCAAATAGTCACCAGCGCCACGCCTGATACCGTAGCCATTTGTTTAATCGTTAATGAACGTCTGATCCGCAAACTGTTCTCCAATGCGTCGTTCAGCCCAACCCTAAATGCCCTACATCGACTGACGGGAAAGCCGTCGGTAACATCCCGGAAATAGCCCTCGCGCCGGGCATTCGGCACAGATTTAACTGATTCGGACAGCGAAAAATCGCCGCGCTGGTCTTAAGGCGATTTTATGCATACTAATATATACTATCTCATGCAGGGTTTTATTTTTTAAAACAGGCATTTCGTCTCAATAACGCTTATTGTCGCCACCCGGCTATAATCTCAACATTTCACCTAAGAATATTCTGAATCGCAGCGCCGCAGGCGCGCTTATCTCGGGTATTAATCACATCTACCCCTGCAATTCCTACCGTCACGGTGCTGGCATGGGAAACGACAGCTGTGTAAAATGCAATCATTGCCATACATCAGTTTTTTTTTACAGTCTGTCCGCCATTATTTTTCCAAGACATTACGTTTTCTGCAGCATTTTGCTCAGACGTTACGATATGGATGCGCAAACGGACGATAATGACCTTCCATCGGCAATCGCTTTTATTCAGGGTCGCTCTACGTCATGATTGGAGAAAATGATTCCCAGCGCCTACGCTTGTGTAAAGCGGGGCGGGATTTTAGCGCAGATAAATATGTTTCATTTGATTTAACTTTGTAAAACTTTGAAACTTGTATTAGTTTGTCTTAATGACCTTCTAATGCACTCCATTGGGCCAATACCGAGACCTATTACCATAACTAACACGAGCTGCGGGCGTAGCCTCCTTCTAAAGAGAACGTGCTCCTTGGCGAAGTTGCGCAAATTTAGCTGACGAGGTTGAAAATGAATAATTACGATGATATTAAGCGGTTTAAAGAAAAGCTCAATATGGAAAGCATTGATTATAAAGAAATCGCTGAAAGCAATCCTAATATCACCTCGCATAATTGGGCGATTATAAAACAGGTCGCCACCGCCGATGAACCCTTTCATCCCCTGGAGCAGGGCCGGTCCACCCAGCCGACGCCTGCCCCGATCTCGGAAAAAGAATTCAGCGCCACGCCCCTTGGACAACAGGCACGGACACAGCAGCCACGCGCGGTAGGTCATATCAATCAAAACATAAGCGCCCGCTATCGGCCGCAGGCAACGGTCCAGGGGGACTCTTTCGCCTCGCCCCTGATGAGCGCGGTCAGCCAGGCGCTGCCGGCCACGTCACCCGCCATGCCGTCCGCCGAGCCCGCCGGTGAGGCGCCCGCCGGCGCGGCGTTGCTTAACGCCATACAGCGCGAATTTGCCGCTCCGCCCAAAGCCGTTACCCCGCCGCGGCCACAGGCGCCGCAGCCGGCCGCAACGCCGCTGTTCGAGGCCGCAACGCATGTCCGGCCCGCGCCGGCCGCCCCACGGACGACATCACCGGGCCAGGCTACGGCCAACGCGATGCGCTTTAATAGCCTGTTTAACCGGAAAGCCCAGCAATCGGCGACGCGGCCGGGCAGGGATATGCCCCTTTCACTTCTTTTAGAGAATATTGCTTTATGCCGTTAGTCTGTGTCTGTTCGCCCAAGGGCGGCGTGGGTAAAACGACCGTTAGCGCCAATCTTGCCTATGCCCTGGCCCGCAGCGGCAGCAAGGTGCTGGTGATTGATTTTGATGTGCAAAACGCGCTGCGGTTACATTTCGGCGTACCCATCTCCGATACCCGGGGTTATGTGGCGCAGGCCACCGCCGCCGTGGACTGGAGCCAGTTTATCCTTAAGGCCGATGCCAATCTGTTTGTATTGCCTTATGGCGAGGTGGAGGAAGAACAGCGCCTGGCGTTTGAAACCTCCATCAGCCGCGATCCGCATTTTCTGCTGCGCGGATTAAACACGGTATTAAATTACCCCGGCCTGGTGGTCATCGCCGATTTTCCTCCCGGCCCGGTGGCGGCGTTAAAAGCCGTCCAGTCCTTCGCGGATATGCATATCGTGGTAATGCTGGCCGATACCGCTTCTCTCTCCTTATTACCCCAAATGGAAAACCATAAATTCCTCGGGGCGCCGATGAACAGCCGTCTTGGTGAATATTATGTGGTTAATCAGAGTGATATGCGACGTAACCTCAGCCGCGATGTCTCGCAATTTTTTGAGCAACGTTTGGGCGATCGGTTATTGGGCACCATCCACCGTGATGAATGCGTGCCTGAAGCCAATGCGTCGCAACGTTCGATCATTGAATTCAGCCCGGTGTCCGCCGCCGCGTTTGATATAGAACTTATCAGCAAAAAGGTCGCCGCTATTGTCGGGGTGAAAGTGGGCGACGGTGAGTTTTACGCCGTGCCTAATCACGGCATCAAATAATTAGCACAAGGCCAGGCATGAATAAGCTTATATTTTCCATACTCCTTTTATTGTTACTGCCCGTCGCCGCGCTGATCATCATCACGCCGATGGATAGCGATAAACAATACATTTTCGGCCTGTTCAGCATAGGGCTGCTGCTGCTGCTGGGCGTCAGTAAAAGCCATTTAATCAGCGTCATCATGGTGGTAATGTCTTTTTTGATGTCCACCCGTTATATCTATTGGCGCGCCACCGAAACGCTGCATTTTAATTCGGTGATCGAGGCGGCTTTAGGTATCGGCTTATTTATCGCTGAAATGTATGCCTGGATTATCCTGGTGCTCGGTTATTTGCAAACCACCTGGCCGCTGAAGCGTAAAATCGAACCGATGCCGGACGATCCGTCCACCTGGCCGACGGTGGACGTGTATGTGCCGTCCTATAACGAGAGCCTGGACGTGGTGCGCGATACGGTGCTGGCGGCGCAGTGCATCGACTACCCGCGCGATAAGATGAAAATCTATATCCTTGATGACGGCAAACGCAGCGAGTTCGCGGTGTTCGCCGCCGACGCCGGGGTAGGCTATATCACCCGTAACGATAACAAACACGCCAAGGCCGGTAACCTGAACCATGCGATGACCGTGACCAAAGGCGAGTATATCTGCGTATTCGACTGTGACCACGTCGCCACCCGCGCTTTCCTGCAGGCGACCGTGGGCAGCTTTTTGATCGACGATCGCCTGGCGCTGATCCAAACGCCCCACTACTTCTATTCGCCCGACCCGTTCGAGCGCAACCTGTCGGCGGCGCGCGATATCCCCAACGAAGGCGCGTTGTTCTACGGACCGGTACAACAGGGCAACGATAACTGGAACGCCACCTTTTTCTGCGGCTCCTGCGCGGTGATCCGCCGCAGTGCGCTGGAACAGATTGGCGGCTTTGCGGTGGAAACCGTTACCGAGGACGCCCATACCGCCCTCAAGCTGCAGCGGCTGGGCTGGAATTCCGCGTTCCTGTCCGTTCCGTTGGCGGCCGGCCTCGCCACCGAACGCCTGGGACTGCACGTTATCCAGCGCACCCGTTGGGCGCGCGGCATGACCCAGATTTTCCGTATGGATAATCCATTGTTCGGCCGGGGCCTGAAATGGCAGCAGCGTTTGTGCTATCTCAACGCCATGCTGCATTTCCAATACGGTTTGCCGCGCGTGGTATTCCTGACCGCGCCGCTGGCCTATCTGCTGTTTAACCAGAATATTATCGCCTCGTCCGCCAGCACCATTTTCGCTTATGTGCTGCCGCATCTGTTCCTGGCGGTCTACATTAACTCCCGGATGAATGGACGTTTCCGTTATACCTTCTGGGGTGAAATCTACGAAACGGTGATGGCGTTCCATTTGATCATCCCCACCGTGCTGACCTTGATTTCCCCGAAGCACGGCAAATTTAACGTGACCGACAAGGGCGGGCTGCTGGACGTCGGCTTCTTTGATTTCCATATCGTCAAGCCGCACCTGATCGTGGCGGTATTGCTGGGCATCGGCATTGCCGCCGGCGTGGTGCGCGCGGTCATGCATGACTATTTCAACGTCGACCCGCGGGTTATTTTGCTTAATGTCGTCTGGGCGTCGCTGAGCGTCATCATCTTGCTGGCGGCGATTGCCGTGGCCAAAGAGACGCGCCAGATCCGCAAGACCATTCGTATCGATGTCAGCATTCCGGCCATTATCCACTATGCCAGCGGAATTTCAGCACGCACCGAAACCCTGGACCTCTCCATGGGCGGGATGAAGCTGGTCACACCCGACGAGCGCTACCAAAACGATCGCATCGAGGAAGTCGAACTGCGGCTGCAGTCCGGCGCGGTCTGCATTCCAGTCAGCCTGATCGGCGCCGACGCCAACGTGATTCGCCTGATGTTTGAAGAGATGCCGCTGGAAAAACGACGTGAGCTGGTGCGGGTGGTGCTGGCCCGCGCGGATGCCTGGATCGTGCCGCCGTATCCGAAGGACAGGCCATTGCACTCATTTGCCAGCATTGTCCGTTGCGTGTTCGAACTGTTTTACAACACCTGGAAAGAGCGCGGCCAAAAAAGAAAAAATGCCAAGTCCGCTGGACCTGGCGAAGCGACTTAAGCTTACGCGGAAATCATCGAATGCCATTTCGTATCAGGAAGATAGCCCACTTTTTTATGCTCATCGCAGCCCTGGGCGGCTTCGGGGCCACGGCATGCATTAGATCGGCCTTTGCCGCCGATCCGCCGGCGCCCGCCGCGCCGGTTTATCATCTGCCGCCGCTGCCGGCGCCGCAGGGCAATGATGGCGCGGGCGTTCAGTCCGGTGACGCCTCGGCCGGCCAATCCGCAGCAGCGAAATCGACCAACGATCCCGCCTCCGGCGCCAACGCGGCGGCGGATGGCGGCGCGCAGTCAACCTTGCCGGATGCCGGCGCGCCCCCCGCCCACGGCCTGCCGATGGATTTCCCTCCGCCGGTGATAAGCGTGGCGCCGCAGGATGCCTCCGCCGGCGCGGCGGGCCAAAATATCGATAACCAGCTTGCGCAGGTCACCCCCATTAGCGACGATACCATCAGCGTCGCCAATATGGGCCAGCCGAACGGCCTGACCCTGAGCGGCGGCCAGCTGCAATCCGGGATTGTGTTTACCCTGCCGCGCGACCAGGTGGCCACCACCGCCCGGTTGTTTCTGGCGCTGAAGGTATCCCCGGCCCTCGCCGCCCGCGATACCAGCCTGCGCCTGATGCTCAACGGCCAGGAACTGGGCAATGTGGCTCTCAGCCAGGCCAACGCCACGGATAATGTCTATGAGCTGGATATCCCGGCGGCGATGATTGTCAGCAACAATAACCTGAGCTTTAGCGTCAATGACGATAATACCCTGACCTGCGAGCGGGACCTGTCGGACAAATATTGGGTGACCATCCTGCCCGCCAGCCATCTGCAGCTGAGCAGCCAGATACTGGACATCGGCCGCGACCTGAGCCATTTTCCCCGTCCTTTTTACGATCCGTTGTCGATGAAAGGCTCGTCGGTGGCGTTTATCTTCAGCCAGACGGTCAAATCCGACTCGGTGGCGGCCGCCAGTATGCTGGCGTCCTATTTCGGCCTGTTGTCCAGTTACCGTAATATGGATTTCCCGGTGCATCTGAACCAGCTGCCGCCGCAAAACGGCATTCTGTTCGGCGAGCCCGGCGAAAAAATCGCCGACATCACCCTGCCCCAGGTTACCGGTCCCACGTTGCAGATGATCGATAACCCGCTCAATCCGGTATATAAATTATTATTGGTAGTCGGGCGCAACGGCAACGAAATGCGCCAGGCCGCCTATCGCCTGATTTCGTCGCCGCTGCCGCCCAGGCAGGACGTGATCCGGGTGCAGAACCAGGCCATTCCGTTACGCCAACCCTATGATGCCCCGCGCTGGATTGATACCACCAAGCCGGTCTACCTGAAAGATCTGGCGCAAAGCCCGGCGGCGCTTACCGCCAACGGCCTGTATCATGACGGCATCCGCATCGGCTTTCGCGCCGCCCCGGATCTGTTTATGTGGGATGGCGATTCCATACCGGTAAAAATTGATTACCGTTTCCCTATCGAGACCTGGATTGACGAGGATTTGTCTCAGCTAAGCATTACGCTTAACGGGACGTTCCTCCACAGTTTGCCGGTGAACAAACACGGCCTGGTGGAAACCGCCTGGCGCATGCTGGGCGGCGATACCCGCCAGGAAACCTTCAACCTGCAGCTGGCGCCCTATTTGATTTATGGCGATAACCAAATGGAGTTTTATTTTGCCCTCAAGCCCAAGGCGGACGCGCCCTGCAGCCTGCTGACCAGCAATAATATCAAAAGCCGCATCGACCCCGACTCGACTATCGACCTGAGCCGGACGCACCATTTTACGATGTTGCCAAACCTGTCCTATTATGTCGGCGCGTCATTCCCCTTCAGCCGGCTGGCGGATTTCTCCCAAACGCTAATGCTACTGCCCGCCAAACCGGAAGCGGGTGAAATCGCCACGCTGCTGGCCATGGCCGCCCGGGCCGGCAACGCCACCGGCATCCCGCTTAATCGCGTGGATGTGCGCCTGGGCCTGCAAGACCACGGGGCCGGCGCGATCCCCCTGGCGGACAAGGATATCCTCGCCTTCGCCTCGCTCAGGCAGACCGATCTGGTGCGCGATCTGCTGGCCGGTTCGCCCTATGAAATGCGCAACGGCCTGCTATCGGTAAAAGCAGAGACCCTGACCGATACCTTGAAACGCTATGTTACCGGACGTTTCTTCCGTCAGGGGGTGGAGGCGGACCGTTACCTGGCGTCCACCGACGCGTGGCGGGGTTTCCTGAGTTTCACCTCACCCTGGGCCGGCAACCGGGTGGTGGTAATGGCCACGGCCACCGACAGCGGCCAGTTGGCGCATTTAAACGGTGACCTGCAGTTGCCGGTCATTAATGCGGGAATTCGCGGCGACATCGCGGTGATCAACGCCGAAAATGGGGTAAAAAGCTTTTCCGTCGGCAACCAGTTCCCCAGCGGCGAAATGCCCTGGTACATGATGATCATTTGGTATGCCAACCAGCATATTATTTTCCTTTCTTTAGGTGGCCTGGCGTTCGCGGTGCTGATAGGAAGTTGCATTTATGTTCTGCTGGCACGGCATGCGGCTAAACGCCTGGCCAATAGTGCGAACAAATAACCGTATTTACAAGCAGTGTTGCCTGTCTGGGCCATATGGGTAAGAGAAGATGAAACGGCAAATCAAAAAAGACTTAAAAACGCTGTATGTCGCCGGCCTGGCGGGCCTGTCGCTTTTTTCCGCCCTGGCGCAGGCGGCGGATAACAGCCCGGCCATCAACGCACTGCTGCAGCAGGCGGCCTATTGGCATGAAAAAGCCCATAACGACCTGGCTCAGGAGTCTTTGCAGAAAATCCTGGCGGTGGATGAGAATAACGCCGATGCGCTTTATCTGCTCTCACTCTACGCGCTGCGCGACGGACAGAAGGCCGAGGCCCAGAAATGGCGCCAGCGGCTGGTCAAGGCCTCGCCCAACGACGCGCGGTTGCAAAACCTCGACAGCGCCAGCGTATTGCAAACCATATCGCCCACCCAGTTAGCCAATGCCCGGCAATTGGCGGCGCAGGGCAACACCGCCCGCGCCCTTGACAGCTACCGTACCCTGTTCCAGGGCAACCAGCCCCTGGACAGCCTGGCGGTGGAATATTACGAAACCCTGGCCGGGATACCCGCGTCACGTCCGGACGCCATCGCCGGCCTGCGCAGCCGCGTCGGCCAGCAGCCGTCCGATGCGGCCGCCAAACTGGCATTGGGGCGGATCCTTACCTACGACGAAAATACCCGGCGCGAAGGGATCGGCCTGCTGTCGCCGATGGCCGCCAATAGCAAAGCGGCGGACAACGCCCTGCGCCAGGCGCTGATCTGGATGGCGCCGCAGCCCGGCGACAAAACCGCCTATGACGATTATATGCAGCGCCATCCCAGCGACGGCGCGGTGTTACGGCATTTCCAGCAAAGCGTGGGCGGCGCTGAAAAAGGAGAGGGTTATAGCGCTCTTAACAGCGGCGATCTTGCGGCGGCGCGCAGCCGGTTCGAGGCGGTGCTGACCACCAACCCCAACGACGGCGACGCCCTGGCGGGATTGGGGTATATCGCCATGCGCGGCGGCGATTTCAGCGCGGCGGAAAACTATCTTAACCAGGCGGTGAAACAAGGCGGCCCGAACAGCGCGCAATGGGCCTCGCTTGCCAAGGACGCCCATTTTTACGGTGAGCTGAACAAAGCCAAGGGCGCGGTCTCGTCCGGCGATCTGAATACGGCGTTAACCCTCAGCGCGCCGCTGGCGCAGGCGGAAGGGAGCAAGGGCATATCGGCGGAGCTGTTCCGCGCCGACGTATTGCGCCGCCGGGGCGACCTGGCCGGCGCGGAGCAGACCTATCGCTCCGCGCTGTCGAACGATCCGCAAAATACCGATACCAAGCTGGGGTTGTACTACACCCTGCGCCAGGCCGATAAAACCGCCGAAGCGCAGCAGGTGTTGGCGACGATTCCGGCGGACAAGCGCCCGCAGGTGGCGGCGGGCGCCGTAAGCGTGGACCCCTTGCGCCGCCAGGCGGCGCAGGCGGGCGATCCGCAGCGGGCCTTGAGTTTGTTGCAGCAGGCGCTGGAAAAACAGCCGTCCAATATCTGGGTGCGCCTGGATATGGCGCGCATCCTGCAAAAACAGGGCGACAGCGCCCAGGCGCAGGCCCTGCTGGCCGCCGCCGGTCAACGTGGCGCGCCGGCGGATAATCTGTACGCCGCCGCCTTGTTCGCCAGCGAAACCCAGCGTTGGGCGGTGGCGTCACAGCTGCTGGCCTATATCCCCGAAAGCCGCCGTAACCGCGCCATGCGCGATCTGGCCGTGCGGGTAAATTTTAACCAGCAGATGTCCGGCGCCGAGCGCTATATGCAGCAGGGCAACCGCACCGCGGCGTTAAATACCCTGCGCGCCCTGGCGCAAACGCCGCCCAGCGCGCCGGCCGATGCCGGCAAGCTGGCGCAGGACCTGATGGCCCTGGGCGACAGCGCCGCCGCGGTGGCGCTGGTACGTAATAATATGCGCGCCGGCGTTAACGGCACGGCCGGCGATTATGCCGCCCAGGTGGGCGTGCTGAACCAGGCGGGCCTGACCGCCGAAGCGGAAGCCTGGATGAATAACCCGAGCATCCTGGCCAACAGCACGCCGGCCGAGCTGAGCCGCATTCGCCAGGGGTCGGTGATCAACCAGGCGGATGAACTGCGCGCGCGCGGCCAGTACGCTGCGGCCTACGATAAGCTGATCGTGGCGATGCAAAGCGACCCGCAGAACGTCGACCTGATGCTGGCCATGGCGCGCCTCTACCAGTCCGGCAAAATGAACGAGCAGGCGGCGCGGGTCTATGATTATGTGCTGGTGCGCGATCCGCAAAACGAAGGCGCCCGTGAAGGCGCGGCCAACGCCGCGCTGGCGCAGGGCGATATCGGGCGCGCCAAGCGGCTGGTGGCCGGCATGCAGGGCCCGCGCTCGGTGGACCGCATGGTGCTTGAAGCGCGGATTGCCGAGGCGGCCGGGGATCATGAGCAGGCCATTGCCCTGCTGCGCTCGGCCAAAGGCCGGATAATCGGCCTCAATACCGCCGGGCCCGGCGGCGCGCCGGTGATCGGCGGGCTGGAAACCGCCGATAATCCCTTTGTCAACAAAAGCGCGGCCGCGACGGCGCCGCGCACCGCGTCCGCTTACGGCACCGTTTTGCCCTGGCAGCGTTCCGATACCGTGTCGCCGCTGCCGCTGACCGGCATGACGCTGGCGTCGGCCAACGCCGAGACGCCGGAAGATCGTACGCTGAAACAAATCAACCAGTTGCTCGATCAGGAGCAGCAAAAAACCGCCACCTGGGTCGAGGGCGATGTGGGCATCCGCTCGCGCGACGGTGAAAGCGGCCTGAGCGGACTGACGGAAATCAAGGCGCCGCTGGTGCTGTCCGGCGTGCCGTTCGACAGCTCGCGGCTGAAGCTGACGGTAACGCCGGTATCGCTGGACTCCGGCTCCACCAGCGGCACGGTCAGCAACCGCTTCGGCACCGGCGCGCTGCAACAGGCCAGGCTGGTGGAAGCCGCCACCGCGGCCGCCACCGCCACCGCCGGCGCCACGACGTCGACCACCACCACGTCCACCACCACCGGCTCGGACGGCACGTCAAGCACCACCACCACCACGACGTCCTCCACGTCGGACGCCGCCTCCTCCGTCAACTCCGGCGATTACGTCGCCGATTCTTCCGGTGCGCAAAAAGCCTCCGGCGTGGAAGTCAACCTGGCGCTCAGCGGCGACAGCTATAAAGCCGATGTGGGCACCACGCCGCTGGGCGAGGATCTGAGTTCGCTGGTGGGCGGCCTGCAGTGGTCGCCCAGCCTGAGTAACTTCAGTAAGCTTATCTTCACCGCCGAGCGGCGCGCGGTAACCGACAGCCTGCTTGCCTACGTGGGCACCCGGGATAAAATTACCGGTAAAAAATGGGGCCAGGTCACCAAGAACGGCGGCGGGGTGCAATATTCCTACGACGACGGCGACGCGGGTTTATACGCCGGCATCGGCGGTTATAGCTACCTGGGCGAGAATATTCCCGGCAATACCGGCATCACCTCCTCGGCGGGCTTCTATGTGCGCCCGTTGCGCGAGGATCATAGCGAGGTGAAGACCGGTATTAATATCACCTTCATGGACTATGATAAAAACCTGAGCTATTACAGCTACGGCCAGGGCGGTTATTTCAGCCCGCAAAACTATATCAGCGTCTCGCTGCCGGTGGATTACACCCAAAAGTACGACGATTGGGACCTGACGCTCGGCGGCTCGGTGGGCTATCAATCCTATTCCCAGGATAAAAGCGCCTATTACCCGAATAATCCGGCCCTGCAAACCGCGCTGGAATCCCTGGTCGCCGCCGGTTACGCCGATTCCGCCTATTACGACGCCCGTAATGAAAACGGCGTCAGCTATAACGTGCATGCCAACGGCAGTTATAAGATCAATCCCAACATGGCGGTGGGCGGCCAGGTGGGTTACGACACCTTTGGCGACTACTCCGAGAGCACCGCGCTGGTGTACTTCAAATATTTATTGGGTGGTAAATAAGTATGCAGGATATGCCTGACACAACTCCCGAGCTGGACTATTTCCGCCGGCGGCAATGCCAGGCCGGCTGGCAGGATCTGCTGGATATCATGATATCCGGCATTACCGCCAACGCCGGCGACGAAGACCGCCGGCAGTTCCTGAATTTGATGGGCAGCCAGTTGGCCGGACGCTTCCCGTTGCCCCATGCCGAAACGGTCGGGGATCTGGAGGACAGCCTGAACCGGCTGTGGTCCGATTTCCATTGGGGCTTCGTGCAGCTGCAGCCGGGCGAGACCTGCCTTACGCTGGCGCATCATGCGTTTCCCGCCGCCGCGCCCGGGGCGCGGGAGGAGGAATGGACCGCCGGACTGGCGGCGGTCCTTGAAGGCGCCTATGCTGAATGGTTATCAGCCCAGGGCGGACAGCCTCATGTCGCGCTGCGTTGGCAACCAGACAGCGCGGAAGGCATAATGACCTTTAGTTATCAAAACAGCATTTAAGGGATTAGCGTCATGAATTTTGCCCGCCATCTATCATTGCTGCTCGGTTTGATTTTTACACTGCTGACGGGCGCCGCGCAAGCCGACAGCGCCGGCTGGCAACATTATAAAAGCCGCTATATGCTGCCGGAAGGCCGCATTATCGACACCGGCAACCACAATGTCAGCCATACCGAAGGCCAGGGCTACGCCATGCTGCTGGCGGTTAACTATAATGACCGCGCCACCTTCGATACCCTGCTGAAATGGACCAACCAGCATCTGTACCGCAAAGATATCGGGCTGTACTCCTGGCGCTACGATCCCGCAGCCACCCCGCCGGTGGCCGATCTCAACAATGCCTCCGACGGCGACACCCTGATTGCCTGGGCGCTGCTGCAGGCCGGCCAGAAGTGGCAGCAACCGCAATATACCGCGGCGTCCAATGCGCTCCAGGCGGCGATCGTTAAGCACAACGTGATTAAGTTCGCCGGCTACAGCCTGCTGCTGCCGGGAGCGTCGGGATTTAACCAGAACAGTTCGGTGACGCTCAACCCGTCCTATTTTGTTTTCCCCGCCTGGCAGGCGTTTTACCAGGCCGGCCACCTTAAGGTGTGGAACGATTTAACCACCGATTCCCTGAAACTTCTGGGACGGATGCGCTTTGGCGACCCGCAGTTGCCCACCGATTGGGTGACCCTGCGGGCGGACGGCGCCTTATCTCCCGCCGATCGCTGGCCGTCGCGCTTCAGCTTTGACGCCGTGCGCATCCCGCTGTATATCAACTGGGCGCAGCGCAACAGCCTGTCGCTTGGGCCCTACGTCGCCTACTGGCGCCAGTTCGACCGGCTGGCCACGCCCGCCTGGGTGGATGTGCTGAGCGGCGCCAAGGCCGATTTCATGCTGTCGCCGGGCATGCTGGCCATCCGCGACGCCATCATGGCCAACGGCGCGCAGGTTAACGACAATATTCAGCCACAGGAAGACTACTACTCCGCCAGCCTGCGGATGCTGACATACTGGTCGCTGAAATGAAGCGGGAAGAAATTACCATGAGTCCGATCGGTGGCGCTGACAATAGCGTCACCAGTAAAATCAGCTGGTAACACCAGGTCCAGCTCTTTGCGTTTTTTGCCATCCACGGATGTGATAGATATCGAAGTGACGCCGCAAATCATCAATGATGATTTGCGGCGTCATTTTTTTTATCTGTGAATTTTTTTCGGTCCAGGCTGCCGTCGGCATGACGGGCAAGAAGCATCCCATCATGCCCGCCAGCACGTTTATGTCATCACATTCAGCGAATGCCCTGCGCCTCATCCTGATCGACGGCGAAGCACGCCACCAGTTGGTCGCCGTAGCGCTTAAGCTGCGGCTGCAGTTCGGTACAGGTACCGAAACGGCGGCGGCAGCGGGCGCTGAAGGCGCATCCCGGCGGCGGATTCAGCGGGCTGGGCAGCTCGCCGGTCAGCTTGATGCGCTCGCGGCGCAAATCCGGGTTCAGCCTGGGGGTGGCCGACAGCAGCGCCTGGGTGTAGGGGTGGCGCGGATTGCTGAAAATCGCCTCCTTGCTGCCCTTCTCCACGCAGCGGCCCAAATACATCACCATCACCTCGTCGGCAATATGCTCCACCACCGACAGATCGTGGGAAATAAACACATACGACAGCCCCATATCCTGCTGCAGATCCATCATCAGGTTCAGCACCTGGGCGCGGACCGACACGTCAAGGGCCGATACCGGCTCATCGGCGATCACCACGTCGGGGTCGAGCATCAGCCCGCGGGCAATGGCGATACGCTGGCGCTGGCCGCCGGAAAACATATGCGGATAACGATCGTAGTACTCGGTGCGCAGCCCCACCTTCGCCATCATCGCCAACGCTTTGTCGCGGCGTTCAGCGCGGTTAAGCGAGGTATTGATTTGCAGCGGCTCCTCGAGGATTTGTCCCACCTTCTTGCGCGGGTTCAACGAGCCGTAGGGGTTCTGGAACACAATCTGGATCTTCTGGCGGCGCAGATGCGCGGCGGTGACATCGGGTTTTAACAGATCTTGCCCCAGGTAATGCAGCTGCCCGCCGGTAGGCGTTTCGATCATGGTCAACAGGCGGCCGAGGGTGGATTTGCCGCAGCCGGACTCGCCGACCACCGCCAGCGTCTTGCCGCGCTCCAGGGTAAAGGACACCCCGTCCAGGGCCTTGACCATGATTTCCTTGCCGAACAAGCCTTTTTTAACCGGGTAGTATTTCTTTAAATCGACCGCATGCAGTAACGCGGTTGCCTGCGGATCGTAAATAGTCTCGCTCATCGGGTGGGTCTCCCCGCATCATCCAGCGGATAGTGACATTTTGACTGACGATCCGGCAGGTCCCGCAGCTCCGGCTCCACCTGGCGGCAGTAATCGGTGGCGTAGGGACAGCGCGGGTTCAGCAGGCAGCCCGTGGGACGGTCATATTTACCGGGCACCATGCCGGGCAACGAAGCCAGCCGGGCCTTGTCGGCGGCGAATTCCGGCAGCGAGCGCAGCAGCGCCTGGGTGTAGGGATGGCGCGGCGCGCGGAAGATTTCGGTCGCCTTGCCGGTCTCCACCACCTGGCCGGCGTACATCACGATAATATGATGCGCCGCTTCGGCCACCAGCGCCAGGTCATGGGTAATCAACACCAGCGCCATGTTTTCCCGCTGCTGTAAATCCAGCAGCAGCTCGATAATCTGCGCCTGGATGGTCACATCCAGCGCGGTGGTGGGCTCATCGGCGATCAGCAGCTTGGGACGGCAGGCAATCGCCATGGCGATCATCACGCGCTGGCTCATGCCGCCGGACAACTGGTGCGGATAGACGTCCAGCCTGGATGCCGGCGCGGGAATACCCACCAGAGTCAGCAAGTCGATGGCGCGCTGGCGGCGGGTGCGGCGGTTGCCGCCCTGGTGCACCTTGATGGCTTCCATGATCTGGAAACCGACGGTGTAGCAGGGATTGAGGCTGGTCATCGGGTCCTGGAAAATCATGGCAATGTCGGCGCCAATCAGCTGGCGGCGCTCGTTGCCGGAGATTTTCTGCAAATCACGGCCGTTGAACACCAGGTTTTCCGCCATGACGCGGCCGGGAAAATCAATCAGGCCCATGATGGCCAGCGAACTGACCGACTTGCCGGAGCCGGACTCACCGACAATGCCCACTACCTGGCCTTGTTCCACCTGGTAGCTGATGCGGTCGACGGCACGAAACGGTGTCCCTTCATCACCGAAATGTACCGATAGTTTATCTATGGTTAATAACGCCATTGCTTCCTCGTTACTGCTTGAGTTTGGGGTCGAGCGCGTCGCGCAGCCCGTCCCCCATCAAATTAAAGGCTAAAACGGTGAGCAGGATAATGACCCCCGGGAAGGTCACCACCCACCAGGCACTCTGCGCAAACTGCAGTACATCGGAGAGCATGGTGCCCCACTCCGGTGTCGGCGGCTGCGCGCCCATGCCCAGGAAGCCCAACGCGGCCATGTCAAGGATGGCATTGGAGAAGCCTAACGAAGCCTGCACGATCAGGGGCGCCAGGCAGTTGGGAAGAATATTGATGAACATCTGGCGCATGGGGCCCGCGCCGGCCACGCCCGAGGCGGTCACGTAATCGCGGTTCACCTCGCCCAATACCGCCGCGCGCGTCAGGCGCACGTAATGCGGCAGGGCGACGAACGTCAGCGCCAGCGAGGCGTTGACGATGGAGGGGCCGAAGATGGCCACCAGCACCAGAGCCAGCAGCAGGCTGGGCAACGCCAGCATGATATCCACCACCCGCATGATGGCCACGTCCACCAGTCCGCCGATGTAGCCGGACAGCAGGCCGAAGATCACGCCGAAAATCAGCGACAGCGCCACCACCAGGCAGCCGACCAGCAGGGAAAGACGCGCGCCGTACATCAGGCGGGTCATGATATCGCGCCCGACGTCATCGGTGCCCAGGATGAACTGCCAGCTGCCGCCCTCCATCCATACCGGCGGGCGCAGCAACGCCTCGCGGAACTGCTCCGCCGGGCCATGGGGCGCGATTACCCCGGCGCCGATGGCGATGACAAACATCAGGACGATATAGGCCAGGCCGATCACCGCGCCTTTATTGCGTTTAAAATAGTGCCAGAACTCCTGGAGCGGGGTCATGGGCTTCGGTGCGCCGGTTATCACCGGCTCAGAGATTTCAGTCATTTTCCATTCCCCTATTTCTTGTGGCGAATACGCGGGTTAACCACGCCGTACAGCACGTCCACCAGCAGGTTCACCACAATAATCAGGATCGCCACCAATAACACCCCGCCCTGTACCACCGGATAATCACGGCGTTGCAAGGCCTCGATCAGCCAGCGGCCCAATCCCGGCCAGGAGAAAATCGTTTCCGTCAGGATAGCGCCCGCCAGCAGGGTGCCGACCTGCAGGCCGATGACCGTCACCACCGGCAACAGGGCGTTGCGCAGGGCATGGACAATGATGACGCGCATGCGACTCAGGCCCTTGGCGCGGGCGGTGCGGATATAATCCTCGCTCAGCACTTCCAGCATCGCCGAACGGGTCATGCGCACAATCACCGCCAGCGGGATAGTGCCGAGCACGATGGCCGGCAGGATCATATGCATCACGGCATCCTTGAAATCCCCCGGTTGTCCCCAGATCAGGGTATCGATCAGCATAAAACCGGTGAGCGGCATGCTGTCGTCCAGGAATACCGTGTCGCCCACCCGCCCGGACACCGGCGTGAGATTAAAGTGCACCGACACCAGCATGATAAGCATCATGCCCCACCAGAAAATCGGCATCGAATAGCCGGCCAGCGAGACGCTGACCGCGGTATGATCAAACAGCGAACCGCGCTTGACCGCCGCCAGCACCCCGGCGGGGATACCAACCAGCACGGCAAAAATCATCGCGCAAACCCCCAGTTCCAGGGTTGCCTGGAAACGCGGCACGAATTCCTGCCAGACGGGGATGCGGCTTTTAAGCGAAATGCCCAGGTCACCGTGCATGATGCCGACGACATAATTCACATATTGCTGAAATAAAGGTTTATCCAGTCCCAGCTGCGCCATCATCTGGGCGTGGCGCTCGGGGGACATTCCACGCTCGCCCGCCATGATCAGCACCGGATCGCCGGGGATCATATGGACAAACGCAAACGTCAGTAAAGTAATACCAATAAACGTCGGGATTACGAGTCCCAAACGTCGGAGTATGAACTGCAACATATTCCGAACTCTCTGTTTCTGTAGATAGTTTACCCGGGCGCATTACGCGCCCGGGTTATCAAAGCTCACATCTTCAGGAATCCCCCGTGGCCTCGCTGGCGCGATACCTTCCCCGGTGCGGCACCGGAGAATATTCCCGCTTCCCGCTGAGGTGGGGGAAGCTCCCTACAGGGTATGGGGGGTTAAATGACCTTTAGTCTAAAGATACGTTCTCGAAATGATGTTTACCCAATGGATCGACGATATAACCCTTAACTTCCTTACGCACCGGCTCGTATACCGTAGAATGGGCAACGATGAGCGCGGGCGCCTGATCGTGCATTACCACCTGGGCCTGTTTGTACAGGTCGACGCGTTTTGCATGATCGGAGGTACTGCGCGCCGGTTGGATCAGGTCTTCAAACGGCTTGTAGCACCATCTTGAATAGTTGGAGCCGTCTTTCGCCGCATCGCAGCTAAAGAGGGTGGCGAAGAAGTTATCCGGATCCCCATTGTCCCCGGTCCAGCCCATCATGACCGACTGATGCTCGCCGGCTTTGGCGCGCTTAAGGTATTCGCCCCATTCGTAGCTGACGATCTTGGCCTTGACGCCGATTTTAGCCCAGTCGGACTGAATCATCTCGGCCATGCGCCTGGCGTTCGGGTTGTAGGGACGCTGTACCGGCATAGCCCACAAATCAATGGAGAAACCATCGGGCAGACCGGCTTCTTTCAGCAGCTCTTTCGCCTTGGCCGGATCGTAAGCATAATCCTGCACCGCGTCGTTATAGCTCCACATGGTCGGCGGGATCAGGTTTTTCGCCGGCTGGCCGGCCCCCTGGTATACCGCGTCGATGATGGCCGATTTGTTTACCGCGGTGATCAGCGCCTGGCGAACCTTCAGGTTATCCAGCGGTTTTTTCTCGACGTTAAACGCCAGGTAACCCACGTTCAGACCCGGCTGCTCCATCAGGTTGATGGTTTTGTCTTCTTTCATGCGCGCGATGTCGGCCGGATTAGGATACGGCATGATCTGGCATTCGTTTTTCTGCAGCTTGGCATAACGTACGGAAGCGTCCGGGGTGATGGAGAACACCAGGCGATCGATTTTCGGCTTGGTGCCCCAGTAGTTTTCAAACGCTTTGTACAGGATGCGGGAATCTTTCTGGTACTGCAGCAGCTGGAACGGACCGGTGCCGATCGGGTTAAGATCGATTTTTTCCGGCGTGCCCGCTTTTTGCATCAGATCGGCATACTGGGCGGACATGATGGAGGCGAAGTCCATGGCCAGGTCGGCCAGGAACGGCGATTCCTCGCGGGTCAGGTTAAAGCGCACGGTGTAGTCGTCGACTTTTTCCACGCTGGCAATCAAATCACCCATGCCCATGCCGTCAAAGTATTCGTAGTTGCCGCCGGATACTTTATGGTAAGGGCTGTTGGCATCTTTCTGCCGCATAAAGGAAAAGATCACATCGTCGGCGTTAAAATCGCGGGTCGGTTTGAAATCCTTGCTTTCCTGCCACTTCACGCCTTTGCGCAGATGGAAAGTATAGGTTTTGCCATCGGCGCTGATTTCCCATTTTTCCGCCAGGCTCGGAATCACTTCCGTGGTGCCCAGTTTAAAATCGACCAGACGGTTGTAGATCGGCACGGAACTGGCGTCAAAACTGGTGCCAGAAGTGAATAACTGCGGGTTGAACCCTTCAGGCGAGCCCTCTGAGCAATAGACCAGAGTTTTCGCCTGAACGCTGGCCGCCACGGCTAGTGCCGCCAGGCTAATGCCGACCTTCAGTATCCCTGATTTGGTCAAGGAAATTGTCATCGTTATGCTCCGTTGTGTGGTGTGATGTTGTGTGTTGTACGGCCAGACGCTGTTTTTTTTAATGCTGCGGTCTGTGCAGTGTGCCTTGCGGCATCAGAACTAAAGAAGGGAAAGTATGCCGGGATGCCCATTGAAAAGCACCGACCGACGCGTTGAATGCGTAGATCCATTCAAACAATCCATTGCCCCTCCTGACTTCCGAGGCTCCCAATTTGGCAACAGTTTACCAATACGTCAATATAACCTGTAGGGATTTACACATTTTGTGAGGCGCAACAAGCGAAAACAATCAACAGGTGTTTAGCCTAAAAAGGAGCACAATAGGCAGCATTATCGTCAAAAAAGTGAAATATTTCACTATATGACAGTCATGTGACAGCCATTCATTCTATTTAAAAACTAAAAAAAATTATTTTCGTATGGCGAATATATGAACTGTTATTTCATAATTTTCGGATGAAAGCAGGCAAAAATGCTGCCATTGGTTTGAGTTAATGACCATGTCGACAACCCACGCCCCCAGTCTGCCATACTATCTGCGCACTATCTATCTACTATAAACAAACGTTATGACCGCTCATAAGAAAATCAGAGGATCACCCACTTCCAAGTGATGCCGGCACGCTATATTACACTGATTAATTAGGACATTTCTTGCCAGGCCGGCCCATAACCCTATGTTGACCGCCCCCGCTCGTTTAATACCGCCCAAGCGGGGTCGGCGGTAATAAGAATTTTGTTTCGGTTAGATCAAATAAAGGTGCAATCACTTCACTGGTTAAAGGAGAAATAAATAAATAAACACTCTTCTCCTATAAAAGAAATAATTCATTAACCTCAAAACATGATGCGCGGGCACCGATCCTTTATCAGTTTACGCCGGCAAACCGGTAATGCGCCGGCATGATAACGCGGCTAGAATTTCTTTACCTCGATGTGCAGTTTCTTCAACGCGTAATAAAGCTGCCTGGGGGTGACATGGAGCAAACGGGCGGCTTTGGCCTTGACTCCGCCGCTTTTTTCCAGGGCGGCCACCAGGCGATAGCGCAAATCCTCATCATCGGCATGGGACGCGATGGTGGTCGCGGGCATGGCGCGCATCGTCTCCGCCGGCCATAAGGGCGCCGCCTGGGCGAAGGCCGCGTCGCCGCCCGGTTCCTGCGGGGCGGTCTCCTGCTGCCGGCTGATTTGCTGGTTCAGCCGCTGCCGGAAGCAGCGCCCGGACAGGCAGGGTAATTGATGGATCACATCCTCCCGGGCCTGTATGGCGGCATGCTCAAGGCAATTCTCGATATCACGCACATTCCCCGGCCAATGGCACAAATAGAGCGGCGCCTGCGCGTCCTCGGTAAGCGACAGCGTCATATGGTTAGCGTGGTTATAGCGTTCAAAAAAATAGTTCACCAAGCCGGGGATATCCTCTTTACGCTCACGCAGGGACGGCAGGGCAATGGTGGCGATATGGATGCGGTAATACAGCTCGGCAAGAAAAGTCCCCTGCGCCATCATCTGCTCCAGGTTTTTTTCCGTGGCGCAGATGATGCGGACATCGCTGGGCAGGGTATGTTTGCCGCCGAGCGGCTTGTACCGCTGCTCCTGTAAAATGCGCAGCAGCCGCTTTTGCAACGGCAGGGAAAAATGGCCGATTTCGCTGATAAACAGCGTACCGCCCGAGGCCAGCGAAATATCTCCGGGATAACCGGCGGCGCAGCCGGAAAACCCCGCTTCACACCCAAACAACTCCCGCAGGATGTCCTCGTTATCGAGATAATCGCAACAGACTTTGATAAACGGGCCGGCGCGATGTTGCGACTGGATATGGATCGCCCGGGCGATGACATCCTTGCCGGTTCCAGGCTCGCCGCGCAGCAGCACCGCGGACCGGGTGGGCGCGATTTTTGCCACCGCCGACAGGGTGCGCTTCATGGCAAAGGAATGGGCGATGATCTGATCGACCTCATGCCCGCCGCGCGCTTTGCGGGAGCCACCCCGGCCCGCCGGCCGGCAAACATCATTGGCGCAGCGCGGGATGGCAATCCTACCCATCACGCCCCCTGCGGCGAGCTTGTCCGCACAATCCATATTAATCTCCACACCGGTAATCTTTATAGTTCAGCTGATATTTGGCCATGCGCAGGCCGAGCATGCGCCGGGTCAGGCCAAGCTGCGCGGCCGCCCTGGACATATTGCCCTGGAAGCGCGCCAGCGCCTCGACGATAAGCTCGTACTCCATCATGGATAAACGGGCTTCCAGGCCCGACTGCTCGCCCAGCTCGCCCAGCACGGCCGGCTGCAGGGCGGCGGGCAGGTGATAGCTGTGGATCACCCCCTCTTCCGCCAGCAACACCGCCCGCTCCATCATGTTCTCCAGTTCCCGCACGTTGCCCGGCCAATCGTAGTTCAGCATTAGATTAAGCGCGGGGGTGGAAATGGCGGGCACGTCAGCCTGCTGCTCTTTGGCAAACCAGGCGTTGAAATGTTCGGCCAGGATCAGGATATCGTTGCCCCGTTCGCGCAGCGGTGGAATGGTGATCGGGAAGACGTTCAGGCGGTAGAACAAGTCCTCGCGAAACGTGCCCTTGGCCACCATGGCGGTTAAATCACAGTGCGTCGCCGCCAGGATGCGCACGTTAACCTTGATCGATTCGTTGCTGCCCAGGCGCTCAAAGCAGCGCTCCTGGATAACCCGCAGCAGTTTGGCCTGCGCCGAGAGCGACAGTTCACCCACCTCGTCCAGGAAAATCGTGCCGCCGTCGGCTTCCTCGAACCGGCCTGCCCGCCGCGCCGCCGCGCCGGTAAACGCGCCTTTTTCATGGCCGAACAATTCGCTTTCGATCACGCTTTCCGGTAACGAGGCACAGTTGAATTTGACAAACGGGCCGCCGCCGCAGCTGCTGTTGTAATGAATGGCGCTGGCGACCCGTTCCTTGCCGACCCCGCTTTCACCGAGGATCAATACGGTGGTGCGGGCATGGCTGACCTTGTCGATCATCCGGTAAACCGACTGCATCGCCTTGGAATTGCCGATAATATTCGCCGGCTTGAATTTTTCCTTTAACTCTTTATCCAGCCGGGCGCTCTGGGCCTGCAATACCTGCTTATGGGCGCGCTCCAGCAAATGCAGTTCCACCGCCTGGGCGATAGTGGTGGCGATAATCGCCAGCACCTCCAGATCCAGGTAAAGCAGTTGCCGGTTATTGTATAAACGCTCCACCCCAATAGTCCCCATCACTTTCATCCCGCGCATAATGGGCACGCATATAAACGACAGACGGCAATCGACCGTTTTATCCCAGCTGCCGGTGCGATTGAGGAACAACGGCTCATCGGCAATCACCGGGACGATAATGGGCTGGCGGGTTTCCACCACTTTGCCGGTGATGCCTTCCCCCGGGTAATAAACGCCTTTTTCGATTTCATCCTTGGTCAAGCCGAAGCTTTCATGGATAAAAATCTGATCGCAACTGGCGTCGTAGAGCGAGATCATCGCCCGGGTGACCTGCAAATGTTTTTGCATCAGTTCCAGCACCAGCTTGAGCGTCTTGGATAAAGACCCTTCCCCGCTGACCACCTTGCTCACCTCGGACAACAGGGGCAGCAGCTCGGAGCGGCATTCACCCAGCTGGCAGGTAAAGGATAACGACTCGGCAAGCGTTGGGCGGGTGGTCGCCGGTTCATTTAAATTGATTGGGTGCATTAACCTTTCCTCCGCGTGGTTGCCTGCCTGGAAGAGAGTGTTGCAAGTTGGCGGCCACAACTCGTTATATAATAAATTATATAACGATATGATTTGCCATTATATTCCCGCAGGCCGACCGGCGGTCGCGGGAGCTTTGTATTAAAAACGACAATGGATAATCAACATTGTGCGATTTGGTACCCGGGATTTCAGGTCCGGTCCGGCAGGGGAAACACCACGGCGTGGCAGCGGCCGTCGGCGTTTTGCGCAATCGTAAGCGCCAGCTTCAGCGCCGGCAGCTCACGTTGGAACCATTTCGGCAAATGGTCGCAGACGATCTCGATTTTTCGAAACGGCGTCTGGCGAAAAAAAGGCAGCAGGACCTGCTTAGAGGTCAAGGCGCCATCGCTTTTCAAAGCGTCGATCAGGTTGAGGTTATATTCCCCGTCGCCCTGCCCCGGCTTGATAAATCCCCGGGGAACCGCCGCCTGTTGGCGCTGGGCGTTCTCCTCCACGAACCGCTGGATGCGCGTCAGGAAACCGGCGGGTTCCCCGTTCAGCCGCCACATATGAATGCCCATGCCGTCAAAATACGACAGCAGGGCGCCGTGAATGGCGGTGGCGACAAAATGGCGGCAGCCGTCCAGGGCGGTCAACATCGTAAGCGTGCTGGTCCTGATTTCACTTAATCCCATCTGCTCATGCAAGGCAAACGGAATATCCCTTTCCTGCCGCCATCCATCGGCATCGGATTCATACACCCTGACGATGCCCGCCTGGTAAAGCGAGGCGGCGCGGCCGCCGGCATCGATAAATACCGCTATCTTCATCTTGCCCTCCAGTTCAAAAGCCGTGTTGTTTGCCCTTCATCGAGATGATATCGATGCGCAGCACCAGGGTGGCGCGCACATTGGCGGCGGGAAAGGTCCAGGCCTTATCGCTAAAGCGGGCGACAATCAGGTTAAGCGCGGCGATTTTTTCCGCCTCGTCCTGGATAAACACCGCGTTACCCAGGCCGATCACCGTGCGGTGCCTGGCCTCGAAATTACAGATCACCTCGTCTTCCACCACGCCCTGTTCGGTTGAAACGGCAAAACACAGGGTACTATTCCTTTTCAGCATCTCTATTTTGGTGCCGGCCCTGGCGGAATGGAAATAGAGCGACGTGCCGTCCCAGGCGTAAAATACCGGCACCATAAAAGGAATATCGTTCTCCGCCAGGGCGATATACATTACCTTGGCCGACGCCAGGATGGCCGCTATTGCGGAGGGTTGCGTTATTTCCCGCTCATCGCGACGCATGGCGCCGTGCGGATGCCCCACCGGCGCGCGCGTGTCTGTCGACTGCATATATCCTTCCTTTATTGGGCCTGGGAACCCTGGGCTCCCAGAGCGGTTAATATCTCCGACAGCTCCCGGCAAATGGCGATAATGCCAACCGAATCCGCCTGGGTCGGGGTGCCGTGATGGTAGTTTTCCAGCGAGCAGATACCGAAGATCTCATCCAGCGCGCGGATCCTGCGGCTTAATTCCGGCGCGAAGGGAATAACCTCCTCCGCCGTATCCATCAGGCTGGCATAGTTGTGGTTAAACGGCATGCTGCCGTACCAGGCGCAGAGCGCAATGAGATAACACTCCACGGCAATCGACGCTACGTTGAATACCAGCCCCGGCGACTGCGCCTGTTCGGCGAACAGCACCGCCCGCCGGTGATAGCCTTCGGCATCATGGGACAGCCGGATAAACTTTTGCCGATCGGATTCAAATAACAGTTTTGACATCGGGTTGTATCCTTATATAAAGCCGTCGCCCCGGTTACCACACGTTAAGGATCCACTCTTTGTTTTTCTTATATTCCATATCGGTAAACAACGCGTTGGCGAACTGTTCCGCCAGCCAGATGGCCCCGGCGTAGCCGACTACCGGATGACGCCATAATCCGGCGCGATCGTAGGTGGGGAACCCGACCCTGACCATGGGGATCTGGTTATCGATGGCGGTAAAACGCCCTTTGGAATGCCCAAGGATCAGATCAAGCTTTAACCCTTCATGGGTAATACGATTTTCCAACTCCCACAGGTCGGCGTTGGTAATGATTTCCATGTCGTAGTCCACCTGTTCCTGCAGCGCGATAATGCGGGGATCGGTAGCGTAAAACGCATTATCGTCGCCGAGCAGCAACAGTACCGGCTTCATTTCCAGATCCAGGCAGAACTCCGCCAGTCCGATGACCAGATCGGGGTTGCCATAAATCGCCACGCGCTTATCGGCCAGGAACATATGCACCAGGTCGGTCAGGGCGTCGATGGCGATGCCGCGTTCGCGCACCAGCGACTCCGGGATCGGCTTGCCGGTGAGCCGCCGCAGGTTTTGCAGCAACGTATCGGTATTGCGGATGCCGATGGGCGTAGGCCCGATAATGGTGGGGATGGCAAATTTTTCCTCCAGGTAATCCGCCGCCTTACGCCCTTCATAACGGTTAAGCGCGATGGTGCCCAGGGCATTGGCCGTTCCCACCAGATCCTCAATAGTGGTATTGCCGTGGGAAACCGTATTGCCGCTGGGCATTACCGGGGAATCGAAGTCTTCAATTTCAAACAGCACGGTGGCGTCGATTTGCATCGCCGCCAGCAGATGCTTCAGCGCCGTTACGTCGCCGGGGTTGACCCAGCCGGTGATCAGGTTAAGCTTGCCGTTGGGCTCGCTTTTTTTGGCGAAATATTTAACAAAATCCCGCACCGCCACATCGTAGCCGCTGACCATACTGCCGACAAAACTGGGGGTATGGATCGGGATCAGGTGAACCTCGCGGCCCGGAAACTTCTCTTTTAGCAGCTCGTCGTTAAGCTTGCGCACCACGCCGTCCACGTCGTCGCCGATCACCTCGGTGGAACAGGTGGTGATGATCGGCACCACCTTGACATGGGGATAACGCATCAGCAGCACGTCCACCGCCTGCTCCACGCGATCGAGCGCGCCGAATACCGCGCCGTCCTCATGCACCGAAGAAGAGGCGATTTCAAAACTCTCCTTCAAATGCTGGGAAATCAGCAGGCGCACAAACATCACGCACCCCTGGCCGCCATGGACGATGCCGATACAATCCTTGATACCGATGCTGACATACTGCGCCCCCGCCGGCTGGCAGGTGAATATCGGGTTGATAACGCCGGTACGGTCTTTCTTTCTTAATTCACACGACATGATATTGCCCTCTAATAGCGCTGATCGGTTAATTCCGCGTTTAGCGAACCGGTGATCGTCAGGTAATTCAGCCGCTCATGCAGCGCGGTAATCAACTGTTTGATATCCCCTTTGTCCATCAGTCCCAGCCAGGGAAAATGCAGTTTATACGCGTCCACCAGCACCACGGCGTCGGCCCAATAGCAGCGATTGGCCGGGGTGCCAAGATCCACCGGATCGTCGCACAACAACTGCGCGACGATCCGCAAAATGCCCGCGTTCTGCTTTTCCCGATCCCAGACGCGGGAGTGGAACTGCCAGAGGCAATTTTTCATGATGTAATCGATGAGCGGCTCGATACGGTCTTCAATCTCGTTTGCCATGATGTCTCCTTATTCCGCCGTAGCGGCCGTCTGGCCGGGAAAGGCAGGATAAACACGCTCGCGTAATCTGGATACGCTGTCATAACCGCCGGTATACTGACGCAGGGTGGAAGATGTCCGGGTCGCCTCGTCCAACGCGGCGCCCGCCAGCATCTTCTGCGTAACGAATCCCTGGCCGGTGGGAATGACGTCCTGGCTGATATCCAGCAGAGCCAGTTGATGGATTGGCGAGTAGATGGCGTTATAGATGTCGCGCGCAAAACGCACCCAGCCCTCGTAACCTTTATAGGGGCCGTTGTGATACGCATGGGCGTTCAGATAGGGCACGCGGATTTTTTTCGCCACTTCACCCGGGCGTTTGCCGGTAAAGATCACGTCCGGCTTGAGCTTGTACATCGCTTCCAGGGTTTCCAGCTCATTGGGATCGTCGATGGCCATAGCGCCGGCCTCGCAGCGGGCAATGCCTTTTTCCATATCGCCCTGGTGACCGAATTTGGTGTAGACCGAGACCACTTCCAGGCCCATTTCCGCATGGATCACGTGCGCCCAGTGCCAGAGTTTGGAGCCGCCGGGCCACAGGCAGACCTTTTTGCCCTTCAGGCGCGCCATATACCAGTCAAGCTCCGGTTTCCAGCGGGCGGTTTCCTCGTCGATAATCGCCTGCGCGCGGTCTTCGATGCCGAAAAACAAGCCGATCTTGCGCAGGGAGTCCGATAGGGGGCCAAAACCGAAGCCGTCGATATCCAGGCGCGGAATATCGTAACGCACCCGCAGTTCATTGCAGATATATTCCGCGGAACGCGCGCACTCCAGCACATTAAGATGGGCTTTATGCATGCCGCGCAAATCGTCGTAGGAGCCGTTGCCGGTAAAGGTGGACAGCACCTGGATGCCCATGCGTTTAAAATAGTCCACCATCACTTCCTGATCGCCCTGGATGTTGTATTCACCCACATAGTTGATCACGTGATCGCTGGTAATCTTCGGTTCGACGGTGCCGACCTTCTGGTTTATCCAGGCGATATTGATTTTATGATGGCCGCCGGACTGGCTCGGGCCGGCAAATCCGGGCGAGTTACAGACAAAAATATCCACATCCGGCATTTCATCCATCACATCCTGCGCCACGGCCGCGATATCGTCGCCGATCAGCGCCGACGCGCAGGTTTGATAGATGGTCATGCGCTTAATGGTGGGATGGGCCTTGAACGCTTCCAGGATATTCTGTTTCAGCACGCCCTCCGCGCCGAATACGATATGTTTTTCTTTCATATCAGTGGCAAAAGTGTATTTCAGCTGGAAGTTATCGTTATCGCTGATATAGCGTTTGGTTTGCCAGGTATCGTAGGTGCACCCCACCGGCCCGTGGCTGATATGGATAACATCCTTCATCGGCGTGCCGATCACGTGCTTGGCGCCGCAATAGGCGCAGCCGCGTTCGGACAGCGTGCCCGGAATGGTGTTCAGGTAGCCTAACGGGAGCACCGAGGTCAAGTCCTCTTCGGCTCCTTTAACAACGGCATGGAGTTTCCGCTCAGGAATACACTTGCTAACCTCAAACTCATGATGTGGCATGGTTCACTCCCCGATTTGGTTGATGGTCGTCTTACCGGCCGGCATACGCCCGGCCCTTTATTCAATCGCCCGTTAACAGATCAATCGGCCAGGCCGTATTTGACCACCATGGCTTCCAGCGCTTCCATGGTCATGGGCTTGGGGATAACCAGGTTTTGATTTTCAATAATCTTTCGCCCCAGTTCGCTGTATTCATGCGCCTGGTTGGATTCAGGATCGAATTCAGTGACGGTCTTTTTATTGAATTCGGCTTTCTGCACGATATTATCCCGCGGCACAAAATGCAGTAACTGCGTGCCAATGGCGGCGGTGAATTCTTCGACAAATTCACGTTCTCCGTCAACCTTTCGGCTATTACAAATAATACCGCCGAGACGGACACCGCTCTGCTTGGCATATTTAACCAAACCCTTGCAGATATTATTGGCGGCGTAAATCGCCATCATCTCGCCGGAGGCGACAATATAGACCTCTTGGGCTTTACCTTCACGGATCGGCATGGCGAAACCGCCACAGACCACGTCGCCCAATACGTCAAAGAAAATAAAATCCAGATCGTCCGAATAGGCGCGGTTATTTTCCATCAGGTCGATGGCGGTAATGACCCCGCGCCCGGCGCAGCCCACGCCCGGCTCCGGACCGCCCGACTCTACGCAGCTGATGCCGAACACACCGGTTTTCACCACCATCTCATTGGTGATCTTTTCCGCGCCCTGATCGCGTAATACATCCATTAATGTTTCCTGATGCATGCCGCCCAAGATCAGCCGCGTAGAATCCGCCTTGGGGTCGCAGCCATGAATAAACACCTTCTGGCCGTGGTAATAAGCTAATGCGGCGGCGGTATTTTGCGTGGTGGTCGATTTGCCGATACCGCCCTTGCCATAAATTGCCAGTTTGCGAGTCACAATAAAGAACTCCTCTGATAAATACTGAATAATGAATAAAGACCTTAAAGACAGTATGAATAGAGCAATCCCCATGCCAACGGAGAGAACAATCGTCACGGCGGCAATAATAACGGGTGTTGCTGCGCGGCCAGAAGATGTTACCGCCTGTATTTCCTGGGAATATTAACCGGCGGCGCAATCTTGTTTTATCAATGTCGCTTGATAATATGGGACTCTATAAATGCGAATTTAGTACATTCACGAACATTAACAAAAATAAAAGTTCATGCGCGTGTTTTATCCGGAGCGGTGACCCGACCGGCCCGGCGCTTGATCCGTATCAATCCCGTTGTACCGCCGGTTGTGTTATTGGTGATACGTCCAGATCATAGGCAGCCGCCGGTGCCCGAGCGCCGGCGGCTGGTTAAATGGCGCATTATTCCCCTTATGCCAACGAGGCAACACCATGCTTTTTCTTTCCGATCAAGAGCTGGATTCACTACTGCTGGAAGATATCCGCTACGGCGACCTAACCACCCGCGCCCTGGGTATCGGCGCGCGCCGGGGCGTCATGACCTTTAGCCGGCGCACCACCGGGAAAGTCAGCGGCCTGGACGCCGCCGCGCGGGTCCTGCAACGGCTGGGGCTCAGCGTGGCCGTCGCCGGGGCCGACGGGCAGGTGGCGCCGGCCGGCGACCCGCTGTTAACCGCCGCGGGACCGGCCGACAGACTGCACCAGGGCTGGAAGGTGGCGCAAAACCTGCTGGAATGGTGCAGCGGCGTCGCCCAGGCCACCCACGACCTGGTCGCCCTGGCGCAGTCGATCAATCCCCGGATGCAGATCGCCTGCACCCGCAAAACCATTCCCGGCACCAAAACGCTGGCGCTGGGCGCGGTAATTGACGGCGGCGGCACCTTGCATCGCTGCGGCACCGCGGATACGGTGCTGTTGTTCGCCAATCACCGCCATTTCTGCGCCGATCCGGCGGATTGGCGCCAGCATGTGGCGACCCTGCGCCTTAGCGCGCCGGACCGGTTAATCGTGGTGGAGGCGGATAATGAAACCGAAGCCATGGCGGCGATAGACGCCGGCCCGGATCTGGTGCAGCTGGATAAATTCAGCCCCGGCGCGGTAAGCCGGGCGCTGGCCTATGCCAAAACCCAGGCTCCCGCGTGCCGGCTGGCGGTGGCGGGCGGGATCAATACCGGCAATATCGGGGAGTACGCCCGCACCGGCATTGAGCTGGCGGTCACCTCGATGCCTTACTACAGTCCCCCCGCCGATATCAGCGTCCGGCTGCATCCCGTCCCTTGATACGACCCGCGTCAGCCGGCATCAGCTCGATGCCGCCACCAGACACCGCGGGCGCGGGCACCGGATCGTCTTCGGCGGTTTCGGTCCTTATTGGCGGTTATTCGTGGGTCGCCAGCACGATGCTGGACGCCTTGACCAGGGCGATCGCCTCGTCGCCTTCCTTGAGCCGCAGGCCGGCGACGCTCTCGTTGGTAATCACCGATACCAATGACATGCCGTCATCAATGGCCAGCGTCACTTCGCTGTTGATGGCGCCTTTGACGATATTGGTGATGTTGCCGGTAAACTGATTGCGCGCCGAAAAACGCAGGCCGGTATCGGCGGCCGTCAGGATCACCCAGGGCGCCTTGATAAACGCGCTGGCCTCGCCGCCCACGCGCAGCTCGAGATATTGCACGCTGCTGTGGGTAATAGTGGCGACCAGCGCCTTGCCGCCAGGCAGGGTGAGTTCTACTTCATCATTAACCGCGCCTTTGACAATAGCGGTAACGGTGCCGGTGAGATGGTTTCTTGCGGATGTCAGCATATTCTTCTCCAGGAGGTTAAAGGAAGCATGGGCAAATATTATTACCCGTGCCAATTATCCAGCAACTTTTGTGCCATCTATCCCTAACGCTGTTGATGTGCATTATAAAAATTATCATCGCACAACGACCGAATAGTCCATTAATATTTTGGTAAATTTAAACCCTTGATCTTTGGAAATACCGGCCGCTATTGTTATGTAATTTTTTATATAACGGTAGCCAATATCAATGAACAGAAACTTTTTGTATAGGGTGGTTTTGTTAAGCGCACTGGGGACATTTTCCAGCCCCGGCGCGCGGGCGGCGGATGATATCCGCGTCACCTACGCCGGATCTATGGGGGTGGTGATGGATAAATATCTCGGCCCCGCCTTTGCCAAGGAACGGCACCTTACCTACCAGGGACAGGGGCAAGGGGCTTATGGCATGGCGCGCCTGCTGGCCTCGAAAAAAATCGTCGCCGACGTGTTTGTCTCCATCACCCCCGGACCGATGGATATCCTGCAACAGGCCGGTCTGGTGGATCAGGCCGTGCCGGTGGCCAGTACACGCATGGTGATCGTCTATAATCCCAAAAGCAAATTCGCCCCCGCCTTTGAAACCGCTAAACACGCCCCTCCGGGTGACGGCGCCACCGCCTGGTGGAAAGTATTGCAATCGCCGGGACTGGTGTTCGGACGCACCGACCCGGTTAACGATCCGCAGGGGCAGAATATTATCTTTACCATGCTGCTGGCGGAAAGATATTATCAGCAGCCGGGGCTGGCCCATAAGGTGCTGGGGGATGTGCAGAACCCGAAACAGGTTTTCGCCGAAGGCGGTTTGCTGACGCGCATGGAGTCGGGACAGGTGGACGCGGCGTCCGGCTATGAAAGCGCCACTATTTCTGCCAAATTGCCCTACATCACCCTGCCGGATGAAATTAACCTGAGCAACCCCGCCATGTCGAAAGACTGGTACGATAAGGTCAGCTTCCCGGTAAAAGACGCCGCCGGACAAGAAAAAACCCTGCATACCCAGCCGCTGGTATTTTATGCCGCGGTATTGAACAATGCCCCGGATGCCGCCCAGGCACGTAAATTTATCGCCTATATGCAAAGCCAGGCCGGGCAGGATCTGTTGAGGCAAAACGGCTATGGGCAACCCAAAGGCGGGTCGCTTTATCATTAACCGCTGCAGGATACCCCGCCAGATGACGGCCCGCTGGCTGGCGCTGCCCGCGCTGCTGTTATTGGCCCTGCCGTTTATCACCCTGGTGGGCGTAACGCCCTGGCGTGATTTCCACCTGGCCTATGGCGACTGGGGATCGGTTTGGGTCTCACTGGGACTGAGCGGCATCTCCATGCCGCTGATTATCCTGTTGGGCGCCCCCCTGGCGCTATGGCTGGCGCGCACGGCGTCGCCCATGCGCCATTGGGTCGAAATCATGGTGCTGGTACCCCTGCTGACCCCGCCGCTGGCGTTGGGCATACTGCTGGTATCCGTCTATGGTCCTTACGGCACGCTTGGCGGGTTGTTAACCCGGCTCGGCCTGTCATTGACCAATAACGCCGGCGCGTTCGTCATGGCTCAGGTCTACGGCGCGCTGCCCTATTTTGTCATGTCGGCGCGTTCGGCCTTTGCCGCCGTCCCGCCGGAGGTGGAGGACGCGGGTAAAATACTGGGCGCGTCCTCCTGGCAGATCCTGACCCGGCTGACGCTGCCGCTGGCCCGCCAAGGCCTGGCCACCGGCCTGGCGATTGCCTGGGTCAGGGTGGTTGGCGAATTCGGTATCGTCCTGGTCTTTTCCTATTTTCCTCAGGGGATCCCGGTCAAGCTGTATATCAACCTGCAAAATGACGGGGTGGACTCGGTCTATTCACTGCTATGGCTACTGCTGGCGGTGACGCTGCCTTTCCCCGTAGGGTGCCTGACACGCTCGCGCCGTAGACCCTAACGCCCTAGGGTGCGCGTACTGGGAAATGTACTTTATTGCCATAAAAATCGAAAGATTGCGCTTCAGGATGCTTTTTCAGCAGGCTGAGCGCGTTTTTTGGCGGGAGTTCCCTCAGGGAAATAACGCCGTCCCCACGTTTTTTGACGATAAAAAAAGCGTTTCTTTGAATCAAGACTTCGCATTCCTCAAGGTGCCGGGTATAAAGCATGATGGGGTACCCCGACTTTTCCAGGTAAATATCAAACAATACCGGCGAAAAACGCGCCACTGAGCTGAAGGCGAATCTCTGCGCCACCGTCTTTTCCACCGAGGTGGAGATAAAGCTGGTGCTGATAAGCACGTCATTGACATGAATCGCCCGCAATGCCTTTTTTCTCATAATGCCTCCCCGATATACCATCCCGGGATAAGCGGGTATTTTCATTAACGCCTGTTCAAGCAGGCCAGCCTGACTGGCAACCACCTCCCTGACCCAAGGAGAAATAAACACTGGCGGACTGCCTTGCCGAAGAAAATCATTAACCGCATCGTAATTAGTGCCGCCATAGGCTATCAGCGCGGATATTTCACCGGACGAGAGTATCCCCTCATTGATTTTTTCGGTGCAAAACACATATAACTTTGCCCCGGCAGCGGAAAGATCAAGCGATTCCTGGACATAACCCGTTTTGGAAAGCTGATATAACTTCCCTTTCTCTGCGCTATAAAAAACATTTATCAATTTTTTAGGATTCTTGCTGAAAATAGCGCGAAACCCGGTTTTACGTTGAGCGTAGATGCCATAGCCTTTTTTATTGCTGTTTGCCTTGACCAAATAATATTTATCTTCAAAATTGATATAGGTTTTCGCATTAAGGGAATCTCTATATACAAATGCCTGGTCGGTATCCCTTAACAGCTCGCTTTTGATGTCCCGTGCATCAATCCCCGCTCCCGACCGCCTTAATAGCCCGGCTAAATCCTGGGAAAATTTTACGCATCCGGGATCCGCCGGCATGGGGTTGCGTTTTTTCCTGCAATGCGCGTCCTCGTAAACCACAGGCTCGCTCGCGACTGACGCTTTTTTTTCCTTGGATAATACATACAACTGGTAATCATCATCATAAAATAAGGCCATGTCCATGTCAGCGCACAAGCGATAGCGGCCTATTCCCGCATCCTGTATCACCTGATGAAACTTGCCCTTGATTTTAAGATAACGTTTGCCTGCCGATGAAAGCACTATCCCCTGGCCATTTATCCGCGCCCCGGGAACCGAAGACAATCCCGCAATACCGGCTTCTTTTATAAAATTAATTATTTCGGGATGGATTTTTATCCTTTCCCGATAGGGTACGAATTTCCTTCTGACCGGCATCTTAACGCCAAAACCCTGTTTGACGCCGTCCACCGCGGATAACCGACGACGAAGGCTCAGCCTTTTACGTATCCGGCTGGTAATGCTTTTACCGCCGCCGACTGCGGGACCAGGACGAAAGCCACCGGACGGGGGGGACGCCAGTTTTTCCAACACGTCCGTCAAGGCCATCAGCAGGATATTCACGCCGTCATTGATTGCGCCGGACATACCCTGGTCGCGCTCGGCGGCGTTGTCGCCGGAAGACATTTTCTCCAAATTGATACCGAGCGAAATAAACGGGGTCACCGGGTTGGGCAACAGGGCATCCGCGGCGTTAAGATAGCGCCCCAGCATATCCCTGCGGACCTCGGCATCCGATTTTATCAATATATCGGCATCGGCATAGGAGCGTTCTTCCTGCCGTTTTAGCAACACCTGGCTTAATTCACCGGTAACCGGGACCCTTTTTTGCCAAATCCTGGCGACATATTGTCCGGCGGATTTTTTATCGGCGAAGGTATCGAGCCAACTGTCCACGCCCGCATAAATTATGCCGTCCTGCCGGTCATAGAGGGAAAAATGCACAGCTATGCCATGACGGGACAATTTTTCCCGGCAGCTTTCGATGACCCATGTGCGTAATTGTCCAATGGATTTAAACCATTTGATCATTTTATTTCTGGGCATATAAATTATGTAGCCCAAGACGTCAGGCCATGCAAAAACCAGCAGATCCGTGGCCTGGTAACCGTTGATATCAAATAGATAAACGCTGCTATTGGCCGGGTTTTTATCGCCAAACCCAAACCGGCTTAACAACAATCCCTGCAGTTCATGCGGGAGATGACGCCTTGCGCCGGCGAGGGCAAAAATCAAGGAGTAGATATTCGTCACTTCCTGGCTCTGCTGATTTTTCCAGTAATGCGCTAAAGCAGTCCGGTACGTGCTGTAAAAATCCATGTCCCAGATAATGTTAACCAGGGCGGACGGCTTTAACAACACCTGGTTTTCACCGCCGAACCCCTGAGCTCCGTTGGCATCCACCCTATAGACCCCCGCCATCAGGTCTACGATGTCCAGATTATCCTGGGCATCGGCGGGAAAGTTTTGCAGCACGCATCCGGTCAGGGTTGATGACGCCACCAGGCTGGCGGACTCGTGGCGCCAGCCGGTAATGGCGCTGGGATCGTTGATGGCGGAGCTGAAATGATGGAAATAGGTCCGGTCCGTGTCGATATCCAGGCCGGCATGGGCTTTCAGCGCTTTTTTAAGCCCATCCCTGGCCTGGTCGCGCAGTACCGGATAGCCTTTATGCCGGTCATAATAGTATTTCACCCGATGATAATCATTTGTTTTTTTAGTCTTTTTCATCCTGGCGATGTTAATTTCACTCTCCTTTCGGGGGTTTTTAGCCGTGAGCGGGATGGTGTGAGATTTGTTATATAACGACTGTGGCGCAAGTTTATCGATACCTTGAGCACGGTCGCCGTAGAAATAATGATTTCTGGCGCCCATTAAATGGGCGCCATTGAGTGGTGGAACGTGTCGGGTTATATTTTCACTGGTAATTACCAGGCGGCCTATTGCTTGATGCGCCATATAGCGTCGGTCTCCTCTGGCGTAGTCGCGCGGTTGCGCAACGCCCGCGATCGGCGTCATCGTATCTACGACATTGGAGATAATAAGTATTGTCTGCAATATCAATTGCGCCGTGTGTGCTTTGGCCGGGCCAGCCGGCCCCCGCGCCAAACGGCTTGCCCATTGTCGCTGCTGCTCCTGGCTGATGCTCCGCGCATTCCGCTGATTATGATACTCGCCAAGATTGTGTCGGTAATACTTAACGGCCGTCAGGTTGGCTGTCTTCATCCCTGTCCACTCTTACTTTTATAGGTTATGCCTTCCGCAATCTATAACCGGCCTGACTGTAAGGGTTCATTATTCGTCACGGTTTTTTTACCAGCATAAAATACCTGATATCCCCGGCCATGGCCTATTAACATTCACTCACCTTATCTTTAATTATTATTCGATATATTTTTCAAAAAAATAATGTTCTTATTTTTATTAATTACCCTTTGAGCAATGTCTATTGGTTCCCATGAGGAATAGTATGCATATGAAGTTTTTTCTCCTGGCATGGTGGCTGGGCTGCGCCCTGACGGGATTTGCCCGGGCGGCGGCGACTACCGGCACCATTAACGCCACGCTGACGCTAACCAACGGTTGCCTGATCAACGGCGATCCGGCCACCGCCAACGCCAGCTTCGGCACGCTGGATTTCGGCACCCATCCCGCCACTTTCGATACCCTTAGCGCTACCCTGACCGGCGCCACCGGCGACGGCATCCGCGTCCGCTGTACCGACGGCGCCACCTATAGCGTGCAGATTATCGGCAGCAATACCGCGCCGACGAATGTCTATGGCGCGGAAACCGCCAGCCCGCGTTACCTGGTGCTCGGCAGCGACGCCTCCCAGGGTATCGCCTATACGCTATACAATGACGCCGCCTTCACTACCCCCATCGCCAATAACACCAGGCTAAGGGCCTCAGGTATCCCGGATCCGGTCAACGGTAATATTTACCCGGTATACGGGCGCGTCAGCCAGGGCGGCAATAATACCGCCGTGCCGGCTGGCACCTATACCGACGTTATCAACGTCCAGGTCATTTACTGACAGCGGGTGATGCAGGGATGTTATTACGCAACGCGTTTTACCGACGGCGCGGCCTCGGCGAGGCGCTGGGACCGATGCTGGCGTTGTACTCAGGCATGCTGCAGGCGTTGCCCACCCAAACGTTCCAGGTGTCGGCATCGGTGGTGGCGGGTTGCCGGATCCAGGGCGGCGGCGTGCTCGGTACCCTGGATTTCGGCAGCTTGTCCGGTATCGACGCCCGCCCGGTCAACGCCGCCGTGGTGCAAAGCGCCACGTTTTCCATGGCCTGTACGCCGGGTATGACATTGATGATGAATATCAGCGGCGGTAATCATTTCACCGCCACGCGTAACCTTCAGCGGCTGAACGGCAACGACCTGATTGCCTACCGTCTTTTCACCAGCGCCAGTTTTACGCCGGTCAGTGAAATCCCGGTTAATCAGGCGGTCCCAATCAGCTATACCGATGGCGAGGCGATACAATTCCCGATTTATGGACAATTGCAGCTGAATGGATTTAACCCGGCAGGAACCTATGCCGATACCTTGACGGTAACCCTGTCCTGGTAACCATTTAGAAGGATCTAATATGAAAATAGCAAACCGCGGGCGTTTCGCGCTCGCGCTTCTGTTGCTGAGCCTATGGCTACCGGCGGCATGGGCGGGACACGCCGTGCTTATCTGGCCAGTGGATCCCGTGATGGCCGGCGCGCAAAAAGCCGCCGAACTGTGGGTGGAAAACAAAGGCGCCACCGCCACCTTGCTACAGGTGCGGATCTTTGCCTGGCAACAGTCCGGTGAGGGCGAGCGGTTCCATACGCAGCAGGATATTATCGCCAGCCCGCCCATGCTCAGGCTGGATGCCGGCCAAAAACAGCTGATACGCCTCATCAGGCAAACGCCGGCCGCGGCCGGCCGGGAACAGGCCTACCGGATATTGCTTGACGAAATCCCCACTCCCGGCGACCGGGTCGACGATCCCGCCAATTCGCTAACCTTCCAGATGCGTTACTCCATTCCGCTGTTTGTCTATGCCGGGCAGGCCTCGCCGGACAGCGGCGCGCCGCTGCTAAGCTGGCGACTTGTCCAGGTAAAAGGCCAGACCTGCCTGGAGATTGCCAACCGCGGTCCGGTGCACGCCCGGCTGAGCAGAGCGCGGCTGGGGACATATCAGCTTACCGACGGGCTGTTCGGCTACGTGTTGGCCAACTCCAGCTACCGCTGGCCGCTAAAAGCCCCTGTAGATGCCGGTTCGCTGCTGGAAGCGCGGGTGGACAACCGCAAAACGGTATGGCGCAGCAGAGCCGCCGCCCGCTAGAGGATGGCCAGCTTGATGATAAACTGTCCTTCGCCGGCCTTTATCCGGCGCTATGCCTTGAGCGTGTTGAGCTATTGCGCTTATTTGTTTCCTCTGGACGGCAAGGCGGAAACCTTCACCACGCTGCCGCCGCCGCCGGGCGTTGCGCCGGGGGAGGCGCACCCCCACTATCTGCTGGAGCTGGTGGTCAACGAAGCCGCCGGCGGCAGGATTGTGCCGGTGGAGTTTCGCGACGGGCATTACATCGTGCCCACCGCCGATCTGCTGCAGGCCGGCCTGCCGGCCGACCGCTTAAGCGCTACGTTTACGGATGTGTCCGCCATTCCCGACGTCAAGGCGACCTATGATCGCCCCCGGCAACGGCTGCTGCTATCGGTGCCGGCCCGCTGGCTGCCGGAACAGTCGCTGAGCCTGGAGCAGGGTGGCCGGCGCCATCCCGGACGCGTCAGCCCCGGCGCGTTGTTCAACTATGATGTTTACGGCAGCCGTGTCGACCGGGGCGGCGTGCGCCTGGCCGTCTGGAATGAACTGCGCGCGTTTGGCGACGCCGGGCACCTCTCGGTTGACGGCGTGGCACAGCGCCAGATCTCGGGAATGGACAGCGGCCGCAGCGGTTATCTTCGTTATGATACGTACTGGGCCAACCAGAGCGAGGAGCATGCCCTACGCTGGGTGGTCGGCGACGCGGTTACCGACGCGCTGGCCTGGAGCAGCAGCGTACGCATCGGCGGCGCCCAGATTGCCCGCGATTTTTCGGTACGGCCGGATATCGTTACCTATCCCCTGCCCGCGTTTGCCGGCCAGGCGGCGGTGCCGACCACCATCGATATGTTTATCAACGGCTACCGGACCAGCAGTAATACCCTGCAGCCCGGCCCTTATTCGCTCAGCAACATGCCCTTTATCAACGGCGCGGGCGATGTGGTGATCGTCACCTCGGACGCGGTGGGCCGTCAGGTTGTCACCCAACTGCCGTTCTATGTTTCCAGCAGCCTGTTAAAACCCGGGCTGGCCGACTATTCCCTGGCCGCCGGCGCGTTGCGACGCGGCTACGGCGTGAAAAATGCCGACTATGGTCCACCGGTGGCCAGCGGCTCCTATCGCCGTGGCATAACGGACTGGCTGACGTTGGAAAGCCATGCCGAAGGCGCGCAAAACCTGGCCCTGGCCGGCGCGGGCAGCTTGGTAAAGCTGGGGCGCGCGGGCGTGATGGACGGCTCCTGGACCCGCAGCCGGCTAAGCGGGGGCGAAGGAGAGCAATATGGCTGGGGCTATCAATACAATAACCGGGTGGCCAGCGTCGGCATGCGGCACACATGGCGTAGCCGGCGCTTTGGCAATCTGGCGCTACTTGATAACGACGCCTTTCATTCACCCCACGCCGCCTGGACGTTAAGCCGCGGCAGCGCCCAATACAACGCCAGCATCACGCTTAATCGCTATGGCAGCCTGGGCGCGGCGCTGATTGATATTCGCAGCCAGGGGGGCGAACGCACCCGCTTATGGAACCTGTCCTGGAGCAAGAATCTGTGGGGCGACGCCAGTTTGTTCGTGACCGGCAGCTACGATCGGCAACAGCAGGATTACTCCGGCGCCATCTCCCTGGTTTTTCCCTTTAGCAGCCTGGCCAGCGCCAGCCTCAGCGTGGAGCGAGACAGGCCCGGCGGTACCGCGCAGCGCCTGACGGTTTCCCGCGCCATGCCCAACGACGGCGGTATTAGCTGGGATGCGTCCTATGCCCGGCAGCAAAAGGAAAAAGATTACCGCCAGGCCACGCTCGAATGGCGCAACCGGTATGTTGAGACCTCCGGCGGCTTTTACGGCGTCGGCGGCAACGCTATTCAATGGGGAGATGTCAGCGGCGCATTGGTGACGATGGACGGCCGGCTGCTGGCGGCAAATCAATTAGATAATGCGTTTGTCCTGGTAAAAACCGGTCATCCCGATGTGCTGGTCCGTTATGAAAACCAGCCGGCCGGCGCGACCGACCGATCGGGCTACCTGCTGATCCCAAACGTAACCGCCTATTATCCGGCTAAATACGATATCGATATCTTAAACATCCCGGCCGATTTAACGGCCGCCACTATCGAGCAACGTTTTGCGGTGCCACGCCAGAGCGGCTACCTGCTCTGTTTCCCTATCGAGCCGCTGCGCGCGGCCAGCGTCATTCTACAAGATGGGCGGGGTCAACCGCTGCCGGTCGGCACCCGCCTGTTGCGCGACGATCAGCCGGAGGAATACGTAGGCTGGGAGGGGCTTGCCTGGCTGGAGAACCTGGCGACCGACAACCGGCTGCGCGCCATTACCCCCGACGGGCGCGGCTGCGAAACCCGCCTGCGGCTGCCGGACGGCAAGCCACGGGCCTTACAGACCTACGGGCCCCTGGCATGCCCGCTGCCCGCCGAGCCTTGAGGAGCGTCAGATGAAAGAGTTATCGCCGGGAGCCATGTTCCTGATCTTATGCCTCCTGTGCCAGGTCGCCCATGCCGCCTGCACCCTGCCCGGCGCCAGTGTTGCTTTGGGCACGGCGAGTTCATTCAGCATCAACAGCGCCGTCAGCGCGTCCAGCGGCAATATTCAGGTTAACTGCGGCGCCGGCGGCACGCTGGCGCTGATGAGCACCGACTATATTCACCTGCAGCTCTATTCCGCCAGCAACGTCAGCGCCGGTCGGGCGGCACTGAAATATGCCGGCGGCGCCGACGTTATCCCACTCCAAATCTGCACCACCGTCAACTGTTCAACGGAACTGGCGCTAAACGGCGCCCCGGCGATGTTTAACTCCGGCCAGTTGATTAACCTGGTCGGCCTGATGGGGGGATCGAATTTCACTATTCCGCTGTATATGCGCACCATGACGGGCCAGAACGTGGCGGCGGGAACCTATACCCTGACCCTCAATATCCTGGTGAACTACGCTATCTGCACCGGTATCGGCGCGCTGGGGCAATGCATGCCGGGCAGCAGCCAGACCGGTTCCGCCATGGTGCCGCTGGTCGTTACCCTGGTGATCACCAATGACTGCGTGACCATTACCGCTGCCAACATCAGCTTTGGCGACGCGCCGCTGGTGAGCGGTTTTAACCCGGTGTCGCAGGCCGTGACCGTTGTCTGCACCAAAGACAGTACCTATACCGTGGGAATGGGCAATGGCAATAACGCGGTCGGCAACGTCAGGAACATGGCCGGCGGCGGCCATTTGCTCGGTTACGATATCTACAAAAGCACCGGCTGCGCGCGCTGGGGCGACAGCGGCAACGATCGCTGGGCCAGCGCGCAGTCAAGCGGCGTCAGCAGCGACGGCACCCAACGCACCTATCAATATGTCGCCAGGATCCTGCTAAACCAGCCTACGCCGCCGCCGGGCAACTATAGCGATAATGTGGTTATCGATTTGTCATTCTAGACCGCGCGACCGGATACGCCCTGCCGACGCTTAAACCAGCGCCTTGGTCAGGTAATACCGCTGATGGACGCGGGGATAATTATCCAGCGTCATCCGGCAAACGTAGCCCAGCTTTTCATAAAACGGACGGGCCTGGAAACTGGTGGTATCCACCTGCGCGAATATGCATCCACGGGCGATAGCCTCGGATTCCGCGGCGCGCATCAATCGGGTGCCGATGCCCTGGCCGCGCAGCGCGGCGCTGACCCACAGCAAATCGATGCGCAGCCAATTGCCCGCCGTAGAGCCGCTCAACCCGCTGAGCTTATTGCCGGCCTTGTCGGTAAAAAAGATAGCCAACGCCTTGATCTCGCTGACATCAATATGTTGCGCGGAATAATGAATAATGCCGTTTCTTAACTCATCGATATCTTTATGCGTCGGCTCGCTGGTAACGATCATGTCCATCATGGCCCTCCCCGGTTGATAGCCTAATCATGCCGTAAAGCGGTGCCGGGTACCAATGTTTCGAGCCAGGGACGATTTAAGCTTTCGGGATTATCAGAGAAAAGTATGCGCGTAATCTGCGGAAGGGGGATAAAAAAGAATGGTTAGTTTTGCCACACGGTTTTTTCAAACGGCAGGATATCATTTTTTCGCTTCACCAATCGATGCTTTAAAATATTTCTTTTACCTATCGCTGAATATCGTTAAGCATTATTATCCAGTGCCTCAAGCGCAGATGATTTAATCAACTCGTCCGCCTCATTTTCCTTAAGGCTCCTTGAACTCGCGTATGCATAAAATTTACCGTCAATGAGCGTTCGTTCCACGTAATAGGTTTCAATCGCGTTAATTTCCCGCAACTGTTCACCGCTGCTAATACATTCGATACTTACCGAATTATTGAATTTATGTATAAGCTCCCTAGGATAGGATTTCTCGAGTATTTTCCCATCTAACGAGCCACCGATCATCAAAAATTTAGCCACAATGACATCCTTAAACAGGTTGAAAAGTCTGATGCCGATTTTATTTTTGGGAGAGAAAGTTCTTGCTGACATATCCAAGAAAAAATCTGACAAAAGCGAAAATTATTTTTCGATGGCGGGGGGAAAACATGATAATTTTACAGGCGTAACGGTTATGGCATTTGTCTCGATACCTGGACTGGGAGCATAAATGTCATATCAGGGGCAATGGCTTTGGATCCGATGTCCTGATTAACTCATCCGTTTCCAACGGCGGGATGATGTCTCCTGAAAATGCCACGGCATATCTTTTCCCATCCGCACTCACATGAACGGCGCTGTTATAACTTCTTACATCGGTTGCAATTTTTCGTTTGGTCCTCTGGGCAATCATCTGCAGGGTTATTTTCGGCATCACCAAGATACGTCCAAGTTTGAATTCGTCATGATAAATAGACGTTTTCCTATCCTGTTCAATCAAAAAGAAATCAACTTTCATTTTTTATCTCACATAGAATTTTATGGCGCTTAACCGGTAACGGCGGCATCTGGCAATGTTTATAATTGAACGAACAATCTCCATAAAAATGATAATCCCGCCCCAGCACAAAAATAATCATCATTGCAACCCTCGTAACATGCGCCGTCAGGCCGTTACACACAAGTTATTTTTTGCTTCACCTTAATTCAGCGCAACGGCCATCGAATGAATTTGTCGGTACTAATATGACTAATCATAAGAATTATTAATTTTAAATAAATTTAATAATTTCTAAAAAGCAAATGACTGGTCGAACTCCGGGGATGCACGCGAAGTCATGGCGGTCGTCCCAGTTGCCGAAGCAGGCCAGGCCGGATGCCGATAGCCGGACAGCGAAATTTGAGCAAAAAAAAGCACGTCGCGATGACGTGCTCTTTTTCCGGCCCTGTCTAAACCTTCGTGGACAAGACCCCGGGGAAAGTTGGTCGGTGAGAGAGGATTTGAACCTCCGACCCATACGTCCCGAACGTATTGCGCTACCAGGCTGCGCCACTCACCGAGTGCGGGCGCATCTTACTGCGGCCGTCTTTTTGCGTCAATCCCTTTTTCAACAATTCCGGCCGACTTTTGACAAAAAAACTTCAGGCCGGCATTGCCGCCGGCTTGCTGAAACCGCTGGCGCGGCGGCGGCTTATCATGGCGCCCGTCCGCCCGGCGCGGCGCAACCCCATCAGAGCGCCGTACCCTTGGCGGGTTTAGCGCACCAGTTATTTTCCGTTTTAATCCCCCCGTTTGGCGACGTGTACCCCAGGCAGCCGAGGATGGAATCAAACAGCTCTTCATGACGATGGGTGACGCCGATGCGCTGTTGCGCCTGCAACCGATCGAACGCGTCGCGGTGGGTCGGATCGGCCAGGAACGCATCCGACGCCCAGACCATCATCGGCACGCGGAACTGCTCCGGCGGCGCCATATCGCGCGGCGTGCCGTGCAAATGGTAGTTCTCGTCTATGGACTCGCCATGATCGGCGGCATAGAACACCAGCGCTTTTTTATTACGCACCTGGTCGATAACGTTGGCGATAAAACTATCGGTGTAGAGCACGCTGTTATCAAAGGCGTTAACCAGCTGCGCCTTGGTACAAGAGTGGTCCACGCCCATGCATTCCGGCTGGTATCGGGCAAAACTGCGCGGATAACGCTGCGAATAAAGATAGTGCGAGCCTTTGGTATGCATCACCACCAGATGTTTGCCTTTCGGATAGCGCTTAAGCGACTCGCTCATCTCATCCACCAGCATCATGTCGTCCACCGACTTGCCGCCGTTACGCTTTTCCGCCGCGATCATTTCGCGAAAGGAAAAGTTGTTGGCGTAGGTATTTTTATAGAACCAGACCTCGCTTTGCATGGCGAACAGCTCGGAGGTAAAGCCGAGCGAACGCATTACCGCAAAGATATTCTGCTCTTTTAACGTTCGCTGCTGGTTATCCGCCGCCCCGCCCTCGCGCACGAACATACAGCGCAGGGAGAGTTTGGTGGAGGTGTCGCAAGATTGCCCGCGAAAGGCCACCATGTTCTTTTCACGGGACAGCCTGGGCGTGGTATCGCGCTTGTAGCCCAACAGTCCCATATGATCCCAGCGGGTGGTTTCTCCGATAATAAATATCACATAGGTATCATCGATACCGGCCGGCGGCACGTAGGTAAAATGTTTGGCCGGGTCGAACAATGAGACGGTATCATGACTTTCGTCGAAATGGGTATAGGCAAACAGGCCTAGGGCGGCCATCCAGTTAACCGGCAGGTAGGAGTGCGCGATAACGCCGCCGTAGCTGGGCATGTCGATATTGGTGATTTTTTCGCGCACGTGCTGTGCCTTGTCCTGATAGCGTACCGGCAGCCAGATCAGGACAAGGATAGCCGCCAGGGTCAACAGGGGCTTAAGCCGCTGGCCGGGGGTTTTCATCTGTTGGATCAGGGTACCGCTCACCGCGTTATGCCAGATTAAAAATAACGGCAAGGCGCTGACCACCATCATCCATAGCACGAAATAAAACCCCACCACCTCTTTTGATAAGTCGATATCCGTGGTCATTACCGAGGCAATAATGCCGTAACCAATAACAACATTAAAATATGTCATGTAATAACTGGCGGCAACGGAGATTAACAACAATAATGTTGCTACGGTGCGGTAAAAATGACGTCCGCCCAGCGAGATCAGGCGCAGCAATAAAAACGTGGATAGCACCGTGACCATTATCTCGGTAAGGGCGACTACCATGTTGGCGACAGTGGTGGCCGGATGGAGGAGGTCAAAACGCCGGATAAAAACCGACAGGTTAAGAAAAAAACCCACATAAACAGCGATTATTATCGATAGTTTTTGCTGAGATAGCTGTTTTACAAATTTAATCAAGGTAATAGTCCCGGCGAATCAAATCAGTGTATTGGCGTCGCTGTACTGCCTGTTTGGTTGCCGGTGTCGCGAGCGGCATAAGTTACCATGGTTAACAACGAATGGATTAGCATGCCTTCAATGTACAAGATCCCTTTGACAAATTTCATATCAAAAAGTTTTCATTTAGCCAGCGTTTATCCCCTACCGCCGCAGCAGGCAAAAAAATAGCCGCCGCAGGCAAAGGCTCACGGCGGCATTCAGCCTGTCCCACCGGCGGCGGCATTTAACGGCCGCACCGGCTCGACGGACTAATTGATTACATTGAGTTTAACATCAATGTTATTGCGGGTCGCGTTGGAATAAGGACATACCACATGCGCCTTCTGGACCAATGCTTCGGCCACGCTAGGATCCATCCCCGCTAAATGAATATCCAGCTGGGCTTCAATGGCAAAGCCGGTGGGCACCGCACCGATGCCGACGGTGCCTTCGATAAAGGCGTCGGCGGGCAATTTCACCTTTTCCTGCGAGGCGACGTGCTTTAGCGCCCCCAGGAAGCAGGCGGAGTAGCCGGCGGCAAACAGCTGTTCCGGATTGGTGAATTCCCCGCCCGGGCCGCCCATTTCTTTCGGCACGCCCAGTTTGACATCCAGCACGCCGTCGGATGAGGTGGCCCGGCCATCACGTCCGCCGGTCGCCTTGGCCTTTGCGCGGTACACAACTTTTTCAATAGACATGGTTTTTTCCTCTTACGTTGTTAGATGATTTCTTCGTCGGACGGACCGCCGGACGGAGATTCGTTACTCGCGATTAAATCGCTTGCAACCTAAAAACAGGAACTGCTTTCAGTATAGCCGATCGCTATGGCTTAGTCGTCGTTTAGCCCTCGCTGGGCGTTACCACTGCGCCAGTTGGGCGCGCAACGTTTGCAGTTGGCGTTTTAACTCGTTAAGTTTTTCTTCACTACACGCCGTGGCGCACAGCACGTCGTCCGGCACCGTGCGCGCTATCTCGCGTAATGCCCGGCCCTTGTCGGTAAGACGGATGATCACCTGGCGTTCATCGGCGGCGGAGCGAAAGCGCCCCAACAGGCCGGCGGTTTCAAGGCGCTTGAGCAAGGGCGTTAGCGTGGCGGAATCGAGATATAGCCGTTCGCCGATATCCGATACCATCACCTCGTCACGCTCCCACAGCACCAGCATCACCAGATATTGGGGATACGTGAGATCCAGCTTAACCAGTAATTTGCGATAGACTTTGTTCAAGGCCAGGTTTGCCGAGTACAAGGCAAAGCAGAATTGTTGATCAAGGGCTAAGGGCGTGGCCGCCGCGTTTTGGTCGTCATGTTTCGTTTTCATGGCGCCATTATAAATAGCGTGCGATAAAATCGCAAGTTATTTTTCATGCGTTCATTACGCCGGCCGGTTGGCGTCGAAAAAGCATAGTGTGCATTTTTGCTACACTTTTTCGGTAAGTTGTTATCGTGAATTTTCACTTAAATGATACCATTAGCAAACTTGCTATCAATTCCTACCTACTGCGTGAGATCCATGGAAGCCTGGAAGCTCAATATTTTTTCCGTCTGGTTAGGCTGTTTTTTCACCGGCCTGGCCATGAGCCAAATCCTGCCCTTTTTGCCTTTGTACATCGAGCAACTGGGCGTGCACTCCCACGAGGCGCTGAGTATCTGGTCAGGATTGGTGTTCAGCGCAACCTTCCTGGTATCGGCGGTGGTGGCGCCGCTGTGGGGCAGCCTGGCGGATCGCCGGGGGCGCAAGTTGATGCTGCTGCGCGCTTCACTTGGCATGGCGGTCGTCATTGCGTTGCAGGGATTCGCCAGCAATGTCTATCAGCTGTTCCTGCTGCGGGCGCTGATGGGCCTGACCTCGGGCTACATTCCCAATGCCATGGCGCTGGTGGCGTCGCAGGTGCCGCGCGACAAAAGCGGCTGGGCGCTCGGCACCCTGTCCACCGGCCAGGTGGCCGGGGTGATTGTCGGCCCCCTGCTGGGAGGCTTTATGGCCGATCACCTGGGACTGAGGGTGGTCTTCCTGGTCACATCGGCGCTGATGTTTACCAGTTTCCTGGTAACGCTGTTTTTGATTAAAGAGCGGGGGATCAACGTTAAAAAAGCCGATCAGCTCAAGGGCCGGGCGATCTTCCACTCATTGCCTTATCCGGGCCTGATCTTCAGCCTGTTTATCACCACCATGATGATCCAGCTGACCAACAGCTCGATCAGCCCCATCCTGACCCTGTTTATCAAGGATATTTCCCGCGATACCGGTAACCTGGCCTTTATCAGCGGCGTGATTGCCGCCGTGCCGGGCGTATCGGCGCTGATTGCCGCGCCGCGCCTTGGCCAGTTGGGCGACCGTATCGGCACCTCGCGTATCCTGATGGCCGCGATGGTCGCAAGCATCGTGCTGTTTTGTTTTATGGCCTGGGTAAAAACGCCCTTTCAACTGGGGGTACTGCGCTTTTTGCTCGGGTTCACCGATGGCGCGCTGATGCCGGCGGTACAGACGCTGCTGGTTAAATACTCCAGCGATAAGGTTACCGGGCGCATCTTCGGCTATAACCAATCCTTTATGTATATGGGCAATGTCGTCGGGCCGCTTATCGGCTCCAGCGTCTCGGCGGTGCTGGGCTTCCGCTGGGTATTTTTGTTCACGGCCTTGATGGTGCTGATAAATACGGTGCAGCTCTGGTCGGGCTTTCGCAAGATCCCCGCCAGGAACAGCTAAATCCAGGGGTAACGCCCCCCCATTTGCACCACCATGATACCGGCGCAGATCGCCACAAAGAATAAAAATACCAGTAGAATTCGAGTCATTGCTGCGCTCCTCTTTATTAACCTGACTATTTTTTGACCAGTTCCTTTACTATAGACGCACTGGCCGAACCTGAAAAAACATCTGTGTAAAAAATACCCTTTGCCCACGCGCGCGCATGCCGACAGACCGGCGGGTGGGCCGGCCTTATCCGCATATCCGCGGCAAACGGCGATCTAAGGCTTATTTAAAGATGCGAAAACGCTCTTCGTCGGCAATAAAAGATTTCTCTCCCGCCGCCTGCTCAATAGAGCCGAACGGCATTTGCGCCCGCAGTTTCCAGCTGGGCGGCAATTCCCAGGTGCTTTTGACTTCGTCGTCGATCAGCGGGTTGTAATGCTGCAGTGAAGCGCCGATGCGTTCCTGCGCCAGGGCAGACCACACGGAGAACTGGGCAATGCCGGTGGAGTGTTCAGACCAGATGGGGAAGTTATCGGCGTAGGCGGCGAATTGTTTTTGCAAAACATCAATCACGTTGGTGTCTTCAAAAAACAGCACCGTGCCTTTACCGGCGGCAAAGGAGGCCAGTTTGGTTTCAGTGGTGGCGAAAGATGCCGCGGGCACGATCTTTCTCAGCGTTTCTTTGATGATATCCCATAGTTTTTCATGCTGGTTACCAAAGAGCACAACAACGCGGGAGCTTTGGGAATTAAAGGATGAAGGGCTATGTTTGACCGCTTCCTTTACCAGCGTGGCGATCTGATCTTCCGATAGCGTGACATTCCTGCCGATGGCGTAAATCGACCGACGGGCCTTGATGACGTCCAGAAAAGCATTGCTCATGTAGCTACTCCAGTTAATGGGAAATTAATGAACGGCAAAAACGTGCGGTTCATCACACCGGCTAGCTTATGCCTTGTGGGTGCTATCTGTAAATCATTCGCATCATTCTCTCGATTAACTATGCTGATAATACTTATTGCGGATCTTCATGTCATTAAAGCCCATGACCAACCAGACGAGCAGGAGCGATACTTCATGACCCAAGATCTTATAGACCATGACCTGGCGAATATAGAAACCCTGGAGTTAAATGAAGCGGTGGGCGGCGTCCCCAACAGTCCGCTGCCGCTGGTCATCTATCGCGACGTAATACCGGCGCAAACGCCCGATCCCGCGGCCTGGCTTGAGCGGCACCTAGCCGCCAACGACTGGCCGGCCCAGTGGCGCTATATTATCTATAACTTTACCCACTTCCATTCCAACTGCCATGAACTGCTGGCCGTCTACGCCGGTGCAGCCCGGGTACAATTCGGCGGCGAAACCGGGCCGGTGGCGACATTGGCCATGGGCGATGTGGTGCTGATCCCGGCCGGAGTCGGCCATAAGGCGCTGCAATCGAGCGAGGATTTCATGGTGGTCGGCGCTTACCCAAACGGCATGAGCGCCGATTTATGCCGCGACGATCCCGCGCGGCTGGCAACGGCGCGACATCACATCGGGCGGGTGCAGAAGCCCGCCACCGATCCGATTACCGGCGACCGGGGCGGCATTACCACCCTGTGGCATAATCCTCGGCAAGCATAAACCAGCGAACATTAACGGTCCCACAGGAGGAGACTATGTCCCGTGTCCAGGCAGTGGATCATTTGGTGATCAGCGTCAGCGATTTTGCCGCGTCAAAGGCGTTCTACAGCGGTCTGTTTACCTTCCTTGGTTTTGATCTCATGGACGAAATGGCCGAAGCCATGGGCTGGAGCAACGGCAATACGCGCTTTTGGATTTACCAGGCGGACAGCCGGGGCAAAAAACATCCTTATCGTAAAGGCGATGTCGGCTTCCATCATTACGCCTGGTCGCTGAACAGCCGCCGGGACGTGGATGAGCTACAGGCGTGGCTGGAACAAGAGGGCGCCCGCATCGTCGATCCCGCCGGGGAATATTATACCGACTATTATGCGGTATTTTTCCTCGATCCCGACGGACTGAAGCTGGAAGGCATGCATTACGGGAAAGAGCAATAACGTGCGGCGTCCAGCGGCAACCCGCTTGCGGGCGGCACCGGCGCGGCCTGCTTCGCCGGTTCCGGCGGTGGATTGACGACGGCGGGAAAAACCCGCAACACCCTCACGCTCGGTTTGATCGGTTCCAGGCAGGCGGCGTGTCCGGTATAGGCCCTTAAGGTTATATAGGCGATGGGACAGGGGGTATCTTTTTGCGGCTCCGCTGTCACCACGGTTTTATCGGCGGCGTTATTTACCGCAACCACCCCCGCAGGGAAAAACGTTGCCGGCCGATCGTGGTCAAGGTCTTCTTTGGCCACGCGGCAACAGGGGAGCAGCGAATCAATAAATGAACAAGGCGCCGGCATAATGAATTCTCCTCGGTAAGAGCGTAGACGGATTAAGGTAATCTGATTAATTGTGCCGTTGGAGCCAGGAGCGCAGATGGGCGAGCACGGTCAATCCCGTAATTTTAACCGCTTGGTGTATATATTTTGTTAACGTAATGTAAATTTGATCACTTTTGCTAAGATAATGCCTCCCGGCCGACGATGACATCCGCCTGCCAGATATCGGTTCCTGGGCCATACTTAGCTGACACCCCCCTATGGAGGACATCCTGATGAAAGAAATCGGCGCAAACGGTCAGGTGGATTATGTTGAGTTCAATGTAAGTGATATCCAGCGTGCCAAACAATTCTACGGCTCGGTGTTCGGCTGGGCGTTTACCGACTACGGCCCGACCTATACCGAATTCTATGATGGCCGGATAACCGGCGGCTTTACCTCTACCGAAGCGGTCACTGCCGCAGGCGGCCCGCTGGTTATCTTTTATGCCAGCGATCTGCCCGGCACCCTGAAAAAGCTCGAAGCCGCCGGCGCGGAAATCGTCAAGCCGATATTCGCTTTTCCCGGCGGACAACGCTTTCATTTCAAGGATCCGGACGGATATGTATTAGGCGTATGGACGGAAGATTAGCCAACGCTTGCCACCCCCCGCGGGACAGATTAGGGAGCGTTTGCTCCCACTCCCGGGGCTGTCGATGCCTGGGCAAAATCGCTGGGGAATTGTAAATTTGCGATCCTCCTGTCAAAAATGAAACGGCGTTCTATTTTATAACTTACATCATGCTACCCTGTGGTATTCGTCACAACACCATAGGGGGAACTATGTCCAAGACAGTCGCCGTGTTATTGGCGAAGGGTTTTGAGGAAGCGGAAGCCATTATCGTAATCGATGTGCTGCGCCGTTTGGAAATCGAGGTTGAAACGCTGTCCTGCCATGACCGTCTTGAGCTGGCCAGCTATCACCAAATCCGGATGTTTGCCGACGCCCTGCTGGAAAATCGCCAGGATAAGCGTTATGACGCGGTGGTGATCCCCGGCGGGCTCGAGGGTACGGTTAACCTGGCCGCCAATCCGATGGTAACGGAATTTATCCGTCGCCACGACGAGGCGGGTAAATGGATCTGTCCGTTATGCTCGGCCGCGGCACGGGTGCTGGGCGGCAATAATTTGCTTCACGGGCGCCGTTACGTCTGCTCGGGCGATTTGCACCAGACGGTGAGCGACGGCCAGTTTGTCGATGAGAAAGTGGTTGAGGACGGTAACCTGCTCAGCGGCAAGGGGCTGGGTGTCGCCTTTGACTTTGCTTTTTCACTGGCCTATCGCCTGACCGGCGAGAAACAAAAAACCGACTTCCAGGTTGAACATATTTATTACGATTACTGGCGCGCCTGAACGCCGGGTTCTGCTGCCGGGCCGGGATATAGCGCCGCCGCTACTCCCCTAATGTTCCGCTCTGCGCCGGAGGGCCGGGGTTGTCCCGAATTAACCCTATCATGGCCGGATTTAACCTGTTTCTATGCCCTGCCCTTGGGCACTATAGTGCCACGGCATTATTAAGGAGTCCGGAAATGACACAAAGCGCATTATTGATCATCGATGTCCAGCAGTCCTTCCCGCAGCGGTCCTTTTGGTCGGAAGACGACGTTCCCGCCTTTCAACAGGCGATACTGTCCCTGATTGAGGGATGCAGGCAGCGGGGCGCGGCTCTGGTGGACGTTTTCCATAACAACGGCGACGGCCCCTTTAGCCCGGAGTCCGGCCTGGTAAAACCGCTGCCCTTTTTGACCCATGCCGCCGATGCCTCGTTCAATAAACATGTCCACAACGCGCTGACCGAATCCGGCCTGCATGAGTGGCTGGGAGAACGTGACATCAGGCACCTGATTATCGCCGGCATCCGTACCGAGCAGTGCTGTGAAACCACCGCCCGGGTGGCCTCGGATTTGGGTTACCGCGTGACTTTCGTCACCGAAGCGACGCTGACGTTCCCCATGACCCACGGCGGCCGCACGCTCAGCAGCGCGGATCTCAAACACCGCACCGAAACGGTACTGATCGATCGTTTCGCCGAAATCCGCACCGTGGCCGGATGCCTGGCGGAGCTGGAGCAAGCGTGATGCGCGATGTCTATTTCCTGGTATTGCCCCACGTCATGTCGCTGGACCTGACCGGACCGGCGGAGGTGCTGACGCTGTCCGGCGCCTTCAGGCTGCACTACATCGGACCGCAGCCGGAGGTGCCCACCTCCACCGGCATGACCATCAGCCGTATCGCGCCGCTGCCGGCTACCCTGCCGTCCGACAGTATCCTGATCATCGCCGGCGTCACGGATTCCCGCCACCAGTTGGACAGTGCACCGGCGCTTGAGGCGCGGCGGTGGCTGCAGGATCACCGGTCATCCTTCCAGGACATGTCATGGACGCTGGTGTGCATTTGCTCCGGGGCGCTGCTCGCCGGGCGGGCCGGGCTGCTGGATGGCTATCGTTGCACCACCCACCATGATGTGATGGAGCGCCTGCGCCAGCAGGCCCCCGGCGCGCTAATCAAGGACAACCGGATTTTTGTCGAGGATCGCGGCGTGTTCACCAGCGCGGGCATAACCGCCGGCATTGATTTGGCCCTGTATATGGTCAGCCTTTACGTCGGGCCGCAGCAGGCCATGTCGGTGGCCAGGGAAATGGTGGTGTATTTCCGGCGCGGCGGCGACGATCCCCAGCTGTCGCCCTGGTTACGCTATCGAAACCATCTGCACCCGGCGATACACCGTGCCCAGGATATCCTGGCCCATGAGCCGGAGGCCGAATGGCCGCTGGAGCAGTTGGCCCGGCAGGTGTTTATGAGCAGCCGCCATTTGACCCGTCTGTTCCGGGAACATGTAGGCATCAGCGTGAGGGAATATCACGAACAGCTGCGGCTGACGGTCGCGCGGCAACGTATACAGCAGGGGTTGGGGATCGAGAAATCGGCGCTGGCCGCCGGATTTTCCTCAAGCCGTCAGCTGCGCCGGGCGCAAGAGCGCTGGCAGGTATAAGGCGCGGACTCAGCTCACCCAACGGCGCGCATCGATCCGGCGCACCCCCGCCGCCAGCAGCAGGCTCAGCAACAGCGTGAGCATAAACACATAAATGATATCCAGCGGCGGCAAGGTTTTGAAATCAAGCCCGTGGGTGCGGATAAAATGAATGATAAACGCATGGAACCCATAAATGGCCAGCGAATAACGAGAAATCAGGCGCAGCAGCGGGAATGACCGGTGACCGAAAGCCTGTTTGAAAAATACAAACAGGCTGATGGCGCCGATAAACACCAGGGGTCCGCAATACAGATAATATGTGTCGGCAAAGTCGCCATTGATGATCATCTGCCTTTTAGTGCCCACCGCCACCAACACCACGGCGAGGATAAATATTGCCGCGGCGATAGCGGGAATTTTTTTGCCCGGCAGATTCAATATCCCGACAGCCCGGCCTAAAACCGCATATAAGAAGTAGTAAAAAGTATCTCCGCTAATAAACAGGTTTACCGGCAACAGGGTGATACGGCCATGATTGAACGCCACGGTATTGGGATTGGCCAACACCGCCAATAGCAAGATAATGATGGCCAGGTAGCCGGCGGACACCGGTTTTATTTCTATCAGCGGCGAAAGCAGGTAAATGACAATCACCGCGTAAAAAAACCAAAGATGATAAAAAATCGGCTTTTGCAGGACACCTTCCAACGCCTGCGTTGCGTTAATCGGGGTAAACAGCGCCATATACAGCAGGCCGATGAGGCTGTAGAACAGCAGGCATAATCCCACGCGCAGGAAATGTTTCGCGCCGGCGCGCCGGGGGCCAAAAAAAAGAAATCCCGAAATCATAAAAAATAACGGAACGGCGACGCGGGAAGCGGAATTGAGCACATTGGCGAACCACCAGTTACGCTCGCCGATGTCCATGCCATGGGTAACATAAAACGAAGTGGTATGAATCATTATCACCATCATGCAGGCCAGCGCACGCAGATTATCAATCCAGTCAATTCTTTTATCATCGTCCACTTACTTCATCCCTATCTACGTTTTGCATTCATCGGCTTAATCTTCAATAGCTTAAAAATAGGCTATATTTCAAAAGATGAGGAAGCAAAGTAAAAATGAATTTCCGGCACAGTCGGTTATTTTAGCCGGGGGTTGCGCGGGGCTTAAATTGAATGCAAAATAGCCGGCCAATGGTCAAGTCATTGTCGGGATTTTTTGTTTTAACGCTTATATTTCAGTTGGTTATTTTATGCAGAGTACGTTATCGCCCTCCGCCCGTTTAGGCCGGCGGGCGCTGTTGTTTCCGTTATGCCTGGTGTTATTTGAATTTGCCGTCTATATCGGCAACGACATGATCCAGCCGGGCATGATGGCGGTGGTCGAATCCTTTAACGCGGGACGCGAATGGGTTCCCACCTCCATGACCGCGTATCTGGCGGGCGGAGTGGTGCTGCAATGGCTGCTGGGGCCGTTGTCGGATCGCCGCGGCCGTCGTCCGGTGATGCTGGCCGGGGTCCTATTTTTCATTGCCGCCTGCCTGGGCATCCTGCTGGTGAACACCATTGAACAATTTATGGCGCTGCGCTTTTTACAAGGCTTTGGCCTGTGCTTTATCGGCGCGGTAGGCTATGCCACCATCCAGGAGTCGTTCGATGAGGCTACCTGCATCAAGATTACCGCGCTGATGGCCAACGTCGCGCTGATTGCGCCGCTGCTCGGCCCCCTGGCCGGCGCCACTATCGTTCAGTTCGCCTCCTGGCAGATTATGTTCGTGTTGTTTGCCGGCCTGGCGGCCATCGCGTTGGCGGGGCTGTGGCGGGCCATGCCCGAAACCGCCTCGCGTTTGGGGGAGCCGCTTTCCCCGGCCGGCCTGTGGCGCGATTATAAGGTGGTGCTGACCAACCGCCAGTTCCTGTACGGCGCCATGGCCATTGGACTGGCCTGCCTGCCGTTGCTGTCATGGCTGGCCCAGTCGCCGGTGATCCTGATGGGCGATGGCGGGCTGTCGTCAATGGAATATGGCCTGCTGCAGATGCCGGTGTTCGGCGCGCTGATCCTGGGCAATATTACCCTGGCGCGCTTAAGCGGCCGGCGCACCGTGGATCGGCTGATCAAACTCGGCGCCGCGCCGATTATCGGCGGGCTGGCCCTGTCCACCGTGGCGACATTATTCTCTCCCCATGCCTATCTGTGGATGACCGCCGGCATGAGCCTGTACGCCTACGGCATCGGGGTGGCCAACGCCGGGCTGTACCGCCTGACGCTGTTCTCATGCGCCATGAGCAAGGGCACCGTGTCCGCCGCCCTGGGCATGCTGAATATCCTGGTCTATACCTTCGGCATCGAACTGGCAAAAACGCTGTACGCCCAGGGCGGCAGCGGGGTATTCAACCTGTTCAACCTGATAAGCGTATTGGGCTGGTATACGCTGGTACGGCTGTTTATCCGCCGCCGCGCGTCGGCGCTGACGTCGATCCCGACGCCGGCGCTGTAAGCGTAATATGACAATGGCCGGCAAATGCCGGCCATTTTTTTCACCCGGGGGTTAAAACAGCCCCATCGGCCGATCGGAGTAACTGACCAGCAGGCATTTGGTCTGCTGGTAGTGCTCCAGCATCATCTTGTGCGTTTCACGCCCGATACCGGACTGTTTATAACCGCCGAAGGCGGCATGGGCGGGATAGGCGTGATAACAGTTGGTCCAGACCCTGCCCGCCTGGATGCCGCGGCCCATTTTATAGGCCACGTTGCCGTCGCGGCTCCAGACGCCGGCGCCCAGTCCGTAATCCGTATCGTTGGCCAGCGCCAGCGCTTCATCCATATCCTTGAAGGTCGTGACCGCCAGCACCGGGCCGAAGATTTCCTCCTGGAACACCCGCATACTGTTTTTGCCGAACAGGATGGTAGGTTCCAGGTAATATCCCTCGGCCAGCTCGCCTTCCAGCTGTTTGCGCCGCCCGCCGGTCAGGATTTCGGCGCCCTCTTTTTTGCCGATATCAATATAGTTGAGAATGGTGTCCATCTGCCCTGAGGACACCTGCGCGCCCAACTGGGTCCGGGCGTCAAGGGGATTGCCGCTGCGGATTGCCTCGACGCGTTTCACCGCCCGTTCCATAAAACGCTCATAGATGGATTCCTGCACCAGCGCCCTGCTCGGGCAGGTACAGACTTCGCCCTGGTTGAAGGCGAACAGGGCGAACCCTTCCAGCGCCTTATCAAAAAAAGCGTCCTCTTGGGCCATGACGTCCGCAAAAAAGATATTCGGCGATTTGCCGCCCAGCTCAAGGGTGACCGGTATCACGTTTTGCGCCGCGTAGCTCATGATGCGCTGGCCCACTTCAGTGGAGCCGGTAAACGCCACTTTAGCCACGCGTTTGGAGGTGGCCAGGTATTCGCCGATTTCAGCGCCGGCGCCGTTGACCACGTTGATGACACCCGCCGGCAGCAGATCCTGGATCAGTTCCATCATGACCAGGATGGAGAGCGGGGTCAGCTTGGCCGGCTTGAGGACGACACAATTGCCGGCGGCCAGGGCCGGGGCCATTTTCCAGCAGGCCATCAGCAGCGGGAAATTCCACGGAATGATTTGCGCCACCACGCCCAGGGGTTCGTGGAAATGGTAGGCGACCGTATCGCCGTCGATTTCGCTGATGCCGCCTTCCTGCGCGCGCACGCAGGAGGCGAAATAACGGAAATGGTCAATGGCCAGGGGCACGTCGGCGGCGCTGGTCTCACGGATCGGCTTACCGTTGTCCCAGGTTTCCACCGCCGCCAGCAGCTCGACGTTCTGTTCCAGGCGATCGGCAATGCGCAGCATGATGTTGGCGCGGGTTTGTACCGACATCGCGCCCCATTCCGCTTTAGCCTTATGGGCGGCATCCAGCGCCAGGTCGACGTCACCGGAGCTGGAGCTGGCGATTTCGCACAGCGGCAGGCCGGTCACTGGCGTCAGGTTGACAAAATAATCACCCTTTACCGGTGCGACCCATGCGCCGCCGATAAAGTTGTCATAACGTGGTTTTAGTTCGAGCGGGTAACCATATTCACCGGGTATCAACCGGCTTGAGGGGGGATTGTAAGCCATGGTTTCTCCTAGACACTGTTACTAACCAAGAGTGGGCTGGGCCGATAAACGCTATCCTTTAACGTTAGCCGCAGCGGGCGCCACGCAACAGGTGAGGAGGGAATGAATGTTTAACTATTCGAGAAGCTTCACAGTTTGTGTCATAACATTTCAGCACCATACAATGTCGCTGCTACCGGCGGCGCAGTCCGCGCAAAACTGGTGCGCGCGAACAGACGCTCCACCAGCGTTACCAGCACCGGCCGATCCACGCACCAATTGGGCATCACGCGGCGGTAATTGATAAAACCCAGCGTGCAGGCCACGGCAATATCCGCGAGCGTCAGGACCGGGCCGTTCAGCCGCAGGCCTTCCCGTGCATGGCGCTCCAGCGCATCCAGGCCGCGGCGGATTTTGTCGCGCTGGTTTAGCAGCACGTTTTCGTTTTGTTCCCCGGCGCCGCGCACGCATTCGCGAACAATGGCCATTGTCGCATCGGTCACACCGTCCGCCAGCGCTTCAATTTGCCGCACCCGCAGCGCATCCAGGCGATCCGCCGGCAGCAGCGGCGGTTCCGGATAGGTCAATTCCAGGTATTCCGCGATGATCGGCGAATCAAAAATACTTTCGCCCCGGGAGTTAACCAGTACCGGCACCTTGCCCAGCGGATTCACCGCCGTGACGTTGGCATCATTGCTCCAGGGGGAGGCGTTGACGAGCTCAAAGGCAATATTTTTTTCCAGCAGGATAACTGAAATTTTCCGCACATAAGGGCTGGTATAGCTGCCTATCAGTTTCATCGGTTCGCCTCCGGTTGCCGTGGTCGCAATGATCAGTATGGCCCATGACGCAGAAGTTGGATAAGCCGTACTTAATGGAACGCCAGGGTACCCAGGATACTGCTGACCAGGGCGTCATGGGCGCCGGCCGCGGTGTCCGGCGTCAGCACCTGGATGGTGACGACACGATCCTGGTATGGCGTAATCAGCAGTGTGCCCAGCATGGCCTTGCCCTGCATTTCCTGTTGTGAGTCGATGCGCAGGAGTTTATGTTTATTCACCATCACCGGCGTCTGGCCGGTTTTCTTAACGTTTTTAAACTGGGTTTTCAGGCCCGACAGCGCGCCCTGCGCCATTTTGTTGAATGCCGCGTCGCTGGTGTCGTTGGCGTCGCCGCTTACCGTGCGCACCTCGCTGATGCCTACCGCCTGCGGATGCGCGCGGTTGGCAAACAGCTGGACCACCACACCGGTGTTTTGCGCGTTGGCGTCTTCCCGCGTCTGGTTAACAAAATCCGCCGGCAATTGCAACGTCATCTTGCCGCCTACCGCCGCCACGGGCGTGCCGTTTTTTAATTCAGCCACCGGCGCGGTTGAGGCGGGGGCGGATGCCGCGGTGGCGCCCTGTGCCGATGCGCCCACCAGGACGATTGCGGCTAAAATCCTGATAATACCCATTGCCATGTCAAGTATCCTTTTCTCAATTGACGAAGAGGCTGCTTAAGCGGCAGCCAATCGAAAAAACCTCTGTGAAGTCTTGTGCTGGGAACCGTTTTTAAAACCTGTGTTGGCAACCCTTCTTACATAGCATTCTTGAATAACACATTGGCTGAACAGTTTGATGATAGGTTTAAACATCTCGTTAAGCAGAAGCATAGTCTCTTTTTAAGCGCAGCGGCGCACCCCTCCGCCATTTTGTTACCCCGCCGCCGGTGGAGTAGACTATGGACTCCCGGCGCAAAAGCCCCAGCAGCGAGTAAACCATCGTGACCGACAAGCTTTCCATTCAGGATACCGACCCCACCGCCCTTGCCGGGATAAGCCGGCTCGGCGTTCGTCAGCGCGGACGGCTCGCCCTTGAGCAACCGGACTGGCTGGCCGAGGAAGTGCCGGTGGCGCTGGTATACAACGGCATCTCGCATGTGGTCATGATGGCCTCGCCAAAAGAGCTGGAGCAGTTCGCCCTGGGCTTCTCGCTGTCCGAGGGCATCATCAGCTCGCCGGGCGAGATTTACGGCATGGACGTGGTAGCGGCCTGCAACGGCATGGAAGTTCATATCGAACTGTCCAGCCGGCGGTTTATGGGGCTGAAAGAACACCGGCGGGCGATGGCCGGGCGTACCGGCTGCGGCGTCTGCGGCGTCGAACAGCTCGAGGAGATCGGCAAACCCATCGCCCCGCTGCCCTTTACCCAGACCTGGCCGCTGGACCGCCTGGACCGCGCGCTGGCGCAGCTCAAAAGCGTGCAGCCCATCGGCAGGCTGACCGGTTGCACCCACGCGGCGGCCTGGATCACGCCCGCGGGCGAACTGACCCTGGGCTGCGAGGATGTCGGCCGCCACGTGGCGCTGGATAAACTGCTCGGCTACCGGGCGCGCCAGGGCACCGTGCCCGGGGCGGTGCTGGTCTCCAGCCGGGCCAGTTATGAAATGGTACAAAAATCCGCCATGTGCGGCGTGGAAATCCTGTTTGCGGTCTCTGCCGCCACCGCCCTGGCGGTGGCCGTGGCCGAACGATGCGGGCTAACCCTGGTGGGATTCAGCAAGCCGGGGCGGGCCACTGTTTATACCCATCCCGGCCGGCTCGTTGACAGCAAAAGCTAAACATGTTCTTTAAAAGAGGCTGATAAACGTTTTAATAAACGTTTAATTAACTATAATGATCGGATTGCTTACGCGGCACTAACATTCGTTCAGGGTGCCGCTCACCTAAAATAAATGGAGAAGATTAAGATGAGCTATACTCTGCCATCCTTGCCTTATGCTTACGACGCCTTGGAACCTCATTTCGACAAACAAACGATGGAAATCCATCACACCAAGCATCATCAAACCTATGTCAACAATGCCAACGCCGCGCTCGAAAGCTTGCCGGAACTCGCCAGCCTGCCGGTTGACGAACTGATCCAAAAACTCGACCAGGTGCCGGCGGACAAAAAAACCGTGCTGCGTAACAACGCCGGCGGTCACGCCAACCACAGCCTGTTCTGGAAAGGCCTTAAGCTGGGCACCACCCTCACGGGTGAACTGAAAAGCGCCATTGAACGCGATCTGGGTTCCGTCGACGCGTTTAAGGAAGCGTTTGAGAAAGCCGCCGCCACCCGTTTTGGCTCCGGCTGGGCCTGGCTGGTGTTGAAAGACGGCAAACTGGCCGTGGTCTCCACCGCCAACCAGGACAACCCGCTGATGGGCGATGCCATCGCCGGCGCCTCCGGCTACCCGATCCTGGGCCTGGACGTATGGGAACATGCCTATTACCTGAAATACCAGAACCGTCGTCCGGACTATATCAAAGCTTTCTGGAGCGTCGTGAACTGGGACGAAGCGGCCAAACGGTTTAGCGAAGCTAAATAACCGGCGTCCGTTAAATGCAAAAAACCATCCCGGGGGATGGTTTTTTTGTTATATGGCGCTCGGGATTATTTAAGTAATAACTTATCGGAGAAGGCTTTCTTGGCGCTGATGCGCACCAGATACTCGGTAGTCGACAGGACCATGGTGGAGCGGACAATCTGCTGGTAACGCTGCTGCTGCATCCTGACCAGCGCGTCATCTCCCGGCGCGCGCGAGAACGCCGGTAATGGAGGAAACGCCGTGACGCAGTGCAGCTCGCTGAACGGACCGAGGATCTCATCGTCGGTAAAACGGTATTCGTTGGGATCGTCCTGCAAGGCTTCATGCAGCGCCATCAGCAGTTCGGCGTCTTCATACTCCTGGCGGCTGATCACCCCAAGCGCATAAACCAGCTTCAGGCGCACCGTCAATTCGCCTAACGGGCCGGCGCCGATCAATAGAGGCTCCACGGCGTATTTTACCGCGTAATCATCCTTGCGAAATATTTGCAGCACCAGGATATTGACCGCCTCGGCCAATAATCCCACCGCCGCGCCCATCAAATCCCTGACCGTAGTGCCGGCGTTCAGTTGTTCGAGGACCTGGTTTTCGTACAGTTGAGTATTTTCCGTCATCACCGAACACCATGTAACATCCGGCGACGGGAAGCGCCCTGCCGCCGGGTATTTATCATTATTGCATGGCGTTATAAATATCCACCACCTGCGCTACCACCTCGCTGTCTTCCTCAAGACCGGAGACCTGCGCCAGCGCAGCCCCGGGTCCGGATTTTTCCAGCAATGCCGCCCACTCCTGCGCCTGGGGATCCTGCTCGCTATGGTAATGCATGGCGGCGGCAATGCCCTTGAGCAGGTTGTCGTGACGCAGGCCGTACTCCATGGTGCCGCGCAGCGGCTTGATCAAGCGGTCGCCGGCGCTGAGCTTACGCAGCGGCTGGCGGCCGACGCGTTCCACGTCGTCATGCAGATAGGGGTTCTCAAAACGCTGCAGGATCTTGTTGATATAGGCGGCATGTTTCGGCGCCTCGAAACCGTAACGGTTAATCAACACCGCGCCGCTCTCTTCCATGGCGCCTTTGACCACCTGGCGAATGGCCGGGTCTAGAATCGCGTCGCGGATGGTCTTATGCCCGGCATGCTGGCCCAGGTAGGCGGTGATGGCATGGCCGGTATTGAGCGTAAACAGCTTACGCTCGACAAACGCCATCAGGTTATCGGTCAGCTCCATGCCGGCTATGGCCGGCGGCTCGCCGACGAACTGGGTCTTGTCCACAATCCATTCGCTGAAGGTTTCCACCGTCACCGCCAGGGGATCCAGAGTGCCGGTTGCCGCCGGAGGCACGATGCGATCCACCGCCGAGTCGACAAAACCGACGTGCTGCGCGACCCAGGCGTGATACTGCTCCGGCAGCGCGTTTAACACATGCTGTTTCAGCTGGCTGGTGCCGCGCACCATATTTTCACAGGCGATAATATTCAGCGGCCGGGTGTTGCCCACGTCATGGCGCGCGATCAAACCCTTGGCGACCGTGCCGGCGATACGCTCCAGGATCTGCGGGCCCACGGCTGTGGTGACCAAATCAACGCCGGCTATCAATGCCACCACCTCGCCACCGGTGCTGTTAACGGCGCTGACGCCGCTCACCTGCTCCACATGGGACTGCTCGCCCACCACATGGACTTCGTATTCGTGCCTGGCGTTCAAGGCGTCCAGCACACTTTGGTTGACGTCGGCAAACACCACTTCAACCTGGGCATCGGCCAATAACTTGCCGATAAATCCCCGTCCGATATTACCTGCTCCGAAATGTAATGCTTTCATAGATTTAACCTTGGATTCTCTTAGTTAAAAAGGGGCCAATGCAGGCCCCCTCTCAAATACAACCGTATCCATCGCCTGCGTCGACTTAGGCTGCCTTGCTGCCTTTGAGCAGCTCCAGCACTTCATCCACGTCGGTGGTATTGATCAAGCGTTGGATGACCGCATCGTCGTCCAGCGCATTGGTCAGGCTGGTGATCACCTGGATATGCTCGTTATTGCGCGCGGCAATACCAATCACCAGACGGGCAATATCGTCTTCTTCATCGCCAAAACGCACGCCCGCCGGATACTGGCAGAACACCACGCCGGTGCGCAATACCTTGTCCTTGGCCTCGATGGTGCCATGGGGTACCGCAATGGATTCACCCAGATAGGTGGACGTCAGCTTTTCACGATCCAGCATCGCTTCCACATATTCCGGCAGCACGTAGCCTCCTTTCACCAATTGTTCACCGGCAAAACGGATAGCCTGTTCCTTATGGTCGGCCTGCTGCCCGAGGAAGATGTTGGCCGCCGTCAGACGGAACAGGTTCTGCTCGCTGTCTTCAAAGCTGTCGTCCAGGGTGGTGATGACTTTATTCTGGTTGGTTTCGGTCTTCTGCACCGCAACCAGCCGCGCCACCAGGTCGGTATACAGCCCACTGTCCAGGAAATTGGTCAGCGAGATATGCTGCGCCTGTGGGGCGTGGCGCATGGCCCGCTCGGTCAGGTCGCGGTGGGTAATCACCAGATCCACGTCTTCCGGCAGGCTGTTAATGGCCGTATTGGTGACGCTGATATTGGACAGCCCCGCCTCTTTGACTTTTTTACGCAGTACCCCGGCGCCCATGGCGCTGGAACCCATACCGGCGTCACAAGCCACGATAATCTTGCGAACCGAGGCCAGGTCGCCGGTGGCGCCGGCGGTAACCGGCGCGGCCATGCCTTTGGACTGGGCTTTCATGTCTTTCACGCGGCGGGTGGCTTCTTCCAGGTCGTCGCCTTCCTTGACTTTCATGCTTTTCAGCAAAATCGACGCGATAACAAAGGACACGGCGAAGGCCGCGATCACGGCGGTAACATTGGCGAAATAGGAACCTTTAGGCGTCATGGCCAATACCGCCAGGATGGAGCCCGGGGAAGCCGGGGACACCAGGCCGCCGTGCAGCACGCTCAGCGTAAACACGCCGGTCATGCCGCCGAGGATAACCGCGATCAGCAGACGCGGGTTCATCAGCACGTAAGGGAAATAGATTTCGTGGATACCGCCCAGGAAATGGATGATGGCCGCGCCGCCGGCGGATTGCTTGGCATTGCCGCGACCGAAGATCATATAGGCAATCAGCACGCCCATGCCCGGACCCGGGTTGGCTTCAATCAGGAAGAAGATCGATTTGCCGGTGGCGGTAGCCTGCTGGATGCCCAACGGCGAGAAGATACCGTGGTTGATGGCGTTATTCAGGAACAGGATTTTTGCCGGTTCGACAAATATCGAGGCCAGGGGGAGCAAATCATGGCGCACCATCAGGTTAACGCCCGCCGCCAGGATATGGGACAGGATTTCAACCAGCGGCCCGATGGCCAGGAAGGCAATGATCGCCAGGATCATGCCGATGATGCCGGCGGAGAAGTTGTTGACCAACATCTCGAAGCCGCTCTTGATCTTGCCGTCCACCAAGCGGTCGAAACGTTTGATGGCCCAGCCGCCCAACGGACCGGCCAGCATTGCGCCGAGGAACATCGGCATGTCCGCCCCGGCAATCACGCCCATGGTGGTAATGGCGCCGACCACGCCGCCGCGTTCGCCGCCGGCCAGCCGTCCGCCGGTATAACCAATCAGCAACGGCAGCAGGTAGGTGATCATGGGGCCGACCAACTTAGCCAGGGTCGCGTTTGGCGTCCACCCGGTGGGGATAAACAGCGCGGTGATGATCCCCCAGGCAATAAAGGCGCCGATATTCGGCATCACCATATTGCTCAGGAAGCGGCCAAAATTTTGTACTCTGACCTTGATATCCGAAGAAGCCATAAAAAACACCCCTATTGATACGCGCCGGACAATAAGGGCGCGTGAAAATTGTTGCGACAGTGTTAAATTTTCTGTCGGCAGTTCTATAAGCAGCGGGACTCTACCACGCTACGTGACGAATGCGTACTGAGTGGAGAAATTGTGATAAACATCACCATTGCACCCCCTATTTAGCCCCTATATAGGTGATATTAATCACAAATTTCTTATGAAAAAAAACCACAATTATAACTTTAGGAGACTAACGGCGACTAAATTGTGATGTAGATCACCATAAGCTGTCGGGTATTTGTTTGATAAATGTGATTTGTATCACAAATTATTTATCATCACGCCCGGCTAGTGGGGATACGCGCGGCTTACCGGTTGATTTACCCGGTAAACTGCGGGATTGGTCGGCAAAAGCTGTAAGAAACTTACCACGACGTTGTAGGCCATTGCGCACTTCTCCCGCCGCCATTATCAGGAGAGTATGTTGCAAAAAGGTGACCCGGGGGCCACCTTGGCTAAAAACGCCCCGCGGTTAACGCAGGGCGGCGCCGGCGACGGTCTGCGCCTGTATCAACTGCTGGTGCTGGTTTTGCAGCCCGGCCATCAGCTCATTGTATTGCGTAGCCTGCAGACGGGTGGGAAACGCCACCGAGGTAGGGCCGTAGGTCACCTGGGTACCCTGCATATTGAGGAAATTACCCACCTGGATCAACGTTTCCGACAGCGTGGCGGCGCTGGTCACCACCGGCGTAACCTGCTGTGCCGGCTGAATCACCAGCTTGGTATAGGCCTGCTCATACACCGCCTTCAAATCGTCGGGCTGCTTCAGGGCGGCGCGGGCGTCATCCGCCTGTTTTTTCAGGCGTTCGATTTGCGGCTCCAGCAGGTTTAGGGCGCCCGCGGACTGCTGCAAATCCACCCGATGGGTAAGGTAATCCTGCGGCACCCGGATCTGGTTGACCTGATCAAGCACCGGCAGCAGGCTGGCATTCACCGCCTGGGTATATTGCTGGGTAAACATCAGCAGGATCTGGTAGTCGGCTACATAGGTGCCGAACTGCTTTTTCTGATCCTCGGAAAGCGTCGGCAGCCGCTCGCCGCCCGGCAGGATAGTGGTTTGCAAAAATGTGATAAACGCCTTGCGCTGCTCCGGCTCCTTGTCGCCGCAGGCGGTAATCTGCAGCGCCAGCATAAATAGTACTGGAATCATCAGCGCATAGCGAAACTGTGCAAGTCTGTCCCTTAACATCATGACCAATACTCCTTTGACGTTCTAAACAGATTAAGTCGGGTTGATATACGCCCTTCGTCGTTATGGGGTTAAGAGTAGTCCAAATTCTGAAAACATGAACGCCTAACGTCCTGATGTATAACGCTGGGTTAATAGGGATATGAGATGAACATGCGCGCAGGACTATTCTTCAACTCATTCCCCGTTTCCCAGATGATGAATTGCGTGGCCGGTATTGTAAACCGGCCAGCCTTGCCGGGGCCGGCTATCTACCCCAACAAGGCAGGCGGACCGGCCTTGCGCGCAACGGACTATTGCAACAGCGAAACATCCGCCACCCGCAAAAACAGCTTTTGCAGCTGATCGAGCAGCGTCAGGCGGTTAACCCGCACCTCGGCGTTGTCATCCATCACCATCACCTTATCGAAAAACGCGTCCACCGGCTCACGCAGGGTGGCCAGCTCCGCCAGCGCCTCTTGATAGCGGCCTGCGGCAAACAGCGGCTCGAGCTTATCGCGCAGCACCGTAAGATGGGTCGCCAGTTGGATTTCCACCGCGTCTTTCAGTACCGCGGCCCGCACGTCCTTGTTCAGGGTATCGGTGGCTTTTGCCAGGATATTGGATACGCGCTTGTTGGCGGCCGCCAGGGATGCCGCCGCGTCCAGGGTACGGAAATAGGTCACCGCCCGGACGCGGGCGTCAAAATCCGCCGGGCGGGTGGGCCTGCGCGCCAGCACCGCCTGGATGGTGTCGACGGCGTGGCCCTCTTCCTGATACCAGGCGCGGAAGCGGCCAAGCATAAAGTCGACCACGTCATCCGCCACCCGGGCATTGGTGAGCTTTTCACCGTACAAGCGCGCGGCTTCGCTCGCCAGGGCGGCCAAATCCAGCGGCAGGTTTTTCTCGACGATAATGCGCAGCACGCCGAGCGCGGCGCGCCTAAGCGCAAACGGGTCTTTATCGCCCTTAGGGTGCTGGCCGATGCCGAAAATACCGGCCAGGGTGTCCATCTTCTCGGCGATGGCCACGGCGCAAGAGACCGGCGTGGACGGCAGGGCGTCGCCGGAAAAACGCGGCTGGTACTGTTCTTTCAGCGCCAGCGCCACGTCTTCCGGCTCGCCATCGTGGCGGGCGTAGTGCATGCCCATCACGCCCTGGGTGTCGGTAAACTCAAACACCATATTGGTCACCAGGTCGCATTTGGACAGCAGCCCGGCGCGGGCGGAATGTTCCACGCTGGCGCCAATCTGGCCGGCGATAATGCCCGCCAGCGACTCGATGCGATCGCTTTTATCGCGCACGGTGCCCAACCGCTGCTGGAACAATACGGTATCCAGGCGCGGCAGCCGGTCTTCCAGGCGGGTTTTCAGGTCGGTGTTATAAAAGAATTCGGCGTCCGCCAGACGGGGGCGCACCACCTTCTCGTTACCGGAAATCACCTGCCGGGGATCTTTGGATTCGATATTAGAGACAAAAATAAAGTGCGGCAGCAGCTTGCCTTGCGCGTCATATACCGGGAAGTATTTCTGATCGCCCTTCATGGTGTAGACCAGCGCCTCGGCCGGCACGGCAAGGAATTTTTCCTCAAACCGGGCGGTCAGCACCACCGGCCATTCCACCAGCGAGGCCACTTCCTCCAGCAGGCTGTCGGTCAAATCGGCGATACCGCCGATATCCCGGGCCGCCGCTTCGGCGTCGCGCTTGATCTGCGCCTTGCGCAGTTCATAATCGGCCATCACCTTGCCGCGTTCCAGCAGCAGGGACGGGTATTGATCGGCATTATCCAGCGTCAGTTCGGCCTCGCCCATAAAACGGTGGCCGCGCACGGTGCGGCCGGAGTCGATCCCCAGCACCCGTCCCGGAATCAGTTCGTCGCCCAGTAGCATGGTGACGGTATGCACCGGCCGGATAAACTGCGTGTCGCTGTCGCCCCAGCGCATCATCCTGGGGATCGGCAGTTTTGCCAGCGCGGTGTTGACCATGCCGTGCAGCAGTTCCTGCGCGCGCTTGCCCTTAACCGACGCCCGGTAGAGCAGCCATTCGCCCTTGTCGGTGGTAAGGCGTTCCGCCTGTTCGACGGCGATGCCGCAGCCGCGCGCCCAGCCGACGGCCGCCTTGGTGGGCTGGCCGTCGGCGTCAAACGCCTGGCTTATGGCGGGACCGCGTTTTTCAATTTCGCTGTCGGCCTGGGAAACGCCAAGGTTAGATACCTTCAGCGCCAGGCGGCGGGGCGAGGCGAACCATTTTATCTCGCCGTGGGGCAGGTGGGCGCCGTCAAGTTCGGCGCCGAACAAGGTGGCAAAAGACTGCGCCAGCTGGCGAAGCGCCTTGGGCGGCAGCTCTTCCGTGCCGATTTCCACCAGGAAAGTGTGTTGCGTCATGGCCGGCCTCTTATTTCTCGTTCTTTTTGCACATCGGAAAACCCAGGGCTTCCCGGGAAGCGTAATAAGCCTCGGCGACCGCCTTGGTCAGGGTGCGAATCCGCAGGATATAACGCTGACGTTCGGTAACCGATATGGCCTTGCGGGCATCCAATAAGTTAAAACTGTGCGCCGCCTTGAGAATACGTTCATAAGCGGGCAGCGGCAGGGGGTTTTCCAGCGCCAGCAGCTTTTGCGCTTCTTTTTCGTACTGGTCGAAACAGACAAACAGGAAATCGACGTCGGCGTATTCGAAGTTATAGGTGGACTGCTCCACTTCATTTTGATGGAACACGTCGCCGTAGGTGGTCTTGCCCAGGGGGCCGTCGCTCCAGGTCAGGTCATAGACGCTGTCCACGCCCTGCAGGTACATGGCCAGCCGCTCCAGGCCGTAGGTGATTTCGCCGGTCACCGGACGGCACTCCAGCCCGCCCACCTGCTGGAAGTAGGTAAACTGCGTGACTTCCATGCCGTTGAGCCACACTTCCCAGCCGAGGCCCCAGGCGCCGAGCGTCGGGTTTTCCCAGTTGTCCTCGACAAAACGGATATCGTTAATGGTCGGATCCAGCCCGACTTCTTTCAGCGAGCCGAGATATAATTCCTGGATATTGTCCGGCGAGGGCTTGATGATGACCTGAAACTGGTAATAGTGCTGCAGGCGGTTGGGGTTTTCGCCATAACGGCCGTCGGTGGGACGACGCGACGGCTGTACGTAGGCGGCGGCAATCGGCTCCGGTCCCAGCGCCCGCAGGCAGGTCATGGGATGGGAGGTGCCTGCGCCGACTTCCATATCCAGCGGTTGGACAATGGTACAGCCTTGCCGCGCCCAGTAGTCCTGTAAGGTCAGGATCAGGCCCTGAAAGGTCTTGGGATCAAACTTTTGCATGTTGAATTCGCACGCGATAAAAGTGGATTTATTAAGAATGCGCCAGTATACCCTCTGGCGGTAAGATATACAGCCCAATTAAGGAGTAAGGCGATGATCCGGCCGTTACGACCCGGCGATATGCCCGTACTGCTGGCGCTGTGGCTGGAGAGCACCACCCGCGCCCATCCGTTTATCCGCGCCGGTTACTGGCGGGAAAGCCTGCCGTTGGTGCGCGACGAGTACCTGCCGCGCGCCCAAAGCTGGGTGGATGAGCGCGATGGCGTCATCACCGGATTTATCAGCGTGATGATGGCGCAGTTTGTCGGCGCGATTTTTGTCGCCCCCCGCTACCATCGCCAGGGCATCGGGCAGGCGCTGATGGCGCGGGTAAAGCAGCGTTATCCGGTATTGACGCTTGAGGTCTATCAGTTGAACCGTGCCGCGTGCGATTTTTATTACCGCCAGGATTTCCGGGAAATCGGCAAAGCGTTTAATGACGATACCGGCCATATGCTGCTCACCCTGCAATGGCGCGCCGGTTGAAAGCGGTTGTTACCCACGGGGGAAACGTTATGCTAACGGTAAGCCGCCCGTTGCCCACCGGGCGCGCGAATTCCATCCGCGGATGCGCGTCAGTTTATATCAGGAGAAATAAGCCTTGAGCCAGCAAAAGGGATCCTACGCCTCGGGACGCGCCACCATCAGCGATGTCGCTAAAGCCGCCAACAGCGGCAAGACCAGCGTATCGCGTTATTTAAACGGCGAACTCAACCTGCTTTCCGACGATCTGAAGGCGCGCATAGAAGCGGCCATCGTGCAGCTCAACTATCGCCCCAGCCAGATGGCCCGTAGCCTGAAGGGGGGACAGACGCGGCTGATCGGCCTGATTCTCGCCGATATCACCAATCCCTACTCCGTGGACGTGATGCGCGGCGTCGAGGCCGCATGCCGCCAGCACGGATTTACCCTGCTGGTGTGCAACACCAATAATGAAGTGAACCAGGAACGGCATTATCTCCAGTTACTGAACGGCTACCAGGTGGAGGGCATCGTGGTTAACGCGGTGGGCATGCATGAGGACGCGCTCGGCATGCTGCAGCAGTCGTTGCTGCCGATGGTGCTGATTGACCGCAAGATCCCCGATTTCGCCTGCGACATGGTGGGCCTGGATAACCGCGAGGCGGCGACCCGCGCCACCGGGCACCTGATCGAGCAGGGATTTGAAGCCATTATGTTCCTCAGCGAGCCGCTGGGCACGGTCAATACCCGCATCGAACGCTTACAGGCGTTCCGCGCCTTCCTGGCGGCCTATCCGGATCTGGCGGCGGAAGAGGCGGAATGCGCGCTGAGCGATACCGACGCCCTGGCCGCCATCATCCAGGACTTCAATCGGCGCCACCGCGGCATGCGCAAGGCCATCCTGTCGGCCAACGGCGCACTGACGCTGCAAATCGCCCGCACCCTGCGGCGCCAGGGCCTGCACTGGGGCAGCGATATCGGCCTGCTAGGCTTTGACGAACTGGAATGGGCGGAGCTGGCGGGCGTGGGCATCACCACGTTCAAACAACCCACCTATCAAATCGGCTACGCCGCGCTGGAGCAGTTGTTAAAACGCATCCAGGGCGCCGATGAGCCGGTGAGCGAACAGGCGTTCAGCGGCGAGCTGATCGTGCGGGGGTCTACCACCCGGTGAAAATCATGATTTGGCGGCGCTGATGGCTAAATCAGCGTAACCGGGGATTTTATCTGCCTAACGCAAAAATCGATTGATTTTTATAACTTATCTACCGCTGGGCCAGGCCGAGCGGCTATAGGATATATACCACGTGAATTACCCCCTTGTTTATGGCATACATGCCATAGATTCAATCAATCCCTCCCCGCGCTTTGCGAAAACAGGTTATCCCCTCAGGATTCCCACGGATTTAAATTAGTGACGTCGATCATAAATCCGACACAACGCACTTCTCAATGGAACCGGTACCATCTACCGTAAATCCATAACCGCGCAAAACGTATCCGCCGGGGAGCCTGAGATGAAACATGAGGTGTTTGTAGTCACCGCCGCGTACGGCAACGATAACGTTCTTGCCATGGGCGGGCAGGGCGAGCTGCTGCCGATTATCGCCCAGGCAGGCGCCTGCGGGGTGGAAATACGCCGTGAGCTGCTCACGGAAACCGAATTAACGCGCCTGCCGGAGCTGGCGCGGGCAATCGCCGGCCTGGGGTTGCGCGGCATTTATTCCGCGCCGGAGGCCCTGTTTGCCCCCGACGGCGCGCCGAACCCGCTGTTGCCGCAGCTGTTTGCCGAAGCGCGCCAGCTTGGCGCCGAACGGCTAAAATTGTCCTTAGGCCATTATTCTCCCACCGCTGATATCGACTCGCTGAACGCCTTGCTGGCAGCCCAGCCGGTGCGGTTAATGGTGGAAAACGACCAGACCGAATGCGGCGCGCTCGCTCCCATAAGCGCTTTTTTGCGCCGGGCGCGGGACGCACGGCTGCCGGTCGGCATGACGTTTGATATGGGCAACTGGCGTTGGGTGGATGAAGATCCACAGGCGGCTGCGGCGGCGCTGTCCGCGTTTGTCAGCTATATCCATGTCAAGGTTGCGGCCCCGGCGGATAAGGGCTGGCGCGCCGCGCCACCGGAAAACGATGCCCAGGATTGGCGGCGGCTGCTGGCCGGCCTGCCGGACGACGCGCCGCGCGCTATCGAGTTTCCGCTAGAAGGGGACGACCTGGCGGCGATAACCCGCCGTTATGTCGCGTTATTGCGGATGCCATGACGCACGGCGAGGCCGTGTAGCGATGGGGAAGATGTTCCCGGGGCCTCACTGGAACCGATACCAAAACCCTATACAGCCAGTCTATGCGACGGCGAATGACCACGCCGGAAGAATAATAACGACATTTTAGCATCCGCCCCTACCCCAACTTCCGGCGGTTGGGCAGCAGCACGAATAGCAGCACTATCAATGAAGGAATACGTCTATGAGCTTAGCCAAATTAGCACCAAAGCGTTGGTGGTATATTATGCCGATTGTATTTATCAGCTACAGTCTGGCATACCTCGACCGGGCCAACTTCAGTTTCGCCTCCGCCGCCGGTATTAATGACGATTTGGGTATTACCAAAGGGGTGTCATCCTTATTGGGCGCCTTGTTCTTTCTCGGTTATTTCTTTTTTCAAATCCCCGGCGCTATTTATGCCGAACGGCGCAGCGTCAAGACGCTGATTTTCTGGTGCCTGGTATTATGGGGCGGCTTCGCCGCGCTGACCGGCATCGTGAGCAATATTCCCATGCTAATGGCGATTCGTTTTGCGCTGGGCGTGGTGGAGGCGGCGGTCATGCCGGCGCTGCTGATTTATATCAGCAACTGGTTTACCAAAGCGGAACGCTCCAGGGCCAATACCTTCCTGATCCTCGGCAATCCGGTGACGGTATTATGGATGTCGGTCGTGTCGGGGTATTTAATCAATGCTTTCGGCTGGCGGGAAATGTTTATCTTCGAGGGTATCCCGGCGGTTATCTGGGCGTTTTGCTGGTGGATATTGGTAAATGATAAACCCGCCCAGGCGAAATGGCTGTCCGAAGATGAAAAACAGGCGTTGCAGCGGCAGTTGGCCAAGGAACAGGAAGGCATAAAAGCGGTGCATAATTACGCCGAGGCGTTCCGTTCGCGCAATGTGATTATCCTGTGCATCCAATATTTCGCCTGGAGCATCGGCGTGTATGGGTTTGTCTTGTGGCTGCCGTCCATTTTACGCAACGGTATGGAAATGGGCATGGTGCAGGCCGGCTGGTTATCCGCGGTGCCTTACCTGGCGGCTACCATTGCCATGATTGTCGTCTCCTGGGCGTCGGACAAGATGCAGAAACGGAAAATATTTGTCTGGCCGCTGCTGCTGATCGGCGCGCTGGCGTTTATTGGTTCCTATCTGCTAGGCGCCAACCATTTCTGGGGTTCGTATGCGTTGCTGGTGATTGCCGGCGCCGCGATGTACGCGCCCTACGGGCCATTCTTCGCCATAGTGCCGGAAATGCTGCCGCGCAACGTCGCCGGCGGAGCGATGGCGCTGATTAACAGCATGGGCGCCCTCGGCTCGTTCGTCGGCTCCTGGGTGGTCGGTTACCTTAACGGCGCCACCGGTTCGCCGTCGGCCTCTTATGTATTCATGGCGGTGGCGCTGCTGGTGTCGGTATGGCTGACATTGATCGTCAAGCCGGCGGAAAACGCGGTGCCGCGTACGGCGTAAACCCGGCGCCTGATGTTCCGCCCGCGGGCAAAAATGGTATGCTGCTTATAATTGATATATGCCATATGACATTGCCTACCAACGGAGATGATGATGAAACCTGCCGTAGTATTGTACAAGCGGTTGCCCGACAACCTGCGTGAGCGTTTGGATGAGCATTTTGACGTTACCGAAATCGAAAGTTTGAGCGGGGAAAATGTCCGCAAGCACGCCGGTATATTGCAACAGGCGCAGGGTGCGATCGGCGCCGGCGGCAAATTTGATAAAGCACTGCTCGACGCGATGCCGGAACTTAAGGCCGCGTCGACCATTTCAGCCGGCTACGATCAGTTCGACGTTGATGAAATGAGCGCGCGCGGGATTGCGCTGATGCATACCCCCAACGCCCTGACGGAAACCGTGGCCGATCTCCTGATGGGACTGGTGCTGGCCACCGCGCGGCGCATGGTGGAATCGGTAGACAGGACCAAGGCGGGCGAGTGGCGCGCAAGCGTCGACAGCAGTTGGTTTGGCGTCGATGTGCACCATAAGACCCTAGGCGTGGTGGGCATGGGACGTATCGGCATGGCGCTGGCGCAGCGGGCGCGCCTGGGGTTCTCGATGCCGGTTTTGTACAACGCCCGTCATCAGCACGCCGAAGCGGAAAGCCGGTTTGACGCGGAGTATTGCGATCTGGATACCCTGCTGGCCAGGTCTGATTTTGTCTGTATCATCCTGCCGCTGACCGAAGCAACCCATCACCTGATCGGCCGCGAAAAGTTGGCAAAAATGAAACCCGGCGCCATCCTAATCAACGCCGGACGCGGTCCGGTGGTGGATGAGGCGGCGCTTATAGAGGCATTGGAAAACCGCACCATCCGCGGCGCCGGCCTTGATGTCTACGAACAGGAGCCGCTGCCGGTGGATTCTCCGCTGCTGCGCCTGCCGAACGTCGTGGCCCTGCCGCATGTCGGCTCCGCCACGGATGAAACCCGCTACGAAATGGCCGCCACCGCGGTGGATAACCTGATCGCCGCCCTCACCGGCCGGGTGCGGGAAAATTGCGTTAATCCCCAGGTTATAAAATAATTATTGCCTTCACCGTCCTTGCCGATCGATACCCCGCCCTCCCGGGCGGGATAAGCGTATCATAGCTGTAAATTAAGCTTCGCCGGTATGCGCGAAGCTATGCTTTTTTTTGGTATGCGATAAAATGGAAACGAGCGGTATGGAAAGGAACAATAATGACCATTAGTCATACTCATATTAAAATCAGCACCTTTGTTATGATGCTGCTTTTTATCGCCATCATTATTCCCCTGCATTTATTTCCCTGCTTTGTCGCGGGGTTCCTGGCGTATGAAATTATCTTCGCCCTCACCCCCTGGTTTGAGAGGGTGATCGGTGGCCGGGCCAGGTGGGTGGTGGTCAGCATCATCGCCGCCGTGGTGGTGATCGTGATGACGCTTTCCATCGTCAGCCTGGTCAGTTTCCTTACCTCGAATATTCAGCGCGGCATCGATTTAACCGCCGAAACCAACCGCATTTTCTCCGGCGTTAAAAACCGCCTGCCCGATGTATTGCCCGCCTTCCTGCCGGATAGCGCGGAAGAGTTGAAAAACCAGGTGTTTGCCGTGGTGGAAAAAAACCTGATTACCATACGCAATATGGGGCGCAGCTTTTTACATGGCTTAATCACCATCCTGATCGGACTGATTATCGGCGCGATTATTTCGCTCAATAAGCCCTCGGGGCGTACCACTTATTTCCGCGAGCAGATGCTGCAGCGCGTGCAGAATTTATCCAGCTCCTTTCGCAACATCGTGTTTGCCCAAATCAAGATATCGTTGGTCAATACCATACTGACCTCGATCCTGCTGCTGGTGATATTTCCGCTGTTCAAGGTGCATCTGCCCCTGTCCAAGACGCTGGTGGTGGCGACCTTTATCTTCGGGCTGCTGCCGATCATCGGCAACCTGATCTCCAATTTCCTGATGATTATCTCGGCGCTGTCGATCTCGCTGCCGGTGGCCGGCGTGGTGCTGGTCTACCTGATGATGATCCATAAGCTGGAGTATTTCCTCAACGCCGAGATTGTCGGCAACCGCATCCAGGCCAAATCCTGGGAGCTGCTGCTGGCGATGCTGGTATTTGAAGCGGCGTTCGGGCTGGAAGGGCTGGTTGCCGCGCCTATCTATTACGCCTACCTGAAGACCGAACTACGGGCCCTGGACCTGATATGACCTACTCGCTTTTCGGTAAAAAATTCACCCGTCATTCGGGCATCAGCCAGCTGATGGCCGATATGAACGACGGCCTGCGAAACCCCGAGGCCATTATGCTCGGCGGCGGCAATCCCGCCGCCATCCCGGAGATGGAGCGCTATTTCCAGACGCTGTGCCGGTCCATGCTTACCGACGGCACCCTGAACGAAGCGCTGTGCAACTACGACGGCCCGCAGGGCAAAAACGCGCTGCTGACCGCGCTGGCGGCCATGCTGCGCCAGGCGCTTGGCTGGCCGGTGACCGCGCGCAATATCGCGCTGACCAACGGCAGCCAAAGCGCTTTTTTTTACCTGTTCAACCTGTTTGCCGGACGCGGCGAGGACGGCGGCCTGCGGCGGGTGCTGTTCCCGCTGGCGCCGGAATACTTGGGATATGCCGACGCGGGGCTGGAGGACAAGATGTTTGTCGCCGCCAAGCCGACCATCGCCCAACTGCCCGACGGCCAGTTTAAGTATCACGTGGATTTCGAGCATCTGAAGGTCGGCGAGGATATCGGGCTGATTTGCGTATCCAGGCCCACCAACCCCACCGGCAATGTGATTACCGATCGGGAGCTGCTGCGCCTGGATACGCTGGCCCGTCAGCGCCGGATACCCTTGCTGATTGACAACGCCTACGGCCTGCCGTTTCCCGGCATTATCTTCGCCCCGGCCACGCCGTTGTGGAATCCTAATATTATCCTGTGCATGAGCCTGTCCAAGCTGGGCCTGCCGGGCGCGCGCTGCGGTATCGTGATTGCCAATGAAGAGATTATCGGCGCCATCAGCAATATGAACGGCATTATCAGCCTGGCGCCGGGCGGCCTTGGCCCGGCGCTGGCCACCGAGATGATTCGCCGCGGCGATTTGATGCGGCTGTCGCAAACGGTCATCCGGCCGTTTTATCAGCAGCGTGTACAACAGACCATCGCCACCCTGCGCCGCTACCTGCCGCCGGAGCGTTGCCTGATCCACACGCCTGAAGGGGCGATATTCCTCTGGCTGTGGTTCCAGAACCTGCCGATTACCACCGAGGCGCTGTACCAGCGGCTTAAACAGCGCGGCGTGCTGATGGTGCCGGGACATTATTTTTTCCCCGGGCTGGAAACCGACTGGCCGCACGCCCAGCAGTGCATGCGCATGAATTACGTGCCCGACGCCGGTAAAATCGAGCGCGGCATCGCCATTTTGGCGGAAGAGGTGGAGCGGGCATTTCGGGAAACGGCGGGCACGACCAGCCCGTAGTCCGGGCAAGCTGTCGCCAGGCGTAAATACGCGGCGTAGGCCGCCATAGGGAAAGGCCCGAAAAACGCGGGTAAAAAAAACCGCGGCAAGCATGGCCGCGGTTTTTTCATTTATAACGCCGCGCGGCTTTACCTCGCGGCACGATCAACGCCGTTTTTTATTGCTGGCCGGCGACCGGCGCTTCAGTCTGGTGCTCCAGCGCCTGCGGTTGGGCGTCGCCGATGGCGATACGCCTGGGCTGCAGGGAATCCGGCACATGACGCTCCAGCGCGATATGCAGCAACCCATTAACGAATTCCGCCTGCGTCACCGACATATGTTCCGCCAGGGTGAAGCTCAGCGAGAATTCTTTGCACACCAGGCCCTGGTGCAGGTATTCAACCTGGCGTTCGGATGGGGTGGGTTTACCGGCAATGTTCAGGTGCGGGCCTTCCACCTCAATCATTAACCCTTCTTGTTTAAAACCCGCCAACGCCAGGGTAATGCGATAATGGTTATCATCGCTTTTTTCAATATTATACGGCGGGAAGCTGAATGCCTCCTGATTGCCTTGCATGGTGCTGGCTAATTTATCAAAACCGATCCACTGGCGCAGCAGTGGTGATAGATCGTAGTTACGCATGATATTAACTCCTTCAATGAAGCGAGATTATTTTCTCCAGCCTGTGGCTGGGTTAGCCCCCGGTTACGGCGGGCGGATGTTATTACATTATCGCGGCGGCCGACCGCAATCGGTTTAATTGATTTCAATACGCCTGGGCTTCAGGGTTTCCGGCACAACACGTTCTAAATCAATATAGAGCAGACCGTTTTCCAGGTTGGCGCCTTTAATTTGGATATGCTCGGCCAGTTGGAATTTGCGCTCGAAATTGCGCTCGGCGATGCCCTGGTATAAATAATTCCGCTCGGCGGGTTCCTGCGCGTGGGCGCCTTTTACCGTCAATAAATTATCATGGGCGATAATATCCAGCTCATGTTCGGCAAACCCGGCGACGGCGATGGCAATGCGGTATTGGTTTTCATTTACCAATTCAACATTGTAGGGGGGATAACCACCGTTACCCTGGCTTTGTCCCGATTCCAGCAAATTTACCAGCCGGTCAAAACCAATGGCGGAACGGTATAGGGGTGACAGATCAAAATTACGCATAAAACAGCCTCCAACATTCAGCGAGGTAACGAACAACCTTCCGGATGGACAGGTCACTGGCCTAAATACCCTTGCGGCGTACTTATTGTTTGGCCACATAAACAAAGTGGAGACGGCGTGAGGTTTTTCAAGCGCAGATAAGAAAAAAAACTCTGTCGTTGAGCTAAAACTGCAAATGGCCGGCGAATTATCCATTACACTGATAGCGGCGACAGGAGATATTCATTTTATATGGATACCGGGCGGGATGCTTAGCGTTAGTAAAATAACAAACCTAATGGAAGTATAGGAATCATGTTAAAGAAAACATTTTTCATTCTGACAACAGGCTGCGCCTTGATGGCCAGCAATGGATGTTCGAGCGTGATGAGCCATACCGGGCCCAACCAGGGCTATTACCCCGGTACCCGCGCCAGTTTGAAAGTGATCCAGGACCAGGACACCAGCTGGGCCATGGTGCCGCTGGCGGCCCTCGATCTGCCGTTCTCCGCCGTGCTCGATACCCTGCTGCTGCCCTATGATTACCTGCGCAAGGACAGCGACAAATCGCTCGAGTCCCCACGTGAACGCATGCTGCACGGGGGCGCCAACAGCCCCAGCGGTTCGCACCATAAAAATAAGGCCGACAGCCATACCCGATAACCAGCCCCGCGGCGTTGGCGATGCCAGGCAAGCCCAAGTCTGTCCGGCCGGTTCACATCCCGGCGGGCCAACCGTCAGACCGCCGCCCGCCGGCGATGGGTCAGCGTCATGGGGATCACCGACTTGCCCGGCGACGTTTCACCTTCCATACCCAGCGTCATCGCCTGGAAAGCATGCTCAACCCAGGCGTCCTCGTCCTGGCGCATCGACCAGGTATTATTCGGCAAAAAACCCAGCATGGGATGCTCATCGAAGGTGCCGATATTCATCTCGACGGGAATATAACCATAGCGTTCACGCAGCACGTTCAGCGCCCCTTCGAGCACCGGTAGCGACGAGGCGATAAAAGCCGGCGGCGCATCCTGGTGCAGTTCAAAAAAACGCTGCATCAGCAGTTGGCCGTCTTCGCGCCGGTTATGCCGGGCGGTCAGCACCCAGGCGCTGTTTTCGCTGATGCCATGTCCGGCCAATACGTCGGTAAATCCCTGTAGACGCTGCCTTATGGTCGGCTGCTGGATATCGCCGGCCATAAAAAACAGCGGCAGTTTACCGGCGTCGATCATCGCGGTGGTCAACGCCGCGCTGCCGTTGACGTTGTCGCTGACCACCAGCGCCACCTCGCTATCGCTGAAATCGCGATCGAGAAATACCAAAGGCTTGGTAAAACGCTTAAGATGATGATTTTGCGCCTGCAGCGACGAGGGCACCACGAACAACCCGTCGACATTGCGTTGCTGCATGGTCTCCACCAGGGTGTTTTCGCGTTCGGTATCGCTATAGGTGCAGCTGGTGGTCAGTTGGTATCCCGCCTCGCGGCAGCGGATTTCCAGCTTTTCCGCCAGGGTGGAGAAAAACAGGTTGGATAATCGGGGGATGATAAGGCCCAGGGTATCCGTTTTGTTCAGCTTCAGGCTGCGGGCGGCGTGGTTGATGGTATAACCGTATTCGGCGACATAGCTGTCTATCTTGCTTTGCGTTTTGGCGCTGATTCGATATTGCCCCGCTTTGCCATTAAGCACCAGGCGAACGGTGGTGATTGAAATACCCAGCGCTTTGGCAATCTGCTCTACGGTCTTGGCCATTTTGTCAAAAAGTCCTGTTATCAAAAACCTGTCCAGATAATGCAGTATAACGGACTGGCTAACTCGAATCAGCGAGTAATTACGCTTAAAACATAACGGAATGTTCAACCAGGGCGTTTTTTTCATCGGATCGGCGCTGGGCGGCGCGTTGACCGGGCGCCGGGGAAAACAAAACGGAGAAAACAGCGGCGAGGGTATGGCGGGCCGGATATCCACGGCCCGCCATGGGATCAATGGTCTAGGGTCAGGTCGCGACGAGAGGTTTCCGGCGCGCGCCAGGCGGCGTAGGCGGCCACCAGGGCGGCGATCACCACATAGGTCGCCACGTACGACCAATCGTCATGATCCAGCGCGGTCAGCCCCTTGGCGATAAAGGGTGTAAATCCGCCCGCCACGATCGCCCCTAGCTGGGCGCCGATGGAGGCGCCGCTGTAGCGCACCTTGGGGCCGAACAGTTCGGTAAAAAACGCCGGTTGCACCGCGTTAATCGAGTTGTGGGCAATATTAATCAGCAGGATATACCCTAACACCATCAGCACGAACGAGCCGCTTTCCAGTAACCAGAAAAACGGAAACGCCATGGCGGCCGCGCACAGCGCGCCAAAGATATAGATAGGTCGGCGACCGACCTTATCGGACAGCATGCCGAAGAACGCATGCATCGGAAACGCCAGCACGCAGGTGGTCATCACCACGTTCAGCATGGTCTGCTTATTCACGCCCAGCTGCGAGGTGGCGTAGGAGACGGCAAATACCGTAGCCATAAAGAACGGCACGCTTTCGGCAAATCGCAATACCATGATCAGCAGGATGCTGCGCCATTGGTGGCGAACGACTTCCACCACCGGGCTGCTGGCCTTTTCGCCGGGCTCGGTGGTGGGGTTCAGCTGTTCCCGCTGCTGTACCGCTTTAAACACCGGCGTTTCATCCAGGCGCCGCCGCATATACAGGCCGACCAGCACCAGCGCAAAACTCAGCATAAACGGAATGCGCCAGCCCCACGACATCAGCTGATCTTCCGGCAGCAAGGTGATTAACGCAAAGATACCGGTGGCCAGCAGCTGGCCGGAAAAACCGCCGGTTTGCGGAATCGCGCCCAGCAGGCCGCGCCGGTTAGCCGGGGCGCTTTCCACCACCATCAGCATCGCGCCGCCCCACTCGCCGCCCACTAGGAAGCCCTGGATAAAACGTAGCAACACCAGCAAGATGGGCGCCCATACGCCAATTTGCGCCCAGGTGGGCAGGCAGCCGATCAGGAAGGTCGCCACGCCCATGCCGCCGAGGGTGATCATCAGCGTGTATTTACGGCCCAGGGTATCGCCCATATGGCCGAAGAATATGCCGCCCAGCGGCCGGGCGATAAACCCGACGCCAAAGGTGGCGAACGAGGCCAGCATGGCCGCCAGCGGGCTGATGGTCGGGAAAAATATCTTGCCGAATACCAGGGCGCTGGCCAGCCCGTACAACAGGAAGTCATAAAATTCGATAGTATTGCCAATCCAACTGGAGATCACCACCCGGCGGATATTCGACCTGTCGAGCGCCTTCCGGTCTTGGGTTATATCAAGAGAAATAGACATGATGTTCCTCATTATTTCTTATCTGTCCCGCCTGGGCCGGACATGTTATGGGTTGTGGCGCGCAGCCGCGCGCCACGGGCGTAGGGCAATATCGTCTTAGAACTCTTGCGGCCGGTACCGGGATTACTGCCGGAGCGCCAGCTGCTGTATCTCGTCGCCCAGGCGCGCCATGCTGTCCACCGCCGCCGGGAAAAAGCTGTCGTTAAACGCGCTTACGCTGCGCACGCGGCACTGCATGGTGGTGAAATTGCCCAGCTTCAACTGCCAGTATTTGGCGCAGGCGGGGTAATCCAGGTTTTCGATTAAGGCGGCGGTGGCGAGATAATCCGCCACCTGCTGCGCCTGCCGCGGCTGAAGACGCCAGTTTTCATACAGCCAGACGTACAGCTGCGGATGAAAATTGGCCATCACCCCGCTGTAGGCATGACAGCCCGCCTGCCATGAGGCCAGCAGGGTCTGGCTGTTGGCGTTGGCCAGATGCAGCCGCGTGCCCTGCGTCAGCGTCAGCCGACGCCGCATGGTCGGCAGATGGCAACTGGTGTCCTTGATAAAGGTGTAGCGATCGCTTTGCCCGCACCAGGCGACAACATCGTCCGACAGCAGGCGCTTATAGGGCCAGGGACACTCGTAAATACCCAAATCCACCGCCGGCGGCAGCTGTTCCGTCAGACTTTGCAGGGTGACCAGCGTCTGGTCATCGCTCTCGCCCTGCTGCGCCAGGCGATTGCTGATCAGGATTAGCCCGTCGATACCGGTCTGCGCCATGGCGCCGAGCTGCTCCACCTGCTGGCTCAGGCCGCTGGCGGTATGTCCCGACGCCACGATCGGCACGCGCCCGTCCACCTGGGCGACGATATGGCTCACCAGCTGGCGCGATTCCTTGTCGCTCAGGAAAAACATCTCGCTCGACTGGCAGTCGGCGAACAAACCGTGCACTCCCGCCGCCAGATACCATTCCACCAGTTTTTCCAGCGATGCCCAGTCAATCTCGCCCCGCTCGTCAAACGGCGTTAACATCACCGGCCAAACGCCGGTATATTTTGCTCCATCGCGCGTCGGCTGTTTCATGTCCGCGCCCCCGCCAGCAGTTCAACCGCGCTGCCGGCCGCCCGCACATGGATGCCCAGCGTCAGGGCCTGGGCAACAAACGCCTGGAACACCTCGCCCAGCAGATCCTGCTGCACATAGGCCAGCGTCAGGTGGTTGCTCTGATGACCCGCCATCAGGTCGTCGCGCCCGATGCCGTCCAGCACCGCGTTCAGCAGCGGCCATTCATAGTTGGTGGCGCGGCGGCGGCGCTCGAATTCATCGTCGGGCAGCTCCACGGCGGTGCCGGTGCCCATATGCATCACCACCCCGATGCCTTCATAATGGGCGCGGGCCCAGATAAAGCGCCCGGCCTTGCCTTGCCCGGCGATGGTCGAACCGCCGTAGGGGAAAAACATCGCCGGCTGGCGATAGCCGGTGGCGCCGGCGATACCGCCCTTCAGGTGGGCGAACGGCACCGCGCCGGATATCTCCAAATCCCAGTAGAAGGCGCCCTGGTATTCGCCGCCCCAGCGGATATCGTGCAGGGTGGTCTCGGCGGGCAGCCCCAGGCCATCCAGCAGGCGCCACATCATCACCTGCGGGATGGCGCTGCCCATATCCACTTCATTGATGCAGGGAATGGCCTTGCCCGGCCAAATGATTTCGCCCAGCTCGTCCGGGATCGGGAAACGCTCGGCGTTGCCGAGGGCGCCCTCGGCAAAATCGGAGGCAGCGCAGCAATCCTTCAGGCCCTGCTGATACTGCACCCCCACCGCGGCCAGGCCGAAACGCCGCACAAAACGCGCCATGGCGATCATCATCGCGCACTGCTCCAATACCTGCTTACGTGTCAGCGACCGGGCGCCGTCGGCGCCGAAGTCAAACTGCATGCCCCGCAGCTCGTACCAGGCCAGGCATTGCTCGCGCAGTGAATCGGGCACCCTGGCCATTTCCACCAACAGCGCCGACTGCGACAGGGATTCCAGCGGAATGCCGGCGTTCACCAGCGCCTGCTGCGGAAAGACGCCGTTAATCATGCCCATGCAGAAGGTATCGAACAGGCCGATAATCGCTTTGTGGCGCAGGATATATTCTCCCGCCTCGCGGCCGATTTGCCCGGCAGGGCTTGCCATCAGCGGATGAGTCGGGGCGATATCGCGCAGATAGCTGGTCTTGTGGCAAAGCCGGCCGTCGCGCAGCCAGGTGTTTAGTCCCTGGTAAAACGGCTCGTCGTCAAAACTCTCCGACCACAGGCGCGAATAGGACGTTCCCAGGCTGGTCAGGGTGCCCGCCATGCACAGCATGCCCACCAGTCCCGGCCAGGTGCCGTCGAAATTGGCCAGCAATAATAGCGGCCCGCGATGATGCGCCAGCGAGGGCGCGATATGATGCGAATACTGCCAGGCGGTCAGCAAGACAATCACCGGCGCGTCGGGATCAATGGCGGCAAACAGATCGCTGCCTTCTTTCTGGCTGCTGATAAAACCATGGCCGCGATCGGCATGGATCGGATGGGCGCGCTTGATACGGTAGCCCAGCTTTTCCAGCGCCGCCTGCAGTTTCTGTTCATAACCCTGCTGGGTCGGCCAGCAGGTGACGTTGGCCGGCTCGCGCAAATCGGCGTTGGCGACCAGCAATACTTCCTGATGGCCCGCGCGAATCATCGCCGGTGACGGCGGAAGGGTAAATTTCAGCATCGTTTGCTCCTGGTGAATAATAGGGTCAGCGCCATGCGCGCATCACGTCTTCGGCCCGCTGCGTATCGTCGTAGAGCCGCAGGTAAACCTGATATTTTGCCTGATGAAATGCCGCGGACCGGGCATCGGCGCGAATCACCTGGCCGGGTCGCACCAACGAGCGCGCCGCATCGGTCAGGGTGGGAAAGGCGCCGCCCGCGACCGCGCCCAGCAAGGCCGCGCCCAGGGTCACGGCATCGTCCTCGGCCGACAGCTCGATATCGCAGCCGGTTACGTTGGCGTATTCACGCAGCCACAGCGGATTTTTGGTGGCCCCGCCGCAGATCAGCAGCCGGGTAATATGATGACCGGATTGGTTCATCGCCTCGATAATATGGCGGGTACCGTAGGCAATCGCCTGCAGGGTGGCCAGGTAAAGCCGGGCCAGCGCATCACGCCCCTGCTCCAGCGTCAGGCCGATAACCGCGCCGCGGGCAAGGGGATTGGCCCGGGGCGACCGGTTGCCGTGGTGGTCCGCCAGCACATGCAGATGACGGGTGGGCAGCGGATCGCGCCGCTCCAGATCCACAACCCATAGATTGAGCAGTTCATACTCCGTGCACTGCCGCTCGCCGGCCTGCTGCAGCAGCAGCGGCCAGGCGGCGTGCCCGCGCAGCGTCCATTCCACCAGCGCGCCGGCGGCGCTTTGCCCGCCCTCGCTCAGCCACCAGCCCGGCAGCATCGCGCCCCAATACGGCCCCCAAACGCCCGGCACATGTACCTCACGCCGGTTGACCAGCATATGGCAGTTCGAGGTGCCGCTGATAAGGGCCAGCGCCCCTTCCGGCCGGGTCGCGACCAGCGCCAGCCCTCCCGCATGGGCATCGATAATGCCGCCGGCCACGGTCACGGCGGTGGTCAGGCCGCACTCCCGCGCCGCCTGCGAGCTTAATGGCCCGGCGGGGCGGCCAAGCTGCAGGATAACGGGCGGGACTTTTTCCAGTAGGTCTTCCAGGTCCACCGCCCGCAGCAAAGGGTCGCTGAACCGGTTTTCATGGGCCAGGTAATTCCATTTGCAGGTCAGGGTACAGCTGCTGGCGGCATCGACACCCGTGGCGCGCCATACCAGGAAATCCGCTAAATCAAACAGCCGCCAGGCCTGGTGATAACGCTCGGGAAAATGGCGCTTCAGCCACAGGGCTTTCGGCAGCTCCATCTCCACGCTCACCTCGCCGCCGACATAGGCCAACGCCGCATCGCCGGTGGCGTTAATAGCCTGTGCCTCGTCAACGGCGCGGTGATCCATCCACATGATGATATCGTGGCCGGCTTCGTCCTGCTCCGACACCGAAATACCCTCGCCGGCGCTATCGACCACCACCAGCGAGCAGGTCGCGTCAAACCCCAGCGACACCACCGCTTCCGGCGCAACGCCCGATTTGCCGACCGCGTCCTTGATGGCCTCGCAGGCCTGCGACCAGATCTGTCGCGAAGATTGTTCGGCCACATCCGGCCGGGGATGGAATTGATCGATCGGGCGCACGGCAAAGGCCAGCCGGGTGCCCAGCCGGTCAAACACGCCTGCCCGGACGCTGGCCGACCCCACGTCCACCCCGATAAAGCACTGGTCTTTCATGCTCTCACCCCTTTGCTAAGTCGAGTTAGCAATTTAAGCAAAGGAACTGCCGGTGACAAACTGTTTTTATGTGAATTGTGAGCCAGATCGGCCAGGAAGGATTAAATCGATGATAACTAATAATTAAAATTGGTATGATTTTCAAAAAACGGCAAGCGCTGGGGCCCTCTGCGCTCCGGACCCGGCAAGCGGGCCTGCCGACGCCCAGCCTAACCGGCAGGACGGCTTAGCGCCGTCGGCTAATCAGAGGGAGAGCGCGCCAATGGGGCCGAAGCGGCATCTCAAGCCGCCCGAGCGCCCTATGGCGCGGTAGGCCCTCTGCGCTCCAGACCCGACAAGCGGGCCTGCCGACGCCCAACCTAACCAGCAGGACGGCTTAACTCCAGCGAATTCAGTACGGCGCCACCGGCGTCAGTAACGGTTTACCGGCCAAAAACGCCGCGATATTATCAAACACCAGATCCGACATCGCGCGCCGCGTATCATGGGTCGCGCTGGCCATATGCGGAGTTACCACCACATTCGGACGATTAAACAGGGCGGCGGGCACCTCCGGCTCATGACTGAATACATCCAGCCCCGCGCCGCCGATAATGCCCTGTTTCACGGCGTGAACCAAATCGGCCTCGTCCACCACCGTACCTCGGGCGATATTAATCAAGATCCCCTCGGCGCCGAGCGCGGCCAACACCCGCGCGTTCACCAGCGAGCGGGTCTTTTCCCCGCCGTTAACGCATACCACCAGGAAATCGCTGGCCGCCGCCAGGTCCACGACCGAGGCGTAAAACGGCCACGCGCCATCGGGCAGCTGACGATAATCATGATAAGAAATAACCATATCGAAGGCTGCGGCCCGCCTGGCAATCGCCTGGCCGATCCGCCCCATGCCGATAATCCCCAGCCGCCCGCCAGACACTTTTTTGGTCCAGGGATACCCCCCGTCCCGCCAGCCGCCCTGCTCGATAAACCGCTGCGCGCCCACGATCTGCCGCGATGTCGCCAACAACAGCCCCATCGCCATATCCGCCACATCCTCGGTCAGCACGTCGGGCGTATTGCATACCTCAACGCTCCGACGCGCGGCCGCCGCCACGTCAATACCGTCATAGCCCACGCCAAAATCGGCAATCAGCTCAAGCTTGGGAAATTGCGCGATAAACGCCTCGGTAAGGGTGGATTCGCCGTTCACCACCAACACCCTGGCCTGCTGCGCCGCCAACCAACGTTCCGGCTCCGGCAGCAGTGCGAAATCCGCCATATTAAATTGTTTTTCCAGCCGCCGCGTCAATGCGTCGGGTAACATGGCGGCCTTGATGACAGAATAATTCATAATTAATACCTGCAATTAATGTGATAACGGCGAAACGGCGCCCGATTTAACCGCCGGCGCCCGGGTCCGGCCGACAAAAATGCCCACCACGCCGCCAATCACCAGCGCAACGGCGATAATCAGCAGCCCGTAATGATAGCTATTGGTCATATCCTTGATTTTCCCCAGCAGCGGCGGCAGGCCAAGGCCGGCGAAATTGGCGATGGCGTTGATGAAGGCGATGGACGCGGCGGCGGCCACCCCGGTCAATTTCTCGGTAGTCACCGCCCAGAATATCGGCGTCAGGGCAAAGTTAAAGCCAACCGTCAATACCAGCAGGATATACGCCAGCCACAGATTAGAGGTATATATGGAGATGCCCAGCAACAGCCCGGAGATAATCAAGGGTACGCCCAAATGCAACGCGCGCTCTTTGGTTTTATCCGAATGACGGCCGTTGAGATACATGAACAGACAGGCGAAAACAAAAGGCACCGCCGCCAGTACGCTGATAACAAAATTGCTCTTGTCCGCCACCATGCTTTTCAGGATCAGTGGCAGGAATAACGTAATACCGATAGAGCAAAACGCCTGCAGGAACCACACCAGGCTTAACAGCCATACCACCTTATTTTTCAGCGCGCTGACCCAGGAATGGTTTTGGCCCACTTCCGCGCCGGCGTTGTCCGCCGCCAGGGTCGCCTTCAGCCAGCTTTTTTGTTCGGCGCTCAGCCAATGGGCTTTATCCGGGCTATCGGAGAGGTAAAACAGCACCATCACGCCCATCACCACCGCCGGGATACCCTCGATAAAAAACAGCCAGCGCCAGCCCTCAATACCGCCGATGCCGTGCAGGCCCAGCAGGCTGCCGGAAACGGGCAGGCCGATAATAGACGCCAGCACCGATCCCATATAGAAAAACGACATCGCCCTGGCCCGGTTACTTTTCGGGAACCAGCAGGAGATATAATAAATAATGCCGGGGGCAAAACCCGCCTCCGCCATCCCCAGCAGGAAACGCATGACATACAGCTGGGTCGGCGTATGGATAAAGCCCATGCCGGTGCTGACCAGCCCCCAGGTAATCATAATGCGCGCAATCCATAATTTAGCGCCGACCTTGGTCATTAAAATATTACTGGGCACTTCAAAAATAATGTAGGAGATATAAAACATGCCCACACCCAGCCCGTACATGCTGGTAGTCAATCCCAGGTCGGCGTTCATTTGCAACGCCGCCACCGAAATATTGGTTTTATCGAGGTTGGATATGAAATAACACAAGATAATAAAAGGTATTATTTTTAAATTCAGTTTAGCCAGGGTCGAGGTACTTAAATCGATATTCATATCATCACCTTTAGGCCACGCTCAGTGCCGGGTATGAGGTGTTACCCCCTGAGCGTGGTGAAGCATCGCGGGATGGTACTGCTTAATTTAATGACATTATTAAGGCACTTATTTATGGCGGATAATTACCACTCCGCCACCGCGCCGTCAGGATAACGCCATACCGGATTACGCCAGTCGCCGGCGTTTTTACTGCGTTCAATCACCAGCTCTTCATTAATCTCCACGCCCAGGCCCGGTTTATTTAGCGGATAAAAATAGCCGTCGGTCATTTTGAAGTCGTCTTTATTTATAACGTAATCCAGCAGTTCGGCGCCTTTATTATAAT
>NZ_WUBS01000014.1 GCF_010131535.1 Acerihabitans arboris
GCCTGGCGGCACTAGCGCGGTGGTCCCACCTGACCCCATGCCGAACTCAGCAGTGAAACGCCGTAGCGCCGATGGTAGTGTGGGGTCTCCCCATGCGAGAGTAGGGAACTGCCAGGCATCCAATAATGACGAAGCCCTCTGTGGAAACAGAGGGCTTTTTCATATGTGCTGAACGGACGGTTTTGCTACGCCTGATCCCGCAGCAATACCATCCGCAGCGTACGCGTACGCTTAGTTTTGCAATTACCCACATCTCCGGGTGGCCATTTCCCATCCGGTCTGTATTTCGTTTAATCGTCGCAGGCCACGCCAGATAACAATATTACCGGGCGGATGTTTATTTTTATTTCCCATACTGTCGCTGGAAAGAAACCGATAAGCGGCTTTTGCCGCTGCACGATCCTGGCAGGAAAAAGGAAGGCTGTTGCCCATCCCGCGCCAGAGTTTTTGCATCAAAGATTTAAAGCGACTGGCATGGCGGCGATCGCTAAACACAGAACAATTAATTTCCTCATCTAGCCATGAAAGCGAAACTTGTTCCGGATTAACCATTGTTCAGCCTTCCATGAAAATAACTTTATCCGATTATCCTTATGATTATATTAGTATAATTGTGGGTAGTTGCAAGACTGGCTGTACGTTTACCAATTTATCAGCAATACAGGCACTACTATGGAAATGTCTCATCCATATGTGCCGGATAGTATAAATTCAGATAAAACCACGCCAACCAATGTTGGCGTCGCGCATTTTTTATCAGGTGCCGCCTGATTACCGCTGGCTGCGCAGCCAGTTGCTGATAAAAGCCGCGATATCGCCGGGCAGATTGATATCCAGTAACGGCAGGTTGATATCGAGATAAACGTCGCTGGCCACTGCGATAACGTGCCCGTCCATCAAAGGAAGCCACTCTTTGCCAACGTCCTCGCGGAATAACGCAATTTTGGGCACCGGTTCATCTTTGAACCCCTCAACCAGGATCAGGTCGATCAGGTTGTTATCCATTTGACCGGCCAGCCAGGATAATGACGGCATGACCAGATCCGGCGTTTCGGTCATCAGCGCCCATCGCGCTTCGCTTGCCACCATGGTTTGCCGAGCGCCGGCCTTACGTAGCTCGTAACTGTCTTTTCCGGGGGTATCCACATCCACCTTATGGTGGGTATGCTTGATGATGCCTACCCGCACGCCGGCCTGGTTTAGCAAGGGTATCAGCTGTTTTAACAGGGTAGTCTTGCCGGTGCCGCTGAAGGCGGTAATGGCCAATAATGGGGGAAGGGCGTGTGGCATAGGGTGTTCCTTACGATTTTGCCCAGTTCTGCACATCAAGAGGGGTATTAAGGTTATGGAAATTCGGGGTTTTTACCGGGAAAACCACTCTTTCGGCCCCGATACGGGTATAAAACAGCATTACCTTGCGCTCCCCCTGCGTTAGGAAGGTCTCTAACGGGTCAATCAACGAGCGGTTGAGCAGCGCAAACGCCGGATGGTCTTGTCCCCCCGAACTGGCGAAGGCGGCTGACGCCATCCGCTTGCCGTCCCATAGCCGTTGGACCAGATCCAATGGAAAAACCGGCACGTCGCAAGGGGCGAACATCGCCCATTGCGTCTGCGCCGCCTGCAGCCCCGCCAGTATGCCGGCAAGCGGTCCGGGGTAATCGGGCAAGGTGTCGGTCACTACCTGCAAACCGCTTTGCCGGTAGAGTTCAAGATTACGGTTGGCGTTAAGTATAACCGTATCGACCTGCCGCGACAGACCGTCCAGAACATACTGATAAAGAGGGCGTTGGTTAACCATGACCAACCCTTTATCTTTGCCGGCCATGCGCGTCGATTGCCCGCCGGCCAGGATCACGCCTGTGATGTCAGCTTTTATAATGACTCTCCTCCGTTAGCCTTAATCATTGATAGGCAGGCCCTCATATTAAGATACAATGTTTCACATGTTACAGAACAATCGTGTTTATCCTGCCCGGTGGATCTTGATACATTAGCACTGGGAACAAAGAGAGGGATTGCGTTATGAAATATCACCGCGTTAATGAGCTCATCGAACTGCTTCATCCGGCATGGCAGAAAGAGTCCGAGTTAAATTTGCTGCAATTCCTGCAAAAACTGGCGCAAGAAGCCGGCTATGACGGGGACTTGTTCGCTCTGTCTGATGATACGTTAATTTATCATCTAAAAATGCGCGGTGCCGACAAAACGCAAGCCATCCCGGGATTGCAAAAGGATTACGAAGAAGATTTCAAAACCGCGATCCTGCGCGCGCGCGGTATCATCAAAGACTAGGCAAAGACGACGAAATGAGCGTTTTATGAATATAACCGCATTTAATTTCAAGACGTTGATGCCAGAGCTTATAATGGATGCCCTGGAAAACGTCGGTTTACGCGTAGACTCCGGGTTAACCGCCCTCAATAGTTACGAAAACCGTGTTTATCAGTTCCTTGATGAAGATAAAAAACGCTATGTAGTCAAATTCTATCGCCCTGAACGCTGGTCGGTTGAGCAGATTCTTGAAGAACATGAACTTTCATTGGGATTGAATGATGCGGAAATCCCGGTAGTTCCGCCGATACGCATTAATGGTTCCACGCTTTTGGAACATCAGGGCTTTCATTTTGCCGTATTTCCAAGCGTCGGCGGCAGGCAATTTGAACAAGACAATGATGAGCAGCTTGAATGGGTGGGGCGTTTTATCGGGCGCATCCATCGCAGTAATGGCGACAAATGCTTCAGTAGCCGGCCGACTATAGGTCTTGAAGAGTATTTATATGAACCAAGACGTGAATTTGAGCGCAGCACGCTGATTGCCGGCAAACAAAAAACCGCATTTTTACAGTCCGTTGACACGTTAATTGCCGAAGTTAAGCTATGCTGGACGACGCAATGGCGTCCGCTGCGTCTGCATGGCGATCTGCATGCGGGCAATATCATGTGGCGCGACGGTCCGATGTTTGTCGACCTGGATGATGCCCGAAACGGACCTGCCGTTCAGGATCTCTGGATGCTGCTTAATGGCGATCGTATCGAACAGCAATATCAGCTATCGCTTTTGCTTGATGCTTATAGTGAATTCATGGACTTTAATCCGCGCGAATTGGCTCTGATAGAGCCATTACGCGCGATGCGTATGATCTATTACCTGGCTTGGATTAGCCGACGGTGGGGAGATCCCGCATTTCCCTATAGTTTCCCCTGGATGGTGGAAGCTGAGTTCTGGTCACAGCAAACATTGATCTTCACGGAGCAGGTGAAGCTATTGCAGGAACCACCTTTACAGCTTATGCCTACGTATTAAACATTGGAGAATAAATTAATGAAGAAGATTTGGTTTGCGCTTATGGGACTCGCGTTGGCATTTAGCGTTTCGGCCGCGCAATTTACCGAAGGCCAGCAATATATCCAGCTTGATAAGCCGGCGACCGGTGAACCGCAGGTCTTGGAGTTTTTCTCGTTCTATTGTCCGCACTGCTATGAATTTGAACAGAACTTTCATGTTTCCAGCACCGTGAAACAGTCGCTGCCCGCGGGAACCAAAGTGACCAAATATCATGTCGATTTCCTTGGCGGCGATATGGGCAAGCAGGTGACCCAAGCTTGGGCTGTCGCCATGGCGTTAGGCGTCGAGGACAAAGTCAGTCCCTTGTTGTTTGACGGTATTCAAAAAACCCAGACGGTGCAAACCCCCGCCGATCTGCGCAATGTCTTTATTCAGGCCGGCGTAAGCGGTGAGGAATATGACGGCGCCTGGAATAGCTTTGTGGTCAAATCCCTGGTGGTCCAGCAGGAAAAGGCCGCCTCGGATTTGCAATTGCGCGGTGTCCCGGCTATGTTCGTGAATGGCAAATATATGGTCAAAAACGACGGCCTGGATATGTCTTCACAGGACGTGTACGTGAAGCAATTCGCCGATGTGGTTAAATTCTTGCTGACGCAGAATTAAATCACTGACTTATTATAATAAACGCTGGATATTTCCGGCGTTTTTAATCGAATTGATTAGCCACTGGCAGTAAGTTATTTCCACCGCTGCGTCTGTTGGAAATGAGCATTTATGTATATGCTTTTTCAACAGCAAACCAACATCATATCCACTGCGACAAATGGATGCGGGTTATATCCACAAACATGAAATGCCACTGATATATATGGGATTAGTTAGTGGTTCGCAATAAACCATTGATAAAGAGAGTATTTTTTATAAAAGCCAACATTATTATAGATATATAAACATTATCCATTTTTTTTACTCACAAAGTTATCCACAGCAGGATCGCGCGGATCCGTTCGTAACCCGATTTTTTTATCGCCCTTATGCTACGCTAACGTTCGTCTCCGGCGGCCAGCTGTGGCATGCTATCCCCCATGATTGCTGACTAAAAAGAACGAAGACGCTATGGCTCACATTGCAGACAACCCGTTAATCCTGGTTGATGGTTCCTCCTATCTTTATCGTGCCTATCATGCCTTCCCGCCGTTAACCAACGGCGCGGGCGAACCGACCGGCGCCATGTACGGCGTGCTGAATATGCTGAAAAGCCTGCTGACGCAGTATAAGCCAAGCCACGTGGCGGTGGTGTTTGACGCCAAGGGTAAAACTTTTCGCGACGAATTATTCGAACACTATAAAGCTCACCGTCCCTCAATGCCGGATGATTTGCGCAGCCAAATCGAGCCATTGCACAGCATGGTCAAGGCGATGGGCCTGCCCTTGCTGGCGGTATCCGGCGTCGAGGCGGACGATGTGATTGGCACGCTGGCGCTGGAAGCCGCGCGGGCTGGCCGCGAAGTGCTGATCAGCACCGGTGACAAAGATATGGCGCAGCTGGTATCCCCTACCATTACGCTTATCAATACCATGTCCAACACTATTCTTGGGCCGGAGGAAGTGCGGGAAAAATTCGGCGTTCCACCGGAATTGATCATTGATTACCTGGCGCTGATGGGCGACAGCTCGGATAATATTCCCGGCGTGCCGGGCGTCGGTGAGAAAACTGCCCAGGCGCTGCTGCAGGGACTGGGCAGCCTGGATAATATTTACAGCGATCTGACCAGCGTGGGCGGGCTGTCGTTTCGCGGCGCTAAAACCATGGCGCCGAAGCTGGAACAAAATAAAGAGCTGGCCTATTTGTCTTATCAGCTGGCGACCATTAAGACTGATGTGCCGTTGGATTTGCCCTTTGATCAATTAACCGTTACCGAGCCCGACGCGGCGGCATTGCAGCTGCTGTTCACGAAATATGAATTCAAACGCTGGCTGGCGGATTTGGAAGCGGGTAAATGGCTGCAGGGACGAATCAATCCCGTTCCCGCCGCGCGCACGCCGTTTAATGCCCCGGCCGTCCCGGCCGATGAGGATGATCGGGAGGCGGCGCAGCTTCCCCAGGACGGTTACCAGGTCGTCTACGAGCTGGCGGACCTGAACAGCTGGATAAAACGGATAAAACAGGCGGGGCAGTTCACCTTTGATACCGAAACCGATAGCCTGGATACCCTGAGTGCCAACCTGATTGGGCTCTCTTTCGCCATTACCCCTGGAGACGCCGCGTATTTACCGGTCGGTCACGATTATCTCGACGCGCCGGACCAATTAAATCGCGACGAGGTATTGGCGTTGCTTAAACCACTGCTCGAAGACCCTGCCATTCGCAAAATCGGCCAGAACCTGAAATTCGATCGCGGCGTGTTGCAACGTTACGATATCGAGCTGGCCGGCATTGCCTTTGACACCATGCTCGAATCCTACGTGCTTAACAGCGTGTCGGGACGTCATGATATGGACAGCATGGCCGATCGTTTCCTGAAACATACCACGGTCGGTTTTGCCGACATTGCCGGTAAAGGCAAAAACCAGCTGACCTTTAATCAAATCGCCCTTGAGCAGGCGGGGCCGTATGCCGCCGAGGATGTGGACGTTACGTTGCGGCTGCATGAAAAATTCTGGCCGCAGATCGAACGGGAGACCGGCCTGAAGAAGGTGTTCGAGGAAATCGAAATGCCGCTGGTGCCGGTACTGTCGCGCATCGAACGCACCGGGGTGCTGATTGACGAGAAGATCCTGGCCGCGCATTCGGTTGAATTGACTAAGCGTCTGGGCGAGCTGGAAACCGAGGCGCATGAACTGGCGGGCGAAGCCTTTAATCTCTCATCCACCAAGCAGCTCCAGGCGATTTTATACGATAAGCAAAAACTGCCGATCCTGAAAAAAACGCCGGGCGGCGCGCCATCGACCAATGAGGAAGTGCTGGCCGAGCTGGCGCTGGATTATCCGCTGCCAAAGCTTCTCCTCGAGTATCGCGGCCTGGCCAAGCTGAAGTCGACCTATACCGATAAATTGCCGCTGATGATTAATCCGCACTCAAAGCGCGTGCATACGTCTTATCAACAGGCGGTTACCGCCACCGGCCGATTGTCCTCGACCGATCCCAACCTGCAAAACATCCCGGTGCGTAATGACGAAGGGCGGCGTATCAGGCAGGCATTTATCGCGCCGAAGGATTCCGTTATCGTAGCGGCGGACTATTCGCAGATCGAACTGCGCATCATGGCGCACCTCTCGCGCGACCAGGGACTGCTTAAGGCCTTTGCCGAGGGCAAGGATATACATCGGGCCACCGCCGCCGAAGTCTTCGGCCTGGCGCTGGAGAAGGTGTCCAATGAGCAGCGCCGCAGCGCCAAGGCGATTAACTTCGGCCTGATCTATGGCATGAGCGCCTTTGGTCTGGCACGGCAGCTATCGGTGGGACGTGCGCAGGCGCAACGCTATATGAACCTCTATTTTGAGCGCTACCCGGGCGTGTTGGAATATATGGAGCGCACCCGCAGGCAGGCGGAGGAGCAAGGTTATGTTTCCACCCTCGACGGCCGCCGGCTCTACTTGCCCGATATCCACTCACGTAACGGGACGCGTAAGAAAGCCGCCGAGCGTGCGGCGATAAACGCCCCGATGCAGGGGACCGCCGCGGATATCATCAAACGCGCGATGATTGCCATCGATTCCTGGCTGCAAAAAGAAAAGCCTGCGGTGCGCATGATCATGCAGGTGCATGATGAACTGGTATTTGAAGTGCGACGCGACGCGGTGGAGTCGGCTATTCCCAGGATCAAGAGCCTGATGGAAGGCTCTTTTGCCCTGGATGTCCCGCTGCGGGTTGATGTGGGGATGGGTGAAAACTGGGATCAGGCTCACTAAGTGGCGAAACAATAAGCATTTTTCGTAATTAAGCTACATAAAAAGGTGATATGGCTTGAGATAATCACTATGCAAATGCCAAATAAGTGAAATTAAACTACAAAAAAATCTTTTGCACTGCGATAAATTGATGTAAAGTTACAGACGTAGGGTACAGAGGTAAGATGTTCTATCTTTCAGACCTTTTACTTCACGTAATCGGATTTGGCTAAATATTAGCCGCCCCAGTCATTATTGGCTGGGGCGTTTTTTATTGGGCGCCGCGCCGGCGCAACCGCTTATTCCGTATAGGGTAGCTCTTCATCCGTTACCGGCAGGGTTTCACTGAACCAGCTGTCAAGCTTAAGACGCAGTTTGTCGACGCCGGTCTTTTTCAGCGACGAAAACGCCTCAACCTGTATATCACCCTCAAATGCCGCCGCGGCTTCCCTTACCTGGTTAAGCTGGGCCTTGCATGCGCCGGAAGCCAGCTTGTCGGATTTGGTCAATAGCACCAGGACCGGGATATCGACACCCACCGCCCACTGTACCATTTGCTGATCCAGATCTTTCATCGGGTGGCGGATATCCATCAGTACCACCAGCCCCTTCAGGCTATGGCGCTTTTGCAAATACTCGCCCAGGGCGCGTTGCCACTTACGTTTCATTTCTTCAGGCACTTCGGCATAGCCATAACCCGGTAAATCCACCAGGCGGATTTCCGGCTCGACCTCAAACAAATTGATAAGCTGCGTACGCCCCGGCGTTTTACTGGTCCTGGCCAGGCTTTTTTGATTGGTCAGGGTATTCAGCGCGCTGGATTTGCCGGCGTTGGATCGCCCGGCAAACGCGACTTCGATCCCGGTATCCGTGGGCAAATGACGGATATCAGGGGCACTCATGACAAAATGCGTCATATGGTAATTATATGAGGTGATCAAATTTTCCTCTCCCGCGGAATGACTTATTACCGTCAATTATACGGGTTATAAGGTAAAAAGCGGTTTTTATCTTTAACCGCATCCACCCAGCCGTTGCTATTTGGCCGCCATTCTAACCACTGTGTTATTAGATGTGAGTATTTAACGTTTTATGTTTGTGAGAGATCGGCGCTTTACTGAGAGAGTAATCTCGTTTTGATATAAATTAATTTATTATAAATCATAAATTTAAATAATTATCACTGTCACAACAGCCTGCCAGCATGGCGTGACCGTATTGCGGGTAAATGTAATTAGGCTACATTAGGTGGCAAGGCACGGAGCGCCTGAAATTGGCACTTTTCATCATGAAAAGTTCAAGACATGGCCAAGTGCTCCGCTTTAGCCCTGCACCAAGCCATATCCACGTTTTTCCCAGGGATGAATTCTGCTTAGGATGAGTGCGTAAAGGAATACACCCTAACCAATCTGCTTCGTATAGAGTAGAATAAAACATCATCGCAGCGACGATCCGATACACAGGATGTGGACCGTCAGGTTCATCGCCGGGGGACTGTTTTTCTCGCGAAGCACCTTCACTTTATGGTGGCAGATTAACTGCCGCCTTTTTTATTGGTAGGGTTTCTGATAGATTCCGCCGCAATTCTATACTTAATGACACTTACCCAAGAGCAGACAACATGAATCCATCAGCAAAAGGCGGGCGCGGTAAACCAGCCATCGCCAAGAACAAACGCAAAAGCCGTGAAGAGTTGAATACCGAGGGGCGTGCCCGCCAGCGCCAGAAAAAACGACGCGGTCTGGCTTCCGGCTCCCGGGCACAGGAAGGCAATAAGGCCGGCGGCCGCAATGCGCAGTCGGGGATCGTCGATCGCCGTATTGGCAGCAAAAAACCCGTGCCGCTTATCGCTGACGCCGCCACGGTTAAAAAACCGGTAGCGCCGGAAATTTATATTCCCACCACCACGGCTATTTTGCCGGAAGTGGAGCTGGAGAACCTGGAAAACGACGAGCGCCTGGACGAATTATTGCAAAAGCTGGAGCAGGGTAAGGAATTAGCGGCTCCGGAGCAGGCATACGTCGATAAGACCCTGGATCGCATCGACGAGCTGATGACCTTGCTGGGCATTGAGATTGAAGATGATGAAGAGGAAGACGTCAAAAACGAAGATATGCTGCAACTGCTCAAACGCGGCCAGAAAGATTCATTTTAACCGTTGAATCCGCTGCTGCTGCTAATCGCCGCGCCGTTGACATGTTATTTAGTGTGGTTATTGAGTAAACTATGGCGGCTTTCGCGGCGTAAAGACCGGTTACGTTTGGCGCGGGCCGCCGGGCGAAAACCGGCTGCGCCTATAAAAAGGCGGGGGCGGCGTAAATTTCGTAAGGAGTAAGCAGCCATGTCAGTGCCAGCGATAGAATGGGATTCGGCCCTCATTCAAAAATATAATCAATCAGGGCCGCGCTATACGTCCTACCCTACCGCCCTGGAGTTTAGCGAAGGGTATGACGAGGCCGCTTTCATCTACGCGGTGGCGCGCTATCCTGCCCGCCCGCTGTCGCTGTATCTGCATCTGCCGTTTTGCCACAAGGGCTGTTACTTCTGCGGCTGTAATAAAATCGTTACCCGCCAGCCGGAAAAAGCCGATCGTTACCTGGATGTCCTGGAGCAGGAAATCCTCCGGCGCGCGCCTTTGTTCAAGGGCCGCCTGGTCACGCAGATGCACTGGGGCGGCGGTACGCCCACCTTTTTGTCGCCGGCGCAGATATCGCGCCTGGTGGCCCTGGTGCGTGAACAGTTTACCATCGCCGCCGGCGCCGAGATGTCCATTGAAATCGACCCACGCGACATCGAACTGGAGATGATGGATCATCTCCATGCCGAAGGGTTTAACCGCATCAGCATGGGCGTGCAGGATTTTGACCCCGAGGTCCAGCGGCTGGTCAACCGGGAACAGGATGAACAGCTGATCTTCGATCTGATCGGCCGCGCCAAGGCGCTGGGTTTCCTTTCCACCAATATCGATCTGATTTACGGCCTGCCGCGCCAAACGCTGGCGAGCTTTCAGCATACCCTGGCCCGGGTGATAACGCTCAACCCCCAGCGGCTCAGCGTATTCAATTATGCGCACATGCCTGCGCTGTTTGCCGCCCAGCGGAAAATCAAAACCGCTGATTTACCGGACGCGGCACAAAAAATGGACATTTTGCAGCATTCCATCGCCGCGCTTTGCGATGCGGGCTATCAGTTTATCGGCATGGACCATTTTGCGCGTCCGGACGACGAATTGGCCGTGGCGCAGCGTGCCGGCAGGCTGCATCGCAATTTCCAGGGTTACACCACCCAAGGCGACTGCGACTTACTGGGGCTTGGCATCTCGGCGATTAGCATGATCGGGGATAGCTACGTGCAGAACCAGAAAGAGATGAAGAGCTACGTGGCAAGCGTTGCGCGCCAGGGCAACGGATTATGGCGCGGCGTGGCGCTGTCGGACGATGACCGCCTGCGCCGTGACGTGATCAAGGCGTTGATTTGCCAGTTCCATATCGATTTCAGCGTACTGGAAAACCGCTATGCCGTGCGTTTTACCGATTATTTCGCCGATGATATCGCGCTGCTGCGGCCCCTTGAGCGCGACGGACTGGTGGCTCTCTCCGAACAGGCGATAACGGTCACGGCCAAAGGACGCCTGCTGATCCGCAATATCTGCATGTGCTTTGATATCTACCTGCGCAATAAATCGCTCCAGCGCCAGTTCTCACGGGTGATTTGATCAGCTGAAAAAGTTAAGCAGCGCGGCGCAGAGGATGGCGGCCAGCGCGGTTTGCGGTGCGTGGCCCACGGCGGCGGTCATATCCGCGCCCTGGGATATTAAATTGATCAATGAATCTAGCATGGTCTTCCTCCCGGTCAGCGACAAGATCATACTGTCTGCATGCGGGATGTAAAGGGCAAAATAACGCCGATTTGCGCGTTATTTTGCTATTTTTTACGCCGTTATTCCGCCAGGGTATTAAACCCCGCGTTTTATTCCATGCCCAACTCTTTCAGCTTACGCGTCAGGGTATTGCGGCCCCACCCGAGTAGTCTGGCCGCTTCCTGCTTATGGCCTTGGGTATGGCGCAGGGCGGTGGTCAGCAGGGTTCTCTCCATTTCCGGCTGGGCTTCGGACAGCAGGTTCTGGTGACCGGAACGCAGCGCGCGGTCCGCCCATTGCGCCAGCAGCGTGGCCCAACTGTCCGGCAGCGACTGAACCGTGGCGTCCGGCGCCGTGCTTTCAAATAATTCCGGCGGCAGGTCCTGGATCAACACTTCCTGGCCGGCGGCCATGACGGTCAGCCAGCGGCAGGTATTCTCCAACTGGCGGACATTGCCTTGCCATGGCAGGCGGGTCAGCGCGGTTTCGGTTTCCGGATGCAGGTTTTTCGGCTCCACGCCCAGCTCCTTGGCCGCCACCTGCAGGAAATAGCGCGCCAGGCGCGGAATATCTTCCCGTCGTTCACGCAGCGGGGGCAAATGCACCCGGATGACGTTCAGACGATGGAATAAATCCTCGCGGAACTTGCCTTCCTGCACGCGCAGCTCAAGGTTTTGATGGGTGGCGGCGATGATCCTGACGTCCACCTTGACCGGCGCGTAACCACCGACCCGGTAAAACTGGCCGTCCGCCAATACGCGCAGCAGCCGGGTCTGGACATCCAGCGGCATATCGCCGATTTCATCCAGGAACAGGGTGCCGCCGTCCGCCTGCTCAAAACGGCCCTGGCGCACCTGGTTGGCGCCGGTAAAGGCCCCTTTCTCATGACCGAACAGTTCCGACTCAATCAAATCCTTGGGGATGGCCGCCATATTCAGCGCGATAAACGAGGCCTTGGCGCGCGGGCTATGGCGATGCAATGCATGGGCAACCAGTTCTTTACCGGTGCCGGATTCGCCGTTAATCAGCACGCTGATGGACGAACGGGACAACCGGCCGATAATGCGGAACACATCCTGCATGGCCGGCGCCTCACCGATAATATCGGTGGTCGGGCCGCTGGCGGGCTGCACGCGCGCCGGCTGCTGCTGTTCCAGATAGTGGCTGACCGCGCGCTCAACCAACGCCACCGCTTCGTCGATATCGAACGGCTTGGGCAGGTAATCAAACGCGCCTTGTTGGTAAGCACTGACAGCGGCGTCCAAATCGGAATGGGCGGTCATGATGATCACCGGCAGCATCGGATGGCGCTGCTTGATCTGTTTGAGTAATGCCAGGCCGTCCATGCCGGGCATGCGTATATCCGATAACAACACGTCCGGAGTTTGGGTGGAGATTGCATCCAGCACTTCATTGCCACCTTCAAAGGTGACGCAAGTCAACCCGGCTCCAGTGAGGGCGCGTTCAAGCACCCAGCGGATGGAGCTATCGTCGTCGACGATCCAGACTATCCCTCGTTGCATAGTGACCTCACTGGCGAATAGGCAGGTACACCGAAAATTCGGTATGGCCCGGCCAACTGTTAAATTCAATTTTACCCGAATTTTGATCGATAAGACTGCGGGCAATGGATAACCCTAAACCGGTCCCGCCCTCACGGCCGCTGACCATGGGGTAGAACAACGTATCCTGCAACTGTGCCGGTACGCCCGGGCCGTCGTCTTCAATATCAATTCGCGCAACCAAACGATAACGAACGCCGTGCAGCGTTAACTGGAACGCGGTACGGGTACGTATAGTGATCGTGCCACCGTCTTCACCCAGGGCCTGCAGCGAGTTACGGGTAATATTCAGCAACACCTGTTCCATTTGGTCGGGATCGTGTGCCAGTTCAGGCAGGCTGGGATCGTAATCCCGCAGGAGGGTGACATTATCCGGTTTTTCCAGCGAGACCAGTTGGAATACCCGCTCGGCCACCTGGTGGATACTTTGCGTGACATGCATGCCGGGCTGCTGCGGCCCAAGCAGGCGGTCGACCAGATTGCGCAGGCGGTCGGCCTGTTCAATAATCACCTTGGTATATTCCAGCAGGGACGGATCGGGTAAAGCCTTGGCAAGCAGTTGCGCCGCGCCGCGCAGTCCGCCCAGCGGGTTTTTGATTTCATGGGCCAGGCCGCGCACCAGATCCCTCGCCGCCACCTGTTGGGCATGCTGGATTTGCTCCTGGCTGAGGCGTCGCTGATTATCCATCGGCGCCAGCTCCATCAGGAAAAAATCCTCGGGCAGGCGTTGTACGGTAAGGGAAAGAATATGTGCCCGCCCATCAACCACCAACGTGACCTCGTTATCGGTAAACCCCTGGCCCGCGTTAAGGCTTTCGCGCATCAGTTCGACGTTGAGCGAAAAGTACCCGAGCAGTTCAGGCAACGGCGTACCAAAAAGCTTGCGTGAGCTTTGCGCCAAAAGCTGTTGCGCCGCCGGATTGGCGTAATGAACGGCAAGATCGTTATCCAGCAGCAATATGCTGTTAATTAACGAATTAAGGATCTGCCCAGCATCGGGCAATGCGCCTGTAGCCATAAAGCAGTCTCCCGCACTATTCGAGTGCATTTATTCCATTAGATAATAATGCGCTTGGCTGCGCGCAAGGTTTGCTGGAGAAAAAAGCCCATCCGGAGATGGGCTGAAAGTTTCCACGGCAACAAAAAACACTGTCAAGTTATACGCTGTAGTACAGCTCGAATTCCACCGGATGCGGCGTCATGCGAATACGGTCGACTTCTTCGGTACGTAAGGTGATATACGCGTCGATGGAGTCTTCGGTGAAAACGCCGCCACGGGTGAGGAACTCGTGATCTGCTTCCAGCGCCTTAAGGGCTTCTTCCAACGATCCGGCCACCTGCGGAATTTCTTTTGCTTCTTCAGGAGGCAAATCGTACAGGTTCTTGTCCATGGCATCGCCAGGATGGATTTTGTTGATAACCCCGTCCAGGCCGGCCATCAGCAGGGCGGCAAACGCCAGGTATGGGTTGGCGGCCGGGTCCGGGAAGCGCACTTCAATACGGCGTGCTTTCGGGCTGGCAACCACCGGGATACGGATGGAGGCGGAGCGGTTACGGGCGGAGTAGGCCAGCATAACCGGCGCTTCATACCCTGGGACCAGACGTTTGTAGGAATTGGTGGTCGGGTTGGTCAGGGCGTTGATAGCCTTGGCATGTTTTATTACGCCGCCGATGTAGAACAGCGCTGTTTCAGACAGGCCGCCGTACTTGTCGCCGGAGAACAGGTTATTGCCGTCTTTGGTTAACGACATATGGCAGTGCATGCCCGAACCGTTATCGCCGAACATCGGTTTCGGCATGAAGGTCGCGGTTTTGCCAAAGGCATGGGCAACGTTATGCACCACATATTTATAGATTTGGATCTCGTCGGCTTTTTTCGTCAGGCTGTTGAAGCGGGTGGCGATTTCGTTCTGGCCGGCGGTGGCGACTTCATGGTGATGGGCTTCAACCACCAGGCCCATTTCTTCCAGGGTCAAACACATGGCGGAACGCAGATCCTGTGATGAATCCACCGGGGGAACCGGGAAATAACCGCCTTTAATGCCGGGACGATGGCCTTTATTGCCGCCTTCGTAAACTTTATCGGTATTCCATGCGGCTTCAACGTCGTCAATGGCGACATGGGAACCGGAGATGGACGAACCAAAGCGGATATCGTCGAACAAGAAGAATTCAGGTTCCGGCCCAAACAGCACGGTATCGGCGATACCGGAAGATTTCAGAAACTCTTCGGCGCGTTTGGCGATGGAACGCGGGTCGCGATCGTAGCCCTGCATGGTGGCAGGCTCAAGGATGTCGCAACGGATAATCAGGGTTGATTCTTCGAAGAAAGGGTCAAGCATGGCGGTGCTGGCATCAGGCATCAGCACCATGTCGGATTCATTAATGCCTTTCCAGCCGCCAATGGAGGAGCCGTCAAACATTTTTCCATCTTCAAAGAAGTCGGCATCTACCTGATGGGCTGGTATAGTGACGTGCTGTTCTTTACCTTTCGTATCAGTGAAACGCAGGTCGACGAATTTTACTTCGTGCTCGTTAAGCATCGTCAAAACGTGTTCAGCGGACATAACTTGTATTCTCCCGGATGTGCCATTGTGTCGTCGTGGAACGAAATCGTATGGATCGAATTTTATTTAACTTAGATCGGCTAGGCTAACTAGGCTAGGTTAAACTCTAAGTTAAACTAAAGCTAAAAGTGTGCCAACATTGCCAAAATGATGAGAAGGGCCGCTAATGCGGCCTTACCACCCCAAGTCCAGCTGCACCAGATTGGTGGTATAGTGCTATTTTAGTGCATTTGGGCAGTAAGTGGGCACTATTTTGGTGCAGTAAATGGGGCGAGGTGAAACATTGCACTGGGAAAGGGATGACGAAGCGTCAAAAATGACGCAAATGCAGAGATCATCGCGATCTTGTTTAGTCCCTCGCTTATTACGTGTACAATAACGCGCTATTTCTAATGCCTGAGGCAAAGTTGTGATCGAAAATTTGCGTAACATCGCCATCATCGCGCACGTCGACCATGGTAAAACTACCCTGGTCGATAAGCTGTTGCAACAATCCGGAACATTGGGTGACCGCAACGACGCCACCGAGCGCGTTATGGACTCCAACGATTTGGAGAAAGAGCGTGGGATTACCATCCTCGCAAAAAATACCGCTATTAACTGGCACGACTACCGTATCAACATCGTTGATACCCCTGGACATGCCGATTTCGGCGGCGAAGTTGAACGCGTCATGTCCATGGTTGACTCGGTATTACTGTTGGTCGACGCCATGGATGGACCCATGCCGCAGACCCGGTTCGTGACCCAGAAAGCCTTTGCCTATGGTCTCAAACCCATCGTCGTTATCAATAAAGTCGACCGTCCCGGCGCGCGCCCTGATTGGGTAGTGGACCAGGTGTTTGATTTATTCGTCAACCTCGGCGCCACCGATGAGCAACTGGATTTTCCGATCATTTATGCCTCCGCGTTGAACGGTGTTGCGGGCTATGAACACGAAAACATGGCCAGCGACATGACCCCGCTGTTTGAATCTATCGTCAAGAACGTCGAAGCGCCTAATGTCGACAGCGACGGTCCGTTCCAGATGCAGATTTCGCAGCTTGATTACAACAGCTATGTTGGCGTAATCGGCATCGGTCGTATCAAGCGCGGTTCAGTTAAGCCTAACCAGGCCGTTACCATCATCGATCATGAAGGTAAGCGTCGCAACGGCAAAGTGGGCCAGGTACTGGGCCATATGGGCCTGCTGCGTATCGAGTCCAAGCTGGCGGAAGCGGGCGATATCATCGCCGTTACCGGCCTTGGCGAACTGAACATCTCCGATACCATCTGCGATCAGGCACAGGTTGAAGCGTTGCCGCCGCTGACGGTGGACGAACCTACCGTTTCCATGTCGTTCGGCGTCAACACCTCGCCGTTCTGCGGCAAGGAAGGTAAATACGTTACCTCCCGCCAGATCCTCGAGCGCCTGAATAAAGAACTGGTGCACAACGTGGCCCTGCGCGTGGAAGAAACCGTCGATCCGGATACCTTCCTGGTTTCCGGCCGTGGCGAGCTGCATCTTTCGGTACTTATCGAAAACATGCGTCGCGAAGGTTTTGAAATCGCGGTATCGCGCCCTAAGGTTATCTATCGTACCGTCGACGGCAAGAAACAAGAGCCGTTCGAACAGGTTACCCTGGATATCGAAGAGCAGAACCAAGGTCCGGTCATGGAAGCCATGGGCATCCGTAAAGGTGAAATGCGCGATATGCTGCCGGATGGCAAGGGGCGCATCCGTCTTGATTACATCATCCCGAGCCGCGGTTTAATTGGTTTTCGTACCGACTTCCTGACCATGACTTCCGGCACCGGCCTGCTGTATTCGTCGTTCAGTCATTATGATGACGTCCGTCCGGGTGAAATCGGCCAGCGCCAGAACGGCGTGATGATCTCCAACGGCCAGGGTAAAGCGGTAGCTTACGCCCTGTATAGCCTGCAGGATCGCGGCCGGTTGTTCCTGGGCCACGGCGCGGAAGTGTATGAAGGCCAGGTTATCGGCATTCATACCCGTTCCAACGACCTGACGGTAAACTGCCTGACCGGTAAAAAACTTACCAACATGCGTGCTTCCGGTACCGATGAGGCCACGACGCTGGTGACGCCGATCAAGATGTCGCTTGAGCAGGCGCTGGAGTTTATCGATGATGATGAACTGGTGGAAGTCACGCCGCTGTCCGTCCGTTTGCGTAAACGTCATTTAACTGAAAACGATCGTAAACGCGCGAATCGTTCGGGTAAAGAAGCTTAAACCCGCCTCACCAGGCTGCGATTAAGCGAAGAATGCCGGTCTGCATCAGCAGGCCGGCATTTTTTATGCCCAACGCTCCGTTATTCCCGAGGGTACCGCAGCGTTATTTTATGCTGCCGGCAATAATCATGGAATTTGCGGTGCGGCGATTGATCGGTTATCAGGATATTAAACAGGGACAAGGCGCCGATGAAGGCGGCCTTGGTGTTATCAAATTTACTGTGATCGGCCACCACTATCGCCTGCTGCGACCTGGATAACGCGCGATGCTTCATGGTGAGTTCGTCAAAGTTGAAGCAGGTGGCGCCAAAGCGTATATCAATGCCCGCCGCGGAGATAAAGGCTTTGTCGGGGCGGATATTATCCAGGATGGAATGCTGTGTCAGCGGCGTGAAGATACAGTTGGCGGGATGGAATTCGCCACCGCACAGGATGACTTTGCAGTTGGAACGGTCCTGCAGGGCCAGGAACGTGTTCAGGGAATAACAGATGGCGGTAAAGGGCAGGTCGTCGCCGATGGCGTCGATGATAAACGAGGTGGTGGTGCCGCAGTCAAAAAAAACCGTATCGTCCGGCTCAATCAGCGCCGCCGCTAGACGTCCGGCGATGCTCTTTTCCTCTACGTGCTTGGCCTTTTGATCCGAGACAAAATAGTGGGTGACGTTGTGATTGCGCGGATCGTTAACCACATAACCGCCGAGCAGCACCACCTGCGCGGGTTCGGCGCTGAGATCGCGGCGGATGGTCATTTCCGAGACGCCGAGCAGCAGGGCTGCATCTTTTAAATGCATTTTGTCTTCCCGCTTCAGGGCCAGTATCAGCTTATGAATCCTTTCTTCCCGCCGCGTTTCCATATTGTCCCGACAATGTGTGGTGAACACAACAAACAGGCTGGCAATTTTACCTTCAATGATATAACCGCGCAAACCGTGCGGGCTGTCTTGATATGCGTGGTTAAGGCGTCATAACCCAAGGAGTGATGATCGGTCATCGCGGCAAGGGTCCGATGGCCAGGTTACCCGTACTCAAAAGAGGTATGCATTCGAAACCAACCGAATACGTGTTCATGACTGTTCAGTCGGCGCATTTACCGCTACAGTGGGAACATGATGAAAGATTGGGAGGGAGCCATGCTTTATATCTTTGATTTGGGTAATGTCGTGATAGATATCGATTTCAGCCGCGTACTGGGTGTATGGAGTAATCTCAGCGGTGTGCCCCTGGCCCGCCTGAAGAAGCAGTTCGTCATGGGGGAAGCGTTCGAGCAGCACGAAAGGGGGGATATTACCGATGAGGCCTTTGCCGCCCTGATCTGTAACGAGCTGGGCATTGCCTTGAGCTTTGAGCAGTTCACTGCCGGCTGGCAGGCGGTGTTTGTCGGCGTAAGGCCAGGGGTTATCGATATCATCCGTCGCCTGCGCGAGCAGGGCCACCGGGTAGTCATCCTGTCCAATACCAATCGTTTACATTGTGACTATTGGCCGAGCCAGTATCCTGAAATCCAGCAGTGCGTGGATAAACTCTATTTGTCACAGGATCTCGGCATGCGCAAACCCGATCCGGCCATTTATCGCGCCGTGCTGGAGCAGGAAGGGGTGGGCGCACGGGACGCGGTTTTCTTCGATGATAACGCGGATAATATCCTGGGTGCGCAAAGCGTAGGCTTAGAGTCGGTTCATGTAACGGATCCGGGCGTAATACCCGCTTATTTTGCATAAGTGGCGTATTCATCGGGGAGGCTGTGGCGATGAAACCTGCTTATCGGAAAAAAATCACCCGTTTTTTCTCGTACTGCGCCCTGTTATATAAACGCATCGACCATGACGGGATGACGGTGTTGGCCGGACACCTGGCCTATGTTTCCCTGCTCTCGCTGGTACCGCTGATTACCGTCGTTTTTGCGCTTATTGCCGCGTTTCCAGTATTTTCCGGCGCCAGCGTGCAGCTGAAAAGTTTTATCTTCCATAACTTTATGCCGGCGACCGGCGACGTGATCCAGCGTTATCTCGAGCAGTTTATCCTCAATACCAGCAAAATGACGGCGGTGGGAACCTGTGGGCTGATCGTGACCGCGCTGCTGCTGATTTATTCAGTCGATACGGTGCTCAACAGCATCTGGCGCAGCAAAAACAAGCGGCCGATCATTTTCTCTTTTGCGGTTTACTGGATGGTGTTAACGCTGGGGCCGATACTCACCGGCGCCAGCATGGTGATAAGCTCATATTTGATTTCCCTGACCTGGCTGAACAATACCGGCACCACCACGCTGGTGACCGCAGTGCTGCGGGTCTTCCCGCTGTTGCTCTCCTGCGCCTCGTTCTGGTTATTATACTGCGTCGTGCCGACGGTTCGCGTTCCCGGCCGCGATGCCCTGATCGGCGCGTTGGTCGCCGGCGCGCTGTTTGAACTGGGTAAAAAGGCCTTCGGCTTATATGTCACCATGTTCCCGTCGTATCAGCTGATCTATGGCGTGCTGGCGGTGATACCCATCTTATTTCTTTGGGTGTATTGGAGCTGGTGTATTGTATTGCTGGGGGCGGAGATCACCGCCTCGCTGACGGAGCATCGGCGCTTGCGGCAAGAGGAGAGGTTATCCCGATGATTGCCTTGATACAACGGGTGCTACGCGCGGAGGTCGCCATCGAGGGTGACAGCGTTGGGGCCATCGGTCCCGGATTATTGATCCTGTTGGGCGTCGAGCGGGATGACGACAGGCAAAAGGCGGCAAAGCTATGTGAGCGCGTTTTAGCCTACCGGATATTCGGCGATCGGCAGGGTAAAATGAACCTTGATGTTCGTCAGGCCGGCGGTAGCGTGCTGGTGGTATCACAGTTCACGCTGGCGGCGGAAACCGATAAGGGGCTGCGTCCCGGCTTCTCGCGCGCCGCGCCGCCGGAGCTTGCTGAACAATTGTATGCGTATTTTAACCACTGCTGCCGTCAGGCGGATATCAGGACCGAGACCGGCCGCTTTGCTGCGGATATGCAGGTCTCGCTGGTTAATGACGGCCCGGTGACCTTTTGGCTTCAGGTTTGAGACGTTAAAGACCTTAAAAGAGAGAATATGGCATGTATCACCTGCGCGTTCCCCACACCGAAAAAGAGCTAAGCGACTACTATCAGTTCCGCTGGGAAATGTTACGCAAGCCGTTGCATCAGCCGCAAGGCTCCGAAAGGGATGCCTATGACGCGATGGCGCATCACCAGATGGTGGTTGATGAGGATGGCAGGCCGGTGGCCATTGGCCGGCTGTATATTAACGCCGACAACGAAGCCTCCATCAGATTCCTGGCAGTGGATCCGCAGGTGCAGGATAAGGGCCTGGGCACCCTGGTGGCCATGACGCTGGAATCGGTGGCCCGCCAGGAAGGAGTGAAACGCGTAGTCTGCAGCGCGCGCGAGGACGCGGTGGATTTTTTTGCCAAGCTGGGGTTCATTAATCAGGGCGAAATCATGGTGCCGTCCACCACGCCGATACGCCATTTTTTGATGATCAAGCCTATTGTGACGCTGGATGATATCCTGCACCGTCCGGACTGGTGCGGCCAATTGCAGCAGGCCTGGTATCAGCATATCCCGCTTAGTGAAAAGATGGGCGTGCGCATCAGCCAGTACACCGGCCAGAAGTTTATGACCACCATGCCTGAAACCGGTAACCAGAACCCTCATCATACCCTGTTTGCCGGCAGCCTGTTTTCACTGGCGACCCTGACCGGCTGGGGCCTGATATGGCTATTGTTGCGCGAGCGCCAGCTGGGCGGCACCATTATCCTGGCCGATGCCCATATCCGCTATCTCACCCCGGTGACCGGCCGCCCCTGCGCCGTGGCGGATTTGAGCTCCCTGAGCGGGGATCTCGACCGTTTGGCGCGCGGACGTAAGGCGCGGGTACAGCTTGAGGTGGAATTATTTGGCAACGAGGATAAGGGCGCTATCTTCAGGGGCGTCTACCTGGTGCTGCCCCCCGCGCCGGATAAACCGCTGGAGCGCGGCGGATCCCAGGCCGGTTAAGCCGGTTCCAGACCGCTGACGAACCTGCATAACTATTTGAAGCGCATGCCCGCAAGCGCTGCCATTTATGGCGCGATCGGCGCCAGATCCCCGTTGACCATGGTTTGATCTACCGTCTGGCCCTGCGCGTTCAGCGCATGCAGCCTGCCGTTAAGGGAGGGCTTAAACAGCGCATTGGCGGGCATTTTACCTGTCAGCGTTAACTGCACATTACCGTTGCCCGGCAACGGCGCCATGGGCCATCCCCAGCGCTGCAATACGGTTAACGGCACCGCCCTGCCATTCAGGCTCAGCGTAAATCCCCGTTCTGCCTGCTGGTTAACCACCGCCGTCGCCTCGAACAATCCCTCGCCGGCAAAGGCGCTGAGCTCGGTAATGGCAATCTTGCCCCGATCGGCGGTTAACGCCAGCGACGGGCGCCGGACATCAATTTTATTAAAAGTGGCGTCGCTGCCGTTAAGGTTGAGGCTGCCGGACCAGACGCCCCATTGATGATCACGCGCCAATACCAGGTTTTTACCGTAGCCGTCGAGTGCGGTGATTTGAAACGGAAACGCGGGATTAATATCAATCAGCAGATTGCGGTTGGCGGTAAATTTATCCACCTGCACCTCGGCAAGCCAGGAAGGCAAGGGCTGCAGCCAGCTGTCCAGCCATTGTCCGGGCAAGGTGTATTCCAATCCAGCCACCATGAAATCATCCAGCTCCAGACGCTGGCCGTCGCGCTGCCAGCGGCCCGAGGTGCGCATCAGCCCCCCCTGCCAGCGTCCGCTGAACTGGCGTATTTCAATACCCTGCGGGGACAGGGTCATATTGGCTATCGGATCGTTTAAATGCACGGCGCCGTTAATCAGGTCGCTGGCATTAAACGACAGGGCGCCGTCGTCCGACGACCAGTCGCCATCCTGAAAGGTGATGTTGCGCAGGGTCAAATCCAGGTCGCTAAAGGCCCAGTTCTTGCCTTCCATGCGCGCATCGATCAAATCAAAGCGATGGATGGTAATTTTAGGGACTTCCGACAGCTGGCGCAGGAACTCATCCAGGCTTTGCGCGGTTTGCATGCGTACATTGCTCAGGCGCAGGTTATCCACCTGCCAGGCGCCGTCTTCGTCACGTCGGGCATTACCGGTTAATTCCCCCTGGGACAGATCGGCCCCCAGGTTGTCCAGCCGCAGTTGGTTATTATTGATTTCGCCCTGCACCAGCACGTTTTCCGCCGGAATGCCGTTAAGGGTCAGGGAGCGGGCGCTAATTTGGAAACGGGAATTTCGCCCCAGCGGAAAGCCGGTTTCCGGTTTCCAGGGGGTAATGCCGGCATTGACGTTTTGGCCGTTAAGCTCCCAGCCCCCGTAGGGGGACTGGATGGCCATACCGTTCAGTTGCAGGACGTCCGCTTCCAGCGGGAATGCCAGCGAAGCGGGATCCAGGTTCAGGGTGCCGTCCTGCAGCTGGATGCGGTAGAAATGATAAGGGTCGGTGAATTGACGCACGCTGAAACCGGCCACCAGTCGTTTGGCGACCAGGGTAGCCCGGCGTTCTTTTTGTCCGAAGGAGATGTTGTCGAAATAAATTTCGCTCGGATCGGACCAGCTATGGGTGATTTTATTCAAGGACAGCTGGTAATCGCTGTGCTGGGTGACCAACCGGCCAACCCAGCCGGCGCCCCAGGTGGTTTGCAGCAACACGTAGATCAGGACGATTATCAATAGCACTATCAAAAGTATTGATAACAAGAGTTTCCCAATAAATTTCATTGCTCAAATCCATCGCTGTCATAAAGGTTACCCTGTTTATGCCGTAATTAACGGGGCTTCTCAATAGCCAATGTGCTTCAGGTAAAAAAAAGCCGCCGTATTGATACGGCGGCCGCATAAATTGATAGCCAACTATTCAATTGCGCTCGGGTGGGAACAGCAAATTCAAGATGATGGCGGTAATGCCGCCGGCGGCAATGCCGGAGGACATCAGGGTTTTCAGCCACTGCGGCGCGAATTGCAGAATCAGCGGCTGCTGCGACACGCCCAGCCCTACCGCCAGCGATAGGGCGATAATCATAATGGCGCGGCGATTAAGCCGTTCACGGGAAACGATACGCACGCCGGACGCGGCAATGGTGCCGAACATGACGATGGTCGCGCCGCCCAGCACCGGCTCGGGGATATTCTGCACAAAACCGCTGACCGCCGGGAACAACCCCAGCGCTATCAGCATCAGCGACACCACGAAGCCCACGTAACGGCTGGCCACGCCGGTCAGCTGGATGACGCCGTTGTTCTGGCCGAAACAAGAGTTCGGGAAGGTATTAAACACGGCGGACAGCATGGAGTTCAGGCCGTTGGCCAACACGCCGCCCTTCAGGCGCCGCATGTAGACGGGGCCGCGCACCGGTTGCTCCGAAACGTCGGAGGTGGCGGTGATGTCGCCGATGGTTTCCAGCGACGTGACCATAAATACCAACATCAGCGGGATCAGCAGGTCCCAGTCAAAACCCAGGCCATAATACAGCGGGGTCGGCACCATGATGAGGGATTGCGCCGGCGCGGGGACGGTGTCCGGCAGCATGCCCATCATCCAGGCCGCCAGATAGCCCACCGCCATGGCGATCACCAGCGAGGCGACCCGCAGGTAAGGGTTGCGCTGGCGATTGAGCAGGATGATGACCAGCAGCACCACGCCCGCCAGCAGCAGGTTTTTGGGCGCGCCGAAGGTATGGTCGCCCATGGCGGCGAAGCCGCCGCCGATGGAGGTCAATCCGACCTGGATCAGCGAAATGCCGATGATCATCACCACGATACCCGATACCAGCGGGGTAATAATGCGCCGGGCCAGATGCAGCACCCTGGATAACAGTATTTCGGTGCAGGACGCCACCATCAGGGTGCCGAACAGGGCCGCCATCATGCTGGGCACATCGGCGCCGCCGTTCTTCAGCGCCAGGCCACCCATGATAAGTGGCGTAACGAAGTTAAAGCTGGTGCCCTGGATCGACAGCAGGCCCGAACCCACCGGCCCCCAGGTCTTGATTTGCAGTATCGAGGCCAGGCCGGAGGCAAATAGCGACATGCTGATGATATGTTGCGTATCCTGCGCCGGTAATCCCAGCGCCTGGCAAATCAACAGACCGGGCGTAATGACGGCGACAAACATGGCCAGCAGATGTTGGCAGGCGGCAAACAGGGTTTCCGCCAGGGGTGGGCGATCGTCGAGATGATAAATCAGTTCGCTTTTGGCAACGGGAATCGGCGCGTCATCGACTTCTGAGGCTGGCATGGTCATGTTGGGATGCTTTCCTGGGCGGCAAAGGAGGCATTTTAATCATCCTGCTTTTAAAAGCAAACGATTGCACCTAACCTTCATCTCCGCCGGTTGATATAGGTCAATGCCGACGCATATTCTCCCCCGGCCGTCCGCGGGCATGGCAGCTTATCGCCCGCTCCGGCCGCGCGAAGGAAATTACATCCGCCCCAGGCGCTTATATTGAGCGCGCGATCGGCGCGGGGTAGATAAATTTGCCTCAGGCATTGGTATAACGCACGCGCTCCGGCATCCAGCGCTCGATCAGCGCCTGGGCGGATTCGGGATAGGTTTGGTGGATATGCCGCGCCAGCCGCTGCACTTCCGGGATCATGGCCTGGTCGCGCAGCAGGTCCGCCACTTTGAATTCCGCATTGCCGGTCTGGCGGGTGCCCAGCAGTTCACCGGGTCCCCGAATCTCCAAATCCTGCTGGGCAATGATAAAACCGTCATTGGTATCCCTTAACACCTGCAATCGCCGTTGCGCGGTCTTGCTCAGCGGCGATTTGTACAACAGCACGCAGTGGGAGGCCACCGCGCCGCGTCCCACGCGTCCGCGCAGTTGATGCAGCTGCGCCAGTCCCAGCCGTTCCGGGTTTTCGATAATCATCAGGCTGGCATTCGGCACGTCGACGCCGACTTCGATCACCGTGGTCGCCACCAACAGTTGCACCTCGCCGGCCTTGAATGCCTGCATGATCAGCTGTTTTTCCTGCGACTTCATCCGGCCGTGCACCAGCCCGATGTTCAGTTCCGGCAATGCGGCCTCCAGTCCTTCCCAGGTGGCCTGCGCCGCCTGTGCTTCCAGCAGATCGGATTCCTCGATCAAGGTACAGACCCAATAGGCCTGCCGCTGTTCCTGCAAACAGGCTTGCCGGACCCGCTGGATAATATCCTCGCGCCGGGTGTCCGGGATGGCCACCGTGGTTACCGGCGTACGGCCGGGAGGCAATTCATCGATGACCGAGGTATCCAGATCGGCATAGGCGGTCATGGCCAGCGTACGGGGGATCGGAGTGGCGGTCATGATCAACTGGTGGGGGTGGAATCCTTGCGCCAGGCCCTTTTCCCACAGCGCCAGGCGCTGGTGCACGCCGAAGCGGTGCTGCTCGTCGATAATCACCAGCGCCAGCCCGGAGAATTGCACCTGCTCCTGGAAAATCGCATGGGTGCCCACCACCATGGACACGGCGCCGGCGGCGATGGCATCCTGCTGGGCAATGCGCGCCTTGCCCTTTTGTTTGCCGGCCAGCCAGCCTACTTCAATACCCAGCGGCTCAAACCAGTTACGGAAGGTCTGCGCGTGCTGTTCGGCCAGCAGCTCGGTCGGCGCCATCAATGCCACCTGTTTGCCCTGGGCAATGGCCCGCAGCGCCGCCAGGGCCGACACCAATGTTTTGCCCGAGCCGACGTCGCCCTGCACCAAACGCATCATCGGCACCGGCTGCGCCAGGTCGCGCTCGATTTCATTCACTACCCGTTGCTGCGCGCCGGTCGGGGCAAAGGGCAGCAGGCCCAGGAATTGTTGCTTAAGATGATGATCGGCGGTGAGCGCCAGCGCCAGGTCCTTGCGCACCCCGGCCCGCACCGCCAGCATACTGAGATTATGGGCCAGCAGTTCTTCCAGGATCAGCCGTCTTTGCGCCGGGTGTTTGCCCAGCTCCAGATCGGCGAGTGAAATGTCCGGCGCGGGGCGGTGCAGCGTACGCAGGGCATCGGGCAGGCTTATCAGGCCCCGGCACAGCTCCGGCGGCAGCAGTTCGGCAATCGGGCAGGTATCGAGCAGCGTCAGCGCCTGATCCGTCAGGCTGCGCAGCGTTGCCTGGCGCACGCCTTCGGTGGTGGGATATACCGGGGTCAACGAGGGTTCAAGCGCGACATCGTCCCGATCGCCGAGCACATGGTATTCCGGATGGATGATTTCGGCGCCCTGCTGGCCGCGGCGAATTTCACCATAGGCGGTGACGCGCCTGCCTGGGGCAAGGCTGTTTTTCATCGCGGCGTTGAAGTTAAAGAAACGCAGGGTAATCATGCCGCTGTCGTCGCGCATGCGGCAGGTCAGCATGCGCCGCCGGCCGAAGCTGATATCACAGGCCAGCACTTCGCCCTGCACGGTGACAAACATGCCGGGCAGCGCATCGTTAATCGGGTATAGGCGGGTACGATCCTCGTAGCGCGAGGGTAGATGCAGCAACAGGTCCTGCAGGTTTTCCAGGCCAAGCCGCGCAAGTTTTGCCGACTGGGCGGGGCCGACCCCTGAAAGCGAACTCAGCGGTATGGCATTCAGCAGACGGCCTTCCATCATTTCAGCACTCCGTGGCAGGTAAACTGGCCCGCAATGGCGGAACGGCCGTGATGTCGCGCCAGTTGGCGGCCAGGACGTTAGTTGCGGTTACGGGTGACCCGTATCACATCCGGCATAACGCGTATTTTACGCATAATATTCGCCAGATGGACACGGTCGCGCACGGTCAGGCGAATAAACGCGCTGTAGACCCGCCCGTCTTTCTCTTCGGTGTTCAGACTCTGGATATTGGAGTCGGCGGCATTGATCGCCGCAGTCAGGTTGGCCAACGCGCCCTGGTGATTAAACATATCCGCTTTAATCTCGGCGATAAACTCCTGCTCGGTATCCAGATCCCACTCCACCGCCATGAATTTTTCCGCTTCTTTTTGGTAGCCGCGGATATTGCGGCAGGATTCATGGTGCACCACCAGCCCTTTGCCCGGGCTGACATGGGCGATAATCGGATCGCCGGGAATAGGGCGGCAGCATTTGGCGAAGGTGATAAGCACCCCTTCCGCGCCTTTGATCGGCAGGGTCTTGGGGCCTGGGACGGCGGTGCCGGTCGGCGTCATATTGGACTGATCGCCCTGGAGATTACGGGCAATCACCACGCTCATGGCATTGCCCAGGCCGATTTCCGCCAGCAGATCGTCCAGGGTGGCCAGTTTCATCCGGTCCAGCTCATGCTGGATATTTTCCGGCGGAACTTCGGCCAGTTTACGGCTGCCGCCGAGCGCGTGGTTTAATAATCGCCGGCCTAAGCTTACCGAGTCATCGCGCTTAAGGTTTTTCAACATCTGGCGGATTTTGGCACGCGCCTTGGAGCTGACGACAAAATTCAGCCAGGCGGCATTGGGCCGGGCGCCGGGGGCGGTAATGATTTCCACCGCCTGCCCGCTGGTCAGGGCCTGGGACAAGGGATAAGGCTGCCTGTCGACCCTGGCGCCGACGCAGGCGTGGCCGATATCGGTGTGCACCGCATAAGCGAAGTCCACCGGCGTGGCGCCGGCCGGCAGCTCGACGATACGACCTTCCGGGGTAAATACATAAATTTCGTCCGGAAACAGATCGGACTTAACGCTTTCAATAAATTCAAACGAGCTGCCGGCGCTTTGCTGTAGCTCCAGCAGGCTTTGCATCCAGCGCTGCGCGCGGATCTGCGCCGTGGTGCCGGTTTCACCCTGTTCTTTATACGCCCAGTGCGCCGCCACCCCCATTTCCGCCATCTGGTCCATGTCCTCGGTGCGGATTTGCACTTCCACCGGCACGCCATGGGGGCCTATCATCGAGGTGTGCAATGATTGATAGCCGTTGGCCTTGGGAATGGCGATATAATCCTTCACCCGGCCGGGGCGCGGTTTATACAGGCTATGCATCTGCCCCAGCACCCGGTAGCAGGTGTCCACTTCGCCGACGATAACCCGGAAGGCGTAGATATCCATAATGGAGTGAAAGCGCTGCTCTTTCAGATGCATCTTGCAGTAGATAGAGTAAAGGTGCTTTTCGCGCCCGCTGACGCGGCAGGGGATACCCGCTTCGGTCAGCCGTCCTTCGATTTCCGCCAGAATTTTCTGGATCATCTCTTTACGGTTGCCGCGCGCGGCCTTGACCACTTCCTTGATAACCCGGTAGCGGTTGGGATACAGCGCCTCGAAGCCCAGCTCCTCAAGTTCGGTCTTGAGATGATGGATGCCCAGCCGATGGGCCAGCGGGCTGTAAATTTCGAGGGTTTCACGGGCAATGCGGCGGCGTTTATCCGGACGCAGGGCGCCGAGGGTGCGCATATTGTGGGTGCGGTCGGCAAGTTTGATCAGCACGACGCGGATATCCTGCACCATGGCCATGATCATTTTGCGGAAGTTTTCCGCCTGGGCTTCTTTCTTGTCGCGGAACTTCAGCTTATCAAGTTTGGAAACGCCTTCGACCAGTTCGGCCACGCTTTTACCGAACAGCTGTTCCATGTCCTGGTAAGTGGCCGGCGTATCCTCAATTACATCATGCAGCAGCGCCGCCATCAGCGTTTCATGATCGAGACGCATCTCGGCCAGGATACAGGCCACGGCAACCGGATGGGTGATGTAAGGCTCGCCGCTGGAGCGTGACTGTCCCTCGTGGGCATCACGGGCGACAAGATATGCCTGCCGGAGGAGTTTGATCTGATCCTCGGGCAGGTATCGTTGAATCAATAGATTCAGGCTTTCAAACAGATACAATTGTGAACCGTTGTCCGAGTTTAGCGACGACCTTCAGCAATCGCGGTAACCGCCTGGATTTCCGCGGCTTCCTGCTCCTGCTGTTCCTGGCGATCCCGCAAGTCGAGGATCTGATTGGTGATCAGGCCTTCTTCTATTTCACGCAGGGCGATAACGGTAAACTTATCGTTTTCTTCCGCCACCAGGGGATCTTTACCGCCGACCTGAAGTTGGCGAGCGCGACGGGCAGCGACCAGCACCAGGTCAAAACGGTTACCAATTTTTTCAACGGCGTCTTGTACAGTTACGCGTGCCATATGTGAGCTACTCCGCAAATAGAGAAATGACTGGGCATCATACTGAAAGTTGTTTCAGTCCGCCAACAGTTTGGTGATTAAAGCGTCATGCCGTAACTTTTGGCGGCCAAGACGCAGGCGTTCGGCACGGATAATGGTTTTCAAATCCATTAAGGCCGTATTGAATTCGTCATTCACAATCAGATAATCATACTCGGCATAATGCGACATTTCAGCCACCGCCTGCGCCATGCGCCGCGCTATGACCTCTTCGCTGTCCTGGCCGCGGCCGCGCAGGCGCCTGTCCAGTTCTTCCCTGGAGGGGGGCAGCACAAAAATGCTGCGCGCCTGCGGCATCCGCTCACGGATTTGCTGCGCGCCCTGCCAATCGATATCCAGAAAAACATCCACGCCGGTGGATAATATCTGTTCGATCGCTTCACGCGAAGTTCCGTAATAATTACCGAAGACATTGGCATATTCCAGAAAGCATTCTTCCCGGATCATGCGCGTAAACTCAGCCTCGGAAACGAAGAAATAGTGTTCTCCGTGCGTTTCCCCCGGACGTATGGGCCGTGTGGTGTGGGAGATCGATACCTGGGTGTCGTACAGCGGTTGTGTTTTAAGCAACGCCTGGATCAGGCTTGATTTTCCCGCGCCGCTAGGTGCGGAAACAATGTAGAGCGTACCATGGACCATAGTGGGAATTTTTCGGCTGTAGTTGATAACGGTAGTTGATAAATCAACATGTGAAGGCGATATCCTGACACATTATACACGGCATTGAGCCATGTTGCAGCTTCCCTCGCAGCCTGGGCGAGGGTTTTGTGCCGTTGCCGCCGTTAAAATAGACGGCTCCGGTAAAACAACGAGCTCGAAAATAGTAGATGCAGTTTATACTTTTCGGGTATTACATAAATAAAATTTAATTGATGTGATGCTAACAATGATTAACAGCTATCATCGACAGCAGATATATAACGGGACAGGGACACCGACCGCCGCTTATATCACCTTGTAGAGTAATGGTTATTACCGCGAGGACTTAATTTCACCTCGCGCTGCCAGAAGAATCTATTGGCGTATGTTTATCAAGCACGGCTTATATTTCCTGATTCCAGGGATGGCTTTCTTCACCAACAAATGACCGCTTGTTGATGAAAAAAGTTTAGCCTTGCTTATGTTTTACGGGTGAACTGGTATACACCACCATTTTAGAATACGTCATTCGACTGCTGAAACGGCAATTAGCGCTGACTGGCTTCAAGCGCACTGCAAATCTCACTGAATTTTTCCAATTGCGATTCCGACAGCGGCGCAAGAATACGCTCCAGGATAGCCCGATGGGTCTGTTGGGCAATTTCCAGTTTGTCGCGGCCTTTTTCCGTAATATAAACATGTTTTACACGACGATCGGTCGGGCTTTGCTGACGTTGCAACATCTCGTCTTTTTCCAATGCGTCCAGCACGGTCACCACCGTACGGGAAGAGAAACCCATATAGTTCTTGATATCGGTAGCGCTGGTTTTGCCGAGGGTTATCAATTGCAGGATCTTCATTTTGGACAATGAAAGTCCTTCGTTAACCAGTTGACCGTTCACTTCTTTTCTCAGGCGATGATAGATGCGTGATAAAGATTCTACGGTGACTGACATATCAATTACTTTTTCCATTATGGTATCTCTCTGTGAAATTAAGGCGATTCACTTGCCGCGATGGCAGGTTAAAAATTTGTTATGGCGATACAGGGAATAAAGTGTCCCCTCGGTTTGTCAAAATTGACCGTATGAAGCGTTACGAAAATCAATAATAAGCTCTTCCTTGAAGGGAGCCATATACATGACGCGTTGTTTATTGCCAGCGCAGTTTATATGAATCTTTTCTATTTTGAAACATGACTAATAGAAAAATACGCATATAATATGGAGTTATCACGGCAGTGATACTTTATTTTATTTTATTACTTTTACATTAACTTGATAGTCAGCTATCTTTATATTTGTTATCAAATATAAATGGTGTAACTACATGATGTATATGGTGTTTATAAATATCTATAAATTAATAAAAATGAATCACTTATTCTTTTTCATAGGAAAGTAATAAGGGATAAAAAAATTAATTTAAATAAATTCCTCACAAAAACTGATGCCCTGGATTTAACGCGCGGATATTTTATTTAAGTTGTTGATTTGTAATTATTATGTTTTTTATCCTACCCGATGGCCGGCTGGTTATTGTCAGATTATACAAAGAGATAAAGGCATTATTTTTATTCTCGAGCCGCTACGCGGCGAGTTAGCCGATCTATTTGCCGGTGGGAAAAAACAACGATTCCGTGTTCATGCAATAACTGGGCGGTTACCCCATAACCGGATTTGGTATCACCGTTAAATGCGCCGGCGTAAATGGTCTGGCTACCGCAGGAAGGGCTGCCGTCGGTCAGCAGCGCATAGCGGCACTGATGGAGTTGCGCCATTTTTAACGTCAGGTAGGCCCCGAGGAGATAGCGTTCGGTAACGTCTTGGCCAGTGTTCTCGATAACCTTCGCCCCTTCGCTGACCCGGGTGTCGCCATAGCGGCCCACGGTAATTTCCGCCGGTGGCCGCGGCGTGCTGAAACCCGCCGCCAGCTCCGGGCAGCACACCACCAGGCGTCCCTCATTACGCCACTGCTGCAACGCGGGATGGAGCAGCGTTTTGGCCGAACCGTTATAACGGACGTTAAAGCCTGCCAGGCAGGCGCTGATTAGAATTTTATCCATGTTCATCCGCAGGCGCCACCGATACCACCTTATGATAAAGCCGCTGGTAATAAGTGCAATATGTGACTGCCAAAGGCAAAAAACCTGCTGTGTCCTTGCCGGCAGAGGGTGGCCGCGTATCGAAGCATACGTCGTTCTTATATGTCGTTCTTTTGCGAAAACGTGTCGTAATTACGACGTTCATCTTTGATAAACACTGGCAAGCTTGCTTACGTTTCCCGCTCCTACCCGGCGGAATCCGGTCCGTCCACCGCGTTTTCACCGGTGTGCCGGCGGATGTTCCCTAGCGAAAATTTAAACAGGCTGCGCTTATGTTTTTCTACCTGCTTCGGCGGCTGGTGCTGGCGGCTTCAGTGATGCTGCTTGCCATTTCGTTACTTTTTTGCCTGGTGTTCCTGGTGCCGGGCGATCCGGCGTCGGTGGCGCTGGGGCCGCGCGCCAGCGAGGCGCAAAAACAGGCGCTGCGCGAACATATGGGCCTGGACCGGCCGGCCATCGTACAGATTGGCCGCTTTATCGGTAATGTGGCCACCGGCGACCTGGGCGAAGATGTTCTTACCCGCCGGCCGGTGAGCCAATTGATTGCCAGGGCCCTGCCCAATACCCTGATCCTCGCCCTGTCGGCCATTGCCTGGGCAATCCTGCTCGGTATCCCGCTGGGCTGCTGGGCGGCGCTGCGCCAGAATAGCCTGGCCGACCGTCTTATCGGCCTCCTGTCCACCAGCGTTATCGCCCTGCCGGCTTTTGTGGTGGCGATCTACGCCCTGCTTATTTTTGCGGTCACCCTGAAATGGTTTCCCGCCATTGGCGCGGGGCGTCAGGGCGATCCCGTTTCCCAGCTCAATGCCCTGGTGTTGCCTTCTTTGACGGTGGGCCTGAGCTGGATCGGCTATATATCGCGTCTGGTGCGGGCGTCGATGCTGGAGGTACTCAAGGAAAATCATATTCGCACCTATCGCGCTTTTGGCATCGGCGAGCGGCTGATCGCCATGCGTTATGCGCTGCCGATTGCGGTGGTGCCGGTGGTGTCGGTGCTCGGCGTCGGCATTGGCTCGCTACTGTCCGGCGCGGTGCTGACCGAAATCGTCTTTGCCCGTCCGGGACTGGGAAAACTGGCTTTTGATTCGGTCATTTCGCGTAATTTCCCGGTGGTGATGGGCACGGTGGTGGTGACCTCGGGTTTTTATGTGCTGGCCAACCTGATTGCCGATTTGATTAATACCTTTCTCGACCCGCGCGTGCGGCAGGAGCTCTGATTATGGCTCTTATCACTACCTCCACCGCCGGGCTGGATACCCTGCCCGCCGCCGCCGCGCCACGTCCCGGCGCGTTTCGGGTGCTGCGCCAGGTCTGGTCGGGCGGCATGGGCCGTTTTGCGTTGATCTGCGTCGTCGCGCTGCTGGCCTGTGCCGTCTTCGCTCCCTGGCTGGCTCCGCACGATCCCATTGCCATCAAGGCGGCGCTGCGTCTCAAGGGGCCCAGCATGGAGTATTGGCTGGGCAACGATCAGTTGGGGCGCGATATTCTCTCGCGCCTGATTTATGGCAGCCGTATCGCCATGACGGTGGCGTTTATCGGTACCGGCGGCGCGCTGCTGATCGGGTCCATGCTGGGGCTGCTGGCCGGGTATGGTCCCCGGCAAATCGATACGCTGCTGATGTTGTTTTGCGACGCGCTGATGTCGATTCCGATGATTTTATTCGCGCTGGCGGTGGTGACGCTTATCGGCTCAAGCGTGGTCACCATCATCATGATTATCGTCACCTTTATGGTGCCGGGGTATTTCCGGGTGGTGCGCAGCCAGACGCGGGTGCTGAAACGCATGGAATATATCGTCGCCGCCCGCGCCATGGGCGCCTCGCCCCTGAGCGTGGTGTTCCGCCACCTGATCCCCAATCTGGTCGGCACCCTGCTGGTGCTGGTGGCGATGGATATCCCGGCGGTTATTGCCATCGAATCCGGGCTGAGTTTCCTCGGCCAGGGCGTTCAGCCTCCCGATGCCAGCTGGGGCACGGTGCTTAACGACGGCTACTCCTTTATCCGCCAGGCGCCGCATATCGTTATCGCCGCCGGCATTCCCATTATCCTGGCCACCCTGGGGTTTACCTTCCTTGGCGAAGCGCTGCGCGATGCGCTGGACCCGCGCACCGCGCAACAATCACGGGGAGGGCGCTGATGGCCCTGCTGGAAATCGAAGATCTGTCGGTCACCTATGACTCGGCCAAAGGCCCGCTGAAAGCGGTACGCAATATTTCCCTCTGTGTGGACAAAGGCGAGGTCCTGGGATTAGTGGGGGAGAGTGGTTCGGGCAAATCGACGCTGGTCGGCGCCATGCTTACCCTGCTGCCGGCCAACGCCCACGCCAGCGGCCAACTGCGCTATAAAGGGCAAAACCTGCTCGGCCTGCCGGAATACGCCAAGCGCAAACTGCGCGGCAACGGTATCGCCACGGTATCCCAAGACCCGTTCACCGCCCTTAATCCAGTCATTACCATCGGCAAGCAATTGCTGGCGTTTCAGCATCATAAACCGGGCTCCAGGGCGGACAAGATGGCGCGCGCCCTGGTGATGCTCGAGCGCGTCGGCATCTCCGACCCCCAAGGACGGTTAATGCAGTATCCCCATGAGCTGAGCGGCGGCATTCGCCAGCGCATCGCCATTGCCGCCGCCCTGCTGACCGAACCGGAGCTGCTGATCGCCGACGAACCCACTACCGCGCTGGACGCCACCACCGAAATGCAGGTGGTGGAGGTACTCCGGGCCAGCCGGAAGCTGGTGGACGGGGCCATCATCTTCGTGACCCACGATTTGCACTTGGTCAGCGCCCTTTGCGACAAGGTGGCGGTGATGTACGCCGGGGAAATAGTCGAAGCCGGCCCGATACAGCAGATTTTTACCTCGCCGTCCCATCCCTATACGCAGGCGCTGCTAGCCTGCGACCCGGAGCGGATTGAGGTGGCCACGCGTGAACTGCCGTTTATCGCCGGCTCCGTGCCGATGCCAAGCGTCGATCGGGTCGGCTGCCCTTTCCAGCCCCGCTGCGGGGCGGCCTTTGCTCCCTGCAGCGTGGAAACCCCGCCCGACACCGTGCTTGACGCCGGCGGCTGGGTGGTTCGTTGTCATAAGGTGAGCGCCCATGCTTGAGATCCAGGATTTAGTGGTTCGCTACAAGACGGGTACCCTGCTAAGCCGCCTGCGGCCCGGCGCCGTCAGTCATGTGGATGTATTGGCGGGCGTCAGCCTGCATGTGCCGCCGGGCAAGACCCTGGGACTTATCGGCGAAAGCGGCAGCGGCAAAACCACCTTAGGCCGTGCGGTTATCGGCCTGGCGCCCGCCGCGCGCGGCAGCATCCAGGTCAACGGCCGGGCGCCGAATGACGCCAGCGATCTGTCATGGCGCGCCATCCGCCGGGAAACCGGACTGATTTTCCAGGACCCGATGGCCGCGCTCGACCCGCGCATGACCGTTGAACATCTGGTCACCGAGCCTTTCACCGTTAACGGCCGTGAGATTAAGCGCCGGCAGGAGGCGTCCCGTCTGCTCGACCTGGTGGGACTGCCGTCGCTATTCCTGGACCGCTATCCCCATCAGCTGTCCGGCGGCCAGGCGCGGCGGGTTGCGGTGGCCCGCGCGCTGGCGCTGCGGCCCAAGCTGATTATTGCCGACGAACCCACCGCGGGACTGGATTTGTCGGTGCAGGGCGAACTGCTTAACCTGCTGACCTCGCTGCAGCACGAGCTGGGCATGAGCTATCTGATAATTACCCATAACCTGGCCATTACCCGTCATGTGACTGACCGCATCGCCATCATGTATCTCGGGCGCATTGTGGAAACCGGCCCCACCGACATGGTGTTTCGACTACCGGCCCACCCGTACACCCGGGCGCTGCTGAGCGCCAAAAGCAAACATAACCTGCCCGGTGCCGGCGCGTTGGCAGGCGAGGTGCCCACCCTGTCCCGCCGGCCTTCCGGCTGTGAATTCCATACCCGCTGTCCATTGGCGACCGGCCTGTGCCGTTCGGCCGCGCCGGTATTACGTCCACTCAGCGGGGAGCATCAGGTTTCCTGTCATACCCCTTTAATTAACGCTCAACCCAAACAGGCTCAGCCCAACCGCATCATAGTAAAGGAGATGCACCCATGAAAGGCCCCTCGATGAACCGACGTTCCCTTCTCAAGACGATGGCAATCCTTGCCGCCGGGGCTTCCAGCTCGCTGATGATCGGCGGCCAGACGCTGGCGTTTGCCGCGGATAATAAGAATAAGATCCTGCGGGTCCAGAACGATTTGGATATTACCAATCTGGATCCGGCCAACCGCAGCGGCTGGTATGACGAAATGGTGATGTTCGCGGTGTACTCCGGCCTGTGCCAGTACAAGGCGGGCACCGAATGGGGCTGGCAGCTGGATGCGGCTGAAATGCTGGAGCAGGTCGACCCGCTGACGGTGCATTTCAAGCTTAAGCCCGGCATTAAATGGACCGGCGACTTCGGCGAAATGACGGCGGAGGACGTTAAATACTCGTATGAGCGTTTCCTGGACCCGAAACTCTCCGCCATCTATGCCTCCGACTGGGAAGCGCTGGATCACGTGGAGGTCAAAGGCACCTATGAGGGCATTATCCACCTCAAGCACCCTTTTGCGCCGTTGTTCACCAGTACCCTGCCGCACGCCTCGGGCCTGATCGTCTGTAAAAAAGCGGTGGAAGCCGCCAAGGACAAAAAAATCGCCACCGATCCGCTGGCCTCCTCCGGTCCGTATAGAATTGGCGAATGGTTGCCGCGCGAACGGCTGACCCTGGTGCGCAATGACAAATGGAGCGGCCCGCACAGTTTTTACGACCAGATCCAACTGGTGCCGATCGGCGATCTGAATACGGCGCAAATTGCCTTTGAAGCCGGCGATTTGGATATGACCAAAATCAATATCAGCGCCATCCCCAAGTACCAGCAGGGCGTGGACGGCACGACGCTCACCGTTCGACCGGCGCTGGCCTATACCTGGCTGGGCATGAATGTCGAACACCCCCTGCTGAAAGACCTGCGGGTACGCCGGGCCATCCAGCAGGCGATCGACGTACCGTCCATCCTGGACGCCGCCTTCGGCGGCGCGGTGAAACCGGCATTCGGCCTGGTGCCGCCGCCGTTGTCCGGCGCTCGCGGCAAAAATATCTATCCCTATTCCCCGGACGCCGCCAAAAGGTTGCTGAAGGAGGCCGGCGTCGACAATTTGCAACTGCGGCTGGATTTAACGACCTCCACCGACGGCGGCACCGTGGCCCAGGTTATCCAGTCACAGCTGGCGGAAGTGGGCATCCAGCTTAAAATCAACCAGATGGATGGCGCCGCGTTTGTGGCTGCGGGCCAGGAGTCCGAAGGCACCGCCTGGAAGGACGCCCAGTTGCGCATGACCACCTTTACCACCGCGCCCGACGCCAGCTGGGTCACCGCGTGGTTTACCTGTAGCCAGGTGGGCATCTGGAATACCCAGCGCACCTGCGATAAGGCATGGGACCAGTTGAACACCGATGCGGCCAACGAGCTGGATCAGGCTAAACGGGCCGCCATGTACGTCAAGCTGCAGGATCAGCTGGAGGAGACCGGCGCCTATGTCTTTTTGTATCACGGCAGCAACGCCTGGGTGACGCCTACCCATATCAAGGGCGCCTGGACGCCTGACGGCCAGTGGCCGCTGTTCCGCGAGATTAAGAGCGTCTGATTATCCGGCTTTACCGCCCGGGCGCATATCGCCGGGCTTATCACTGAAAAAGAGAATATCGGCCCGGGGCTTATGATTGCGCCCGGGGCCGGATGTGGGAGCTTCCTTGACTACTGCCCGTATTCCCCTCGCCCCTAAAAAAAGCGTACGCACCGCCGCCAGCGCACTGAGGCATCCTAATTACCGACGATTTTTCGGCGGTCAGCTGTTATCGGTGATCGGCAGTTGGATTCATACGATTGCCCTTGGCTGGCTGATTTGGCGGCTGGGCGTGTCGTCGCCGGTCATGCTTGGGCTGCTGGCTTTTTGCAGCCAGGGACCGATCCTGCTGTTTGGCCTGTTTACCGGCGTTATCGTCGATCGCTGCGACCGTCGCCGGTTGGTACTGGCCACGCAAATCGGCCTGACGCTGTTGGTTGCGCTGTTGTCGGTGCTAACGTTAAATCATTGGATTACCGGTGAAATTGCCATCTTTATCGCGCTGGGACTGGGCCTTATCAGCGCGTTTGACCTGCCGGGACGGCAGTCGCTGGTGGTCGACCTGGTGGAATATAACGACCTGGGCAACGCGCTGGCGCTGAACTCGGTTATTTTTAACGGCGCCCGTCTTATCGGACCGGCACTGGGCGGCGTGCTGGTGGATACCGTCGGGGAAGGATGGTGTTTTGCCTTTATCGCCGCCTCCTATGTGCCGCTGATCCTGTTTTTATCCACCATGCGCATCCCGCAGCGCCCGCCGGTGACCCGTAGCGGTAGCCTGCTGACGGAGATGGGGGAAGGTCTGAGGTTCCTGCGCCAGGATCCCGACGCCCTGCGTATCCTGCTGTTGGTCGGTTTATGCAGCCTGACCAGCGTGCCGTATTTTTCCTTTTTGCCCATGCTGGCGGATACGGTGTTAAAAGGCGGCCCCGCCGGGTCGGGCATCCTGATGAGCATTACCGGCGTCGGCGCGCTGACGGCCGCCCTGCGCCTGGCGTGGAGCAGCGATATCGGCAAGATGCGCCCCTGGCCGATGTGGGCGGCGCTGATGCTGGGCGTCTCCCAGGTTTGCCTGGGCCTGTCGCACCTGTTCTGGCTGAGCGCCCTGATAGCCGCGCCGATAGGTTATGCCATTTTAACCCAGAACCTGAGCTCGAACTCGCTGCTCCAGCACCGGGTGCCCGACGCCCTGCGCGGACGGCTGATGTCCTTTTATTCCATGATGCTGATTGGCACCGTGCCCATCGGCGCCATGATCTGCGGCGGCGCGGCCGAACTGCTCGGGCTGCCGCTGACCATGATCATCGGCGGCCTGGCATGCCTGGCCGGCGTAGCCGCCATCGCCGGCTGGGATTGCTTTAGCGCCCGGCGCAACGCGTGATTTCCCTACTTTTATCCGTTATCGCCGGGAGGCACCAGCATGTCAGACACTATTGAACCATTACTTGCGGTACCCGCGTATCGCCAGATAGTCATTCCCCTGTCGGATGGCGTGCGGCTTGCCGCCCGACTGTGGTTGCCGGATGGCGACACCCGGGTTCCGCTGGTGCTCGAATGGATTCCTTATCGCCAATCCGATAATACGGCGGTGGGCGACTCGATGATCCACGGCTTCTTCGCCGCCCATGGCATGGCCGCCATGCGTATCGACCTGCGCGGCAGCGGCAACTCCACCGGGCTGCTGCAAGACGAGTACCTGGCCCGGGAGCAGGATGACGCGGTGGAGGTAATAGCCTGGATCGCCGCCCAGCCGTGGTGCAACGGCAACGTCGGCATGATCGGCATCTCCTGGGGCGGTTTTGCCGCGCTGCAGATCGCCGCCCGCCGGCCGCCGGCGCTGAAGGCCATTATTACCTGTTGTTCCACCGACGATCGTTATGCCGACGACGTGCATTTCATGGGCGGGGCGCTGCTGACCGACGGGCTGCAATGGGGCAGCGGCTTGTTTACCCAGCTGGGCCGGCCGCTGGACCCGGCCCATGTGGGCGAGGGCTGGCGCGATTTATGGCTGCAACGCCTTGAGGGCATGGAGCCGCCGCTCGGCCGATGGCTGGCGCATATGGAGCGCGACGATTTCTGGCGGCACGGATCGGTATGCGAAAACTACGACGATATCCAGTGCGCGGTCTATGCGGTGGGCGGCTGGACCGATGGTTATTCCGACGCCATCCTGCGCCTGATGGCAAACCTGAACGTGCCGCGCAAAGGGCTGATCGGTCCCTGGACCCATATCTATCCTAACTGGGGCACGCCGGGACCGGCTATCGATTTCCTCGGCGTTTGCCAACGCTTTTGGCGGCAATGGCTGCTGGGTGAGGAGACCGGTATTATGGACGAGCCGATGCTGGATCTCTGGCAGGGGGAGCATTTACGTTCGGAACCCTCGTCGCTGACTCTCGATGGCCAGTGGATCACCGCGCCGGGCTGGCCGGTGGCTTCGCCAAGCCGGGATTTCTACCTGGCCGACGGCCGGTTGTCGGACCTTCCGCCTCCGCCTGTGCCCGCGTCCGCCTCAATGAACGCGCCGACGCATACGCCCACATCCTCGCTGGTGATAGATACGCCGATGCACTGCGGCCTGATGGCCGGCGAGTGGTGCCCATTGGACGGCGGCGGCAACGCGCCGGAATTCCAGGACGATCAGCGCCAGGACGACGGCCTGTCGGTCTGCTTTGATACCCCGGTCCTTAATGAGCCGTTGATCCTATGCGGCAAGGCCGGGCTGGAAGTGGATATTGCTTTTGATACTCCCTCGGCCATGGTGATCCTACGGTTAAACGAGGTAGCCGCCGACGGCCGCTCCGCCCGCATTACCTTTGGCATCCATCGGCTGGTGCGTCCCGATGTGCCGGCCGGGCAGGCCTTTCGGGTGGTATTGCCGTTAAAAGGCGTTGCCTACCGTTTTTCCCCTGGCTGCCGGGTGCGCCTGGCGCTGTCGACCACCTACTGGCCTATGGCCTGGGCCGAGCCCGGCCAGGGGCCGGTAACGCTGTTCCCGCACGGCGCGGTGTTCCGCCTGCCGTCCCGTGCGCCGGACGTGCTGGATCGCGCCGGGCCGTTTGGGGCCGCCCGTTCTGCGCCCGCGCTGGACCATGATATATTGGCGCGGGAAGTCACGTCACGCCAGGTACAATGGGACGCGGCCAGCGGTACGCACCGGCTGACCATGGATGCCAAACGGCAGCAGACCCGCATCGGCGAGCTGAGTTTTGACGGCGAGGGCCATGAGTCCTACGATATCGGCGCCACGCCTGAAAGCGCCCGCTGGGAGGCAGTACGGATGCAGCGTTATACCCGGCCCGGCTGGCATATCGAGCTGCGCAGCGAAACAACCCTGGCCTGGAAAGACTCCGCGCTGATCCTGACCTCCCGCTATGAAGCGCGGGAAAACCAGCAGGTGGTGTTTGAACGGCGGTGGGAACAGCAATTTGCCGCAAGAATTAACGGCAAAAACACCTGATTACGTTAGTATGGTGAACATGACGGGCTTAACGTTGCGCAACCGGACCCTGTAATATGCAGCCAAATGAACCCATCGTGTTTACCTTCCTGCTGGGCCATGATTTTTCCATGATGAGCCTGGCGTCGGCCATTGAGCCGCTGCGATCCTATAACCGGCTATACGAGCAAAAAGCCTTCGCCTGGCACCTGGCCAGCCTGGCCGGGGAGCCGGTCGAGGCGGCCAATGGCATTCCCTTCCCCACCGTGCCGGTTAACGACGTGCTGCCGGTTTCCCATTATCTGTTTATCTGCGGCGGCGAACGCGTGGTAGCGCCCAAGTTCGAGCGTGGTTATCTCAAGGCCGTGCGGCAGGCGGCCCGGGCCGGTATGTTTGTCGGCTCTCTTTCCACCGGCACGTTCCTGTTGGCCAAATGCGGCTTGCTCAAGGGATATCGCTGTACTATCCATTGGGAAAGCCGCACCGCGTTCGAGGAAAGTTATCCGGACATTGAGTGTACCCGCAAGATCTTCGAGATCGACCGCAACCGGCTGACCTGCTCCGGCGGGACGGCGGCGATGGATATGATGCTGACCCTGATTGCCGAGCGCTATGGCGACGATCGCGCCACCGCCGTCGCCAATCAGTTCCATCACGAACGGATCCGCAGCGCCGCCGACGATCAGCTCGGCGGCCGACCCTCGCAGGCGCCGATCCCGGCGACGCTGGGGTCGGCTATCGCCATTATGCAGACGCATATTGAAGATCTCCTGCCGTTGCCGGAAATCTCGGCGCGGGTCGGCATCGGCAGTCGTCAGCTTGAGCGGCTGTTCGCCCACTATTTTGCCAAGACGCCCCAGCGTTATTATCTGGAGCTGCGCCTGGAGCGGGCGCGGGAGATGCTGATTTATTCGGATTTATCGATTATTGATATTGCGGTATCGGCCGGCTTCAGCTCCACATCGCATTTCGCCGGTGGATTCCGGCGCGCGTTCGGCGTGCTGCCGTCGGATATGCGGCGCGCCCGGCGCGCCAAAAACCGCTGAACGCGCTGCCTGTTTTCCGCGCCGGATATTACGTCAGCCGAGAAACCCCGCCCCCGATGGCGATGGAGGCGTTTGCGTGGCCGGGGTTAATACAAATCGGCCCGGCGGTCCGCGATGTAAGGATGATTTAGCCGCCAGGCGCTGAGCGTTTCCAGGCTGATGTCCGCCGTTATAAATGCCGCCCCGCCCGAGGGCGCCGTCGCTACAATGGCGCCGTCCGGTCCGGCCAAGCGGCTTTGACCAACGCAGGGGAACGCGCCGCCGGTATCGCCGCGATTGGCAAAAACGACATAACAGCCGTTTTCATAGGCCCGGGCGGGCACCGTATGGCGGGGTACTACGTCATAACCGGCGCTGGTGGCGCTGATGCACAGCAGGCAATCCATACCGTTTGCCGCCAGCGCGCGCGCCGCTTCGGGAAAATCCAGGTCGTAGCAGATAAGCAAACCGAAATTTAACCCTTCCAGCACCACGTTGACCAGCCTGTTGCCGGGGCGGAACAATGCCGTCTCGTAACCGGACCATAGATGGGTCTTGCGATAATTAGCCAACACCCGGCCATGGCGATCGATAAGGCGCAGCGCATTATACAGCCCCTCGGCGCCCCGCTCGGCATAGCCGAATACCAACGCCTGCTGCTTTTCCCGCGCCAGTTCCGCGAGTGCCTGCAGGGTCGCGTCGCCTTGGGCCAACGCCATACGCTGGATACGGTCGGGATCGTCATATCCGCACAAGGCCAATTCCGGCAGCATGATCATATCGGCGTCCGGCAGGGCGTCCATCGCCGCGCGCACCCAGTCCGCGATCCCGCCCCGCCCGGCGGGCGCGCCGGTTATCTGGGCGATGCCAATCTTCATGATACCTCTCCGCCAGGCCGGGCGCCGGGGAAAAACGGGAAATAATCTTCCCAGCGGCGCGAGAAGATGGCGCGGTCATGATCAAAGGCATCAAGGCTGGACTCAAGCCGCCAGCCGTCGTGGTCCGCGCTTAGCCGGGTGGTCACCTCCAGCCTGGCCTGCCAGTCGCCGCGCTGAAAACCGGCGCTGCGCACCGCCTCGGAACTGGCCGATAGCGGGTCGAGAGCGTTCACCCTATACGTTTCCCGTCCCAGTGCGTCCAGGCGCAGGCCGGTTTCCTCCAGCATCAGCGCCCCGAGGTTGCGCGCCACCTCCAGGGTGGTATCGCCGTCATCCATATCCCGGACCAGGCGCAGGCGTCCCCGCTGCGGCGGCACCAGCACCCGGGCAGGGACGGGCGCTGGCGACCGGGGAGCGCCGAGATCCGGCGCGGCGCACGGGTCGATTATGTCGTTGCGCAGCGGCAGTTCAACGCTGCCGGCGTACAGCGTGACGACGGCGCGCGTCGGCAGGGGGGCGGCCAAAGGCCAGTAGGCGGTGGAAACGGCCACGCGCAGGCGAAAGCCGGCGGGCAGCTCAAACGCGACGGCCTTAAGCGGCAGCCGGACGGTATAATGCCCGCCAGGCACCAGCGGCTCGCAGCGATCGTGGCCGTTACGCTGGGTCAGGTTAAGCAGGCCGTAGGTGATTCGGATAGAGGCGCCGTCCGGGCCAACCGCGTTCAGGCGTACCGCGATCATGGCCTGTGGCCGATCGGCGGCCAGCTCAATATTGATGATCGGGCGGCCCAGGATCTGTAGCGATGTATCGGCTACCGGCCCGTCGAAACAGGCGGAACCGGCGTCGTCCTCGCGCTGGTCACCGGGCATATCCGGACCCCAGCCGTAAGGACACCACTCTCCCGACGCGATGCCGGTGGTGGCCGGCGAACAGACGGTGATGGCGAACGGCGGCGACGCGGCCGGCTGCAAACCCCCGGCAGCCAGGTGAAGGATCCGCGCGCCGGGCGACTCAGCCGGCCACCGGCGTTCGGCAACCCAGCGGCCGCGCCGCGCCGGATAACGGGCGCGCGCGGGCTCCGCTTCCTGCATCCAGCAGGTCAGCATTGGCTCATCCATAATGCCGGTCCGCTCACCCTTAAGCCAGTGATCGAACCAGCGCGTGACGTAGCCGATAAAATCGATTTGCGGTCCCGGCGTGGCGATATGCGGGAACGCGTGGCCCCAGGGGCCAATCAGGCCCTTGCGTGGTCCCGGCAGGTTTTCCAGCAGGCGCAGCACGGTGTTGGTGTAGCCGTCCGCCCAGCCGCCGACCGCCAGCACCGGCACCTGGACGGCGGCGTAATCCTCGCAGACCGAGCCGCTGCGCCAATAGTCGTCGCGTACCGCATGGCGCATCCAGCGCGCCGGGGGCGGCTGGTCCATGGCCTGCAGCCGCTCCAGCCAGATATCCCGCCAGCCGTCGCCGACGATATCGGGGTCGGGCGGGGTCGGCGTCCAGGTAAACAGCGTGGCGCCATACTGCAGGTTATCGTTAAGCAGCACGCCGCCCATATAATGCATATCATCGGCATAGCGGTCGTCGGTGGAGCAGGCGGTAACGATGGCTTTGAGCGCCGGCGGCCGCAGGGCGGCGATTTGCAACGCGTTAAAGCCGCTCCAGGAGATGCCTATCATCCCCACCGCGCCCGCGCACCAGGGCTGCGCGGCGATCCAGGCAATCACTTCGCAGGCGTCGGACCATTCCTGCGGCGTATATTCGTCGTTCATCAGGCCGTCGGAATCCCCCGCGCCGCGCATGTCGACCCTGACCGCGGCGTAACCGGCTTCGGCCAGGGCTGGATGCAAGATGGCATCGTCCCCGCGATGGCGATCGCGCCGCCGGTAGGGCAGATATTCCAGTATCGCCGGCACCGGCCCGGGGGCATCCGGCAACCACATCCGCGCCGCCAGCCGACAGCCGTCCGACAGGGTGATCCACACCGTTTCAATTATCCGCATGGGCATTTCCCCGCACTCGTTTCGATAGCCTTATCTTTGCACAGCGCCAATCGCAGACCATGATGAATACGTCATGTTTTGCTGAAAATACGACATGCCGACGGCGATGCCCAAGGCTTAAATCTTCCGCCCAGCCTGGCGGGAAAGATTAAGATGCTGATAAAATACGCTGGTGGGGGAGGGGTATACCGCCGTTCGCAACGCAATCGGGCGGGGCTATTGTCCCAGGGGGAATTAACGTAATATGGCCGGCGACATCCGTGAACCGGCATTGCCAATGATTTCTATCCGGCCCTGCGGGCAATCCGTTAACATTACCAGGCCTAAAACTTACCGCGCCGGCGGCAATTCAAGCCTGTCCATTGGCAGGAATCCCGATGAACCCGAACTGGTATGACTGGCACCACCGCGAGCTGACGACTCAACGCCTGTATGACATCCTGGCCCTGCGCAATGCGGTGTTTATCATCGAGCAAAACTGCCTTTATCAGGATGTTGACGGCCGTGATCTGGTTGGCGACAACCGCCATGTGGCAGGCTATCTGGACGGTGAATTAATCGCTTATGCCCGGATCCTGGCGGGTGGGGATCAATTGGCCATCGGCCGCGTAATTGTGTCGACCAACGCTCGCGGCGCCAACCTGGGCCGTCAGTTAATGGAGCGGGCGCTGGCGGCATGCGCGGCGCATTGGCCGGGCCGGACCATCCACCTGTCCGCCCAGGCTCATCTGCAGGCGTTCTATGGTCGTTTAGGTTTCAGCGCGGTGACCGAAGTGTATGACGAAGACGGCATCCCCCATATTGGCATGGATAACGCCAATCGCTGCTAGAATAGACGGCCCCGCGGCCGCCGGTAAAGCCATAAGCCTTGAAACGTGTTAACGCCACCGCCGTATAGCGGCGGTTTCAATACCTGGACATAACTGCGCCGCTATTATCTCCATTGGGATAAACACATTTCCGCGACAATACCCGGACCAAAACCGGCAATGATAGCTTTGCCGCCTGTTTTAAACAGGCTGGATTCATGCATCCGCCGATAAGCTTCGAATACCACCGAGCTGGCGATATTGCCGCAATTGACCAGCGTGTCGCGGCTAAATGAAAATTGCTCCCGCTGCACGCCGAGGTATTTACATAAATCGTCCAATATTCTCGGCCCGCCCGCGTGGATAATGTAGTAATCAAGCTTATCGATTTCCCAGCCATGCGCGTGGGCAAATTCCGTCATCACCGGCGCCAGGGGTTTCATCGTGCCGGGCACGCGTTTATCCAGCCGGAAGTGAAAACCGGTGTCTTTTACGGCATAGCGGATCCATTCATCGGTTTCCGGAATTAAATAACTGCTGTTGCGCTGTAACTCCAGCCCGTTGCCGGAATGGGCGGTGACTACCGCTGCGGTTATCGCATCGCCAAACAGGCCGTCCGAAAGGAGACTGCCGATATCACCGTCGGTAGGCTGATAGCTTAGCGAGCAAAATTCACAGCTGACAATCAGTACGTTGCTGTCGGGATGCGCGACGATAAAATCCAGCGCCCGGTTTATCGCCGCGCCGCCCGCGGCACAACCCATTTGCGATATAGGAATTTGCACGGTATCGAGGGGAAATCCCATTTTATTGATAAGCCATGCGGTTAAGGACGGCATCAAAAAGCCGGAGCAGGAAACGTAAATTATCGCTGAAATATTCTTGGCGGTAATATCGGCATGGCCTAGCGCTTCCTCAATCACTCCCGGAACAAGTCGTTTTGATTGATACTCAAAAATTGCATTTCTATAGCCAAAGCCAGGGTGAAGAGATGCAAGTTCAATTGGTTGAATAATATGTCTTTTTTTAACACCTGTATTGGTAATAAGGTCGATTGCTTTATCCAGGTTGGGATTATCCTTGAATTCCCGTTTAGCTAATTCAATCGTATCCTCCAGGGTAATAATATATTCCGGCAGATAAATTGCTGGTTTGTGTAGTGTAGGCATTTTTAGCATAGCTCCATAACATCTTTATAATAAGTCAATTAACTCATTCACGTCTTCAATTAATACAAACTTAGCGCCTTAATATTGGTAGTCAGGAACCAATTTGTCAATCCAAAAAATCTATTGTTTATGGAAAAAATGTTATTTTAAAAAAATACCCTATATTCGATAGTTAAAATTTTCGATTTTATGCTTGTAAAGAATTATGCGGATCTGGCAATGTAGATAAATATCACTTTAACCCGACAGAAATAAATGTTGTCAAAGAATATTTTTTTCTAATATATAGCTTAAATTTATGACGCCGTGTTGTGTTCGGAATTAGGCAATAAGCAACCATATTTACAATAATAATGCATTTATTCCAGTGGAATATACCACCAACAGCTGAAAAGGTAGTTTAAAGTATATATCGTTCCGGCAAGGCAGTGCGTTGCCAGGTGGATTATTTATAGGAATTTTATATTGATATATAAATAATAAGTTTATTAATGTTAAACAAATGATTATTTATAGCTTCCGACACATCCTCGGGCCGCGCGCTCTTTTCCTCGCGTCCGGCGTCGGGCCTGATAATATAGAATGACTTTAACCGCTACCTGAACAGGCAACTGAGCCATGATCAACCATTATTGGGTCGATATCTCCAGGGATAATGATACGCAGGTCGAAACCATCAGGGCACATTTCGAGGGCCATGCCTACGATGCCCATTGGCATGACAGTTATCTGATAGGGGTAACGGAGGCGGGGATCCAACAATTCCACTCAGGGAAGATAAAATACCGCAGCACGCCCGGCAAGGTGTTTGCGCTGGAACCGGGAGATGTCCATGACGGCGATGCCATCGATCGGGCTGGATTCACCTATCGTATGCTTTACATCCCGCCTGGGCTGTTTCATCAGGCGTTGCCGGCTATTTTTGACCAGGCGCCGGATCGGTTTGAAATGTCTTTTCCGGCGACGCTTATCGACGATCGCCAACTGGCCACGGTTACCCTGGCGGCATTTGACGCGCTGCATTTCCAGGAGCTGAAAATCGTCAGGGACTATCGGATACAGCAATTGATATTGTCCCTTACCCGGCGGTTCCCCTGGCGTAAAAAGCCCGGCCCGGAAGGGCATAAAACCCCGGCGGTCCATCGTGTGCGGGACTATCTTCACGATATGATGAGCGAAGATATTGGCCTGACAGAACTGGCCGCCGTGGCGGGGATGGATCGTTTTCGCTTAAGCCGCGAGTTTGCGGCAACCTTTGGCCTGCCGCCCCATGCCTATTTGGTACAACTGCGCCTGGCCAGATCGCGCAGGCTGCTGTCGTTGGGCGTCAGCCCGGCGGATGTGGCCGCCCTGACGGGGTTTGCCGATCAAAGCCACCTGGGCCGCTGGTTCAGGCGCGCTTATCAGATGACGCCCGCCGCCTACCGGCAGATCTGCACAAACGTTCCAGACCGCTAAAATGCCAATGTTCTATGCTTTGTTTTCCACAACGCAGGAGAATGAGCATGAGTACAATTATTGAAACAATTTCCGTCCAGCCTGAACGATGCGTTATCGTTCTCAACCAAGATTTGCCGTCAGGCAAAGCGGCCAATGCCTCCGCGGTCATCGCCCTCACCGTGGGCCAGCGTCATCCTGAACTGGTGGGCGCGCCGTTGATCGATGCGGATAACGGCGAATATCCGGGGCTTATCCCGATCGGCATCCCGGTGCTGAGTGCTCATGAGGAAACGCTGAAAAATCTATCCACGATGTGTCGACAACAGGGCCTGGACCGGGTGATATTTCCCATCGAAGGGCAGGAAACCACGGACTATCATGATTTCCGCGCCGCGTTACTGCTACAAAGGCCCGAAGAGCTCCGGCTGCTGGGTATCGCGATTATCGGCAATAAAAAAACGGTACGAAAGCTCACCGCCAACTGCAAGCTGTTTGGCTGACCCGATAGCGGCCGGATCCGTTCCCTATGGGGCGCCATGATAGCTAAAAACAGTCGCCGTGCTTAAGCACGGGCCAGCCGCCGCTGGCCTTGGGCCGATGGTATCATCAGTTATGGTCCAGATGATGCAGCGCAAACAGTCCGATCAACACAATACCGAAAGTGATCACTAAGCTGAGACCGGCATTTTCGGTCAGCCAAAATATCGCCTGCGTGCCGCCTTCACCAAGCGCGCCAGATAAAGATAATAACCCGAGGTAAAATGTTTTTCGCTGGATGAACCGGGTCTGCATGGCCAGGCCGTATAACTGGCCGAATGCGATATAACCGCCGAACGCCAGCACGGCTAGTGAAAACAGTAAAATATAAAAATTGTGCATGCTCAGCACGATAAAAAGCAATGCCGCTAAAATTGCAATCAGCCCGATGCTGGCATTACAGATACTATTTTGCCGGAAGATATCAGTGTGTCTGAGCAAGAAAAAGAGTAATACGACGACAATCGCATCAAAAGATAACCAGATATTCACCCCCTCCTGTCCAAGGAAATGAGAATCCAGCGAGGGCAGGATCGTATAAACAATGGAACAGGCCGCCCATACTGAAAGCGCCGCCGTCCAAATCAGGAAAAATTTCTTATCAAATTCTGGTCGTTTTTCAAACATTGCAATGTTATATTCGGGACTGCTGACCTTGCCCAGACGGAAAAAATTAACTACCAGAGCCAGCAGTACCAGAATGATAAACGTGACTACCCCTTGATAAATCCCGATTGAAAAGAAAGCAAAAAATGGGCAGATAAATGCCGACGCGTTAATAAGCATTAAATGTGTGTTAAAAATATCATGATTGATGTTGTTACCCACCAGGCTTTTGGCGTCCCGATCGGCTGATTCGAGCAGGCTGATCAGCATGGTGGTGGTAGCGCCGCCGCCGATCCCCGCAAGTAACGCAAAACCATAAACTGCTTGGGGATCCTGGCTGTATGCCATAAGCAGCAAGGAGGTAGCCTCAACTATTACTCCGGCGGTAAAAATAAACTCCCGCCGGATAAAAAGGCTAAGATAGCTGAACAGTAAAGGGGTGCAGCGATACATGAACAAGATATACGAGTAATATAAACCTGTTTGCGCCATACTCATCTCACCGGCGCCAGCGAGTTTTAACGGTAATACGATAGCTACGCCAAGAAATAACAGGCGTTCAAGAAAATGCACGCACAAAAAATTAAGCAAACGATACCCGGCCTTCCTGACAGACGCTGCTTTTTGATCGGCAAAATTGGGTTTATTCAAAAAATTTAACATCAGTAATTGTACACTCGTCTCAGGTCGTTTTTTTGGCTATAAAATTCTACTATCTGCCGGTCTTCCTCAAAGAGCATTTCAATAAGATTGCAAATATGCACCAGAATAACATTCTGCTCCTCAACAGCAATAACGGGAATTTCTCTCAACAGATTCAGGGTTATCAAATCATGGTCGCTCTCTTCGTTAATATCCGAATGTGTTATTATTGGGTTATAAAATTCTTCCGGCAGACCTTTATTGATGCATGCATCAATAAAGGTATTGTTAAACATCTGACTTGGTGTTTCAAACAGCAAGAGGGCGCTGAAGAAGCTCAAGAAATGCTGGCGGGCATAAACGCCCAGGCTGGCATTAGCCATAAATGTAGCGGGTAATGGCTGCCGTGCCAACAATACCGATTCATCGATGCCAACCTCGCTCAGGCATGCCAGCAACATTTTATCATGGTCATACTCCTCGATAAACAGGCCCAGCAGCAGGGCACGTATATTTTCATTCAGGTTATGGCTTAACGCGGGGGCAATAAGCGCCGGTGACATTTTCACGAGATGATAGTATTCCATAGCAAAACCAATAATTTCATTATTTGTTATTTTCCCTGAGACCATTCGACTATAAAATGGTGAGTCTCCGGCATTATATTGCCATTTTCGCACTACGGGGAGCAAACGACTAAAATAAAAATCCTCACCGCTAAGCGCGCCGGTTTGCTTGATTTGCATGCCGTCATCTATCAGGCCCAGCTTATCCAGGCGTTGAATGATTTCTACACAACAGAAACCTTCGTTTTCTGAAAATTTCTGTATTAAGTTCTTGGTACTGTATTTACCTTTCGCTAACGTTTTCAGGAATAGGAATAGTTTGTTTTTTGTTTCCGGCTCCACGGTAATATCGCAGCCCTGTTCATGATAATGCAAGGCAATACCGGTATCATTAGTCGTAATAGCAACCCCTTTTCTTAATCGTGGAAAACAGAAAAAATTATTCATGATAGTATTACCCCGTTGGTGAGATCAGATTAGTCGCAAAAGAGTATGGGAGTGAGAATAATAATTCCATATTGCACGGTAATAGGCATCATAAAGTTCGACAAAAAGGTGTGTTTGTCTTTTCATTTTAATTAATGCGTCTCGCGAAATCACCGGGATATTGGCGAACAGCTGCCGGCCAAAACTGGTATGGTTATGCTCCATATTGATAATGGAATGAGACTTGATTTTCTCAACAAACTGCCCGTCCATTCTCCCCGACTGCTCCATCGCAATGACATAGCTATCCACTTCGGCGTCCTTGCCTTCGATCACCTCCATCGTGCTAAAAAAGAACAGCGGGTCGTTGGCCGACCAATAGGCAAGGGAATTGGCTAATCCCAGCGTTTCCGGCAGGGGGACTGAGTTGATAATATCCTGTTCGTCCATACCGAGTAATGTTAAAGCGGAAAGAATGATCTCCGCATGTCCATTTTCGTTGCAAAAAACAGTATTCATCGCCTGTCTGGTCTTGCGGCAACCGTGAAAATAAAGGGCATGGGCATCAAATGAACTGCCGCGCGCAAGTAGGTGATAATTTTCTATCGCCACGCCGACAAACACATTTTCAGGTATTTCACTAGGGGTATTACATTTTTTCCAGAATATATTGTTATATAATGATTTATCCATCAGGCGGTTTTGCACATCTTCTATTTCAAGTATCGCTTCTTTTCCTGAGAGGAACTCCGTCGGTAAATTTCTAGTCAATAACCCCGATTCCGACAAACAATCTATAAGCAAGGCTGCGTCTTCACAGGATATTTGCGTTTTATTTTTCTTAATGATATCTGGTATTGATGTTTTACCGTCTAATAATAACAGGAAATTATATGCTTCATTGGGGGTTACAGGTAATACGTTGATGCTGAATTCGTCTTCGTCAGTGATCGCCAGCAGATGATTGTTTGATAAAGATAACGTGCAATTTAAATGCGGACAATAATTTAATTCGCTCATGACCATTACTCCATGAAGAAAGGCACCTCAAGGAGATGCCTTATTGGTTTGGGCTATCATAGGTGCAAAGGCATCAGGACAGGATGTGTTTTTTTTGCCACAATGATAATTTTATGGGATTTTATGTTCATGGTTACTCCTCTTTTGGGTTGAAAATGCGTACTGTAAACTGTCCAGCACGCGGGTGTGTTTAGCTCGGTTTATAATTTGAATTTCGCAGTAAATGAATAAACCCCATTGTTTATTCTATAATTAGCCAAATTCAAAATAATTAGATTAAAATTGATGATCAATATTCAATGAAAGTTATGTCTCCCGTACTAAATTAGTATTTATTCGCGAGCCACGCTTTCATAAAATAACCAATCTGCCTGGCCAGTGACTTTAACTTAAATCATACGTGGACAGATTGCAATATCAAAATCATATAAAATTTCCTGATAGACTGACTGTTAATGTTGGGGCGGTTTTTCTCAGATAAATAAAAGCAAATGAATAAAATATGCAAATAATATATATCATATGAATGCGATATTGTTTTGCTGATTATGGGTTTAATTTTTTAAAATTACGGTCATGCAAATTGCTTATTTGATAAGATCGGCCGGCATCGTATATTTCAACAGGCTGAAATCAATATACTTTTAGCCATGCTTGGGAATGGGGTTGCTTATGCATTTATAGGCGGGGTTGATTCTGAATGGCAAATTGCCGGATTGATTTTAGGGTTAACCACAATTTTTTTGTCTGAATATTTCCCAAGTCATATTAAAGCGCATCTTAATAAAAATATTCTCAAGAATTTCTTGAAATAACGGGTGCATTGATAAACCTGTTTCATCACTGCAGTAACGGATTTTCGGGGTATAACATTCAAAAGGAGAACTATTATCGGTCATGGCGGTAATGTCCTGGGGGTTAAAGTCTTAATAAGCACATTTTAGGGATAAGGAATTCTTAGTCAAGTCACGATAAGGTGAGCTGGCGGGGCGGGGGCGGAGACCCGATTTTATGATCTATTTTCGTAAAGCTGTTCACGGTTTATTTATAAGACGCACTAAAAAGTATTAGCTTATAAATAACTATACCAGCAGATTACCCCTTCTGAAATCGTTCAAACCTGCCCAACGCCTCGTCAACGGCAACCTGTAGCTCCGGTCGCGGGACCGTGAACCAGGTCCATTTTTGCACCAGCAGCCTGCCCGCCGGGCGGTCCATCTTCAGATCAAGCGCGGCCACGATGTCGTCGCCCACCAGCACCGGCAGCGCGAAATAACCCAATACCCTTTTGTCGGCGGGTACGTAGGCTTCAAAGCGGTGTTCATACCCAAAGAACAGCTGCAGCCGTTTGCGTTGAATCACCAGGGGATCAAAGGGCGACAGGATCGCGGTGCGTGGCGCTGGTGGCAGCTCAATGACTTGTTCCAGCGCTGCGGGGACGGTCCAATGCTGGATTTTGGCATGGTTGTCGATATGAACCGGCACCAGCTGTTTTTTTTTCTCCGCCGCGTCGATAAGCGTACGGACCGCCCCCTTCGCTCCCACATTGCCAAAGCAAATTGAATCCAGGCTGACCATACCCTGGGAGCGCAGGGCCCGCTCAACAAGATAGTGGGCGTACTGCTGTTCGGTGGCCGGGCGGGGACGGCGGGGCCAGCCGAAATGACGAGCGGATAAATCGTAGCTTTTTAACATGCCGGTACGTTTGCTGACCGTCAGGTCGCCGCTGAAAAAGCCATAGCGCAGCGCGCGCCTTGACGGTTTGCGACTGCCCCAGGGGTGGGTTTTCTCCACCAGCACATCGTCGTTGATATCCCGGATCGACAGCGCGCCGTCGTCGCGGATGCGTTTGAGCAGCGCGGCGTAATGCTGCGCATCCAGGTCGGCATACGATGCGTGGGGCTTGGCGCGAAACTGGTTCATGGCCGGCAGGAACATGCGGTAATCCGCCGTCGGCACATAGGCCAGGGCATGGGTCCAGTATTCAAACACCGATTTGGCGCCCGACTGAGCCAGCTCCAGGTCGGCGCGCCGGTAGGCGGGAATGCGTGAATAAAGGATATGATGATGGCTGCGTTCGATAACGTTGATCGTATCAATCTGCACATACCCGAGATGCCCGGTGGCCAGGCGCACGGCGTCCGGTCCTTCACCGAAAGGCGCGGCAACATCAAGCCGCTGCGCCCGCAGCCAGATTGCGCGGGCTTGTCGGGCGGTCACCGGGATAGAAGATTTGGTCATAGAGTTATCTTTTCACAATGATGGAAAAAAAACGCCTGAAATATTCACCTGAGCTTAATTGAGGGATTAAAAAAAGTCATGCGGTAAGCTGCGGGCTGTTATGTTTCGCCGGGCCGTATCCTGTACAGTACTGGTCGGTTTTATCCTTGCCTGCTTTCGCTCGCATTATTCCCTATTTTGGTGCGAAAGCACCATTATGGTGCAAAATATTTTATGTTTTGTGCGCTCCAGCCTCTGCATACGCCGCATTACCCCATTTCATCGCTTCGCTGTCTATGCCTGCCCTGGTTCGAGCGCTTTTTTGCTTGACTCAGCGTACCTTTAAAAACGATAAAAATCATCTATTAATAATGTAGGGAAAGCCGTATTCCCACGTGGTGAGACTCTATTCTCATATTATGGCATGGATCCTGCTTATCCCAGGTTATCTCTTTTGCTTAATACGAAGTCACCTATGCCCGATATCCCAGCGCAAAGTCAGGTCGATGGTGTGGAAAACATCTCCTCCCATGAGCGTGTCTTAATGATTTTAAAAGTGCTGGCGCAATTTGGCCGTCCGGTTAACGCGGCGGAGTTAATGAAGGCCACCGGCCTGGCCAAGAGTACGCTTTACCGCCAGTTGGTGATGTTAAAGCGTTGGGGCTTTGTATTTGAATCAGGCAATTTATATGCGCCCGGCCCGGTCAGCCTGCAGCTCTCCCTGGGATTTAACGCTGTGTCTATGCTGACGCAATACGCCCGCCCGGAAATGCAATGGCTCTCCGATCTTTCACGTGAAACGGTGGCTATCACGGTTGCCGTGAATGCCCAGGCGGTCTGCGTCGACATGATCGAGGCGCCCCAGTCGCTGCGCTGCTCTTTTGAGAAGGGGCGCAGCCTGCCGTTAAGGGATGGCGCCACCGCTAAGTGTCTGTTGGCCCATCTGCCTGAGCTGGACAGGAAACATATTCTCCAGGCGGAATTTCCCGATGCGGCCGAGAAAAACGACAGGCAAGCACAGCTGGAGGACATTCGCACCCAAGGTTATGCCTGCAGCCACGGTGAGGTGGACGACGGTGTTTGGGGGATTAGCGTGCCCTTGTTTGCCTCCGGCAGGTTTTTACTGGGCGTGTTATCGCTAATGGCGCCTTTGCAACGGGTCGCCGATCGGCAGCCGCAGTTGATAAGCCTCACCACCGAGGCCGCGGAACGTATAAATAATCACCTGCAAATAGGTTGATTTTCACTCTTCTATTGATTCAAAAGGAAAGAACCATGTCCATCATTCGTCCCGTTTTAACCAGTCTGTTCGCCGCCGGCATATTATGCCTGTCCGCAACCTCTTTTGCGCAGGATGCTCAACCTATTAAAGCGGTAACCGATGCCACATTCCCACCGATGGAGTATATGGAGAACGGTAAGTTTGCCGGGTTTGATATCGAACTGGTCGAGGCGATCGGGCATGTGCTTAACCGGCCTATCGCTTGGACCAACGTGGATTTTAAAGGCCTGGTGCCCAGCGTGACCGCCCAACGCGCCGATATTGCGGTCTCAGCCATCTATATCACCCCCGCGCGCGCGGAAGTGATCGACTTTACGCACTCTTACCTGAGCGGTGGCCTGGTGGCGATGGTTAAAGAGGGCAATACCACGATCAACACCCTGGATGATCTGAAAGGCAAGAAAATCAGCGTTCAGGTGGGGACTAAATCGGTACAGTGGCTGCGCGACAATATTCCGTCGGCCCAACTGGTGGAGGTCGAGAAAAACCAGCAGATGTTCAGCCTGGTGGACATCGGACGGGTTGATGCCGCTGTCACCGGCAAACCGGCGGCGTTCCAATATGCGCGCACCAAAGGCGGCGTTCGGATATTGGCCGATCAGCTGACCACCGAAGAATATGGTATTGCCGTACAGAAGAACCAGCCAAAGCTGACGGCGGATATCAATGGGGCGCTTGATCAGCTCAAGGCCAACGGTACTTATGCGGCCCTGGTACAAAAATGGTTCCCCACTACGACGAAATAGGAACGACCGAATAAGAACGGCTCGATAAGGCATGCGCATTATGTCATCGGCTTTTAAGCGTTGATTTAAATACCTGTACCTGCGGCACAATACACGGAAATACCTATGAATCTAGACCTGAACTTTTCACCTGTCTTTGCTGGAGCCGGATTGTTGCTTCAAGGCACGATAGTGACCGTTGAAATCACGCTTTGCGCATTGCTCTTGAGTTGTACGCTTGGATTGCTATTAGGTATTGGCCGTCTTAATCCCGAACGGCGAGTTATCTACGTCCTGTGCAGCGCCTACGTGGCGTTGATTCGGGGCACGCCGCTCCTGGTACAGCTGTTTATCTGGTATTACGGGCTTCCTCGCCTTGGCCTGGTGCTGCCGTCATTTTTCTGTGGCGTTATCGGCCTGGGATTGTATTCGAGTTCCTATGTGGCGGAAGTGGTACGCGGCTCTATTCAATCCATTGAAAAAGGGCAGAATGAAGCCGCGCGCTCGCTGGGCATGTCCGGCGGCCAGGCGATGTATAAAATTATCCTGCCGCAGGCCGTTATCCGGATGATACCGCCGCTGGGTAATGAATTTATCGCGTTGATCAAGAATTCAGCGCTGGTGTCGCTTATCACCATCCAGGACGTGATGCAGGCGGGATCGACGATTATCAGTAATTCCTACCGGGATCTGGAAACCTATCTGGTTATCGCCGCGGTGTACTTCTGCCTGACGGGAATCTCTGTTTTGGCATTGCGTTATGGTGAAAAACGGCTCAAATCGAAAGGGGCGCTGCAATGAAAGACTTACGCGCTAACGGCAATCCCATCATCAGGATCCGTAATCTCGGCAAGCGTTTTGGCACCAACCGGGTGCTTAACGGTATCGACTTCGATGTCTTCCCAGGCCAGGTGGTGGTGATTATCGGGCCGAGCGGGTCGGGTAAAAGCACTTTCCTGCGCTGCTGCAACGGGCTGGAACAAGCCGAGGAAGGGGATATTGAGATTTGCGGCAGCGCCTTGGTTAACCAGGGGAAAATGTTGCCTGACGTGGAGCTTAACGAACTGCGCAAAAACGTCGGTATGGTATTCCAGTCGTTTAATTTGTTTCCTCACCTCAGTGTGCTGGACAATATTTGTGTCGCCCCCCAGATGCTGCGTAACCTTAAAAAAACCGAAGCCCGGGCGCAGGCGGTTAAGTTGTTGGGCAAAGTCGGTTTGGCCGCCAAGGCGGAGGCAATGCCCAACAGTCTATCCGGTGGGCAAAAGCAACGTGTCGCCATTGCCCGCGCGCTGGCGATGGAACCGCTGGTGATGTTGTTCGACGAGCCGACGTCCGCGCTGGATCCCGAACTGGTCGGCGAGGTGCTGCGGGTGATGAAAATTTTGGCCCAGGACGGCATGACCATGATTGTGGTTACGCACGAAATGGCATTTGCCCAGGAAGTGGCCGATGTGGTGGTGGTCATGGACGGCGGGGTGATCATCGAGGCGGGGCCGCCCGCAACTATTTTCGGCGCGCCGCGCGAAGAGCGGACCAAGACGTTCCTGCAAAGCGTACTGTCCCGCTCATAACGGGGCCGGCGCCGGATATCTTAATGTGCACATTCTTGCGGCCAACGAAATTGCGCCGCCACTATCCGGAACTAATATGATTTCTAAACAACTTTTCGCACAACAGGCATTATTAGCCACCGGCTGGCGGCAAAATGTACTGATAGAATGGGATGAGAACGGCGTCATCCAGCGGGTGACGCCTGATGCAGCCAGGCCTGCCGACGGTGAGGTTGTCGCCTGTATCATCCCGGGGATGCCCAACCTGCACTCCCATGCGTTCCAGCGCGCCTTTGCGGGACTGACGGAATATCGTCATGCGCAACAGGACAGCTTCTGGAGCTGGCGCAATCTGATGTATGCGTTTGCCGCGCGTATCACGCCTGAACAAATGGAAAGGGTAGCAACCTGGCTTTATGCGGAGATGCTGGAGGCAGGTTACACCTCGGTGTGTGAGTTCCACTATGTGCACCATCAGCCCGACGGCGCGCCCTATGCGGACCCCGCCCTAATGTGCCGCAGCCTGCTGAACGCCGCCCGCAATACCGGCATCGGCCTTACCCTATTGCCGGTCTGCTATCAAAATGGCGGCTTTGGCGGTCAACCGCCCGTGGCGCTGCAAAAACGCTTTATTCATTCGACGCCGCAGATATTGGCCCTGTGGGAGACGCTGTTACCGCTTTGCCGTAAGCAACATGCCAGGCTGGGTATCGCGCCGCATTCTCTGCGGGCGGTGGATCCGCAAAACCTCGCCGATCTGGTTGAGGCCGTACGGCGGATGGATGCCACCGCCCCGGTCCATATCCATATTGCCGAGCAGTTGAAGGAAGTGGAGGACTGTGTGGCATGGTCGGGGCAACGTCCCGTGGAATGGCTGCTGGATCACGCGCAGGTTGACGCGCACTGGTGCCTGATCCATGCCACGCATATGAATGAGCGTGAATACCAGCAGGCGGCTGCAACGGGCGCCGTGGTGGGGTTGTGTCCCACCACCGAAGGTAATTTGGGCGACGGTACTTTTGATTATCCGTTATGGCACAAGCATCAGGGGCGATGGGGCATTGGCTCCGACAGCAATTCCGTCGTCAGCGCGGCGGAGGAGTTGCTGATGCTGGAATACAGCCAGCGCTTCCATTTGCGCCAGCGTAATATCGGCGCCGGCGATGGTTTCCCGGAAGTGGCGACCGCGCTTTACCTGGGCGCCGTCAGCGGCGGCGCCCAGGCCAGCGGCCGGCAGGTGGACGGTATTGCCGTCGGGCAAAGCGCCGATGTTGTCGAACTTGACGACACACATCATGCCATTGCGTCGCTGCCCAGCGAAAAAGTCCTTTCAGGGCATGTCTTCGGCAGTTCCCGCACCTCCGCCATCCGGCGCGTATGGACCAGGGGACAGTTGCGGGTGAAAGATACCCACCATCTGTTACATGACCAGGCGCTGGCGGGGTTTATCGAGATGCGCAAGGAATTATTTAACGCTGGATAAGCCTGCGTCCCGGTGTGCAGGCTGCTCGCAGGCGGCATCCGTCGGTCAAAACAAGCGGATGCCGCCTGTTGCGCAGTGGCATCATCACCTAAAGATAGCGCTTTGGCAATTTGCAGCGCGAACGGCGCGACGCCGCCGGCGCCCTGCACCAGCGCCGAATCCCCGGCGCGACAAATTGTTGCATTTATCCGCGAAATTTCGATGGATGGTTACGCCATTCGGCAGCCCTGCGTCGCACGATCCCGCCACGGACTGTTATTAACGAACGGATGTCCTAAATATCTCAAAACCGTTATCGGCCCGATTCTGTATCCGCACCGGCAAAAGCGTCGTTAATCGCCTCGATCACCACTCGCACGCGTCCCGATGTCCAGACCTCGGGGTTGACCACCAGCCAGATATCGGCGGAGTCGCTACGCGACGGCATTACATTGATCAGTTCGGGACAACATCTTTCCACTATCTCCCGCGCCATCATGCTGATGCCCATTCCTTGCCTGACGGCTTCAATCAGCAGCAGTTGCGACGCGGTTTCCATCACGATATTGCCGTTGGTCAAGGGCTCGCCGCACAGCTCCTGCCAATACTGCGGCAGCACGTCACGGGGAAACATCACCAGATCATGCCCGGCAAAAGCGCCGCCGGCCGCCGTCAGGCTATAACCCTCGGGATGGCGGGTAAACAGGCTGGTCGCTAATTCCTGTTCCAGCGTGCGCAGGCGGCGGGCGACGGTGGCCTGATCGACGCCCAGGCCGGCGGCGGCCGCGACCGGGGTTTTGGTCTGGCGGGACAAGGTCTCGGTATAGTGACGCTGGCCGGTTTCAGTTATCTATTGATAGAACTGCCCGCGCTGGGATGGAACAGCGACTTAATCCAACTCGCCGCAGGTATTTCCCTGGCAAGCGCCACGGGTTTTATCGCGGCGGAACGGCGCGCCATATCACCGCTGACCCCGCAGTCCTTGTTTCAGTATCCCGCTTTCAACATCGCCAATCTTACCGGTATGATGATTAACGCATGCTATTTCGGCGGCATCTACGCCCTGAGCCTGATCCTGCAGCAGAAGTTGCATTTTTCCCCTTCGCGCACCTAATGTTGTTTTTGCGCGAGAGCATTACGCCACTGGTGATTATCGCCATGGCGGTATGGGCCGGAGGGGCCGCCTTTGTGGTGCCGCCGATGACCGCCACCGTTTTGCATAACGCGCCGTTATCCATGGCGGCTACCGCCTCGGCGGTGCATACCACGCTGCGGCAACTGGGGGCGCTGATAGGAGTGGCGCTGACCGGCCTGGCCTTTACGCTGGTTGCCTCGCCTTTGGTTACGCTGATGCTGGTGTCGGCGTTGATCCATATGCTGCTGGCACTAATGATCTGGCGGCGGCTCCCGACAAAATGATATGTTCCCGATATAGTTGAGGTGTAGTTGCGGCGTAACTACGCTATCATCGACTCAACCAGTCAAAGGGTCTCGTGGCTAACGTCTTTCCCACCATCCTGCGAATATCACTAACCGATCGTCTCCGCCATCTTCTCCACCCGCCTGATGGCCGCATACAGGTCCGCCACGGTAACCTTGCCCGGCATATTCGCCATATCCGGCGCATGTACCGACGCCTGCACAATGCTCTCCAGCTCCCCAGCGCTTAAATCGGCTATATCCCTTAACCGCAGCGGCACCGCGCAGGCTTTCGCCAGCAGCATGGCTTCACGCAGTTCGTCGTCGGAGCGGTTTTCCAGCGCCAGCAGGCATAAATTACCGAACCCCACCAGCAGGCCATGGCCGAAATCATGGGTTTTATGACAGACGGTAAAGCCTTCATAGATGGCGTGGGCGGCGGCGGCATGGGCGCCGTTGCTCATCAGCGAGGTGAGTCCCGCGAACATAAAGATGGCGTCCAATACCTGATCCAGTTCCGTGTTGGCCCGGCCGCCGCGTACCGCCTGGCAGGCTGCCGGTCCATAGGCGGCGATCAGATCATAGCAAATCAGGCTGTTGGCCCGGGATGAACGCTGGATACCCACCAGTTGGGTCTGCTGGGCGCTGATGGCGCGAAATTCGTACCATTTTGCCAGGGTGTCGCCAAGCCCGGCCGCCAGCCAGCGTATCGGCGCGCGCACCAGCAGATCGCTGTCGATGATTACCGCCGCCGGCGCCTGCGGCAACGGATAGAGATCCCGGAACTGGCCGTCGTCGAAATAACGAATCGACAGCGGCGTCACCGCCGCGCAGGTGGCGGCAATAGTCGGGACGGCCACCACCGGCACATTGGCGGCCACGCCCACCGCCTTACAGGTGTCCAGCGCCTTGCCGCCGCCGGCGCCGATAATCAGGTCGATATGCTGCTCCGCCACCCATTGCGTTAACCGCTGGATTTGCGTTTCGCTGCATTCACCGCCAAACCATGCGCTGCCGACCAATGACACCGGACCGCCTGACAACTGGGCTTTCACTCTATCGCCCACCGCCGCCAGCGCCTGGTGACCGCCAACCAGCAGCGCGCGCCGCCCGATCTTGCCGCAAACCTCTCCCAGCCGGGACAGGGTGCCTGGCCCGCGCAGGATCTGTGCCGGGAAAATAATGGTTTGTGCTTGCATGTACGATTTCTCCACTGACTTAGTGTTCTCTAAAGGTTGATAACTTAACCCGCGCGTCGCGCCTTAATCATGCCTTAACCGCCGCCGTATGCGCCATGGCCACGCCCGGCCCGGGCAAAAAATAGGCTGATCAAGACGCTGTCGCCCTGTGCCGGGCGGTTTTTAGCCCGCGCTCAGATAAAATCTTTCCGGCTTGGGATCAGCAGCGCGGCCAGGGCGCCGATATCAGCTTCATCTTCCAGGGCCATGCCTCTTGCCCATAGCGACTGCGCCTGGGTGGCCGGCAATACCCTGGCCGCCAGGGATAAAAATTTATCCCGCAATTGCCGATCGCTGACCGGGTTGGCCGGGTTGCCGAGGGCGATTTCCACGCGCAGCGACAGGCATTCTCCCTCGCGGGTGTGCAGGGTAACTTCCGGCTCGCCGTCTGAGGGCAGGGCGGGGTCAACCTGTAGCTCGATGCGGGCCATCATCGCCAGCAGCCGGGGATCGCGGCGCTCCCGCTCCCCATAGGCGTCCAGGCCGGCATGGCCGAACACCAGCCGCGCCGCCACCGCATAGGGCAGGCTCATTTGCGCGGCCGCCAACGTATGCAGATTGGCGTTGCCGCACATATCGTTCAGGAACGTGCAGAGCCGGACTTCAATTTTTTCTATCTCCCGATGGCCGACATTCAGCCGGTCGAGCAGCAGCCCGGCTGCGTCTATCGCCGCATGGGTGCCGCGACAGGACGCATAGGGTTTTATCGAGCAGCGTTCCAGCTTCCATACCCGCGCCAGCTCTTGGGTTAGCGCCGCGGGTGTGGCGCTCGCGGCGGCGAAGGTGGCAAGAAAGCCACCCCAGCGATCGTCAAACAGCGCGCCAGGCCCGCTGATACCCTGGCGGGCGCTGAGCGCCGCCAGTACCCCGCCTTCCGCGGCGCGGCCGGCATGTAGTTTTTTACTTTGCGAGCCGTCGTGGATAAATCCCCACAGTCCGCCGCTAAAGCTGCCGGCAATACCCAGCGCGGAGCTGACTTGAACCGGGCTCAGCCCCAGCAGGCTGGCCGCCGCCGCCGCCGCGCCGAATACGCCGCAGGTGGCGGTGGAATGCCAGCCGGCGCCATTATGGATGGAATAACCGCCGCAGGCTTCCAGTACCCGGCGGGCAATGTCATAACCTATCACCGTGGCCAGGATCAACGCCCTGCCGCTGACCGGCTGTGGGCAAAGAGGCAATACCGCCAGTAGGGCGGGCATCACCACCGCGCCGGAATGGTCGCAGCCGCCGGTATCGTCCAGCTCCAGCGCATGGGCGGCAATGCCGTTCAGCAAGGCCGCGTTGCGGGCCGAGGTCGCCTGTAAGGTGCCCCACACCGCCGCCTGCGGCGCCGCGCCTTCCGTCGCCAAAAGCCGGGTCATATCCTGCGCCACCTGGCTGCCCGCGCCCGCCAGTCCCGCCCCTAATGTATCAAGAATATGGCGTTTGCAGCGTTCCACCAGCGCCGGCGGCAACTGTTCAAAAGTGGTGCCGGTAATAAAATCCACCAGCGTACGCTGGGGATTGGCGCCGGCGGGCGCGTCGTTGTGATTGTGCAATACGGCGTCAGGCATGGGGCATTCCCTTTTGGTTATTCCCTGGGAGGGATGGGATATCTTGATGTTCCTGGCTTGAATGACGTTGCCACACCTCGGCCGGGTGCGCGGGATCGTTGTCCGGCTGGCTGCGTCGCCACCAGTCGGCGACGCCGCCGGCGGGGGCGATCCAGACGTCGGGGTGTGCCGCAATGTAATCGAGCAATTCGGCCAGCACGCCGATGCGCCCGGCGGTGCCTATCACTTCAGGATGCAAACGCAGCACATAACACAGGCCGAAACGATAGAATCCGTCGAAGTCCATCTTCATATTGCCCAGGGTCTGGCTATAGGACGCGATGCGGGATTGCGCTGGCGGCACCGCCGGGCTGAGGTTAAAGGCAAAATAGGGTTCGTCTTCCAGCTCATAGTGCAGCGGCAGCTCCACCAGCCGGGGCGAATCCGCACCCTCGGCGGGTGTCTGTAGCGGGATAAAAAAAGGCATATCGTCGCCGCGCCAGCCGGAGGTCCAGCGGATGCCCTCGGTTACCAGGGCGTCGGGCAGGCCGGCGGCCCAATTGCCCGCCGGCAGGCGAAACCCCTGCGGCGCGGCGCCGGTAATGGAGCCGATAGCGGCATTGCCGCGCTGTACGCTTGCGACCTGCTCCGCCAATGTCAGGCCATCAAAGGACTCAAACCGATAACCACAGCCGGCAAGCTCATGGCCGCCCTGCTGGATCTGCCTTATGCGATCGGGATGCTCTTCCGCCGCCACGCCCGGCACGCACCAACTGCCGGGGACGTTTTTCGCCGCCAGCAACGCCAGTAAACGATCGATGCCGCGCAGGGTGCCGTAGCGCCATACCGACAGCGTTTTTTCCCGGCCGGCCACCGCAGGTACCTGGCTGAGGATGCCGTGGATATCATTAAAATCAACCGTCACCACCACCGCGCAGCGTTTGCCATAGGGCCAGCGGCCTGGGGATGATCCAGCGTCAACGTTCATTGCCATGCTCCTGCAGCCACCAGCGCGCCACGTCACGGCAGCGGGCGAACCACACGTCGTCGCGCCGGCGCAGATGATCAAAAAATTGGTCGAGCAGCATAATGCGGCCCGGTTTACCGGAAATCTTCGGATGGAACAGGGTGGTCAGGCTCAGCCCCTCGTTCATCGCGCCGTCGAACTCGCGACACCAGTTATCCAGCGTCAGCGCATAACCGGCGGTGCGATCCAGACCCGAAGGAAAGTTCGGCTCGCGGGTATAGGCCAGGGACGCATAATCGTCCATCTCCCAACGCCCGGGAATTTCCACCAGCGGCCGTTCCCGCCCCAGCACCCGTATCAGGTAAGGCCGGTCATCGCCGCGCATGCTGCTGGAGTAGGTCACGCCCGCGTCCAGCAGCATCGCCGGGGTTTCCTGATGCCAGTCGCCCGACGGAGTGCGAAAACCCTCGGCGCGAATGCCCAATACCTGATGGAAAATATCGCGGGATTTATCCATCACCCAGCGCTGCTGTTCGGGACTCAGGGCATAAAAGGATTCGTGGCGATAGCCGTGGTAGGCCACCTCATGGCCCTGTTCCACGATTGCCCGGCACTGCGCCGGCCAGTTCTCCACCACCCAGGCCGGCACAAAAAACGTGGCCGGCAACTGGTGCGCCTTGAGCAGATCGAGGATACGCCCCAGCGCCCGGAACGGGCCGTAGCCGCCAAAGGTGAAATAATCCGCCTTGCGCCAGATGCTGCCGTTGAGCATGGCGTCGCCGGTCGGGCCGTCGACATCGAACGCCAGCGCCATACAGCCCGTTTTACCCCCGGGCCATCGGGTTGAAGTTAAAGACATGATCGCGCGTTTTCCCCGCTGGCAGGCCGCGCGGGCGCAAGCCGTCCACGCGGTAATGAACACGGCCGGTTATTTGCCGCTGTTAATGGTGACCTCGGTTATCGCGCCGTCCTGCATACCCCATTTGGTGAGGATCTTCAGGTAGGTACCGTCATCGATCATCGCGGTCAGGGCCGACTTGACGCCTTCAATCAGCGCGGTATCGTCCTTGGCGATGCCGATGCCGGTCACCTGGTAGGCAAACGCCTTGCCCAGCGGCTTATAGGTGTCTTTTTCCAGGTTCATGATATAGGGCAGGGTTTCGCTGCCCTGCACCACGCCGTCGATACGTCCCTGGCGCAACTGGGTGCGCGCATCGGCGGTGCCTTCGGCGCCCACCACCACGATAGCCGGTTTACCGGCGGCCTCGCAGTTGGCCTGGCTCCAGGCGGCGATTTCTGCCGGGAAGGTGGTGCGCCGGCTGGTGCCGACCTTCTTGCCGCACAAATCCAGCATCTGGTTGATGTCTTTATGGGCGACGGTGGTGTAGAACTGCGGTCCGCTGTGGTAATAATCCACGAAGGTCGCTATGGGTTGGCGGGCTTTGGTGTCGGTCATGCCGGAGAGGATCATGTCGATGCGTTTGGTGGCCACCGCGTTGACCATTTGTTCAAAGCCGATTTCCTGCCAGCTGATTTTGCGGTTCAGGCGCTTGCCGATTTCCATCCCCAGATCGTAATCCATGCCGGTCAGCTCGCCGGTGGCGGGATCCTTGAATTCCAGCGGTGGATAGTTTGGCATCATGGCCACTTTAATTTCGTCTTTTTGGGTCAGTTCCGTGGCTCCGGCCGTCTGGATGCCTGCCGCCGTATTCAGCAACACACCGGCGGTTAACAAGGACAACAGCGTTTTTTTCATGATCAGGTTCTCGATATGTAATGATGTTTAAATCAGGACGGCAGAGATAAAATTCTGGGTCCGAGGATTTTGTGGATTAAGCAAAACATCTTCCGGATTACCACTCTCAATGATCCCGCCTTCGTCCATAAAGACCACGCGGTTGGCCACTTCCCGGGCAAATCCGAGCTCATGTGTCACCACGATCATCGTCATTCCTTCGGCGGCGAGGCCGCGCATTACCGCCAGCACTTCCCCAACCATCTCCGGATCCAGCGCGGAGGTGGGTTCGTCAAACAGCATTAGTTTGGGTTTCATGGCCAGCGCGCGGGCTATCGCCACCCGCTGCTGCTGCCCGCCGGACAGTTCCAGCGGATAGGCGTCGCGCTTATGGGCAAGGCCAACCCTTTCCAGCAACGCCATGGCCTCCTCCCTGGCCTCCTTCACCGGGCGCAGCAGCACCTGGGTCGGCCCCTCGATAATATTTTCCAGCGCGGTTTTATCGGGAAACAGGTTAAAACGCTGGAACACCATGCCGGTCTTCAGGCGTTGGCGGGCCACCTGGCGATCGTTGAGCGGATAGAGTTTTTTACCCAGGATACGGTAGCCCACCAGCTCGTCATCCACCCAGATACCGCCGCTGTCGATACGTTCCAACTGGTTAATACAGCGCAAAAACGTGCTTTTTCCGGAGCCGGAGGGGCCGATGACGCACATCACCTCGCCGTGGTCCACCGACAGGTTAATGTTCTTCAGCGCCTGGAACTCATCGAAATACTTATTCACGTTGATGGCTTTGACTATGTTTTTCATCTCATCCTCCCGTTAGCGATCGCGACGCTGGGTACCGCGGCCAAAATGACGTTCCAGGCGGATTTGGCCGAGCGACAGGATGGTCACCGCCACCAGATACCAAATGCCGGCGACGAACAGCAGTTCCATGACCCGGGCGTTGGCAAAGTAAATGGTCTGGGCGTTATACAGCAGCTCGGAATATTGGATCATGCTGGCCAGGCTGGTGGTCTTCACCATGCTGATAAATTCGTTGCCAATGGGGGGGATAATCACCCGCATCGCCTGGGGCAAAATAATGCGCCGCAGGGCGTGCAGGCGGGTCATGCCGATGGTTTTGGCGGCTTCATACTGGCCCAGATCCACCGACAGCAGGCCGGCGCGCACCACTTCCGAGGTATAGGCGCCCTGGTTGATGCTCAGGCCGAGCAGAGCGGCCATAAACGGCGTCATGATATCGACGGTATTGAAGCTGAACAGCCCGGGAATGCCCATGACAGGGAAAATCAGCGCCAGGTTGAACCACAGTAATAACTGCAATATCAACGGGGTGCCGCGGAAAATCCAGGTATAACCGATGGCCACGGCTCGCAGCACCGGGTTTTGCGACATGCGCATTACCGCGATGATGACGCCGAAGATCACCCCCAGCAGCATCGCCAGGATCGACATCACGATAGTATTGCCCAGGCCGAACAGGATGGCTTTGGCGGTCAGGAATTGCCCGACAAAACTCCATTCGATTTTGCCGTGGGCGAAGGCGTTAATCAGTAACGCCAGCAGCGCCAGGATAATTACCGAGAAGAAAATCCGCCCGTAATAACGCTGGGGCACATGCTGATATTCGCTTAAATCGATTTTGGCGGGCTGGTCGCCGCCGCCCGGATATTGCTGTTCGGTCATGGCCACTCCCGCGGGTTATTCAACCGATGTTAAAGTAAGGCCGGTATAGCTGGTCACCCAGGCGGCCTGAGCCGCCAGTTTTATCCGCAGCCGGGCGATTTGTTCGGCCACCCGGGCCGGCGCGGTCCCGCCCCAGGCGCAACGCGCGTTGATGGCCGCCTCCAGGGTCAGGCACCGGCGCACCTCGCCGGTGAGACGGACATCCACGTCAGCCAACTGGGCGTCGCTGAGCTGGTCCAGCTCCAACTGATGCCGCTCGCATAGCTGCACCAGTTTGCCGGTAATTTCATGGGCTTCTTTAAACGGCACGCCCCGGCGGGACAGCCAGTCCGCCACTTCGGTGGCCAGGGTAAAGCCCTCCGGCGCCTGCAGCAGCAGACGCTGCCGGTCGACGGCCATGGTCTCGATCATGCCGGCCATGGCCGGCAGCACCAGCAGCAATTGTTCGACGCTATCCATGGCATTGCGTTTGTCTTCGATCAGATCACGGTTGTAGGAGAGCGGTAAACTTTTCATGGTGGCCAGCATCGCCGTCACGTTACCGATAAGCCTTCCGCTTTTGCCGCGGGTCAGCTCGGCGATATCGGGATTTTTTTTCTGCGGCATGATGGAACTGCCGGTGGCGTAGGCGTCATCCAGCGCCACCCAGCGGAACTGGCGCGAGGCCCACAGGCATACCTCTTCACATAGCCTTGAGAGGTTGACGCCGAGCATGCCGCCGGCAAATAAAAATTCCGCCACGTGATCGCGGCTGGCCACCGCGTCGATGGAGTTTTCGCAGGGACCGTCATAACCCAGATCCCGCGCCGACAGTTCGGGATGCATGGCAATCGCCGAGCCGGCCATGGCGGCGGCGCCCAGCGGCGACAGCGCACAGCGTTTATCCCAGTCCTGAAAGCGCTCGACGTCGCGGGCAAACGACTGGGCATGGGCCATTAACTGATGACCGAATACGATGGGCTGGGCCTGCTGCAGGTGGGTAAATCCGGGGGCGATACTGTCGATATGCCGCTCCGCCTGTTTCACCAGCGCCGTTTGCAAGTCCAGCAGGGCGCCAACGATTTTGCGGGCGTTATCGCGTAGGTAAAGCCGCAGATCGTTGGCGGTCTGGTCATTGCGCGAGCGGCCGGCGCGCAGCTTGCCGCCCAGTTCACCAAGCCGCTCGGTGAGCAGGCGCTCGATAAAGGTGTGCACATCCTCATCATCCACGCCGGGCTGGATGCGCCCTTGCCGATAGTCATCGGCCAACTGTGCGATGGCCGCCACCATCAGGGTGGTTTCCTTCTCGTCCAGCAGCCCGGCGCGCTGTAGTTCATAAGCATGGGCGCGACACCCTTCCAGATCATAGGCGGCCAAGGCGAAATAGGCGTCGGGACTGCGCGACAGCGCGCTGAGCGCGGCGGCCGGCCCGCTTTTAAACCGCGCCCCCCAAAGACGTTCGACCGGATGTGACATGGCATGCTCCTTTTATGGCATGGATGTTGCAATCTTTTCTGTAGATGTTGCAATCTTTTCTGTAAACGACATCACTGGATGAGTGACCTTTAAAGAAGGACTACAAACAACCGCTGGCGATGGCGAAATAAGTTGAATGATGTTGTTGAATTGATAATGGAGAACGAAGGCGTGAGGGTAAATAGTTATTATGGAAAGTCCACTTTCCAAATTTGGAAACACGTCGCCGGTCAAGAGTGATATTAATCAGCAGAATATTGGTGTTGCGGATTTAAAGCTTTTGCGGGTATTCAAAACGGTAGTCGAGGCCGGAGGATTTACTGCGGCCTGTAATGAATTGAATATCGGCCTGGCGGCGATAAGTAAACAAATCTCCGATCTTGAAATCCGTTTCGGCATGAAGTTGTGCACCCGCGGACGCGAGGGATTTTATCTTACCGAACATGGTAAAGTAGCCTATCTGGCATGTCTTGATCTGTTCTCCTCGATAAACCAGTTTCGGGATACCTTAAACCACGCCCGCCATGAAATGTTTGGTGAATTAAATATCGGCATTATCGATAATACCATCACCGACAGCCAATCGCCGGTGGTATGGGCATTGAGCGAGATACACCGCCAGGCGCCCAAGGTCAGCGTGCGCCTGCATGCCACCCAGCTGGAGGAAATCGAGCGCGGCGTGATTGATGGTCGTTTCACCTGTGGAATAATACCCGTTTATCAAGAGAAATCCGATTTAGATTATTTTTTCCTCTATAATGAAATAGCATACCTATGTTGTTCTGACCGGCATGAGTTGTTCTCCGTTGCACCGGAAGCATTGACCAATGAACGTATAGAGCGCGCCAGCCTGATCAAGCATTTTTATACCAATCATGGTCATCAAAACCCCTCGCTTCACTTTTCTCCCTCCAATGCCGTGGCGGTGCAGGTTGAGGCGGTCACCATGCTGATCCTCACTGGAAATTATGTCGGCTTTCTGCCGGCGCATTATATCAGTCGCTTTGTGCGCGAAGGAAAAATAAAAGCAATCAAACCGGAAAGCATATATGTTACTACGCCGTTCAACCTGGTGGTAAAAAGAGGCGCGGCATTAAATTCCGTGGTGAAATTATTCCTCGATGCTTTGAAGAACACTTCCGCCGCTCTGCTGGACCATCCGAGGGCAGAATAGCGCATCGATCCCACATCAGCGCACCACCTTAGGGCAGCGGTGCAAAACGGCACGCGCATGCAAGGGTGACCTTGAACGCGGGCTTAATCAATAACGGTGCCATGGTCCATGGATTTTTGTCTGTATATCTCAGCCCTCCGGCATAATTTTATTTAACATCAGTTGATCGATCGGCCGCCAGCGCTGAATCTTTTCGGACTCCGATCGTCAACTTTACAACCGTTAAATTTATTTACACCTGTAAAGCTAATGAGTAGTATTCTCATTGGCTTTTTGGTTCACGTCAGCATACCAGGCTGAAAGTGGCTTTTCAGGCAGCGGCGAATCATAAAAGAATCAATCAACCCATTGAGAAATTGTGAAAAATAGTTGCGGTCTTATGGAGAGCGATAATGTTGTCAGTGCCAGGGTTAAGTAAAAGAGCTGCGGAGCTGAGAGTTAATAGGTCAGTAAGTACATTTTCACTATCCGTTGTCGTTGTCTTCATCTCTTCCTCTTGCAATATTGCCCTGGCGGACGATTCAGCCGGCCAACAAGCCGCTGATGAGACGCTGGTGGTCAAAGCCTGGACCGACGGCGACACAGGCACTAATCATAACCAGCAGGATTACAGTGTGCCGGTCACCACGGCCGGGACCAAAATGCTGCTGGTACCGCGTGATATCCCGCAGTCTGTCAGTATTATCAGCAAACAGCGTATGCAGGACCAGGACCTGCAAACCATCGGCGAGGTGCTGACCAACACCACCGGCATTACCGCCAATAATATCGACTCCGATCGTTCAACCTATTATTCCCGCGGGTTTTTTATCAATAATTTCGTCTTTGACGACATTCCCACCACCCTTAGCGACGTTTGGAACTTCGGCGACTCGGGATCGGATACCGCTATTTACGATCGCATCGAGGTGGTGCGCGGCGCAACGGGACTCTTGACCGGGTCGGGCAACCCTTCCGCCGCCATTAATATGGTGCGCAAACATGCTGACAGTCGTGAATTCCAGGGCTCGGTTTCGGGCACTTACGGTACCTGGGATAAGCGGCGGATGGTGGCCGATCTCTCCGCGCCGCTGACCGGGTCAGGCAATGTGCGCGGGCGCGTTATTGCCGGTTACCAGGATAATGATACCTGGCTCGCTCGCTATCATAACCGCAAAAAGTTCATTTATGGCGTTGTCGACGCCGACCTGACCGACTCCACCACGTTATCCCTGGGATATGATTACCAGGAAAGTGATACCAGCAATCCCACCTGGGGCGGGTTGCCGACCTGGTACAGCGACGGCAGCCGTACTCACTTTGACCGCGGCTTCAATCCGGCGCCGGACTGGAGCTACTCTAATCATGAGTCGAAAAAGGTATTTGCCGATCTGACCCAGCGCTTTGATAACGGCTGGCAGCTGCGTGTGAACGGCACCCATGCCGAAACCGATTTCGATTCCAAGCTGATGTATGCCGACGGTTTCCCGGATAAAGACACCGGCGAGGGCGTTTCCGCCTATGGTGGCTGGAATAAGGGCAAACGTAAGCTGGGTTCCGTCGATACCTATGCCACCGGCCCCTTTGAGCTGTTAGGCCGCCAGCATGAGCTGGTGGCCGGCGCCAGCTACAGCAAACAAAATAATCATTATTTTAATTCACAGGCCACCATCACCGAATCGGATATTGGCAACTATAACAACTGGAACGGCCATATCGCCGATGCCGACTGGAGTCCCTGGGTTGATTATTCCAACGACACCATCCGGCAAAAATCGGTCTATACTGCGGCGCGCTTTGCGCTGTCCGATCCGCTGCACCTGATCGTCGGCGCGCGTTACACCGACTGGCGCGCCAATGGCTCGACCGCCACCAGTGATAAAGACGACGTCACGCCCTATGCCGGCCTGATTTATGATCTCGACGATACCTGGTCCGCCTATGCCAGCTATACCTCCATCTTCCAGCCGCAGACTTATAGGGACGCCGATAAAAACTACCTGGATCCCACCACCGGTAAAAACTACGAAGCCGGCCTGAAGGGCGACTGGTATAATAGCCGCCTGACCGCGTCTTTGGCGGTTTTCCGCATCGAACAGGATAATGTCGCGCAAAGCGAAGGCACCTATATTCCCGGCACGACGGAGATGGCTTATCGCGGCGTCGACGGCACCGTCAGCAAGGGCTTTGAATTCGAGCTCAACGGCGCGGTAACCGACAATCTGCAAATGACCTTTGGCGGAGCCCGTTATGTTGCCGACGATCAAGACGGCAACGCCATTAACTCCGAGCTGCCGCGCACCTCGCTGAAACTCTTTACCCGCTACCAACTGCCGATGCTGCCGGATCTGGCGGTCGGCGGCGGGGTAAACTGGCGGAATCATAGCTGGCAGGACGCCTACGGACCGCAGGGGACGATGCGCGCCGACCAGGGCAGCTACGCGCTGGTCAGCCTGTTCAGCCGCTACCAGGTCACCCGACAGCTTTCCGTGCAGGCCAATATCAACAACCTGTTCGATAAAGAATACTACGACTACCTCGGACCTTATGCGGTTTATGGGGCGCCGCGCAACATGTCGGTGACGGTGGGTTACGCATTCTGATAAAGACAGGCGGGAGGGATCCCGCCTCTGTTTTTTTACGACGTGGAAAACAGCGCGCGCAAAAGCGGTGTTTGAAGGCTTGCGGCTCAGGCTTTATAAATCAATCGCCGAGGTTGGTTTTTTGTTCTCGGGAGACCAGTAAACACCGCTGCCGTGATAGGTTTTTGCGCCCAAGACAAACTGATTCGCGCAATGGCCACATAAAATACGAAGGATTTTTCGGACACCTGTATCAAGGGATGGAGGTTCCAGCGTCAATCAGCAGCAGCGTTCCGTGGCTGCCCGGTAAAACACGGTGCGTTTTGCCGGGCGCAATAACGTAATAGTCTCCCGATTTCATCTTGATGAGATGACCTTCGATATCAAGCTGTAGCCGGCCCTCGATAAGAATCAATGCTTCGGCGAAATCATCATGGCGTTCTTCGGCAACGCCGCTGTTGTCCATCCGGATAAGCTATTGCCTTGGAAAACCCGGATGTAAAGGAAGCTTATAACGATATTCCGGTCAGGAAAGCGCTCGCCGCTCAGCTCAAGACGGTACGCAAGGCTATGCAGCTTACCCAACAAGACATCGCCCTTAAGACCGGGATAAAAAAGCAGAATATCAGCCGCATTGAAAATGGACTGGGTTCACCTAATTTCTCAACGCTTAACCGTTACGCTGCCGCCTTAGGCGGTTCATTTGTTTTCCAGTTGAATCATTGAACCTAAATCTGCTTTGTAGGGACTGATTCTAAGCTTAGGTCCGCTTATCGTTAGCAACATAACTGGCCTGATTAAGTTCGAAAGTGATAAGTTAATGAAAAGTGGGTGCAAAAAAATGCCCTTAAAACAGGGCATTGTGGCATTTATTAGATGTCAGCAGAAATTATTCGATATTCTGGATCTGCTCCCGCATCTGCTCAATCAGCACCTTCAGCTCAATCGCAGATGTCGTCACACTCGCATTGATTGACTTCGACCCCAGCGTATTCGATTCCCGGTTAAACTCCTGCATCATAAAGTCCAGGCGGCGGCCCACCGCTTCCTTTTTAGTCAGGATATTGTAGGTTTCCTTCACATGGGCATCCAGTCGATCCAACTCCTCGGAGACGTCCACCCGCTGGGCCAGCAGCACCAGTTCCTGCTCCAGGCGGTTGTTTTCCAGCTGTACCTGCGCATCTTCCATTTTGGCCAGCAGGCGTTCCCGTTGCCACACCAGGATATCGGGCATCTGCTGGCGCACCTTGGCCACTTCGGCGCTGACGCCGGCCAGGCGTTGCTCGATCATTATCTTGATCGCGGCGCCTTCGGATTCGCGGGCCAGGATAAAGTCATCCAGCGCGGCATCCAGTGCCGCCAGGAGTTCCGCGCCGATGGCGTCCAGATCCTGCTCTTCCGCCGCCATGACGCCCGGCCAGCGCAGGATTTCCATCGGGTCGATTTCACCCTCGTCGCTTTGCATCTTGACCCACTGGGCCGCTTCCACCAGCTGCTTGGCCAGCGGCTGGTTTAAAATCAGCGCGCTTTGGGTGTTGGGATTGACCTCAAAACGCAGGTTGCATTCAATCTTGCCGCGGGTAAGGCGGGTGCGGGTACGTTCCCTGATGGCTGGCTCCAGGCCGCGGAACTGCTCCGGTAAACGGATGTACGTTTCCAGATAGCGTTGGTTAACGGAGCGAAGCTCCCAGGCTGCGTTGCCCCAATCACCTTTAACTTCGCGCCGCGCGAATGCGGTCATGCTGCGGATCATATGCGTACCCGTCCTTATAAAAAAGTTGGGGGGATTATAACGTCGCAGGGCCGGGCATGATAGGCATATGGTCCCGAAGACCGTATAATGCGCAGCCAATACACAAAATATCAGCCCGGAGAAAGCCATGCGTCCAGCAGGCAGAAACATTCAGCAAGTCCGTCCCGTCACCATTACCCGCCATTTTACCAGGCACGCCGAAGGTTCGGTGCTGATTGAGTTTGGCGAGACCCGGGTGCTTTGCACCGCCACGGTGGAAGAGGGCGTGCCGCGTTTTCTGAAAGGACAGGGCCAGGGCTGGATCACCGCCGAATACGGCATGCTGCCGCGCGCGACCCATACCCGTAATGCCCGCGAGGCGTCCCGAGGCAAACAGGGCGGCCGCACCCTGGAAATCCAGCGCCTGATTGCGCGCTCGCTGCGCGCCGCGGTGGATTTGAAGAAGCTTGGCGAATACACCATTACCCTGGACTGCGATGTACTGCAGGCCGACGGCGGCACCCGCACCGCGTCTATTACCGGCGCCTGCGTGGCGCTGGCCGATGCCCTGGCGGGCATGCAGAAAAAGGGCCAGTTGAAGACCAATCCGTTCAAGGGCTTTGTCGCGGCAATTTCTGTCGGCATCGTGGCGGGTGAAGCGCGCTGCGATCTGGAATACGTGGAAGACTCGGCCGCTGAAACCGATATGAACGTGGTGATGATGGAAGACGGCCGCATGATTGAAGTGCAGGGTACCGCCGAAGGCGAACCCTTCAGCCAGGAAGAGCTTATCACCCTACTGGAGCTGGCCCGTGGCGGCATCGAGTCGTTAATCCAGGCGCAAAAGGCCGCATTGGCTGATTGATGTATTAGATGATTGCAGACTGAATGGCGGGACAGGTGTCGGATGAGTCAACGCATCCTGTTGCGCCGTTGACGCAAACCCAGGCGGCGGTTTCGTCGCCCCGTTGTGAGGAGTGCCAGCAGTGAAACAGTATCAGCGAGAGTTTATCGAGTTCGCTTTAAACAAACAGGTCTTGAAATTCGGCGAATTTACGCTGAAGTCGGGCCGGAAAAGTCCCTATTTTTTTAATGCCGGCTTGTTTAACACCGGTCGCGACCTGGCGTTGCTTGGGCGCTTTTACGCCGCCGCGCTGATGGAGTCCGGCATTGATTTTGATCTGGTGTTCGGCCCGGCTTATAAAGGCATTCCCATCGCCACCACCACGGCCGTGGCATTGGCCGAACATTTTGAACGCGACGTGCCTTATTGCTTTAACCGTAAGGAAGCCAAGGATCACGGCGAGGGCGGCAGCCTGGTGGGCAGCCCGCTGCAAGGTAAAGTGATGCTGCTAGATGACGTGATTACCGCCGGCACCGCCATCCGCGAAGCCATGGCCATAATCGAGGCTCATCAGGCGCAGCTGGCCGGTGTGCTGATCTCTCTTGACCGGCAGGAAAAGGGTCGGGCCGAAATCTCGGCGATACAGGAGGTGGAACGTGATTACCACTGTCGGGTCATCGCCATCGTTACGCTGAAGGATCTTATCGATTACCTGGAAGAAAAAAGCGAAATGGCCAACCATCTGGCGGCGGTGCGCGCCTATCAGCGTCAATACGGAGTCTAAGCATAAACAGATAGCTGGCCGGTACAGCGGGCGCCGTCCCATACTATCCGCGCATGAACAGTCTGCACTTAAACAGGTTTTCCAGACTCGTCGTTTTTGAACCCGGTTTGGCAAAACCGGTTATCACCAATCCAGATTTCCGCCGTATCAAACGGCTGGTGCACCTGCGCAAACGCTCAATAAGGCGGCCGCTGTCGCGGCTCAGCGCAGTTGCGCCACCAGCAGCGGCCAGCGCACATCGAACTCATGCATCGGCGAGTAACGGAATTCGGTGCGCACGAAACGAGACAGCATTCCCTCGCAGTAAGCCAGCAACTGGCTGGCCAGCAGGGCCTCATCCAGTTCAAACGCCTGTCCTTCCCGTAGTCTTCTCTCGCGTAATACCTGGCGCAACTGCACTTCGATACGTTCATACAGCTGGTTGATACGGCCCTGCAGCCGGTCTTGTTCAAACATCAACGCATGGCCGGTCATGATGCGGGTCAGGCCGGGGTTGCGCTCGGCAAAACCCAGGATCAGCTGCATAATCAGACGAAGACGATTAAGGGTTTCCTTTTCATCCTGTAGGATCAGGTTGATACGGGAAATCAGGCTATCTTCGATAAATTCGATCAGGCTGTCGAACATCCGCGTTTTGCTGGGAAAGTGGCGATATAGCGCCGCTTCGGAAACGCCTACGGTGGCCGCCAGCTTGGCGGTGGTGATACGTTGGCTACCGTCACCAGATTCAAGCATTTGCGCCAATGCCTGAAGAATCTCCTCGCGGCGATTACGTTTCGTATTCTTTTTTTCTACCATGCCGAATAGGTCCCTGGGTAAAAAGTATCAATAATGAATTATTATCAGGCATCGGCCACAACAACTTCGGGTGTTGCGGCGTTAAAAGAGTGGATTGTCGATGCCGGGGAAGGCCGCCCGTTAACGCCTACTGACGGCCGGAATGGCCGAAACCGCCTTCTCCACGGGAGCTTGCGCTAAACTCGTCGACGACATTAAATTCCACCTGGACGATGGGTACAAACACCATTTGCGCCAGGCGTTCTCCCGGCTCGATGGTGAAAACATGCTGTCCGCGATTCCAGACGGACACCATCAGCGGTCCCTGGTAATCCGAATCGATCAGTCCCACCAGGTTGCCCAGCACGATGCCGTGCTTATGGCCCAGCCCTGAGCGCGGCAATACCATCGCCGCCAGGCCGGTGTCGGCGATATGCACCGCCAGGCCGGTCGGGATCAGGGTGGTTTCGCCGGGCGCCAGGACAATCGCATCGTCGATACAGGCGCGCAGATCCAGGCCGGCGGAACCCGAGGTGGCATAAACAGGCAGTGGGAAACGATCGCCGATACGGCTATCAAGGATTTTAAGGTCGATTTTTTTCATCATAACGGCGGACAATCTCGTCAATTAAATGTTGACCAAGCAGGGACTTATCGCTTAGCGGTAACCGGGTATCCCCGTCTTGCCAGAACAGGTGCAGCGCGTTGGTCTCGCTGTTGAAACCCTGTCCCGGCTGGGAAACGTCATTTGCGCAGATCAGATCCATATTTTTCGCCACGCGTTTGTGCCGGGCGTATTCTTCCATATTTTGGGTTTCGGCGGCAAATCCGACCACAAAGGGACGATTTTCCGTCAATGCCCCGACGCTTGCCACGATATCTGGATTCTTGATCATCCTGATAGTGATTTCGTCGCCCCGGGTTTTGATTTTTTCCGCCGCCGGCTCGGCCGAGCGGTAATCCGCCACGGCGGCGCAGCCGATAAAAATCTGCTGATCGCCAATGTCCTTCATCACCGCGTCCTGCATTTCCTGCGCGCTGGTGACATTGACGCGCCAGACATTGGCCGGCGTGGGCAAATCCACCGGGCCGGTCACCAGCGTGACGTGCGCGCCTTTCGCCGCCGCCGCCCTGGCAATGGCGAAACCCATCTTGCCGGAGCTGTGGTTGGTGATATAACGCACCGGATCGAGGGCCTCGCGGGTAGGGCCGGCGGTAATCATGACGTTAAGGTGCGCAAGCGAAAGGTCGACGGTAAAATGCCGGCGCGACAGTTCGACCAGATCCAACGGGTCGAGCATCCTGCCCGGGCCGATATCGCCGCAGGCCTGGCTGCCGTTATCCGGCCCCCACAGCAATGCGCCGCGGGATTCGAGGGTGCGCAGGTTGGCCTGGGTGGCCGGCGCCCGGTACATTTGCTGGTTCATGGCCGGCGCTATGGCAATCCGCGCGGCGGTGGCCAGGCACAGGGTGCTCAGCAAATCGTTTGCCATGCCGGCGGCGATACGCGCGATCAGATCGGCGCTGGCGGGGGCCAGCAGGACCAAATCCGCCCATTTCCCCAGTTCGATATGGCCCATGGCCGCTTCGGCCGCGGGATCGAGCAGATCGTCGGAAACCGGGTGACCCGATACCGCCTGCAGCGTCAGCGGGGTGATAAACGCTTTGGCCGCGGGAGTCATAACCACCCGCACATCCGCGCCCCGGTCGCGCAAACGGCGCACCAGTTCAGGGCTTTTATAGGCTGCGATACCGCCACTCACACCAAGTACAATATGTTTGCCGGCAAGTTCCGTCATCTCGGTTGTCCGCTTGTAAGCTTAAGTAAAAAACATTTTATCATAACCCTTCCATGAACAGGCATCTGTCTCGTCAAGAAGCACCTGGTGCTAAATTGCAGGGAGGGCCGCAACTTTCCCGTTTCCGCGTCGTACAAGCCCGTGCGCAATGGCATGATAGGCGGGCACATGGACGGAGGCAGGCAGATGGATGATGATGATAAAGGATGGCATGATAAACTGGCGCCGCGTGAGAAATTACTGTTGTTTGGTCCGGGGATCCTCAGCGATTCGGAGCTCCTGGCGCTGTTCCTGCGTACCGGAGTGCCGGGCATGCACGTCATGCAATACGCTGAAAGCCTGCTGGCGCAGTTTGGCTCGTTTCATAAATTAATCACGGCGGACCGGCAGACGCTCTGCGCCGTCAAGGGACTGGGCAACTCTAAGTATGCCCAGCTGCAGGCCATCGGCGAGATGGCGCATCGTTTTTATTGTTCACATCTGATGCGTGAAAACGCCATGACCAGCCCGGAAATCACCCGTAGCTACCTGCAGTTATTACTGGCGCGCCGGGAGCGGGAGGTATTTGTGGTCATGTTCCTGGACAACCAGCATCGCCTGATTGCCCATCAGGAGATGTTCAAGGGTACAGTGAACAGCGTAGAAGTACACCCGCGTGAAATCCTGCGCGAGGCGCTTAAAGTCAATGCGGCGGCGATAATTTTAGCGCACAATCATCCGTCGGGAAAAGCCCAGCCCAGCCGCGCCGATCGGGATGTGACCGATCTGGTGGTCAAGGCGTGCTTATTCCTGGACATCCGGGTACTCGATCACCTGGTTATCGGCGCGGGAGAATACGTCTCTTTTGCCGAAAAAGGGTGGTTGTGAGCCTCTTTCCTGCGATCCTCAGGGATCTTTAGTTGCGCGGGACTTGAGCACTTGCGCTTCAAAGCGTATACTACGCCACCTTTGAGAATCCTGGGTGTAGCGTTGAGAGCCTATCTCAGCAGATTTAAATCTGTTGAAAGTCTCTCCTCAGTGAATGTGCTGAGATGGGCTCTAAAGCCTGACGAGGCGGCTAACACCTTTTTACGAAGCTCGAGCTGATTAGATTTTTGGAGAATAGACATGTCCCGAGTCTGCCAAGTTACCGGCAAGCGCCCGGTGAGCGGCAACAACCGCTCCCACGCAATGAATGCGACCAAACGCCGTTTTCTGCCTAACCTGCACTCTCACCGTTTTTGGGTTGAGAGCGAAAAACGCTTTGTTACGCTGCGTGTATCTGCTAAAGGTATGCGTGTGATTGATAAGAAGGGCATCGAAACGGTCTTGACCGATTTGCGTGCCCGCGGTGAAAAGTATTAAGGAACTGAATCATGGCTAAGGGTGTTCGCGAGAAGATCAAGCTGGTTTCTTCTGCTGGTACTGGTCACTACTATACCACTACGAAGAATAAACGTACCAAACCGGAAAAGTTGGAATTGAAAAAATTCGATCCGGTTGTACGCCAGCACGTACTGTACAAAGAAGCTAAAATCAAATAATTTTAGTGGATTGCAAAAAACCCGGCTTCGGCCGGGTTTTTTATTGGTGATTTGCCCAGGCGCTATTTTACCTGGGCGGCTTAACGAAAAACGGGTGACGACATGCCAGAACTCCCTGAGGTGGAAACCAGCCGGCGCGGCATAGAGCCTTGGGTCGCCGGCCATCATATCGTGCGGGCGGTGGTGCGCAACGCGCGCCTGCGCTGGCCGGTGTCCGATGAAATCATCGCCCTGCGCGATCGCCTGGTCATCAGCGTGCGGCGTCGGGCCAAATACCTGCTGCTTGAGCTTAGCGACGGCTGGATCATTATCCACCTGGGCATGTCCGGCAGTTTACGCGTATTGCCGCAGCCGGTGCCGCCGGAAAAGCATGACCATGTGGATTTGATAATGAGCAACGGCTGTACCATCCGCTATACCGATCCGCGGCGCTTCGGCGCCTGGTTGTGGAGCGGGGATCTGGCAACCAGCCGCGTGCTGGCGCATCTGGGGCCGGAGCCGCTGAATGATGAATTTAACGGTCGCTGGCTGTTCGACAAGTCGCGCAACAAGCGCACGCTGGTGAAACCCTGGCTGATGGATAACAAACTGGTGGTCGGCGTGGGCAATATCTATGCCAGCGAGTCGCTGTTTGTGGCGGGGATCCTGCCCGCGCGGCCCGCCGGTTCGTTAACCGAGGCCGAGGCCGGCCTGCTGGCCGAGACCATCAAGGCGGTATTGCTGCGCTCTATCGCGCAGGGCGGCACCACGCTGCGCGATTTTATGCAATCGGACGGCAAGCCGGGCTATTTTGTGCAGGAGCTGCAGGTCTATGGTCGCGGGGGGCAGGGCTGTCGGGTATGCGGCACGCCGATCCAGACGGCGAAGCACGGTCAGCGCAGCACCTTCTTTTGCCCCAACTGCCAGCATTGAGTCAGGGATGAAGGCGCGCTTTGACTTCCCTGGCAATTGGATCCGGCAGGAAAAAATCGACATTGCCGCCGTGCAGCGCCACCTCTTTGACCAGGGTTGACGAAATATAGGACCACTCCTGGGCCGGCATCAGGAACACGCTTTCCAGTTCGGGCATCAGGTGCTGGTTCATCTTGGCCAACTGCATTTCATATTCAAAATCCGATACCGCGCGCAGTCCCCGCACCAGGATATTAGCCTGCTGCTGGCGGGCGAAGTTGGCCATAAGGTCGCTAAAGCCTATCACCTGGACGTTAGGCAGATGGCCGGTGACCTGTTTGGCCAGGGCGACACGTTCTTCCAGGGTAAACAGCGGCTTTTTGCTTGGGCTGTAGGCGATGGCCAGAATCACCCGATCGAACATCCTGGCGGCGCGGGTGACCAAATCAAGATGGCCGTTGGTGAGCGGATCAAACGTGCCCGGATAAATGGCTTTGGTTGTCATCTGGCGTCTCTCTTTACGGCGCGGCGAAGCGCCCACAGGGCGGCATATTTATTAAATGTATACTGCGCGTTCACCATTGCCAGCAATAAACCCTGCTTACCGTCGAGAAAGCCGGCGCGCAGCAGCCAGGTTTTGATAAACGCGCCCAGCGTATGGCCGATGATGGAGATAAAACCGCAGGTTTTATCTTGCCGGTGGCGCTCAAGCGCCCAGGCTTCGGCATATTGTAACTGCTTGCGCTGGAACGCCATCAGGTCGCGGCAGGTCAGGTGCTGCAGGCTGCCGTCGAGTTTGACCACCCGCGCCTGTCGTATATCCAGGGATTCATGCACCGCATTATCGTTATAGCGATAATTTGCGCGCGCATATAGGCGTATTACCCGATCCGGATACCAGCCGCTGTGACGCATAAAGCGGCCGAGGAACAGATTGGCGCGCGCGCAGCTGTAGACGGTATCGGGCTGGGGAGGCTGGTTGATGATTTTTTCAATCGAGCGCTTAAGTTCGGTCGTTACCCGCTCGTCGGCGTCCAGCATCAGGATATAATCGCCGGTGGCATGCTCCTGAGCCCGCTGGCGCTGTTTGCCGAAGCCCGGCCACGCTTTCGCCTCAAATACCCTGGCGCCGGCCTCTGCGGCGATTTGGCGCGTCAGATCGGTGCTGGATGAGTCCAGTACCACAATCTCATCCGCCCATTGGACCGAGGCAAGGCAGGCCGGCAGCAGTTCGGCTTCATTATAGGTGATTAGCACCACCGAAAGACGCGTTCCCGACGGCATTCATTGGCTCCGCTGCGGCAGGTAAGGCTCCAGCAAGTGTAGCAGCCGTTGCAGGGCGCCCTGGTTCTGATGCAGTACTTCAACCGCGTGACGGCCGTAATAGAGCCGATAATCCTCGTCGGTAAGCAGGGTGGTGACTTCCTTGACCAGCGACGGGACGTCGCTAACGGTTATCAATCCCCCGGCTTCGGCAAGCTTGCCGCAGATATCCTTGAAGTTAATGGTATAGGGGCCCATCAGCACCGGGATGGCATGGGCCGCGGCTTCCAGCGGATTATGACCGCCGCGCTCGACCAGGCTGCCGCCGACAAACGCCAGATCGGCAATGCCGTAAAGCAGCATCAGCTCGCCCATGGTATCGCCGATCACCACCTGTGTATCGTGGGCGGGGATATCGCCGGAGCTGCGTAAAATCGAGGTTAAGCCGGCCTTTTGTGTCATTTCCCTGGCGACGGGAAAGCGTTCCGGATGGCGGGGCACCAGGATCAGCAGTAAATCGGGAAAGGCGGCCAGCAGCTGGCGATGGGCCTGCAACAGGATGATCTCTTCGCCTTCATGGGTGCTGGTGGCAATCCATACCGGGCGGCGAGAGGCCCACTGGCGCCGCAGCGTCAGCGCCCGCGCCGCCAGTTCGGGGGTGACGGAAATATCGAATTTCAGGCTGCCGGTGACGGCCAGTTGGTTACGTTTAAGTCCCAGTTCCAGGAAGCGATCGCCATCCTCCTGGTTCTGCGCCGCGATAAGCGTGATCCGTCCCATGATCCTGGCGATAAAGGTACTGAACTTTTTATAACCGGCGGCGGAGCGGGCGGATAATCGCGCATTGGCCACCACCAGGGGAATTTTGCGCCGGTAAAGGGCCTTGATCAGGTTAGGCCACAGTTCGGTTTCCATCACGATAACCAGCTTGGGATTGACGTGGTTAAGAAAGCGATTCATGGCCCCCGGCAGGTCATAGGGCAAATAGACGTGATGTACATCCTTGCCAAAGGCGGATTGGACCCGCTCCGAACCGGTCGGCGTCATGGTGGTGACGGTAATGGGCAAAAAAGGATAACGGTGGCGCAGGGCGCGCACCAGAGGGATGGCCGCCAGTGTTTCACCGACCGACACCGAGTGCAGCATAATGCCGCCGGGCTTGACCTTGCCCTGGCAATATCCGTAGCGCTCAGCCCACCGACGACGGTATGCCGGCGCTTTACGGCTGCGCCATAATAACCGGATCCATATCAGCGGCTGGATGAGATAGATGAGTATGTTATAGATCATTATAGTTAGCTATAGTAAGGCACCGCGGCTGGTGTGCTGAGTTAAAGTTAAACCAAATTATTAAAATCGCATTTTAAGCGCGTCCATGCTAACAGATAAGTCGCTTTCCCACATTATATCCGGTGTTTTTAAACAGATAACAATTGGCTGTACAGCCCGGTCAACTGCTGGGAAAGGCGGACGGGGGTGCAGTCTTTCACCCGCTCGCGGGCGGCGAGTCCCATCTCGGGCCGCAGCTGACGTGAAGGTATGGCGCTGACGAATTCCGTGAGCGTTTTGACATCCAGCGCATCGCAGACAAAACCCTGTTTCCCGGCTTCGATAAACTCCGCCCCGCCGCAGCGTTCACTGGTGATTACCGGCAGGCCGCAGGCCATGGCTTCCAGTATGACGTTGGGGAAGGGATCGTAAAGGGTGGGCAAAATCAGGCCGTCCGCCCCATGGTAAAAAGGTAACACGTCCTTTTGTACCCCGATAAAACGGATGCGCTGCAGACATCCCAAACCCTGGGCATAAGCGCGATATTTATCCTGCTGTTTATCCTGGCCCACCACAATCAGATAACGATCGCTGGCGGCTATCGCGGTGATGGCCGCTTTCAGGCCTTTGCGTTCAAAGCCGGAACCGACATAGATCAGGGCGCAGGCCTGCTCCGGGATGGCCATTTTCATCCGGGCCTGCCTGCGCTGTTCCGGCGCCGCGGGATAAAATCGCGCTGAATCTATGGCGTTATAGATCAAGGCGAATTTGTCTTCCGGCACCTGGTAGCAACGGATAATGTCGTTCTTCACCATCAGGGAATTACAAATGATCTTCTTTAACTCAGGCGCGTGGAACATCGCCTCTTCCGCCGCCAGCACATAACGATGGTAGCCGCTGAACGAGGTTAACCATTGCTGGTGTGCCGGGATAATGCGCGCCCGCTGTTCAAGCCAAGCCCTATGCACCCCGTCGCCGGCGCGGAAGACGTCGCAGCCGGCAATACGTTCGTGGCTTTGCACCAAATCAAAATGTTCGCGTTGCCAGCAACGCCTGGCGGCGCGGGCAAAACCGCGCTCACGCGACACACGCCCCCATTTTGCCGGATTACAGATATGCACATGCCAATCGGGGCGAGGGTCGCCGGACCATTGCCGGGTCAGGATATTCAGTTCCAGCCCGGTATCGTCCAATGCGTCCAGCGCCCGGGTGATAAAACGCTCCGCGCCGCCGTCGGGGCGGTACTTTTGCCGGACAATCGCCAGTCTGGTTGTTTTCATAGCCCCTTGTTCACCATAAACCGCTCATTTTGCTTCTGCTAAATAGTCACGCGCGGCGTCCAATACCGTCTCGACGGGAATGGCGTCAAGGTAACGTTGCCGGGTACGGGTATCAATGGCGTCAGGCCGCGGAAGTTCGGCAAAGTCACCGGCCCAGATAACCGTGCTGTTATCGCTCCAGGGCCGCCAATGATGCAGCTTGGTCGGACCAAACAGGGCGACGCAGGGCGTGTGCAGCGCCGCGGCCATATGCATTGGCGCCGAATCGACGCCGATAAACAGCCGGGCGCGATCGATAAGCGCCGCCAATTGGGTTAGCGTCAGCTCCCCCGCCAGGGAGATGACCTGGGGATTATGGCAAAGGGACTGAATATGCGCGATCATGTCGCGTTCTTTTTTATCCGGCCCGGCGGTGAGGATTAGGGTTAATCCCTGTGGCTGCAGGGCATCCAACAGCTGTGCCATCTTGGCATCGTCCCAGCATTTGTAGGTCCAGCGCGAGGTGGGCTGGATCACGATATAGTCGCCGGTAACGCCGCGTTCGGCCAGCAGCCGCTGCCGGCTGGCCTCATCGTCGGCGCAATAGTGCATGGAGGCGCGGCTGTCGGTAATCTCGATATTCAGCGGCGCCAGGATGCTCAGATTCTGCTCGACGGTGTGCAGCTTGCCGTGGTTTGCGGTGGAAACCAGGCTGGTATGCGCCTTGCGCCAGATAAACGAACGCCGCTTTTGATAACCAAAGCCAATGCGTACCGGCGCCCCGCTCAATAACGAAATGGCGGCGCTGCGCCACTGGTCGGCCAGGTTTATGACCAGATCAAAATGGCGGGAGCGGATCTGTTTAAGCAGGGCCAGTTCCTGTTTTAACTGATAGCGGATCCCCTGTTTTTTCCAGGAGCGATCGATGGCGTGGATTACTGATATCGCCGGATGGTAGCGGAGGATGGCCTCGGTTTCCTTGTACAACAGAACATCGATTTCACTCTCGGGATAGCGTTGGCGCAGGGTATTGATGACCGGCGTGGTCAACAGCATATCGCCGTGATGACGTAATTTGATTAACAGTATTCTTTTGACCTGGGCGGGTAATACGGCGTGGCGAATGGACATGTTGGCACTGACCTATTGATATTCTGATAACTCAGACCGTGAAATCACGCTAAAATTCAGCGCTTGCGCCACGCATAAATCCTGCGCAGCCACAATAATAACTGATACCACTGCTTGATACCGCGGGCATTGCGGATCATACGCTTATGGGTTCCGCTGGCAAAGATATCATTAATCATCGTCTGTTTGGCCGCCGGGTCGGGTTCGCGGCGCATGGAATGACAAATGGATAGCGCTTCATGTGCCACCTGATAGGCAAATTCAGGGTACATTTTTATCTTGCCGCGATAACGCAGGTTGATCTCTTCCAGACGTTGCGCAATCCGGATGTAATGGCGTTGGTACTCAACGTTTTTCATGCCGGTTCTTTTTTGGTTGCTGATGGATTGGTCGTGAATGTAATACCGGTACAGCACGTCTTGGGTATAACGTACCCGGCGGGCATTAAACATCAGCTCCGTGGTCCAGGGGATATCCTGGTGATGCAGGCCCGGCTCGAACAGCAGGTTAAGCCGCCTGACTAATGCCAGGCGATAGATACCCAGCCAGACCACATGCAGGTAGCGTTTAGTCGCCAGAGCCTTATGCAGCCAGGTCGGGCCGTCCAGTACCCCGGTAGACGCCAGGCGGTCAAGCGGGATCAGCGTTTTTACGCGTTTTGAGCCCAGGAAAAAACGCTCGCCGTTACATTGGGCGACATCAAGATCGTCTTGCTGCGCCATATCCACCAGGGTCTGGTACATCGAGGGGTACAACAGATCGTCGGCATCAGGGAAAGTGACATAGGCGCCGCGGGCAACCGCCAGGCCGGCATTGCGCGCGCGCGACACTCCGCCGTTAGGCTGGTTGATAAGGGTAATATGCCCATAGTCGTCCGCATACTGACGCGCAAGCGTTTGCGAACCGTCGGTCGAGCCGTCATTGACGATAATGATCTCGATGTCTTTCAGCGTCTGGGCCAGCAGCGAGTCCATAAAGGCCGCAAACATCCCGCCTGCGTTATACAGTGGAATGATTACGCTCAGCTTGACAGGGGTTGCGGACGGCGTGTCAGCGGTCATATGGTAAACTTTCCGGACAAAGCGACTAAGTACCACCAGGCCGTGTCGGCCGAAATCAATGGATTGTTACACCGCATCTGTTGTTTTGCCGGCGCTCCCTGCCGGGCGGTCTACCCTGTCAGGAGCTGGAGCGACCAGGCGCAACATCATTAAAAAACCCAACACCAGCAGGATAAAATAAGGTGACTCACGATTATAAAATTGGCAGTCGACCTGGCTAAATACGATAACCGGCAGCGACAGCAGCAAAAACGCCCCCGCGCCCGAGAACAGGACAAAAGGGTAAACCAGGAGCGCCACAAACACCGCCAGCATAAGGATAGCACCAAAAATACCCTGTAATGAGAGCGTATCCAGCAGATCGTTATGCATATGATATTGTACGTTATTCAATGCTTCCTGGTTTCCCGCTTCGTGCTGTTGGATATAGCTCGTTGCCAGGGTATTGCGGCTGTCCGCCGATTGACCGAACGGATGCTGCTCAAAGCTATGCCAGGCGGATTTCCATAAGCTAATCCTGGCCCCCATCGAGGTATTGTTTCGACCTTGCATATAGAGCTCGGCCTCTTGCTGGATGCCATCCAACCGCTCCATTGCCGGATGATAATAAGGCTTGCCGTACAGCAGGGCGCAGACGCCTAAAACCACAATGGCGGTAGCAAAAATGCGTTTATGGTTTTTTTTGCCATAAAACAGCTCATGTCCCAGGCAAAACACCATGAACGCCGCATAGAACATCAAGGCCGAGCGGGTCTCGGTGGCTAACAGGGTTATCAGGGTCAGGCCGATGGCCATCAGGCACCACGGCCGGTAAAGATGCGGCACAAAACGGCGCAGGCAATAGATTGCCACCATGGAAAACAGCACCAATATATAGGCGCCGGAGGTGGCGGCATCGGCGTTGATTTTTATCCGATCGCCGCTCTTGAGATATTGCAGCGTATCGGTAATGGCAATCATTACCAGCAGCACAAATATCAGATAGCTGGCGAAGGTTGCGGTCCGAAAGCTAAACCGCCAGTTGTGCCTGTTGCGCTCGATGCAATACAGCACAAAAGCGCCTAATAACATGCGCTTACCGCTAATCTGATAATGGTGGGCCACCAGAGGGAATTCGGGGCTGCTGGTAAGGGCCAGCCAAATGAGTTTGCTCAGGCCCAGTAAAAAAAACAGGGTTGGGAACACGTAAAAATGAATTTTTTTATCGACCTTAAACACCAGAAAAATAAAATGGATAATGCTGACATAAGTCAGGATGTAAAATGCATTACGACTCACCTCGCCTGAAAACAAAAAAAATGCGATGGAAATACTGGTGAGAAAAAAATAAAGCAACGGAAGAACATTATCGATATTTTGCGGGCGATAAGCATTTTTCAAAGCGATCATTTAGCGGTTCCAACATGGAAATACTTGTTTTTTATATATTTTATCAGCCACATCAGACTGTCGGGATAACGTTTCTGAAACCAAAGCGCGTAAGCGTATCTTTTCATCTCTTTATGTTTGACCGGCGAATCCAGTGGTTCGGATTGCCAGGGCGTACGCCGATGATAGGTATTATATAAATCAGCTAACGGCCCCGATCCCCATAAATGCCAGGGCTTGCATTTGCCAGTGTAGTGGATTAGCACGGTATCGGCGGGGATCTTCGGACGATGGCTGACCTTATTGGCAATAATATCATAGATATAATTATATTTTTTTGGCAGCAGCAGGACTTCCTGTTCTAGCACCAGGTTCAGCGCATCCTGATCGGGGAAACGGAAATAGTCTCCTTTGGCGCTTAACAATTTTAGCAAGCGTGCCGTGGTCTTTCGCTCCAGCCATAAGGGGATATTGATATACAGAAAACCAGAATTAAAGTAATTCCCGGAGGTTAAGCTCAGTTCCGGGCATAGCGTGCTGCGCGCGCGTTTATTATCATTGACCGCGCACAGGGTATAATTATCAAAAGAGAGATCAATCAAAGGCTTAATACTGCCGATACACAGGATGTCGGCATCAAGATAGATCACCCGCGACACGGTATCCTTGAGTATTAACGGAATAAAAATCCGATAATAAATCGTTTTGGCATACCGACCGATACAAGGCATGTCATCAAAGCAACCGCTTTGGTATTTATATAATGTTATGGCAATTGAACGCCCCGCCACCAGGATTAGTAGCTTCTTTTTGACACTATCGGCCAGACCGTTGCTAAAAATATGGATATGAAACAAACTGCCAGGATTATTGTCCAGCAATGAAAATAGCGTTACACCCATACCTCGCGCGTACTGGTTATCAACGCCAAATGCAATATGACAAACAGGTTGCGGTGCGGCCGATAATGTATCGATGAGCTTCACTTGATGCTCAATCATGTTGGTCACGACTTTACTATCCATTAATCACTTCCTTATGGCTAAGTTTAGCAACAAAGGCAAAAATATCGTCGCGATTTGCCTGGGTTAGCGCAAATAATCTTAGCGGAGAGTGTTCAAAGTGATATGGCGCGGAAAATACAAACGATGATGGCTTAATATCCGCGGGAGAGATAATGAGCGTCTGGCCCAAAGGCCGCTGTTCGGCCATGCAGCATGGACCTGAGAGGCAAATCACCGGTACCCGCTGTGAATCGGCAATGTAAATATTGCCCGAATCCGACGCTATATAGCAATCCATTCGTGAAACGGCGTAAGGGATTTCCTCCAGCTGCAGCTGTCCCACCAGGCTGATAACGTTGCCGCTGCCGCCATTGACCTGGTAAAACTCGTCCAGGTAGCGTTGTTCATCCTGCGGCCCGAAAATATAGAATACGCATGGCAAGGAGGCCAGCGTAGCCAGGATTTGCCCCCAAACCGCGGCGGGGATGGTTTTGGCCTTATTGCCGGCGGAGATGCTGATGCCGATTTTGATTTTTCCCGGCGCATCCGGCATCGGCAATACCCGCTGCGGTTGCCAGAGCGGCTGCGTGGCATGCTTAGGCTGGCTGCGCCACGTCAGCGCGCGATCGGCAAGCTTCAGGTAGTTTTCGAGCGACAGCGTGTCCCGGCGGTGTTCAACGCAGCCCGAAGCCGTCAGATAAAAAATGCCGTGGTACCATTTGCGCGTGTATACCGTGAGGAATTGCTTATTGCGCGCATTGCAAACCGCGGCATAAAACAGATTGGTACTGTTGGGCTGCAGCAAATAGACGTTGCTATAACGGTTAATCAGCATAAACGCCAGGCGCATTTTTTTTAAGAAGCCGGACTTGTATTCTTCAATAAAAAAGCAGTCCGCCAAGGTATTGTCACGGGAGGCCAGCGGGCCAACCGTCCGGCTTAGCAGCGCGTCGGACCGGCCAAGCTGCTGCAATAACGGCGTGATATTGACAAAATCGCCAATCTTGGCTGTTTGGATAATTAAATTTCTACCAGTGTGCTTTTGGAAAGGCTTTAGCGCGAACTTAATTGGTAGCAATAAAAAAAACAAGATCACATAGCTCATTAGATCATTCGTCCGCTTGCCTCAAGCGATAACAGGTTAGCTAACTCGTCATAAACACGCGTTGCCGGGAGGTTCTCCAGCCGGTTATCCGCTGATTGCAATGCATGCTGATTGTTGCCATAACCACCGATAAGCCCGGGATCGGTGGGACCATATAGCGTAATATTCGGCCTATCGAGCGCGGCGGCAAGATGACTTAAGCCGGTATCAACCGAGACCACCGCCGTGGCGCCTGCCAGCACCTCGGCGACTCCCGCTAGATTAAGCCTAGGAAGTACCTCAACTAAAGGGAAATTGTCCGAAAGACGCAGGGCGCGCTGATATTCCGGCTGGGTTCCCCACGGCAGCCTGATATTAAAGCCGCTTGGTGACAGCAATTCAATCAGCGTACGCCAGTGGGTTTCCGGCCAGTGCTTCTCTTTACGCGTGGTGGCATGCAAAAAAACCAGGTAGGCGCCGCCGGGCTGGGCAGGCTGGCCGGTAAAATGCCCGGCAATGGCATAATCCCCGCGTCCCGCCGGCACGTCATATCCCAGGCTGGCGGCGAACAGCTGGCGAATGCGCTCGACGGCATGCTGTGATCGGGCAATATGATGCCGATGATTGTAGAACCAGCTGGCGAAGGGTTCGCGCGCGCTTTTACTATCCAGGCCATGTTTTTCGCCTTTGGCGACCCGGGTCACCAGCGCGGCGCTTTTTATCAATCCTTGCGCATCAATCACCCTATCGTAGTGTTTTTGCTGCACCTGGCGTTTAAAATCGCAACGTTCCTGACGGGTAACCATGCCAAACCAATTTTTCCGCCAGCGCCTGATGGCTACCGGTATCACCCGATCAACCGCCGGATGCCAGGACGGGATTTGGGCGAAACCTTCTTCCACTACCCAGTCAAAACGAATGCCGGGCAGGGCGTGCATGGCATCGGTCAGCGCGGGCAGCGCATGCAATACGTCGCCCATGGAGGAGGTCTTAACAATCAGCACCTGCATCAGCTCCCCTTACCCATGGGCAGCAAGGTTTCCAGCTCGGCGATTACCCGGTCGGGGTGGATATCAATCAGGCTCTGATGATAGCCTTGCTCGTCGTCGCCTTTGCGGATGCGCTGATAGCCGCTGATTAAACGAATCACTTTGGCATGTTGCGCGAGCGGTGGGGTAAAGTCGGGGCTGCTCGGGCCGTAAAGCGCCACCAGCGGACGTTCCAGCGCGGCGGCGATATGCATCAACCCTGAATCATTGCTGACCACCGCCTGGCAGCCGGCAAGCAGCGCCACCGCCTGCCCAAGGGCGGTTTGCCCCGCCAGGTTGCGGCAATATTCGCGTGCTGTCGCCGGCAACATTGCGCTTATCTCATCACCCATGGCGCGATCTTTCGCCGAGCCGAACAGGATGATGTGATAACCCCGGGCGATAAGCGTTTGGGCCAGCGCGGCGTAATGATAATGGGGCCAGCGCTTGGCCGGCCCGAACTCCGCGCCGGGACAAAAGCCAATCGCCGGCCGTTCGGCAGACAGGGAGAAGGTTTTGCGGGCCGCCTGTATTTCGTCCTGGCGGACGTCAAGGCGCGGCCAGAGCAGCGGCTGCGGTAAATCCCCGGCGCTTTGGATATCCGCTTTATCATAGGCCAGCGCCACATAGCGCTGCACCATCAGGGGAAAGGCGGTTTTGTCCAGCACGCGCAGGTCGTTAAGCAGGCCGTAACGCATTTCACCGCGCCAACCGGTACGTCTGGCGATGCCGGCAAAAAAAGGCACCAAAGCCGATTTGAAGGAGTTGGGCAGCACTATTGCCTGCCGGTAGCCCTGCGTTTTCAGGCCAAGGCCAAGCCGCCGACGTTCAGCCAGCGCCAACGCGCCGTGGCCAAGCGGCATGGACAACGCCCGGTTTACCTCCGGCATGCGGCTTAGCAGCGGACGGCACCAATCGGGCGCCATCACGTCTATTTCCGCGCCGGGATGAAGGCTCAGCAGGGTGCGGTACAGGCTTTGCGACATCATCATATCGCCAACCCATGACGGCCCGATAACCAGTATTTTCATACCGCTGATATCAATCCTTGAACTGGCGTTAATGGTTGCGATTTAACCAGGTTAAATACTCGCCAACGCCTTCGGCCACGGTTTTGAAGGGTTTATTGTAACCCGCGGCCCGCAACTGAGTCAGATCGGCCTGGGTATAAGCCTGGTAGCGACCCCTGAGCTTCTCGGGGAAATCGATATATTCAATCTGGCCTTTTTTGTGAAAATCCAGCACCGCATCCGCCACCGCCTGGAAGGACTCCGCCCGGCCGGTACCGCAGTTGAAAATGCCGGAGGCGCCGTTTTGCCAAAACCATAGATTCACATCGGCCACATCGCCTACGTAAATGAAATCACGTTTAAAGCCTTCGCTCCCGGAAAATAATTTTGGGTTTTCACCGGCATTGAGCTGGTTGTTCAGATGAAAAGCGACGCTGGCCATGCTGCCTTTATGGCCTTCATGGGGACCATAAACGTTAAAATAACGAAAACCGCAGATCTGTGACTCGGCTTCCGGCAATAATGTCCGGACATACTGGTCGAACAGGAATTTTGAGTAGCCGTAGACATTTAGCGGCTGCTCATACTGCCGTTGTTCGACAAAATGTTCCGTCCTGCCGCCGTAGGTGGCGGCGGAAGAGGCGTACAGAAACGGTATAGAACGGTCCAGGCAATAATGCAGCAGCTCTTTGGAGTATTGATAGTTGTTATCCATCATATACTTGCCGTCCCATTCGGTGGTGGAGGAACAGGCGCCTTCATGGAACACCGCTTCAATATCGCCGAAATCATCGCCGGCCATTATGCTGGAGATAAAATCTTCTTTATCCATATAATCGGTGATATCCACATCCACCAGATTAATGAATTTTGTGCCGTCCTTGAGGTTATCCACCACCAGGATATCGCTATGGCCCATTTTGTTCAGCGATTTAACAATATTACTGCCGATAAATCCGGCCCCACCAGTGACGACTATCATGGGTTACCCTTGTTGACTTTACACGGAGCCGGCACTGTGTCTGCTCCTTTAATGCAGCTATAATAGCATTTCCTAAGTGGCCTTAGTATCCATACGGTAAAGTTGCCGCCGGGATAGCGCAGTGCCGTCGTGGACTGTATCTGGTTATCAAATTTGTTTATCGTTATCAGTAAGGTAACGCACCTTACGGGTATAATCCTGCGATTTAAACAACAACTCCGTCTCGGGCGATTGCAGATATTTTTGCCACTCCGCCAGCGGGAAACCACCGTGGGCGCCCACGACCTGCGCTGGAATGATAGACGGCGTACCGCCGATTTTTTTCGAGACCGGCCAATTCATCCACTCGCCCAGGTTGACGGTGCGAATGTCCAGCGTATCGAGCATGGCGGCCAGGGGTAACTGGTCGGTAGGCGGTTGGTCGTCGTCCATTTGCGCCCAGGTATCGATGAATAAGGCCATCCAGACAGGGCACATCCGCTGCCAGGTTTTGCGCGTGGCGGCGAGAAACGCGCCGTTAACGTGATCCACCAATTTCGGCCGTATGGCGTCGCGATAATACGCCGGTATGCGTTCCGGCGTGATGCCGCTGAGTTTGGCTATCATTTTCCCCTGCCGGAAGCTGGCGTAAATATCATCGTCCGCCAACTGGATATCGGGCATCTGCAGCAGGTTCAGATCGGAATCGATCATCAAAATGCCCTCGGTGCGGGCCTGCAGGGGCGCCTGTAGTTTGATCAGGCGGCTGAGATAGATTTGTTTATAGCGATAAACACCATCCCGGGTCTCCGTCGCCAGGGTTACAACCCGGGCTTTTTCGGGCAGCAGCGGGAATTTTTGCGCCGGCTGGTCGGTCACTATCACAATTTCCTGCACATCTTGCGCATAACGCTGGGCAAAGGTGGCGCTCAGCATCGCCTCTGCAATATAGTCCTCGCCCACCGACGGGATCACTACCGAGGTTATCGGCAGGCGGGGCGGTTTAGTCAATTTTTTTTCATCATAGGCGATGTTATGACGCCGGACGATATGACGATATTTAGCGTTGAAAAATTCGAACATCAATACCTCAAATAGGCTTTATGCTGCCGAGCACGGCTTCAACACCCAGGACATATTTATCGATGGTAAATTGGGTCCTTACCATATAATTGGCCTGCTGCGCCAGTTTATGGCGATACTGGGCGTCCAGAAAGACCGTTTTAAAATGTTTGAACAGCGTCTGGGTATCACCGTAGGGAAACAGGAGACCGGTTTGCTCATGCTTAATCAGCTCCATGGTGCCGGTAACGTTGGAACCGATGACCACCGTATTGAGCAGCATGGCTTCGAGTATCACGCGCGGCAGGCCTTCGCTGCGCGACGCCAGGATAAAGGTATCAAAAGCGGCCAGATATTCCATGGCGTTGCTTTTAAAACCGGTAAAAATGACTTTGTCCAGAAGACGAAAGCCGGCCGCCATCCTGACCAGTTTTTGATGCTCGGGACCCGCGCCGACGATGACCATCTTCCAGCGCGCCTCGGGATACGCCTGGTCGAATAAATGTAATGCCTGCAGGATATGATGATGGGCCTTGCGCGGGATAAGGGAGCCGATGCTGCCGAAGATAAAGGTCTGTTCATCGGCTCCCAGCGCGTGGCGCAGCGGGAGTCCGTCCGGCAGGGGCTGATCGATATCGATGCCGTTAAATACCGTATAACAGATTTCCGGCTGCACGCCGCCTTGAATCAGCTTTTCCTGAACACCGGAGGACACAGAGATAATGGCATGGCATAAGTTATTGACCATTTTAACTATCTGGCGGTTCATCAGTGGTTCGATGCGGCAATGCTGCACCACCGTGGTCGATAAGCCGGCGGTGGCGTAATAGCCTTCCACATTGGAACTGGGCTGGTTGTTCATATATAAAATATCATATTGACCCATTTCTAATAATGAATTGATTTTATTGATATTAGGGTCGATACGCCAAACTTTGTCGATGGCGTAAATGGCGGCCAAACGCGTTTTTTTGTTGAAGAAAAGCAGGGTGCGCAGGATTTCCTTGCCCCATTTTGCCCAGGCCGGCTGCCGGGTCTGCGGAATAAAGAACACCTGAACTCCCAGGGCTGCCAGGACCTCGCTGACGGTTTCGTTATTATCGCGGACATAATTATTGTAGAAACAGCAGCTAATATCAAATTTGTCGCGGTCAATGCGTTTTAGCAGTTCCAGCATGCTATTGGTGCCACCGCCCCATTCTTTGCCGCTGTCCAAGAGAAGAATTTTCATCCGGCTTTGTGGCATCGTCATGCATTCCTAATGTTGAATGATTATCATTTAATGTATGTTAACACGGACTATACCCCTTCACTATTCCCGCTATTCCGGCCGATTCTCTTTATTTTACCGGTCTTAAGGCGCCGCCGCGTCCGGTGAGCATAACCCGTCGGGTTTCATCCAGACTAGATACTATAGCCTTGAACATGGCATCGGCGTAGACCGGCGGCGGCGCATGTTTCACGATACACTGGGGCACGCCCCGGAACGGATGGCGCGGCCGGACGGGTTTAGTGTCGGGAGCCGGAGCCGGAGCCGGGGCATAGCGTTCATTCAACAACATGCTCGGTCGCACCAGGACGATATCGGCCGGCAACGCGGGCAACATCTGCTGCAATACCCGGATGGTGTTGGGATGAGGATGGCCGATGGCAATTGCCGAACCGTTACGTCTGGCCAGGGCGACGGCGCGGTTAAACTGCTGGCGGATATCCGCTTCGTTGCTGGTGTCGTCTAAAAACACATTACGTTTGATAACGATGACGCTGGTGCCGGCCGCCGCCTGTCGCGACTGGCTGTTGCCAATGGTCATGCTGTCGAGAAAATAAAAGGGATAATGGCTCAGCACCTGCATGACGTTTTGCATGCCGCCGAAACTTGAGGTCATGGCGCTGCCCATATGGTTATTCACCCCGACGGCGTAGGGCACTTTGCCGACCGCGTCGCGGACAATACGCGTTATCTCGTCCCGGCTCATCCCGGGCTGCAGCGTATCGCGTTCCAGGGGCTGCTTGCTCAGGGGCGCCATCGGCAGATGGATTAGCACTTCGCGGCCCTGCTGATGCGCCTTGGTGGCCATTTCCCGGGCATAGGGAGCATTGGGCAGTACCGCAATCGATACCGCCGCCGGCATCGCCAGCACCTGACGCTCGTTACGCGGTTGATAACCAAAGTCATCTATGACGATAGCCAATTTGCCTGCGTCCGCGCCGGCGGTGGCCATGAGCAGGACACAGAATAAAACGCGGCGAAGGTTTTTCCTTAGCAAACTATTTTCCTAACCAGGGTAATGGGTTCACCGCCTGACCCTGACGACGAATTTCAAAATAAAGCGCAGGAGTTCCCTGGCCGCCACTGCTGCCCACCAGCGCGACAGGCTGGCCGGATCTGACCTGGGCGCCTACGCTGACCAGCGCGCTCTGGTTATAGCCGTAAAGGCTCATATCGCCTTTACCATGTTCAATTACCACCACCAGCCCATATCCTTGCAGCCAGTCGGCCATCAGGACACGTCCGTCGGCAATGGCCCTGACCTCGCTGCCTTCGGCTGCGGCGATCACCATGCCCTTCCAGCGTAGTTCACCTTGCAGTGATTCACCAAACCGATGCAGCGTCCGCCCCCTGACCGGCCAAAGGTCCTGGCCGGCCGGCTGGCCCAGTCCGCCGGTGCGGGACACCAGCGCGCGTTCGCTGGGGGAGGGTTTATAGGTGCCGCCTTTGCTTTTGGCCTGCTCCTGGCGCTCGCGCACCTGCTGCGCTTCCCGCGCCTCCCGCTCGGCCCTCGCCCGGGCTTCACGTTCCGCCCGGGCGATATTATCCCGCAGGCGTGCTTCGTTCAGGCGCAGCTCGCCCAGGCTTTGCTGATCCTGCGCAATGGACGAGTCGAGGCCGGAAAGGGTTTTCCTGCGCGCCGCGCGGGCCTTCTCCAACTGGTCTTGTTGAACATGCTGCTGTTGCAGCAGCGCGGTTTGCTGCTGCTGTTTTTGCTGCTGGTCTTTTTTCTGGTCCGCCAAGGCCTGCCTGGTAGCGCTCAGGTCGCGGATGGATTTTTCCCGTGCTTCGTTCAGATAGCTGTAATAAGCAAATATACGCTCGTTACGCTGGCTCTCCTCGGTGCTCAAAATAAGCTGCATGCCCGCATTGCGTCCTTGCCGGAAGGCGGCGTCCAGCTGTTGGGCCAATAGCTTTTGCTGCGCGGCCATCCGCGCTTCCAGCTGCTTAATGGACTGGTTCAGCCGGGCAATAGCCTTGTCAAGCGCCGCAAGCGTGGCCTGCGTTTCGTGCAGGGCGCGGCTGGACTGGGAAACAGCGATTTCCTGTTGTTTGAGCTGGCTGAGCAGTTTGCCGCGCTGCCGCTGCTGCTGCTGTACGCTTTTTTCTTTTTCGGCGATGCTTTGCTGCAGGGTCTTGAGCTGTTGTTTATTATCCTCGGCATGGCTGATAGCAGGCAATAACATAACGCCAGCGAAGATAATGCTGGCGTGCAAGATGTATTTTCGCGTGGAATGACGGCGCTGCCGGCCGTTTTCCCTGATATTCAATCTGTTCAACGATGCCTTTCCCCTCATTGGCTGGATTATTCCACGTTGAACAGCCGCTGACCAGTCATCTCTTATGGCTTCTACGCGGCCTCCGCCCGCGGGGACGGGCGCCGCCGGCCGAAAAACCTCCTTGTTTTTAGCGACATGACGCGCATTGCAGGTAGTTTCTTCTTTCCGGTCATGTATATTGGCTGAATTTGCCGTAATGCGAGGGTATACTCGAAGGCTTCAAAGCGTGGCCACAACTAACGGGAGCTTTTACACCCCATGCAAGAAATTACGCAGTTTGTTAGCGATCACCCTATGCTATGTTTGGCATGGGTCGCCTTATTGATCGCCGTCATTGTGACAACCTTCAAAAATCGTTTTTCCAAGGTTAATGAAATTTCCCGCGGCGAAGCCATCCGTTTGATCAACAAGGAAGACGCGGTGATCGTTGATCTGCGCAGCCGGGATGATTACCGTAAAGGGCATATAGCCAATGCGCTTAACCTGACGTCGGCGGAAATCAAAAGCGGCAGTTTGGGCGAGCTGGATAAGTCCAAGACCAAACCGGTCATTGTCGTATGCGCAACCGGCAGTACGTCCCGCGAGCCGGCCGAAAACCTGAATAAAGCAGGCTTTGATCGGGTTTATGTTCTTAAAGAGGGCATATCCGGCTGGAGCGGAGAAAATTTACCGCTGGTCCGGGGTAAATAAATTATCACCTGAGAGGGGGAACCATGGCCAATATAGAAATCTATACCAAATCGACATGTCCATATTGCCATCGCGCCAAGGCTTTGCTCACCCGCAAGAGCGCCGTGTTCCAGGAAATACCCATTGACGGGGACGCGGACAAACGGGAAGAAATGATTAAACGCAGTGGGCGCACCACGGTTCCACAAATTTTCATCGACGGACAGCACGTGGGTGGCTGTGATGATTTACACGCGCTCGATGCGCGCGGCGGCCTGGATCCCCTGCTGAAATAAACAGGGGACGGCTGTCGTGCCCGGGCGCATGCAGCAAATTAACCATAGGGTTTTTTTAATGTCAGAGCAAAATAGTACCGAGATGGCGTTCCAGATCCAGCGAATCTACACCAAGGACGTCTCTTTTGAAGCGCCGAACGCGCCGAAGGTTTTTCAACTGGAATGGCAGCCGGAGATCAAACTGGATCTGGATACCGCGTCCAGCCAGCTGGCAGACGGCATTTATGAAGTCGTGCTGCGGGTGACCGTCACCGCGTCTTTGGGCGAAGAAACCGCGTTTTTATGTGAAGTCCAGCAAGCGGGTATTTTTACCATTTCCGGCATCGACGGTACGCAAATGGCCCATTGCCTGGGCGCATACTGCCCGAATATCCTGTTCCCATATGCCCGTGAATGCATCACCAGCCAGGTTTCTCGCGGCACTTTCCCACAATTGAACCTGGCGCCGGTAAATTTTGACGCTTTGTTCATGAACTACCTGCAGCAGCAGTCGGAAAGCGAAGGAAGCCAACCGGCGCAGGAAGCCTGATCATGAGCCATAACGCCTCAATGATCGTTATCGGCGCCGGTTCTTACGGTACGGCCCTGGCTATTACCCTGGCGCGAAACGGTCATGAGGTGGTGCTCTGGGGGCACGATCCGCAACATATCCAGGCGTTGCAGGCGGCGCGGTGCAATCAGGCCTTCTTGCCCGATGTGCCTTTCCCGCCCTCGCTGCGCCTGGAGAGCGATTTATCGCGGGCGCTTGGCGCCAGTCGCGATGTGCTGATCGTAGTCCCTAGCCATGTATTTGGCAGCGTCCTGGCCCAGTTAAAACCGCATTTGCGGCCGGATGCCCGGGTGGTTTGGGCGACCAAGGGCCTGGAGGCTGAAACCGGCCGGCTGCTGGCGGATGTCGCGCGCGAAATACTCGGCGACGCGATTCCCCTGGCGGTGATATCCGGACCGACTTTTGCCAGGGAACTGGCGGCAGGCCTGCCTACCGCCATTGCGCTGGCATCGACCGATGCCGGTTTTTCGGCTGATTTACAGAATTTATTGCACTGCGGTAAAAGTTTCCGGGTCTATGGCAATCCGGATTTTATCGGGGTGCAGCTCGGCGGCGCCGTTAAAAACGTCATTGCCATCGGCGCAGGCATGTCCGACGGTATTGGTTTTGGCGCCAACGCCCGTACCGCGCTGATTACCCGCGGCCTGGCTGAAATGACCCGCCTTGGCGCGGCGCTGGGCGCCGACTCCGGCACCTTTATGGGCATGGCCGGACTGGGCGACCTGGTGTTGACCTGTACCGATAACCAATCCCGCAACCGCCGTTTCGGCATGCTGCTGGGGCAAGGTGTCGACGTACAGTCCGCGCAGGACACCATCGGTCAGGTGGTGGAAGGGTATCGTAATACCAAGGAAGTCCTGGCGCTGGCCGGCCGTTGCGGGGTGGAAATGCCGATTACCGAACAAATCTACCAGGTGCTGTACCAGCACAAGAATGCCAAAGAGGCCGCCCTGACGCTGCTGGGGCGGGCGCAGAAAGATGAGAAAACCGGTGGCTGACACCGGTATGTCAGAAGATATCCATCCGCGGAAGGTAGTGAGTATGTCGACTGAAGAGTTGGAGCTGGTGTGGAATAACATTAAAGCTGAAGCGCGTTTGCTGGCGGATTGTGAACCCATGCTGGCCAGTTTTTTTCATGCGACCCTGCTCAAACATGAAAACCTGGGCAGCGCGCTAAGTTATATGCTGGCCAACAAACTCGCCAACCCGATTATGCCGGCCATCGCCATCCGGGAAATCGTCGAAGAGGCCTATAGCGCCGACCTGCAGATGATTATTTCGGCCGCCAGCGACATCCATGCGGTGCGACTGCGCGATCCGGCGGTGGATAAATACTCTACGCCGTTGTTGTACCTGAAGGGCTTCCATGCCCTGCAGGCTTATCGCATCGGCCATTGGTTGTGGGGCCAGGACCGCAAGGCGATGGCGATCTATTTCCAAAACCAGATCTCGGTGTCCTTCGGCGTCGATATTCACCCGGCCGCTCAAATCGGCTGCGGCATTATGCTCGATCATGCCACCGGCATTGTTATCGGCGAGACGGCCGTCGTGGAAAACGATGTCTCCATTCTCCAGTCGGTCACGCTCGGCGGGACCGGAAAAACCAGCGGGGATCGCCATCCTAAGATTCGCGAGGGCGTGATGATTGGCGCCGGAGCGACTATCCTGGGCAATATCGAGGTCGGCCGGGGCGCTAAAATCGGCGCGGGTTCCGTGGTGCTGCAGTCGGTACCGCCGCATACCACCGCCGCCGGCGTGCCTGCCAGGATCGTCGGCAGGCCGGACAGCGATAAGCCGTCCATGGATATGGATCAGTTCTTTGGCGGTCATGGTTTCGAATATGGCGACGGCATCTGACCGGCGTTCCCGCCTAGGCGCGCGCGCCCTGGTACTCCAGCTGGCGCCAGGCTTCGTACACCACCACTGAAACGGCATTGGATAGATTCATGCTGCGGCTGCCGTATTGCATGGGAATGCGGATTTTATGATCCGCAGGCAGGGTATCGAGGATAGCGGGCGGCAAGCCGCGCGTCTCCGGCCCAAACAGCAGATAATCCCCAGGCAGATAGCTCACCGCGCTGTGGGCGGCGCTGCCCTTGGTGGTCAGGGCAAACAGCCGCTGCGGCGCTTGCTCGGCCAGGAAAGCCCCATAATCATGGTGGCGCCTGATCTCGGCGAATTCATGGTAATCCAGGCCGGCGCGCCGCAGGCGCTTATCGTCCCAGGTAAATCCCAACGGCTCGATAAGGTGTAACTGAAAGCCGGTGTTGGCGCACAGGCGTATGATATTGCCGGTATTTGGCGGGATTTCCGGTTCGAATAAAACGATGTGTAACATGGCGGCCCCCTTGACGAGGGCGCAGGATAACAAAAAAAACGACGGTACGCCGCAACTCCCGGACGCTTGCCGAATGTTATTTGCTTTCGACGCCCGTCGCCTGCCGACGGTGCTGCAACGGCAGCCACATAACCAGCCGCAGCCCGCCCAGCGGGCTATCTTCCGCTTTAACCCATCCGTGATGTTGCTCAACCGCTTTTTCTACGATCGCCAGGCCGAGTCCCGAGCCGCCGGAGGCGCGATCGCGCGCTTCATCGGTACGATAGAACGGCCGGAAAATCTGCTCCCGGTCTTCAGCGCTGACGCCCGGCCCGTCGTCATCGACGGTGATGGTGACGCCGAGCTGATCGGCGGTGAACGCCACCGATATCTGCTGGTTCGAGTAACGCAGGGCGTTACGCACGACATTTTCCAGTGCGCTGTCGAGCGCGGCGGGATTACACACCAGCATCCAGTTTTCGGGCGGGGCGGTGATTTGCAGGTTTTTGCCCATCTGCTCGGCTTCGAATTTGGCATCGTCCAACACATCGCTCCACAGATCGCTGGCCGTGACGTATTCGCGGGTTAACTCATTCTTATGCTGATTGCGTGACAGGACCAGCAAATCGTTAATCATGGAGTCCAGGCGCTGAGCTTCGGTTTCAATGCGGGCCAGCTCATGGCCTTCGCCATGCTTGCGCCGCATCAGGGCGGTAGCCAACTGCAAACGCGTCAGGGGGGTACGCAGCTCGTGGGAGATATCGGACAGCAGGCGTTGCTGCGCATTCACCATTCTTTCCAGGGCGCTGACCATTTGGTTAAAACTGACGCCGGTGGCTAAAAACTCCTGGGGGCCGGCTTCCAGCTCCGGATGCTGGCGTAAATTACCCCGGGCCACCTCATCGGCGGCATGTTTGAGCTTACGCGCCGGTTTCGCCAGGCTCCAGGCCAGCCAGAGCAACAGGGGAATGCTGATAAGCATCGTGACAATCAGCAACAGCAGCGGCCGATCGAACATCAGGCTGATGAAGTCAGATTGTGAATTACCGGCGGGACGAATTTGATAAAGCTGATAGTTATCCTCCCCGTCGCGCACCGGGAACGGACCGACCAATTCCACGCGGCCATATTTTTTCTTTTGCGGATGGTCGGAGTTATCGGACTGGCCGATAAAGTTACGGATAACCTGCATTTCATTACGCTGGGCGCCGATAACCCGCCCCTCGCTGGTCACCAGTATCAAGCGTTGCCCAGGGGGTGCCCACTTATCGATGGAGCGAAACAGCCGCCGCCACCACATCAGGTCGTTGGCCGGATCGCCGGCCAGCTCCGCTTCCACATGTTGTTGCAGCATGATGCCCTGGCGCTGTTCACTGTCGAGCAATGGCGTCAGCTGCCGTGAATCCAGCTTGGGCACCATCAGCACCAACATCAGCACCAACGCCAGGGTTAGCCAGAAAATGGCAAAAATCCTGGCGGTTAAGCTGTTTATCATGCGGCGGAAACCATCAGGTAGCCTCTTCCCCGCAGGGTTTTGAACCACGGGTGTCCGTCCCTGCGCTCCGGCAGCTTACGCCGTAGGTTGGAGATATGCATGTCGATCGCCCGGTCGAACGGCGTCAGGCGTTTGCCCAACACCTCCTGGCTCAGGTGCTCACGGGACACCACCTGTCCCAGATGCTGGGCCAGCAGGTAAAGCAGGGTGAACTCCGTACCGGTCAGCTCAAGCGCCACGCCGTCGAACGTCGCTTCCTGCCGGCCGGGGTTGAGGCGTAAAAAATCCACTTCCAGCGCGGGCGTGCCGGTATCACCGGCCTGCTGCTGCTCGGTCCAGTGCGAACGGCGTAAGATCGCCCTGATCCGCGCCACCAGCTCGCGATCGTTAAACGGTTTGGGCAAATAGTCATCCGCGCCCAGCTCCAGCCCCAGCACCCGATCCAGTTCGCTGCCGCGCGCAGTCAGCATAATGACCGGTGTCTGGTGTTGCTGGCGTAATTCCTTCAGCGTATCGATACCGTTTTTACGGGGCATCATCACATCAAGCAATAAGAGATCCACCGAGCTGTCCAGCATATTCAAGGCCTGCTCGCCGTCGTAGGCGACCAGGACGTCAAAACCTTCCATCTCGAGCAATTCTTTTAACAAAGCCGTTAATTCACGGTCGTCATCAACCAAAAGGATTTTATTCATTTTTATTCACCTCATGATGCAAAATACGTCATCAATCACTACCAATCCATGACTTTACGTAGCTTTACATCCCCTGACGCATGTTTGCAGCGGCCTCAGTAGAATGACTTCATGGTTAAGCAACAACGAAAAGGGTCAAGGGGTTAAGGATGCACAAACTTAACGTATTAGTCATCGCCGCCGCCCTGGCAACAGGAAGCACCATGGCTGGCGAAAAGACTGCTACGGAAGGTTGGCATCACGATGATATCGCCGGTCGGCTTAGCGATAGTCATTACAGCATGTTTGACGGCGTCAGGCTCACCGAGCAACAGCGGCAACAAATGCGTGATTTAATGAGCCAGGCCCGGCTTGCAGCACCCCGACTTAATATTAGCGAAATGGAACGGCTGCATACATTGGTGACAGCGGAAACTTTCGATGAACCGGCTGTCCGGGCCCAGACGGAAAAAATGGCGCAACAGCAGGTGATTCGCCAGGTTGAAATGGCCAAGGTGCGCAACCAAATGTACAACCTGCTGACGCCCGAGCAAAGACAAATTTTGAATCAAAAACATCAGCAGCGCATCGCCGAAATCCAGCTGCAGATGGCGGAAATGACCCAAACTTCTACCCAGAAGCCAGTGTTGAGTAATGAGTAGCAACGTGATGTGTAGTGATGTAGAGAGTACAGTAACGCGTAAATAGTGCATTCCCTTTTTTCCTTGCCATAGACACCATCCCTGTCTTCCCCGCCCACAAGGCGGGTTTTTTTTCAATGACTTAAAAAATAAAACCTTCTAAATCAATAGTATTAAGCATTTGCAAGCATTTGTAGCCATCTGGAATGTGGTCAAAAATGGACGAAATTCCGCGAGTGTGGACAATATGTGGACACTTTTAAATGCTTAATTTTCCGTGCAACGGATTGAGATTTACGGCATTTTTCAAATAATCGGGCGCCAGGTGCGCATACGCCATGGTTTGCTGAATGCTCGCGTGCCCCAAAATTTGCTGTAATGCCACGATATTACCGCCGTTCATCATAAAATGACTGGCAAACGTATGCCGCAACACATGAGACGCCTGCCCTTTTGGTAGCGCTGGTTTTACCAAACGGAGCGTGTTACAGAACGCCTCATAATCCACCTTGAACAATCCTCCAAAATCTTGTTTTCTAATCTCCTGCTCAAGCTCAACGGAGATCGGGATCATTCGATTTTTTCCATTCTTAGTATCAAGGAACGTAACCCGTCCATTTGCGACTTGTTCGGCCCTCAAGCTGCTCGCCTCGCCCCAGCGCGCCCCGGTGCTTAAGCAAAGCAACGCTAAACGCAGCGCATCCCCAGATAACACCTCAAGCAGTTTTTTGATTTCAGGCTTTGACAAAAAAGTCATGGCCGGCTGCTTTTCCGCCAGGGGCGGCAATCCTTTAAATGGATTGGGGCAATCCAGTACCTCCACCTTGATCAGCGCGGAGAACAGGCCGGAAATTCGGTAAATATCGCGGTTGATGGTAGCCGCGCTAATTCCCCCGATCAGTCGCTGGGTGCGATGCTCAAGGATAACGCGCTTATTCAACCGATTGATCTCTGGATCTCCAAATTGGATCACAGTCTTGTTTAATTGCCGTCGTTCAATGATGCCGTTTTTCAGATTCTGTCCATGGTATAGCCACCATAGTTCCAAAATTTCGCTAAGTTTCCGCCGCTCTATTCCTGCACCGCTTTGCCATTCCTTTTTACTCACATTTGCCAAGGTGTAGCGCTCAAATGCCACCGCCTCGCCTTTCTTTTCAAACCGCCGCCGGATGCGTTTTCCATCGCGCCCGCCCAGCCTTATGTCCACTTCATATAGATCATCATCGAGCTTCTTAATTGACATGATGAAGCCCTCCGACATAACTATCATTTTGAAAATCAATATCAAAAAGGTAAATAATGTAAATGTTTAGCCAACATTGCTGCCTGATTGGTGTGATTTTGTTTCGGTTTGCCCAGAGTGTGCGACGGCCGGTGCAATCTGACCGGCTTCAGGGGCTATTTTGTCTGTCATCAACCAAAGAGTATATTTCTCGAATTGATGATGTTGCGTAAGTGTTGTTAACGTTATCCATCCTGGCTCGTTATGTCCCCCTTCAAGTTTTTTCAATGTACTAATCGGTATGCCCATGATTTTACAGAATTGAGACTGGCTTAAGCCTTCCGCTGCTCGTATCGCTTTCAATTTTTCGGAAATATGCATTGACTTGGTTCCGAGAGTTATCCTAATATTCGCCCACGAGGTCCCATAATCGGAACCAGTACAGGCGCAGAAATCCGCCGCTTACACAGGTAGCTATAAGCCTCTGTAAGCATCTGGCGGATCAGAGGAGATTATCATAAATGAACAAAGAGGCTTACGAAATTCGCTATCCGCTGGATGCCGTCCCGCTCCGAAAATTCGCGGAGTTAATTGGTAAAACGGAGACAGCTGTCAAAAACATGGTTGAGGACGGGAAATTGCCTCTCATTCCCTGGAAAAACCCGGACAATCCGGCGCCACGTCGTGGCGAGCAATGGGTGTTCCTTCCTGAGTTCAACCGCGCCATGCATGACGCTTTTGCTAACCGGCCAAAAGAACAGCGCGACGCCTGGCTGTTATGGCTCGGTTTGTAAGAGAGGGGTAGAAAATATGAAATCGGCTATTCGCGCTTTGACTAATCAGATATTGGAGCGGCACGCGGTACGTATGACCGAACCAAACGCGCCGCTTATCGATCAGCGGTATAGGCCCGCTCTACCTTGGCAGCGGTCTGCGATTATCGCTACTCGCTGCGACTTAAGTTCTTTGGCTACCGTCGCGTTCAGCATTTCCGATCCGGATGCCGAAAGGCTGGCCGCCATGGTCGCTGAATTCAAAATAACCAGCATCCCTCCACAGCCCTTTGCCGATGATGAACAGGGGGCCGCATGAACAAATGCCCGTCATTATCATCGTTACTGGTGAACCATCAGCGCCCGGCCCGCTGGGCCGCCGCCGGCTTTTGGGTGGATTTGCCAAACGGCCGCAAATTTGTTTCTGATCCCAACGTCCCGTTTATGCGCGCGCCAGGCAAAGCCCCGGCCCGCCCGCGTTGGTTCGCCTGGTTAATGGGAATATGCGCCTAATTGAGGTGTCCTATGCAATCTAATCAAGCTGTGGAAAAAATGCCATTTAAAGAATTCGCGATCGACTGGCGCCGCAAAGCTAAGATATCAAGTAACGAGGCCGCCAGAAATTTTAATAAAAATCCATCGTCTGAAAAAGTGGGCGATGAAACCGGCGATGCAAACCGGGAAATGATTTTATTTCGCGCTAATCGCATCGCAAAACAGAACGGCTTAAAACGGCCTTTCGTGGCGGGCGATGCCGCGAAACGATTCGAGGATTTCACCGAGGCCCAACGCGAGCTCATTATATACGCCCTAAATGAGATCGGATCATTTGGGCGTGCTTTACCTCCATTCATATCAATAGCTGACTGCCGCTTAAATCTTTAGCGACATTTAAAAAACAAAGGTGCCTTTAATAAGCGCGCCGGACCTCGTTCGCCTCAATTAAGGAGTTGATATGTTAGAAGGCATATTCAGCAAACATCTATGTAGGCATGCTGCTCTGTACGTAATTATTTTTAGTGCAGCAATTTGGATCGTAGGCAGCGCCGCTGTTGTGGCGTTATATAAATTTATAGAGGCATTAAAATGAGTCTCACTACTAGCGAAATATTGCGTAACTCGCAGCGGACTTTGTGGCTTACGATTGATGGAATTAAGTCGGCCATTAATGTAAATACTGAGACAGCGATACTTGCGGGGCATGATGTTAAAAATATCGAAGGTGCGTTAAGTAATGTTGCTGAGATGATTTATAAAATATCTCGGGATCTGGATAACCTGTCGCAAGAAAATGCGAAGCTGAATAAAGAATATAACCGCCTAAAAAATTACGAAGCCTCTTTCGATTCGGTTATTTTTGCAATCACAGGAACGGAAGCCGGACAAGAGGTTATCGACGATGTTGATGTTGAGATCCTAACTAAAAACGCTATCGACGCTGTGCGGCAGCTTGAATCGGAACGGCTACAGGCGGTGCGTGCCTTGAATGCACCCACGCCCATTTGTGAGGAATTGCCGGCCAGGCCATTTGATAGCGCCCAGGCTTGCGCCATTAAGGCCGCCGCAGTATATGACGCCGCCAATGATATTAAGCTTGTGTTGTTATGTGCCGCCAGGCTTAAGGGATTGCAAGTCGAGGCTGCGCCGCTGCTGGGCTTTCTGTTTTCTCGCGCGGATTATTATCGCCGCCAGGCGGAGGGCGCTCTATGAACCGCTCCCCGCTGAAGTGGGCCGGGTCAAAAGCCGGCGTTATGGACCAACTGATTTATTTTTTGCCTACGGGAAACCGACTGGTTGAACCGTTCGTAGGTTCTGGCACAGTGTTTCTTAACACTGATTACAAAACCTATTTGCTCTGCGATATTAACCCTGACCTGATTTTGTTTTTCATCAAAGTTAAAAATAGCATGGAAAAGTTGCTACGTTACGCGCGAGAGTTGTTCACTAATGGAAATACGCCGGAAAAATTTTATGAAATACGCACCGCTTTCAATAGCGGTAATTATTCGAGTTATCAAAAAGCCGCCATGTTTCTGTACCTGAATCGCCACTGCTTCAATGGGCTTTGTCGATATAGTGAATTGAGCGGGTTCAATGTGCCGTTTGGTAAATATAAACAGCCATATTTTCCCGATAAAGAGTTGCGCCTATTTTCTGAAAAAGCAAACGACACCGGCGCTGTTTTTTTATGCTGCGATTTTTCTGAATGCATTGAAATGGCGGGCGATGGTGATGTGATTTATGCCGATCCTCCCTATGTCCCAATCTCGGGGTCATCCTCATTTACTAAATACTATTCCTCTGAATTTGGATTGCCAGAACATGAACGGCTTTCTAATGAGCTGAGTTATGCGAAAACGCGCGGGTGCCGCATTGTGGCATCGAATAGCGAGGCCGCAATTAAAACGAAAATTTATAGCCAGTTCGAATGCGAAACTATAGACGCAAATCGTTCAATATCACGCGCAACCGGAGTTGATAAAACGGCGAAAGAAGCGATTTTCACTACCACAAATAATATTTAAGGCGGTGCCGTATGAGTTATTACAAATACACGACTTCAACCGTTTTGGGGGTCTGGGATGAGGTGGAACGGTTGGAGGCGGAATTTAAATCAAACTGTTCAATGTTCTGCGATCTGTTTGGCGGAAAGCCAGTCTATAAATACGACGTCACGAGGGTGTCATTTTACGGCATAAGTTTTGATGAGAGACCGTATCAAGACCCTGGCCTATGGACAAAAGGAGAGGCGAAAAGCCGATACGCCTGCTGGCCGCGCAAAAAAGTGCCGGCCCCCCTAAAAGAGCAAAGCCGGGCATTGTTCGAGCTATGGCTCGACGAAATGCCGAACGGATATGTTGATCGTGATTTGCTCAACAAGGCCATGGGTCTTGATTGGGGCATGCTCATCATTACCGGGTATGCAATGTTTCGCCATGAAGATGCCATTTACTTGCAAACAGACGCCAAGCCGGAGAAGGGCGCCGGGGCGTCGGAAATTCTTGGTAGTGATTTTGACTTAGCGCGCGCCGCAGTAAGGAAGGCGGCATGAGCGAATGCACGCCGGTAACTTTCGATAAATGGCTTGATCAGCCCTCGCAAAAACAATCAAAACTTTCTCGCCGAAAGACAATGAGTGCACGCGATATTGCAAAACACGAAAAGACGTGGCAGGACGCAGCGGCGGCGATGGATCTGTTATTGACCAGCGAGATAGCTGATTTTTCTGCTGGCTTGGGAAATCCCGGCGAGCCAGAAACTCCGGAGGCGATCCAGGACGAATTGATGCGCCGGACAGACCAGTGTTTTGCGGTGGTTCACGGCAAACGGAAATGACAGATATCAACAGGGGCCGTCGCGCCCCTTCTCCGCCGCCGCCTTTCCCTGGTAGTCATGAAAAAAACATCACTTGGCCGTATTGGTGGAACGCGCCGCGTCCAGCCGTACGCCCGCCAGAATTGCCAACGTATGCCGAGAAGCACGCCCTAGATCGTGATCATTATGAAATGTGCACGGCGATTAACCGCGCCTATGAAATGCTTGATCAGCAACCGGAATTTATCCGCCGGTCGGTCATGGGAACCATTACCAGCCTGGAACATACCAACGGTGCCAAGCGCGCAAACATGTACTTAACGAAAACTTTTGTTGAGCGCATATTTCCGCGTTTAGATCTGGTCAATGCCCAATACAGGTTGGAGGCGAGAACGCTGGATAACGTCAATTTATTCTGGAGTTTTAATAAATTGGCCGATCTGGGCCGCAAGGAAACCGATCATTTAGCCGAAGACATTGCGCAATTTATCGCCTTGGAGCTGGGTGTTATATCGGAGTCATCCGCCGCCGATAACCTGAACGATTTCAAAACCGCCCTAGCGATGTATCGCCGGGCCGCAGAGATCACCCGCGGATTTCGGCAACCCGTACCAACCAAAGGTAAAAAAAATCTCACACTGGAAGATATGACGCCGGTGATCTCGCGCATGTTCTCGCCTAAGTGGTGGCAAAACCGCTTGCGCCGATACTCCGCCATGTGGCGCGAGCATTTGCGGATCGCTTTCGGTCAGGTAAGCAAAAAAGACACCCCTTATGCCAGTAAAAACGCGGTAGGCGACTGGCGGGAGCAGAAACGCCGTACCCGTGAATTTCTTAAGGGGATGGAGCTTGAGGACGAGGAAGGCAACCGCATATCGCTGATTGAAAAATTTGATCACAGCGTGGCCAATCCGGCGATACGACGCTGCGAATTAATGAATCGCATCCGGGGATTTGAAAATATCTGCGAGCAGCAAGGTTATGTCGGTGAGTTCTATACCATGACCGCGCCGTCCAAATACCACGCCACCAATAAACACGGCCACCGCAATCCGAAGTGGGAAGGGGCCAGCCCGGCCGATACCCAAAAATACTTGCGGCGGACCTGGGCGGCCATTCGTGCAAAGCTTGCCCGCGATGGCATCAGTATTTTCGGCATTCGCGTAGCCGAACCGCACCATGATGCCACCCCACACTGGCATATGCTGATGTTTATGAAACCTGAGCATGTCGGCGCCGTCCGGGAAGTTATGCAGGGTTACGTAACAAAAGAGGACGAGCACGAATTAGTCAACGCCAGGGCAAGAAAAGCCCGTTTTTGCGTTGAGGCTATCGACCCGGAAAAAGGAAGCGCCACCGGGTACATCGCAAAGTATATTTCGAAAAATATCGACGGGTATGCCCTGGACGATGAAATTGACGACGAAACCAAAAAGCCGCTTAAAGATGTGGCCGCGTCCGTATCTGCATGGGCGGCACGCTGGCGCATTCGTCAATTTCAATTCATTGGCGGCGCCCCAGTGACCGTTTATCGCGAGTTACGCATGATGGCCGATCATGAGACCGCGATCGGGCTGAGTATTGAGTTTGCCGCCGTTCATGATGCTGCTGATTTCGGCCATTGGGATGAGTACGTCAACGCCCAGGGCGGCCCGTTTGTGCGCCGCGAGAACCTTATTGTTAGAAATTGGTATGAGACCAACGAAGCGCTATCCCCTTACGGTGAAGAAGTGATCCGCATACGTGGCGTTTACACCCCGTTAGTAGGCATAGATTGCCCGATTATCACCAGGGCAAAGCAGTGGAAAATTGTCCGGAAACAGGCCGTTGACCTTGGTCTTTCGGGGGTTGACCTTAAGGGCGCGCCTGCGCCCTCTCGGAGTTCTGTCAATAACTGTACGGGGCCGGGGATCGGCCCGCAGGATGACGGAACGGGATCGAGTATGGCTATGCCCTTGACTATTGCGGACTTCAAAGCCATGACCCGCAAAGAACGCCGCCGGGCGCTGAAAAGAATCAGGCAAGAAACGCGGGAACTTCGGGATGCGCGGCGGCCAGCGCGCGCTGATTTTGGTGTGGATCCTGAAATGGCGGCAAGGATGCGTGACGCGGCTAGGACCGCGCTCGGGTTCGAACTAAGCCTGGGCGAAATTAAATTCCTGCTATCCGGTCATGCCATGAAAATAGGCGATGAGTATTTCAGTGGGCGTAGCGATGGTGAAATTTATTCCGCAAAACCGCCAACCGACCCCCTTAAACGGTTCGAAAAATTGAAACGTCGGTACGGGCCGCCGCCTGAGTCTGAACGTGCGGCTATTTTAAGGCAATATTTTGAAAACCTGAAACCAGAAGACGGTATCGATCACAGCCAGATTTAACTATGCAGACCGGCAAACATAGACGGATTCGTCTGTGCTGGCCACCGAGTAGCACAGGCATAAATAGCTGTGCTGCAGCAAAGACAAGAATGACGATGGAGGTCCGATATGGGGTATTTGGGGAGCAAAGGCGGCAGCGGCGTGTATCAAAAAATTATCAGCATGATGCCCAGGCACCGGATTTACATTGAAGCGTTTCTCGGGGAGGGGGCAATCATCCGCAATAAGCCGGCGGCTGAAAAAAACATCGGCTTTGATTTAAACGTGGACGCCTTGATTTTCGTGAGAAATGAACTTTATCAGGCCGGAATTGAATTTCAGGGTTATCAGACCGATAGTATGGCCTCGCTCCGCGACTGGAAGCGCGGGGAGGTATTCAACTGGCAGGACGTTTTAATCTATGCTGACCCGCCTTATTTGCTGGAAACGCGGACCAGCGCCGCCCGCTATCAGCATGAATATACTGAGCCGCAGCATCACGCCATGATTGACACGTTGCGGGCGCTGCCGGGCGCCAGGGTGATGATAAGCGGCTACCGGTCGGATCTCTATGATTCGCTTTTATCTGACTGGCGCCGGGAGGACTTCCAGGCCATGACGCGCGGTGGCGTGAGAACGGAAAGCGTCTGGCTCAATTTTGATGAGTCGGCGCCGGCCTATAGCCACTCATTCGCCGGGCGGGATTATAAAGAGCGCCAGCGGATAAAGCGTAAGGCCGAGCGGTGGGCGGAAAAATACCGAAATTTACCGGAGCGGGAAAGACTGGCAATTATGTCGGAAATGATGAAGGAAAAATAAACCCGCCGGCGGCGGGTTAGACGCGGCCTTGTAAAAGGTCCAGGGCCATTTGCCGATCTTTTGGCTGAATTAAATTGAGTAGCGACCTGACCAAACCGTTACCAGTTTTAGCGCTTGGGCTTATTGTATGGGAAAACGTGACGTTCAAAACAAAGCTATGGCTGCATTCCACGTCACTGCACTGGCAATATAAATCGGATAGGTGGACGTCTTTGCGATTTGTTTTGCGAATATTGGCCGCTGATCCGCATTCCGGGCAAAAAACTTTCATTACGCGCATGATAACCCTCCACAAAACACCCGGTTATTTTAACACCACTTTATAAAAAATGGCTATATAAACGGGCTATCATCGAACTCCCCGGTTCGCATATCGTTCAGTACATAAGTGACGGCACCCCAGCAGACGATGCAGCCAACCTCGCTAAAACACACCAACTTGCTGGGGTAGTCCAACAGTTCCAGGCTGCGGGCCAGGTAAAGTTCAAAACGCTACATTTTAAACGCGCCAGCTATTTCTGCAATGATAATGCTGCCGTCTAGCGGCATAAGGGATCTATCTAAGATGAGCAGGGCACCCTGGAAAATCTCCTGGCGGTTAGAGCATTCCCCTATGCGGGTGAAGAACGTCGCGGCGCCACTGGGATGTGTAGCACGTCCAGGCAGAGGCTTTGCTCAATTTAGGTTTGTACGGGTATAGGAAAACCCATTTTCGTCACCTAATGTCTGTAATTATATACAGTTAAGGATGTTGGGTTGAACTTTGGAGCTGAGAACAGTATAGGGGACGGACACTCGTAGGACATTGAGTCTAAAACAAATTTTATCCTTTTTATTCTCCAATAATCGCGTTAGGCAAGAAAATTCTAACAGCTATAAATTGCTTACTTTTTTTTTAAAAAAAGCATATTAATGATATGTGTTTTTTCATGTTAGGTGTCAATTATGGCAAATCCAAGTTCGATAAGCAGAAGGTTGAATTCATTTTTTGGGGCATTACAGCATAATGATTTTGAAAACGCTTTTATTCATTATTTCCCAGCCTTAGATAAAACGGCAAAGCTCAGAAGGCCAAAGGAAAACGTATCTAAAAGAATAAAAGCATTTCTTACAGAAGAAGAAAAATTGCTATCCTTCATTGCGTTGGGTGGTTTTGTTGTGGGAAATACATTCAATGGTGTTTCTGTTATTGATGCATTATATAAATACGGAAGGACATCGATAGCACATGAAGGTGAACTAGATAAGAGATTGTCAGTGCAAGAGGGAAGAGGGGTATCATTCGGGGATGAATTTATTCTTGATAAAAAATATCTCAGTGCATTAGGAATCATTGTGATCCTTTCACCTGAAAATATTGGAGAACATTTAGAAGGAAATTATAATTTATACCTTATTGATAAATATATAAATGTAAATTCCTTGTGGGGTAGAAAGGAAGATGTTATTAAAAAAATAATTTCATTAGGTATTAATGAAGAGACAATTAGATATTACCCATAAATTATAATTAAGATTTTAGTGTGTGGCCGCCACAAATTTTGGTGGCCACAATAATAATCTTAAGCGAGCTTTTTTGATGTTACTTTGATTTAGCTGAATCTTGCATTGTTTAGCTCGTAATCAGCCGCTAACACTTCATTTGGCATCAAGTCTATGTTGCTCAGGATATCGAGTCTCACACGGTAAAAGGCGCCACTGAACGCTGCAGCATATCCCCCATCAGTGCCTACATAATGACTTGTGGGCGGAAAGGTCGGCAGGGTTGCAGGGTAAGTCTGAGTGCTCGATGTGTAAACAAGCACGCCATCGAGGTAAACGTAAAACACAAAAGATGTGCCGTCGTCTGCAACTTTGCATCGAACAGCAATTTGATGCACCCCTCCGCCCATCATGCCGTTTAAAACAGTTCCAACTGAAAGATCTACGCCCAATACCACAATTTGCGTGCGTGCCAGCGTAGTTAAATCACCAGCCGCTGCTACCAGGCGGATTTCGCAAATCTTTTCCGATGCTGTCGTGCGGGAACTGCCTACAAGAAAAATATTGTTGTTAGTACTGGTGTTTCCCACCTGGTTGATTTTCAGCCAAATTGTGTACATCCAGTCTTTATCAGTTAAGGCCGGAACGGCTACGGCTGGCAATTGGAATTGACTACCCGACGCGCCCGCCCATAGCATGCCCCCATTTGCATAAGTGTGCGCTTTTGCAAACACGCCTACAGAATTTTCGTATGACAGGCTTTTTATCTGCGAGCCAGCAACGACATTTTTTTTGCCGCCACTCCAAGTGATACCGCAGTCGAACGGGCCAATAGTTCCCGCGTTCATCGTGGAGTCACGATAGAGTTTCTCGCCGGTGTCAATAGTGACACCGGTTAACTGTTCTATTTTTCCAGCCATTATTGAACCCATCCTTTATTTTTCATAAATTGATATACGAACTCTGCATTCACTTCTGCGCCAACATAAAGCGCGTAAGCGGGCGCCATTGAACTGGATTTAGCCTGTGATGGATGGAGATAGTCATAACGAAGCGAGCGTGGTGTAACGCCGTTTCCGACATCTGTCACATCGTCCACATAGTCAGGATTATAATGATTGATAAAGTTTTGCAGCATATCAATGCCATTAATCTGGCAGTATTCCTGCGGAAATTTTCGCTTATATGCTGCGTTGAGTTTATTTACGTTACTAGCGCCAGCACTACCAGCTGTATCTGATGCCCCTGGAAAGTCGGGAAGGATCACTACTCGTTTACCCACATTCTTCAGATGCTTAATCATATTGATGGTGTTGTTAATAATCTCATCCGTGTAATTTATATTGTTTCTGCCCAACCAAAATATATTTATACATTGGTCGTTGTCATAATAAACGGTTCCTGCCGGCGCACCATTGGGGACGGGTTGAGTCGTTTTTGGGATCACTTTTATTGGTGTCATTTCAGATACTGTTACCGCATTACCGGCCGCCGTCCTGGTAAATATCGGTGCCGCCCCGTTCCATGTGAACGTCCCGGCAACGCCCGCGTATGTGCACGCGATGCTATTTGATTCAGCCGGGTTATAAAGGAAACATGGGCCTTGCGCCCATTGCCCAGCTTTCGCAGTTAACGGCACATCCTGAATATCGGCAGGTATCACCCCTGACGTCGGTACATAATACGCAGGGTCGCCACCCTGGCGCGCCGCTATCGCAACAGACCGAGCAGAACTGCGACCAAAATTGTATGCATACAGGCCAGTTAACTCAACAAGCCGATTCATCATGCGGGCGTTTTCCATCATGGAATGGCCCCAACCGACCAGCTTTGAACGAGCGATATACGGATAGGGAGTCAATATAGATTTCTCGGCGTAGAACAGGCCACCTGGTGCGTTATCGGCGCGGTCGGACACCCAAACAACCCTATGAGTCCCGTCGATGCGAGGGTTTGACTCGTTCGAATCTCCGGATGTTAGAGAGGTTTCGGTATTATCATCAGTGTTGTAAACCCGAATCTGTGATTTTCCCGCACTGTCGATGATAGTAAAAGGGGCTAACGGGTTAGTCTCGACCGTTGGAATGGTTTGCGACGCAGCATACGCCTCATCCCACAGGCTCTTTTTCTTTAGCCATTCCGTGATATCGAATAGCTTATTTCTTTCGGCATCAATAAGTACCGAGGGGTTGTTGTTGAGTTCGAATTCACCTGATGACTCTATGAATTTAGATGCACCCGATAGAATATTGATATTTTCCGATGTTTCGGCATCAGGTAGGGATGACAAATCAACTGCCTCGCCATTGGCTGTTAATTTATCCACGGATAATTCTTTAAACTCAGTGGGGATGAGTACTTTCTTATAGCCATTGCGAGCTATCTCAACAATGTTATTTTCATTGTCAATTTGCATTTGTTGCACGCTACCGAAAAGCTCATACTCTCCATCAGGTTCAAATTTAGATTGATCAATATAAGTTACCTGTTCATTTAGTGGCACAATATTAGCCACGCTGGCCGCCACTATATCAACAGCCGCAGCGCTAGGGTACTGAACCTGTGTTACGCCATCTGCGCGATAAACAGGGGCCGCCGCGCCATTATAGTTAAAAAATTCATTAACCCGCACTTTATCAGCACTGGTCCAAACATGGAAAATTTGGCCGTTCACCGTGGCGGCAAGTCCTTCAGGAGCAGAATTAAACGCGTTTTCAAAATTGAGTTGTTTTCGAAGATTAGAAATAGAACCTCTTCCCGTTGTATAAGCATCATCAGCAGGTGAAGAAATAGGCAAGATGTCCGCGTCATTCAAAATAGTATTAGGATCAAGCTCGGAAATCCGCTTCCCATTAGGGACGTTTGACGTGTCCGTCATAATTAAGCGCCTCCAGTCGGCGTCGGGGGGATGATATTGAAATTAAGGTGCAGCGCCGCGGGGATTTCAGGGTCGCCGTTGACGGTGGCCATAAACCGCCGTTGGATAGGGATCACCTCGTCCTGGCGGTAGGTGTCGCGCCATTTTGTCGGGTCGCCCAGGCCAGCCGTATTTTGTGGAATGATGCCGGCCAGGCCCGCCGGAAACCGGTGTGCATTGAGAACGTCTTGGGCGGAAATATTTTTGACGTTGGCAAATTCGTCTTTCGCGCTGATATCGCCCACCGGGATAAACTGCACGCCTTTTTCCTTGCCGTTGGGGATGTTGATATACAGATTTTTGAAATTGCCGATCCCCTTGCTGCCCTGGATTTTCTTTTTGATTTCCTCTTCCAGCTCGGCGGACATATTGGGATCGGTGGTGTAGAGGATGCCCCCCATATGCGCGCCGTTGGCATAATAGCGGCGGCGGAATACCACGGCCTCACTGTTGAGTAACGCCGAGTTGATGCCGCCGATATAGTCGGGCAGGCCATAGACCTGTTGCTGCGGATCGTACTGCGTGAGGAAACGGATATCCTGGGACTGATAAACCAGGGGTTCATCTTTTTGTAGGATGACAAATTCGCCGGTTTTCCGGCGCCGCAGGTACAGCGACGGCAGAGCATATAAACCGACCACGCGCCCCCACCGATCGCGGATCTTCAGTATGGCCACGTCACCAAACGTCAGGTAATCAAACACCGCCGCGTTAATGGCGGCGTGCGTCAGTCCGCCGGCATCATAGTCTGACGTGACCATATTACGGCGGGCATACAGGATGCCTGAATGCTGCGGGCTGGCGTTGGCCAGGCGCGCCAGGGCCAGGCGGCTGATAGGGAGCGTCCACTGATCATAGGAATTGTCGTACCAAACCTCTTGATAATCGGTGCCGGTCGTCAGGACCAGCTCAGGCGGCCCAAAAAATATTGTGCTGTTGCCGCCGGGCAACAATGTTGCCGGGACGTCGGTGGCCGGCGCGTTGTAATTCCGCCGTTTTTTTCTACTCATGCGGCCCTCTCAAAAAACCAAGTTGATTTACGCTGCGTGTCAAAATTCAGCGGTTCGTGGATGACTGCATGCGAAATCGCGAAAAATTCATCGGCGTGGCCGGTTTCGGCGCTGCGCTCCGCGACGAAAGTCAACGCGTTGCCGCTGGCGGTGGACGTACGACGGATGGCCAGAAAAGACGCGGCGATGCTTTTATTCTCGGCGTCCCATTCGATGCGGTCGGCTTCGACCGTATCAATCATTTTCATGACCAGATTATTTTTAGTCTCGGTGCTGTAGTGGATGTCTCTGACCTCGCGTGGCGCGGCAATCTGAAGGCGCTCGAAAACCCCGCGCCCGATGCCGGTCACGTCAACGCCGACATAGGTCATGCGGTACTTGGCCATGATTTTAATGATCTGGTCGGCCTGGTATTTAAAATTCATGCCGTTCCAGCGGTAGGTCTCCAATACGCGAAACCGTTCGCCCTCAAGCGTTGGCGGTGCCACCACAACAAACGTCGACGTGTCGCCGGTGCGCGCCGGGTCAAATCCGCCCCAGACCTCACGCTCGCCAAACGGCCGCCTATCGCTGGCCTTGAAATCCTGCCAGGTAGCCGGGTCGACTTCGCAGCGCACCAACATATCGAAGCGGAAAACACTATCGCCGCTGTCGATGAAGACGCACATATACAGCAGATTGAACGCGTCCGGGCTGTGCTCGTCTTTGATGCGCTGGAAGGTGACATATTTACTGAGGCCGCCGGCGCACGCGTCGGCCAGGGTGATGACATAACGCCACTGGCCGTCCGGACACATTCGCCCGCCGTCGCGCATTTCATCAAAATCAGGGAATTTTTCAGCCAGGCGTTTTTTATCTTTGCCGGCCCATTCTTTGCCGGTCCAGAACGGGTAAGCGTCATGGGTTTTTGCGCTGGGTGTCGAAAAATAGGTGCGACGGAATTTGTCGTGTGTGGCCATGGCGCCGGCCACGTCTTTAAAAAGCTGAAACTTAGGCACCCAGAAATATTCATCACAGTACAAGTGGCCGGTTTCGCCCTGGGCTGTGTTTTTATTGGTGGATAGGAATATCAGGCTGGCGCCATTACTTAACACGATGGGGGTGCCGGTAAGCGTTACGCCGAAAAGCTCTTGCGCGAATTTGACGATATAGCGTCGGAATATCTCGGACTGGCGTTTAGACGCCGAAACAAATATCTGGTTGTCGCCGGTTAAGCAGGCGTTTTCCAATGCCTCAAACGCGAAATACCAGGTCATGCCGACCTGTCGGGATTTGAGGATGTTACGTATAGCAAGATGTAAGTTGGCCCGGCAGATTTTCTGATATTCAAATAAGCTATTTTCGGCAAATTCTGCAAACTTTTCCGCCGGCATTAGGCTGACATCATTTTTAACCCGCTTGCCGAGCTTGGCGGGTTTTTCATCTTCACCGGCCGCCATGAAACCGACGCCGCCGGGCGCGCCGCCGTTGCCACCCGCGCCATGGCCAATAGCCGCCATTTTTTCGGCGTGCTTACTGCGCTGCACCAATAATTTAACGTGGTGCTCGATCAGCCGGTCGATCTCATCTAATTCCAGCGAGGTCTTGTTATCGCGTTTAACCAACACATTGATACGTCGGGTAATGCAATCCTCGACGCTTTCCTCTGTCAGCAATGATCCCCAATTGCCTTTTTTAACCCACGTGTAAATCACCCGAACAGAATTCAGGTTTAATTTTTTCGCAATCTCCGCCGGAGTATACCTTTGCAGATATAGCCGGGCGGCTGCGTCTTTTATTTCATCAGGATAAGTCGCCATGTCGGCATTATGCGGGCAAATTTTTCAGCCGTTGATCATTAAATATCGGCTACGTTCGGCTAACGGCTTATATCCGAATACATCCGAAATAAACCCCTCGCGGCGTAAATAAATATCCGCAATACTCGCCTCACTAATTAAATGAAACCTTTATCAGTCGAGATTAATGATATGCCGGGACAAGCTTCGCAATTAATGACGGACTTTATCCGCATCGCGACAGAAGGTCAGACCGTGGACGGTCGAAATATACCGGCGCAGTGGTTAACGGATATGGCCGCGACCTATGACCCCGCTTTATACACCGCCTTGATTTGGCCGGAGCATGAACGGTGGTGGGGAAATTTCGGCGAAGTGCTCGAATTAAAAGCTGAGCCGGTTGATGGGCTGATGCGATTATTTGCCCGCCTGCGCCCGTCGATTGAACTGATGAATCAGAACGCCCGCGGGCAGTTACTGTTTTCCTCTATCGAACCCACACCGACCGGGAATTTTCGCGGCTCAGGTAAATGTTATCTGGAAGGTTTGGGCGTCACGGACTCACCGGCCAGCGTCGGCACGGATCGCATAAGATTCAGTGCGGAAAAGAATAACGTCGTATGCGGCAATCTGGAACCCTTTTTTATTAACAATGTCACCGATCTGCCTGGAGATAAAAACATGTCGGACGAAACAAAACCGAATTGGCGCAGCCTGTTTGGCCTCAAACCGAAAGAAGAACCGGCCACGGTTGTAATACCGCCGGCAGCATCGGAAAAACCATTTTCAGCAACCCCGGACCAACTGACGCAATTAGCTCAGGCGGTTGCCGATCTTGAGGACCGATTCTCTATCGTTGAATCGTCTTTATTGGAAACCGTCGGCGCGTCCAATGACGCCAAAAAAGCCGTGGCGGAAGTGCGAACCGCCGTGGATGAAATCAATGCGCAGTTCAGGCGCCCGGAAGCAAAAGAGCTTTTTGAAAAGCTGCCTGATCTGATGCAGAAGTTTGCCAAGTTGGACGAGGTGATCACAAAGCTGCCGTCAGGCGCGCCGGCCACAGCACCGGAAAATATTAAACTCACGATCGTTTAAGTACGCGATCGGCCATTGCATCGATACGCCTGTGGGCGGATAGAGGGATAAGTTATGCCATTTCTAAATGAACGTGCCCGCGAGGCCATGACGCAATATACGCTCGCACTGCATGCCGCAGTGGGTGGGGTGCCGGGAAATTCGCCGGCCGACGCCTATTTTGCTCTAACGCCTCCCATGGAGCAGGCGTTACGCCAGGTCCTGCTGGAAAGTATCGATTTTCTGGGGATGGTGACATCATCCGATGTAGATCAGATGCAGGGTCAAGTGGTGGATGTGGGCGCCTCCGCGCTATTCACTGGTCGCAAAGCCGCCGGGCGCTTTATTCGTCCGATCACCGTTGATGGGAATCAGTACGCCCTGAAAGAAACGGATTCCGGCGTCGCGCTGCCCTGGGATCTGCTGTCCATTTGGGCCAATGCCGGCGGCAATGAACAGTTTATGCAATTGGTCAACGCTTTTACCACTCAGGCGTTTGCGCTGGATATGCTGCGTATCGGCTGGAACGGCACCAGTGCGGCCGCAACGACCGACTACACGACTAACCCGCTCGGCGAGGATGTCAATAAAGGCTGGCACCAGATTGCCAAGGAATTCAATGGTGGGGCGCAAATTATCTCAACTGCGGTAACGCTCGGCGCCGGCGGTGATTATGTATCGCTCGATGCCATGGCCGCCGATCTCATTAACACCAAAATTCCGGCGGAGTTCCGTGATGATCCTCGTCTTACTGTCCTGGTGGGTGCTGATTTGGTGGCCGCTGAGCAATTCCGCCTGTATCAGGCCGCCGACAAGCCGACGGAAAAAATCGCGGCGCAACTATTGGCGAATTCTATTGCCGGCCGAAAAGCCATCATTCCGCCGTTTATGCCTGGCAAACGCCTGGTAGTCACCATCCCGGCTAACCTGCAAATTCTGACCCAACGTAATACCCGCCAACGCAAGGTTGAGTTTGTGGAAGACCGCAAGCAGTACGAAAACAAGTACCTGCGCAATGAAGGGTACGCATTGGGTTATCGCGAACTTTATGCGGCCATTGATGAAAGCGCGGTAACTATCGGCACCGGCGAGTAAGGCTTAGCCATGATCTCCCCCGGAATGCGTCATAACGCGGAAATCGCCGCCCGCCGTCAGCTTGACGCCGGGCAGGCGTTGGAAGCAAGCCCCGACAGCCTGCACATTCAATTGCGAGAGCTGGCGCGGGATGTGTCTCGCCTGCGGGCGCTGCCGATGACCCGCGACCGGGTTGAGATGAAACGCCGAACCCTGCTGCCAAAATGGACGCCGACGGTAGAGCAATACCTGGCGCGCGGGGAGGTTTACACCAATCTGGTGTTTTCCCACTGCGTGATCTGGCTGTTCGATATCGGGGAATTTGATCGGGCGCTGGACTGGGCCGAAATCGCCATCGAGCAGGGCCAGCCGACCCCGGACAATTTCAAAAGCCGATTCCCGGCCTTTGTCGCTGATACCGTCCTTGAGTGGGCGGAGCGTGAGGCGGAGGCGGGGCATAGCGTAGAGCCGTATTTTTCGAGGGTGTTCGCCAAGGTGAGCGACGATTGGCGCCTGCACGAAGAAATCAGCGCCAAGTGGTTCAAGTTCGCCGGCCTGTTGCTGCTGCGTGACGACACCGGAAAACCGCTGCCGAGCGCGATAGAAAGCATTGAACAACTGCAAGCCGCTGACGCGCTGCTTGCCGAGGCACATAAATTTCACGCGCCGGTGGGCGTTAAGACGCTGCGTGAAAAAATCGGCATGCGCATACGCGGCTTACAAAAACGACTGCCGCACGGCAGGGCGGGCGCGGAGGAGGGTGATCCCTCTGGTGAGGATAATCAGCCCGTGGATCCCGCTGTCCCGTCCCTTAATAACGAGGCCGCACAATGACTACACTCGGATTTAGCGGTAATAGCCTGACTTTTCAGGATGTTGAGATTATCCAGGATGAAACATTCTGGCCAGCGCTAAACGTTGCTGAATTGCAGGCCCAGCGGAAAATCCCGGTCGCAGTCGACGGCGCCACACTGGCCGGGGCGATTTTATCAGCGGTGGCGACGGTCAACCTGGCGCTGGCCAGTTTTGTGGACCAGAAGAAAACCGTGGGCTATGCCACCGCATCGGCCGTACCTGGGGCGCGGGTGAGCGGAGACAACCAACTGACCGCCCAATACAAAAAAGCCGTCTATGCCCTGGCTAAGGCCGATTTGCTGGGTGAGTTCGCAAGCGTAGCCCGCCTGGGGAAGACCGGGCAGACCGGCGGCGGCACCACGGCCGACGATGAAGAGGCGGCGACCCGCAACATGCTGATAGCGGAATACGCCATGGTGATTCGCAACATCCTGGGCATGGGCCGGGCCACGGTGGCGCTGCTATGAGCCAGTTAACGGAATTGACCACGTTTTTAGAAACGCATCTGCCGGAGCGGGTCCGGGAATTCGACAGTTACATGGATGAGGTCAGGCTCGTTATGGGGCGCAAAGATGGCGACCGTAATCGTGAGCAGACACGCATCGGGCTGACGACGTATGACGGCGTGGTGATGTGGGACAAGTGGCCGTATCGGATCTGTGACCCGGCCCTGCTGTATGCCCTGGTGCTGATTTGGCGTGATGAGCATGCCACTGACGTGATGGACGATACCGGCGTCGCGGATCCCGATCTCGATGTGGACGTCGTGGATGAAGAAATCGCCATTATCAGCATCACTGTGCCGATGGCCGAGGAAATTTTGATCCAGCCGGACCCGGCCGGGGCCATTCCCTACGCCGGCAGGATGTGGCAAATCGCCACGCCGCTGATCGATATCGCCGAGGGCGCGCTGATAACCGGCGCCGACGGAACGCCGGCCGAGGTGGACGATGCCAGCGCCGGTCATTAATGGCGAACTGAATAAAACCCAACTGCGCGCACTGAAAGACGCGCTGCGGGGGGCGGAAATGCCGAAAGCGAAGCGTCAGCGGCTTTTGTGGCGTATCGCCAAGCTCGGGATCATCGCCGCGTCAAAACGCAATGCGCGCAACCAGCGCACGCCGGACGGCGCGCCCTGGCCGGCACGCAAGAGGGGCAAGCGCAAAATGTTGCGCCAATTGCCGAAATTGCTGCATGTGCGGGAATTGCCGCAAATAGAAGCGGTCCGGATCTACCTCCAGGGCGGCCACTACAAAAACGGTAATACGCCGGTGGCCGCCGGGTTAATTGGGGCAGTGCATCAAGGCGGGGCGAACATTACCGGGCGTGCCGACAGCTATAAAAATCAGCCCAGGCAAGAGGGCAAGCTGGCCACCAACCGCCAGGCGCGAAAGCTCCGCCAACTGGGATATCAGGTGATGTGGCAGGGCCGCCGGGTTAAGCCGGCGATGGCCTGGATCACAAAAGAAATGTCGATGGCGCAGGCGGGCATGTTAATCAAAAAGCTGTCGAAAGCGCCTAAAAAACGCACATGGACCATTGATATTCCGGCGCGTGTTTTCCTGGGCGTCAGTGATGCGGAATTTAATCAAATACTGGCCCGCCAACTGCAAGCGATTGGGTTTGGCTGGGAAGTTAAAGCACAAGATATCAAGGGGAAAATATGACCTGGCCAACTGTGGTGATCAATCAGCTCAATGAATACGCGGGCACGACGACGGAAATCGAGCGCGTCCTGTTGTACCTGGGCACCGGTGCGACGAATGTCGGCCAGCTGATCCCCGTCAATAACAATTCCGACCTGGATACGCTGCTTGGTGAACCGGACAGCATTCTAAAAAGCAACGTCGCGGCCGCGCGCAGTAACGGCGGACAAAGCTGGTTTGGTTATGTGTGGCCTTTGGCCGCAAATGCGACAACGGCGGATTGGGTGGCGGCGGTTAAAGCCGCCATGGCCACCGCATCCGTTGAGGGTTTTGTCTTGGTCAAGGACATTGACCAGGAAACGGACATCAACGCTGCGATTACGCTGCGCTCGGACATTATCGGCAGTCACGGCCGCTGGTTGTGGTCAATTCTGTCTGTAGGTGGTCCCGGTGAGGAAGAGACCTGGGCGGAATATGTCACCCGGTTCGCCGCGCTTCAGGATGGCATTGCCGGTATCTCGGTACAGCTTGTGCCGCGTCTCTGGGGAAATGAGCCGGGCGCTCTGGCCGGCCGGTTGTGTAACCGCGCCGTGACCATTGCTGACAGTCCGGCGCGCGTGAAAACCGGGGCTGTGGTAAGCCTGGGAACCGACGAGTTGCCGACTGACTCGGAAGATGCGCCGTTGACCCTGGCGACATTGCAAGCCCTGGCCGCCAACCGCGCTAGCGTGCCGATGTGGTACCCCGACTATGACGGTATTTACTGGGCGGACGGGCTCACGCTGGACGTGGACGGCGGCGATTATCAGGCAATCGAGTATGTCCGCATCGCCGATAAAGTCGCTCGCCGCACCCGGCTGCGCGCCATCCCCAAAATCGCCGACCGGTCGCTAAATTCGACGGCGGCCAGCGTTGAATTTCATCAAACCTATTTCGCCGCCACCCTGCGGGAAATGGCGAAGCGAACCCAAATCAACGGCATCACCTTTCCGGGCGAGGTCAAGACGCCGCAAAACGGGGATGTGGTTATTACCTGGATCAGTAGCACCAAGGTCCAGGTTTATATCGTTGCACGCCCGTATGAATCGCCGAAAACGATTGAAATTAACATCCTGCTGGATACCAGCCTGACGGAGTAATCCCAATGACCGCACGAATTTCAGGACTTAGCTTTGATGTTGATATCGGCGATGTCGTTGTCCACGTCAAAAATATATCACTGTCCATTACGGACAATACCGCCGTATCGACCACGCGGGGGGTCCCCGATGGCCATGTCGATGGCGATGTCGCGGCAGACGGTGAGATTGAACTCGACACCAAGAATTTTTTGTTGCTTCAGGCAAAGGCAGCGGCGGCAGGCAGCTGGCGCGGGATCGATGTCATGGATTTTGCCTACTACGCAAAAGCCGGCACCGAGGAAATCAAGGTGGAATCGTTCGGCAATAAGCTGAGTATTTCCGACATCCTGTCCATCGACCCGACCAGCAACGCCGCCGCAACTCACAAAATTAAATATTTTGTGACCAGCCCGGATTTTGTTCACATCAACGGCATCCCGTATCTGTCCGCTAATGACACGCGCGATCTGATCGGATAAGGGCGGACATATGTTTTCGAGAGCCGCATTAATGGCACGGCTGAATGAGTGGTTGACCTATCTCGGTTCAGTTTCGACGGGGGTATTTTCAGCGTTGACCATACAAGATATTTCAGCCGGCATTGGCGTGATAGTCAGTATCGCGTTTACTGCCGTTACGTATATGCAGCACCGGAAAACTGAAAAAGTAAAACAGGAATACTGGCAGCTCGCTAAGGCGAAATTCAACGACGCCTTGGAGTTCCAGAAGGGGGCCAGTGTGGCCCCTGACGATCTACCGAAGCATATCAGCGCTATTGCGGAAATTATCGATAACATCGAAACGCAGGAACCGACGAAATGAGCATCAAAAATAAAGTCCAAAAATGTGCCGTCGGGATGATTATCGGCATCGTGTTAGCGCTGGGCGTGCAATATAAATCCGATTCCGGCGCCCCGCTGCGCTTTTCGCAGGCATCGCTGGAAATCCAAGGGAACGCCGAAGGGTGCCGCCGTGATCCCTACTTGTGTCCGGTGGGCAAAGTCACACAAGGGATCGGGCATACCGGACCGGGTGCCGGGTCGGTTACGGTCGCCAGCGACCAACAAATCGCCGCCTGGTGGGCGGAGGATTTGCGCGATACCCAAAATTTCATCGAGCAAAAATACGAAAAAAAGCTCGGCCGGCAGTGGCCGCAGAGTGTTTTCGATGGCATGGGCTCGTTTATTTTTAATGTCGGCGGCGCAAAATTCAGCAGCTATCCCACGGTCAACGCATTTCTGCGCCGCGGCGATTGGGTCAGTGCCTGCAAGCAAATTAAGCGGTTCATCTACGGCCGGGTCAACGGGAAAATGGTTATCTTGCCGGGCCTGGTCGACCGCCGTCAAAAAGAAATGGCGCTGTGTCTGAGGGACGTAGCATGACCGGCCGGGCGCAAATCATCCTGTTGATCCTGATGGCGTGCATGCTGTCCGCCGGATGGTTTGGCCGCGGCTGGTATGAAGACAGTTTGCAACTGACTACTGAGCGCGCCGAAAACGCCGGCGACAAAAAAATCGCCGCGCTGACGATGGGTATCAGTACGGCCATCGGGCAGCAAATCGAAAATAAACTGAGCGGACTAAAAGACAATGAAATCCGATTACAGCCTATATATCAGCAGGAAATTATTAAGCCGGTGTTTAATAACGTTTGCGCTACTGATGAGTATGTCAGGTTGTGGAACGACAACGTTACGGCCTCTGAACGTACCCTATCAGGCAAATGAAATGCAGAAATGCCCGGAAGAGGGATTGCCGCGCCTGGAGGGACCGCATGGGGTGGATTTCGATAAATCACAGCAGGGATGGTTGGCTTTATATTTGGATTGCGCGGTCCGGCATAACGGGCTGGTTGATGACATAAACAAACGAGCGGAGCTATCAAAATGAGCGAAAATGTAAAAATTGCCATGACCATTAACGGTCTGGATCTGGTATTTGAACCCAACATCACCGCCTTTAATAAGTTCACTAACGAAATGATGCCGGATAATAAAGTGGCTCCCGCTACGAATTATCTTAGGCGCATCATCACCAAAGACACAAAAGAAAACCTCGAAAAGATTTTAGCCTTGCCGGGCGGCGCACTTAAGCTCACCGGCGCGGTAAATGAAAAATATTCTCCTGAGCTGGAAATTGAAATAAAAAACTAACCGGCCGGGCCGCCGCTATTGGTAAAAACCAGTTAGAGCAGCTGGAGATATTGCGAGAGCACTATTTTCCCCAGGCTGATAATAGCGCTGAATGGCTGGCCCGCACGATCTGGATTGATAACCGGCATTGGGAATATATGGCTATCGCAGTCAATAACGGTATAGCCACATCATTTAAAGGCGATTAAAAATGAAACAGCTTGATTTAACGCTGTCCCTAATTGACAAAATGACCCGGCCATTAAAACAGGCTCAGGGGTCAATACAGGGTTTCGCCAATAAATCACGTCAGGCGTTTAGCCAGGTAGTCGTGGGCGGCGCCGCACTCTGGGGTGTTGCGCAGTCGTTTATGAGTGTCGTCGGTCCTGCCGATGAAATGCAACGCGCCCTCGGACAAGTGCGCTCCTTGAGCGTATCGGAAGAAGCCCTTAATAGCCTAAGCGACACCGCGGTTAGATTTTCCGTGAAATACGGGGAAAGCGCCGCGGATTTTGTTCAATCCGCTTATTCCATCCAGGGCGCCATTGATGGGTTATCCGGCCAGGAATTAAGCGCCTTCACGACAGCCGGCGCCATTTTGGCCAAGGGGACTAAAGCTGACGCCGACACCATTACCAATTATATGGGCACCATGTACGGCATTTTCAGAAAAACGGCCGACAGCATGGGGCGTTCCGATTGGGTCAAAATGATGACTGGCCAAACTGCTGAAGCGGTGAAAATATTCAAATCCGACGGTAAACAGATGTCGGACGCATTCACAGCCATCGGCGCTAACGCTACCGCCGCCGGGGTGGGTATGTCGGAACAGTTTGCCGTACTCGGGTCATTGCAGGCCACCATGAGCGGCAGCGAGGCGGGAACAAAATATAAAGCCTTTCTGGCCGGGGTCGGCACCGCGCAAAAAACGTTGGGCCTGAATTTCACAAACAAAGACGGCACGATGAAGGGCATTGTTGACATCATGTCGTTAATTCAAAAGAAATACGGTGATATCTCCAAAGTGGCTGATAGTGATCTGTTGAAAAAAGCCTTTGGATCCGATGAGGCCGTTTCAATGATTAAATTGCTCGCAACTGATGTTGGCGGGCTGGCAAAGAATATAACCGCCCTGGGAAAAATAAACGGCATGGAAAACGCCGAAAAAATGGCAAAGGACATGACCAATTTATTTGACAGGATGCTAGCCGTTTGGAAGGGGATACGTATAGCCATTGGATCAGCGCTACTGCCAGCCATGAATCCATTAATAGACAAAATTGTTGAAATGGGTGCGCGCGTTGTTGAATGGTTATTAATGTTCAAAAATATCGCCCGCTGGATTGGTTATGTCAGCATGGGTGTGTTGTCTTTTGTGGCCATATGCGGCCTGGCTAATATTGTTGTCGGAGTGGCGCGGTTCTTGTGGTTGGGATTCATGATTGTTATGAAGGGGCTGCGACTTATATTACTTGCTGTGCGATTCGCCATGATATTGACCGCCGCTGCCACATGGTTATTAACGTCGCCGCTTATGCTGATCATAGCTGTGGTAGCAGGATTGGCTTATGGCGTGTATTGGCTGATAGCTAATTGGAAAACATGGACCGCCGCGATTGCAAATACGGATGCATGGAAAAGTCTGATGTCCGTTATAGCGGATGTCGGCGCATTCTTTGCCGGCCTGTGGAATTCGATCACTCTCGGCTGGCAAATGGTTGTCGCCTATTTTTCCGGATTATCACCGCTCGCCGCTTTTGAAGGATTTGGCGACACAATAAAAGGCGTGTTCACCGGGTTGTGGGATTACCTGAAAAGTTCGTTTGACAGCACCTATAACTGGATTATTGAGAATCTCAATAAAATACCCGGCGTCAATCTTGAGCTGCGCGGCCAGGCGCCGGCAGCGGGCAATTTACTCACCGGCGGAACGCCGCAAAGCATCGGCCAAGGTGGAGTATTGGGCGCGGTCAATAATTCGACCAGCACCACCACCGGCGGCAAAACGCAGCAAATCGGCAAAATTGAGATTAATACGGCTGCCTTCCCATCACCGCAACAGCTACAGGAATATCAGGAGCTTTATGGCCAGTGATGCGTTGTACATCGATCTGCTGATCACAGACCGGGATTTTACGCTGGATCCGGGCGGCGAGCCGGTGTTGTGTAACAACCGGGTCAGTATTGCCCAGGATATCAAGCACAGCATCATGGAAAGTGGGCTGGCCACGCTGCTGGTCGCGGAGCGTAGTCCGACATTGCGCGCCGATATCATGATGCGGATTGAATTTCTGGTAGAGGACGATACTCGCCTGGTGCCCGGCACCATTCAGATTGTCGAGGAAACAACGGGCCGCCTGCTGATCCTGGCGGAAACCTATGATTTTGGGCCAGTAGACGCGGCGGTAAGTTATGGCAACTAAACCCACGGTAGATTTTGAGGCGTCGCTCAGTGAAGGCGGTATGCCGGTCACCGAAGCCCAGGCCAACGCGGAGTTTCAGGCCATCGTTGTGGCCAATGGCGCGATAATTACCAATACCTCGAAAATGTCCCCTTTCTGGCGACTGGTTAAGGCCATCGTGACCGCCCCGGTGATGTGGTTGAAAAACATCCTCGTTACCGTCGTTATGCCAAATATGTATTTAGCCTACGCCACCGGCCCATTTTTGGAGCTGTTCGCCTGGGCGCTGAATTTGGAGCGCAAGAGCGCCACGTTTAGCAATGGGCTGATCACGTTTCGCAAATCCGATCCAACGGTGGCCATCACCATTCCTGCCGGCACCATCATCCAGACCGAGCGCATCAACGGGATTATTTACCGGCTGCTGACCCTGGTCGAAACAGTGATCCCTTCCGGTACGGCAAGCCTGGCCATCCTTACCCAGGCGGAGGGCGCCGGGTCGGCTTATAACCTGGCCGCGGGTTATTACCGCATATTGCCGACAGATATCGCCGGGATAACGTCCGTCGAAAACGAGGACGATTGGTTAACCGTGCCGGGTTCGGACATCGAATCGGAAGAGGAATTGCGCGGTAGGTGCCGCACGCAATTTAACTTGGTGGGCTCATATCACATCGACGCGGTGTACCGCAGCATGATAGCAACCGTTGCCGGGCTGAGCGCTGACCGGGTTTTTTTCCAGCACGACGCCCCGCGCGGGCCGGGAACGGCTAACGCCTACCTGCTGTTGGATACCGGGGTGGCGTCAGATTCATTCGTCGCCGCGGTGAACTATCACATAACTACCCAGGGTTACCACGGCCACGGCGACGACATGCAGTGTTTTCCGATGTTGGAATCCCAGCATGATCTGATTGTGACGGTGTTCCCGTATGCCACCCTGGCGCTGACGGACGAGGAAACGGCGGAGTTAAAAAACGGTGTTGAAAATCTGGTGCGCTGTGCCTTTCGCGAGAATGCGACGTTTGATGTCACGAAAACGTGGCCAAACAGCCGCTTTTCATTCTCCCAATTGGGTGCCGAGCTGCACGCGCAATTCCCGGCGATCGAGTCGGTGACGTTTTCACTGGCCGACATCATCAGCGGGTTGAATATTCCGCGCCTGAATTCGCTGGCCGTGGCGGTGAATGATGAGTGAGAAGCCGACCATCACCCTACCAACCTGGATGGGAGGGAGCCAACCGGCCGCTATCGCCGCGTCTTGCGCGGAATTCTGGGGCAGGGTGCGCGACTGGCTCTATTGGCCTCTTAATCAGATGGACCCCCTGACCTGCACGGTGTCGATTTTGAATCTGATCGCGTATCAGCGGGACATCGACCGGTTTGAAGGTGAACCGCTGGCACTCTACCGGCTGCGCGTGAAATGGGCGTTTACTAATGCCCAGGACAGCGGAAGTTATGAAGGATTTGGCCGGATCTTTGAACGTCTGGGCATTGGATCAATTCAACAGTTTGAGCGCCAGCCCGGCGTTGATTGGGACGTGATCATTATCCGGGTATCAGATGGGCAGCTGGCCGCCAATTCGACGCTGATGAATGAAATCGTTCGCAAATATGGCCGGACCTGCCGCCGGTACCGCTTTGATGTGCTCAACGTGGCGGCCGTGCAAGTCGGCGCCAGTTGGTTTGATAACGATCACCGGCTTTATGTCGGAGAGATAGGCCAGGACGCCCCGATTTTAACGGAATTGGGCCAGTACCTGATGACTGAAGACGGGAAAATCCTGACGGTATAGCGCATCGAGTACAGCCATTAATGACTGTGCTGCAGCACATGAAAACAGACAAAACAGCGACGCGACAGCGTGGCCAGGGAGAATAGCAATGCCATCAATTATCACGCGAAAATTTGAGCAGTGGGCCGCATTGCGGCAGGCCGCTAATCTGCCGGCCCGGCCCGACACGTTTATTTTTGCCAATGTGCCAGGGCAAAATGCCGATGCTGCAATCAGCCGGGACGAAACCGTGCCGCCTGCGCAGTACATCGTGCATACCGCCCCGGTGTTGCAATACGGTATGCTGAATACTGACGCTGTGGTGTTTTCGGTGATCCTGGATACGACGGTGGGTGATTTTGAATATAACTGGATAGGATTGCTCGACTCGGCCAGCGGCACGTTATGCATGATTGTGCATACGATGACCCAGAAAAAAATTGCTACCAGCGGCGACGGGCAGGGGAACACTCTCACGCGCACCCTGGCGATGCAATACAGCGGCGCGGCGGCGGCGGCGCAAATAACCGTCACGCCGGCAACCTGGCAGATTGATTTTTCCGCCCGCCTGTTTGGCGTCGACGAACGCCTACGCCAGGCGAATTATGACCGATACGGCCACGCGGCGTTTTTTGATAATGCGTTTTTACTATCGGGCCACGCATCGCCGTTTGCCCTGGGCGCCGGGGTGGGTTATGTCGGCGGGGTCCGCGCCGCCCAGGCAGCAGGAGGGACCGTAGTTGTTGGCGCGCTGCCGGCCGTGATGTGGCTGGATGTCAGCTTGCAGGGCCAGGTGACCAGCCGATGGGAGGTAGTCGCTAAGGTGTCGGCCGCGGTTAATTTAGCGGATTATGTCGACGCGTTGGGATTTAGTCATTACGTCACTGCAATCGCGAGCATAGATGCAAACGGCAACGTTACGGACCTGCGTCCTAAAGGCTCGCTGGCTGAACAAAATTCAGAGCTGGCGTATTTGAAAAAAGCGGCCAATCTGTCTGATTTGGAAAATAAGGCTACTGCCCAGAATAATCTCGATGTCTATAGTAAAACCACTGCTGATGCCCGTTATCTTATTAAAGCTGCTGGCGGCGAGATAACAGGCGTATTAAGTATTAATAATACCTCTTTCGTTATCAAAAATGGCTCGTATGTTTCATCTGATAACGCAACCCGTTATACCAATGGCTTTAGCATTGAAAACGGCAGTTTGGTCACAAGATTTTATCAAGAGGAATCGATCGGTAATTATATTCAATCAGTTATGCTGGTTGCTGACATTAATAGCTCATCAAATGCCTATGCTTTCCGGTTTAGGCAAAATGGATATAGTTTTGCGCGACGTTTTATCCCTGATGAATATAATAATTGGGATGACCATTTTGATGCGCGTTACGACGATCGATATGATAATCGATTTAACCCCCGATATGCGTATAAAACCGAAGCGGTTATCGATACGCGCTTAGGGGCGGCAGGGAATATGGTGATAACTCATGATACATGGGTTAGGGCGCCATCGGGGTGCATGGTGACGGGGTATTATTTCGAGGGTGACAACCCGGCATCGGATATTCTTGAATACAAGCCTATCCAGATAAATATTAATGGCAACTGGCGAACTATTTCGGGGTAAGGAAAATGCTGACAATGAAATCGCTTACTTTATATACACCAGATGAAAAAAAAGCCTCTAACGTGCTTTACTTAAAAGATGAGAACGGCAGCGACTGGTATGAAAGCATCGACGGTAAATTATGGGGTGAAGAGACTGTTAAAATAGCCTTTGACGCAGCCGGTATTATCCGATTAATGGATGCCGATGTTTCTAAATTATGGCCGCTCAATTTATCGGTTGCGGAATTAAAAGCGTCGACTATTCCAGCCGGGATTAGCCTGAATGGGGCATGGGTGTATGACGGGAAAAAAATCACGCCGCGCGCGGGTTATGCTGCGGAGCAGGCCAGTAACAAAAAACAAGCGTTGATGGCCGCCGCCGGAACGCAAATCGCTATTTTGCAAGACGCTGTCGATCTGGGTATGGCCACCGAAACCGAGACGGCGGCGCTCACGGCCTGGAAAACGTACCGCGTGAACCTGAGCCGTCTAGACACTTCTACCGATAATATTGATTGGCCGGTGGCACCATGACCTGGGCGCGCAAAACGCTGGCGTTTCCGTCCACGATGGGGCAAATCAACTGTGCCGTATCCACAGTAACCCCATGGACCTATGGCGCCGCCCAGGTGGCTGATTCCGGGCGCTATCTGAGCCCACCTAATGCCATGGCCTACCTTGCCAAAAAATTGGCCCAGACGGGTGGCACGCAGCAGACAGTGATTTTTTTGTTAACAGGGACGCAATTAAATGAATTCACACAGTCGATCTCTGACCTCGCGGCCGTATTTCCTCACCCGGATTTTACCAAGCTGGCGCGCCGGGCAGCGGCCCAGGCGAAACTGGATAGCGAAAAAATGCTGTTGCCGGGAGCGCAAAGCCAGGCGCTATCGAGTGCGGCGCCGCTGGCGGTCAGTACTGCCCGTCAGGCCGTCAGCGCGCAGCGGATCAAGCAAGCCGTTACCGCCGCCGCCGGCGGTATCTCACTAAGCGACCTGGGCACGGCGTTGAGTCAGCTGCAATCCACCGCCGCCGCCGCCAGTCAAGCCGCCGCGGATAGCCTGGCCGACCTGGCGGGGCGCCGGGTCGATTTGTGGGTGTTTTCGGACAAAGGCGCATTATCCAATGTCGCCAACGCGATCCAAACGGGAGTGCCAAACCCCGCCGCGATTTACACCATGGCAACGCTGTTTGTCGGGGAGCTGGATCCATTATTGGAGATGCTGACGTGACGCAAATTATCATGCTAGCGCTGGACGGCGAGGCTATCCCGCTACGGGCTATCCGTGTCTCGCCCAGCATGAACATTCAGGACAAAGACCAGTCCGGGCAAACATCGGGAACCGCGACGGCGGAGCAAGGCGTTAAAGCCAAAGAGCTGAAGGTAACAGGCATGATCCCATTCGTGGAAAAGGCCGCCTTGACTCGGCTATTTGAGCTCGCGGAAGCCAAGGGCGATAATGGCGCCGCGCGGCGGTATCGCGTGGCCTCGCCGGTCGCACAGGCGATCAAATTCCGTGAGGGCATTTTCAGCGGCGACGTAAGCGCCGAAGAGCAAGACAACAAAATGGCCTGGCAAATATCATTTACGCTCAAAGAGCAGGTCAGCGTCGCTGAAAAAACGGCGGCGCGCAGCAGCAAAACCACCACTACCACCCAGACGGCAGATGGCGCAACGACGGACAGCGGGGCCGGCGGCGATGCTCCCGATCACGAATTAACCGGGTTTGAGAAATGGTTATCATCCCTCAACGATAAGATAGGCTCCTAATGAAACAGATAATCACGCTGCGCCTGGGCGCCGAACTGGTAACCGTATCATCCTGCGAGCTGGTTTTAGATTTGAGCGCCTGCGGCCGGGGATTTGTCACTGTCGTGCATGACGCGGTGGCAACAGGTCAGGCCGTGCGCATCGATGTCGGCTATAACAACACTGCATACCGGTTTTTTACCGGCTATGTCGAGCGGGACCAGCCGGCGGAAAACGGGTCGCGCCGGCTATTCGTGCGTGAAGTGGCCGGCGTGTTCGAATCGCTGTGGCCGCTTTCAATGCAGCACCCGACGTTGCGCCAGGTCACGGACAAACTGTCCGCAGATACGGGCGTGACGTTTGTACTGCCGGGCGGCCGGAGTTATACCGACACGCCTATCCCGCATTTTGTGCACCATGGCACTGGCTGGCAATTGCTGGCCACCCTGGGCCGCGCATTTAATATCAGTGATTACATATGGCAGCAGTTGCCGGACGGAACGGTCTGGTTAGGCTCCTGGACAGATTCGCGTTTTGCCGGCCAGCCCATCACTGTGCCGGCCAATTTCGCTACAGCCGCCCACGGCGGCAATACCATGACCATACCGGCGGCGCCGGCCATCCGCCCCGGAGTGGTGTTAAACGGCGAGCGCATCACACGGGTGGCACTCAAGGACGATCAGATGTCGCTGACCTGGACGCCGCTCAAAGGCGACGGCACGCCGAAACAGAAAACCCCGCTGCAACGTCAGCTTGAGGAAATCCACCCGGAACTGGCCAGCAACCTGCACTTGCCGAAACTGGCCAGAATTGAGGGGCCGGCCGAGGCATCCAGCCTGGGCGACATCGCCGATCCGTTTCGCCCGCGCCACGCCGTGAATGTGCAACTGCTGGATCAGAACGGCGCCGATAACAAAAACACGCCGGTTTATGCCGCCGTGCCGCTGCCCGTTCCGCAAGCCGGGGACGAGGGCGGATTCTTGTCGTATCCAGAAGAGGGGACACTGGTAGAAGTGGCATTCCCGGATGGGCGCCAGGATAAGCCGATCATTCGTCAAATCCTGCCGGAAGGTAAATCCCTGCCGGAAATCAAACCGGGCGAACGGCTATGGCAACATCGCGCCGGCGTCGCCCAGCGCGCCACACAAGACGGCAGCTGGCAACGTGAGACCGACCAGGAAATCAAAGACACATCCCACCGGCGCACGGTGGCCGCGGATGAAGAAACACGTACCATCACCACCCGCACCACCACCATTCAGGCCACCGACACCACCACGGTGATCGGTACGGCTAAGCTGCTGGCCGGCGCCATCATGCAGGTGGCGACGGGGGATTATGCCGTGGCCACGTCGGCCAATTTGACCACTAAAGCGGGCGGCAACAGCACCGAAAACATTGGCAGCGACAAGACGGCCGATGTGGGCGGAATGCTCACCGAGCGGATAGCCGGCGCACGGGAAAGCGTATCGGCCACCCTCGCGCTGATAGCGGGCACGGTTAAGGTGGGTAACGCCGACACCAATGTGCTAACGCTCCTGATTGAAACGCTGGATCTATTGCATGAGCTGGCCCAACAGACGGCTACCCATACCCACCCGGACACTGGGAACCCAACCAATAGCGCAGACCTCGCAGCTACCGGCACCGCGGCAACCGCGCTCAAAGCCAAATATCAACCCATCATTCTATAGCCCCTGGTGGCATAGCCATTCATGACGATGCCGCCGGCAGCACAGCCATAAGCGGCTGTATTGGCCATCACCTAAACCCAGCACGACACCCCACCTCATCATACGCAGCCAGCGCCACGCCACGGCGCGCAGGCCTCGAATCATCACGCTATGTACCTCAGTCAATCATCATCAAGCCATGGCCCGCCCAGGACGCACAGCGCCACGTAACGGAGCGCAGCCGCCACGGAAACCGCGCTACACCGCACCCGCCTGCCCGTTTCGTGATCGAATATTTTTGCAAAACTCAAATACTGCAAACACTATCGCCAGGCCGCAGCGCCGCTGGGGTCTTGCCCGCAAAGGGCTATTGCAATCTGTGATCTGTTTTGCATCTTTTTGAAAGATCGAAGGGATTTATGTAAGTTGTTGAATTTAATAACCCATTAAAATATAAAAGGATCGTTCCAATTCCGTGAGGATCAGCTATCGCTGGCGGGGAAGTTGCAAAAAAGGGCATTTCTGATGAAACCTAAGTACGGCGCGGCTTGTAGTCAAGTGCGCTACTGGTCAGTGGCAGCAAAAAAGCGCAATGCCACGATCACCGCTTGGCGGTTTATCTGGAGTGCGGATTGAATTTTGTATAGACGTTAAAATTTTGCTCGCCCTCGTCGTAAAGCCGCCAACCGCCCCTATAAAATGCGATCCAGGCGTTAGCTTCTTTTGGGCCAAAGTGATGATTTAACTTGCGTAATTCATCGATAAAATCGCGCGTGGTAACAGTATAGCGCCCGTCTTTTGCGCGTTTTACAGCATGATCAAATGCTGCGGGGATTTCGTACATTCTAGGCATGATCTGCTCTCCTTTAGATTCAAACGAGAGCATACTATAAACTGTATATAATTACAGTATGTGAGGCATCAATTGCTTATTTAACACCATCCCATTTTCCCGCTGCTTTTTCCTGCCTGTATAGTTCCAGCACTTTTTTTGCAAAATCTTCACTTCGGATATAAAAATAGCAGTCGGGAACGTCCAACACATCAGCAAACCGGCACGCCAGTTGGAATTGAGGGGTACGTTGACTCGTTTCATAATGTGACACCCGTTGCCTTGCGCTTTCCGGTTCAATGCCCGCAGCTATCCCAAGTTCTGTTTGTGACATTTTCGCGGCTAGCCGCGCTCTTTTCAGTCGATAGCCAATCATTGTTTAACGTCAGATAAATTTTACTTGACGCATGTCTAGCAGATTTCTAACATGGTGCTGTAAACAAGTTGTTGACATTAGTCGTGATAATAAAAGGGATGTAAAAAGCCTCCTTCTTAGCCGTCTTTAAGGGCGGCATTTTTTTTGCAAAAAATGATATGTATGTTTCAATATTTATTAAGAGCATTCAAATGCATTATAGTTTGATGGGTGAAACTGTTGGCGGTCCGGTTAAAATATTCATAGGCTGGAGTACTTTATTTAGTTATTACTACATGTTCATTGAACCGTATAGAAAACCACCGCTTTATTGTTGTTTATCTGATCGGAATATTGGAAATGACATATTGGAGCATTATCAAATAGTATTAGAGCGATTTGGTATAAAGAATATCAGTTTGAAAAAAGGTTCAGGACTTTATAAGCAACTCATTAAAGATAGAATAAATTATTCATGAATACTTTTAATGCCCAATTATCAAGGCCCGCTTATCTTGCCGCCGTCGCCCGTAGCACTGCATTTCGTTCTGCTACTGTTTTTCCGCAATGCATAATCAAGTGCTGAACATAACCGGCATGCAATGAAAAGCCCCGGTTTCCCAGGGCTTTTTTGTCGATGTGGTCAATGTGTGGACGTTAGTTAAAATAAATCCTTTTATTTCAATCAATTAAACCCTATTGCAAGTTACCAAGAACTGACAAGCAGGGTTAACATTCACCAGCAGAAAGCGCCGGGATAACATGTTGTGGATCGCGTTCAATTGCGCGCAGCAACGCCTTAGCCGGGCCGGTGGGATCGCGCCGCCCTTGCTCCCAATTTTTCAGTGTGTCTACATTGACAGATATCAGTTTGGCAAATCCGCTTTGGGAAAGCCCGGTCGCGTGACGAATTTCTTTCACTCGCACGGCGATCACGCTCGTTTCTCTTGCCGGGGCCCTTGAGCCCTCGGTAATTTCATTCATTTGCACCATGCTTTCTTTGAGACGTTCAAATAATTTCTTATCCATTTACCACCCCTTATTCAATTCACGTAGCTGCCGTTTTTCGTCCGAACTCAGGTCGTCCTTGATACCTTTTTTGTAAATTAGAATCATTCGTAATTGAGATTCGGCGACTTTGTGATAATAAATCACCCTAACCCCTCCACGCTTGCCTTTACCCGCCGCAGACCAGCGAATTTTGCGCAAGCCGCCAGTTTCTTGGATCACATCCCCTTTATCAGGGTTTGCCGCTAGATACGTCTGAAACTCGCGGTATTCATCGTCGGTCAGTAGTTCTTTGACATCCTCAGTAAAAATATCAGACTCAATAAATAACATGGCTATGCGTCAATGGCGTATGATAATCATAGATTAACACCATGCTTCTATAAGTCAATGGCGTACAATAGAATAAACCCCGCGTTGCGGGGTCTTGTTTTTATTTTTGGTCGATGTGGTCAATGTGTGGACATTGCATAAAATAAATCCTTTTATTTCATATGTTTAACAGGAAATGATGGACACCATCCCTGTCTTCCCCACCGAAAGGTGGGGTTTTTTTTATCTTAATTTTAGTATAAATAATCGAAACAGCGATGTTTAACGGCGCTATGTTTGCAACATCTGTTATCAACTGCAATGCTGTATCCGCCACGAATCGGCATTATGGTTATAAGCGGCTGCGGTTACCGCGATCCCTTAGAATTAGCCCCGGGAGAAAGCGCGGGCAAGCGGAAATGTAATGCATTATCATATGGCCTAAATCGCGATGATAGTCGGAATTTGCCTGACCTGAATCAATTCAGCTAAACGGAATTGATATACTATTTTTACCATAAGCCAAGGGCCTTGTTGTAAATGGGCCCCGATATCCAGCCGGCATAGTGTATTCTACAATTATATCTAAAGTTCAGAGGTAGTCATGATTAAGAAAATCGGTGTACTGACAAGCGGCGGTGATTCACCAGGCATGAATGCAGCGATCCGGGGCGTGGTTCGCGCCGGACTGTCCGAGGGATTGGAAGTCTATGGCGTCTATGACGGCTACCTCGGTTTGTTTCAGGATCGGATGAGCAAGCTGGACCGCTATAGCGTGTCGGATATGATTAACCGTGGCGGTACCTTTCTTGGCTCTGCCCGCTTCCCTGAGTTCCGGGAAGAAGGTACCCGCGCCATCTCTATCGAAAACATGAATAAACGCGGGCTTGACGCCTTGGTGGTCATCGGCGGCGACGGTTCCTATATGGGGGCAAAACGCCTCACTGAAATGGGTTTCCCTTGTATCGGCCTGCCCGGCACCATTGATAACGACGTCGCCGGCACCGATTACACTATCGGTTATTTCACCGCGCTTGAAACGGTGGTCGAGGCGATCGACCGGTTGCGCGATACGTCTTCTTCGCACCAGCGCATTTCCATTGTTGAAGTCATGGGCCGCTATTGCGGCGACCTGACGATGTCGGCGGCTATCGCGGGCGGCTGTGAATTTATCGTGCTGCCGGAAGTCGAATTTAAACCCGACGATCTGGTGTATGAAATCAAAGCCGGTATCGCCAAAGGCAAAAAACACGCCATTGTCGCCATCACCGAGCATATCTGTAACGTAGCCGAACTTGCGCAATATATTGAAAAAGAGACCGGACGTGAAACGCGCGCCACGGTTTTGGGCCATATCCAGCGCGGCGGCAGCCCGGTGGCTTACGATCGCATCCTGGCCTCGCGCATGGGCGCCTTTTCTATTGAGCTGTTGTTGCAAGGCTACGGCGGCCGCTGTGTCGGCGTGCAAAACGAAAAGCTGGTTCACCATGACATCGTCGATGCCATTGAAAACATGAAGCGGCCGTTTAAAAGCGATTTGCTGGAATGCGCTAAAAAACTGTATTAATCAGTTGCAAGCAGGGCGTAACAACGCTTTCAGGCGTTGGCCCTCCGCCTGGTTCTCAGGGACGAGACCGACCGGCCGCCGCCATTCTCCACTGGCCTTAGCGGTTTGTTTGCCTCCAGCCTCCCTGTCCGGTCGATACCTAATCGGCAACCCCATTTTTAGCTTCCCACCCCGGTTAGCTCTTTTGCTTATATAAATTGCGTTTTTATTCTTTAAAACACGGAGCGATTTCTGACACTCTCTGGTTATGCACTATTCATATGAAAAAAAATCTCTTGGGGAGCGGAATGATGTCGAAATGGCAAGCAGGGTTGTTGTTGATTTTATTATCAGGAAGCACGCTGGCGAAGGATATTCAATTACTGAATGTATCCTACGACCCGACGCGTGAGTTATACCAGGACTATAATGTGGCATTCAGCAAATATTGGCAGGCCAAGACCGGCGACAAGGTTACCGTTCGCCAATCACACGGCGGTTCCGGCAAACAGGCTACCTCGGTTATCAACGGTCTTGAAGCGGATGTAGTGACGCTGGCGCTGGCTTACGATGTCGATGCCATTGCCGAGCGCGGCAGTATCGATAAAAAGTGGATTTCGCGCCTGCCGGATAACTCCGCTCCTTACACGTCCACTATTGTGTTCCTGGTGCGTAAAGGCAATCCGAAGCAAATCCACGATTGGCCCGATCTGATCAAACCGGGTATTTCGGTCATTACGCCAAATCCAAAAACATCCGGCGGCGCCCGCTGGAATTACCTGGCCGCCTGGGGTTATGCCCTGCATCATAATAATAACGATCAGGCGAAGGCCCAGGACTTTGTCAAAGCCCTGTTTAAAAACGTCGAGGTACAGGACTCGGGCGCGCGCGCTTCCACCAATACTTTTGTGGAACGCGGCATAGGTGATGTGCTGATCGCCTGGGAAAACGAAGCGCTGCTCGCGGTCAATGAAGTAGGCAAAGATAAATTTGATATCGTGGCGCCGAGCGAGTCCATTCTGGCTGAGCCTACCGTATCGGTGGTGGATAAGGTGGTCGATAAACGGGGCACGCGCGATATTGCGACCGAATACCTGAAGTATCTTTATTCAACGGAAGGCCAACGTATCGCCGCCAAGAATTATTATCGACCGCGCGACCCGCAGGTTGCCAAGGAGTTTGCCAAGGAGTTCCCGCAGATAAAATTATTTACGCTTAAGGACGATTTCGGCGACTGGCAGCAGGTGCAAAAAATCCATTTCGCGACCGGCGGCAGTTACGATCAAATCAGCCAGCGCTAACGCCGGGTAAATCCGCAAGCATCTCTTCGCTACAAATAATGACCGATCGGTTGCCCCGATCGGTTTTTTATCATTTGTTGGACTGCCATCAAAATGTTATTTCTCATCCTCATCCCGCCATTACTGCTTTAAGCGGTTCCGTTAATCTGCCGTTAATCATATATTTTTTATATTCAATTGGGACAGGCTGATTTATTTATGCGAGATAGCGTTAATCAAGCCAACATCAGCTCATAAAATGACATCCTGCTATTGAATAATTGGCTTCTTATCGTTTTATGTTGCCGCTCCGGTACCGCAATTTAAATGACTTCATCGTATTAAGAAGGGAGGGATCCAGAGTATGCCTTTATCCGCCATTCAGCACAGGGTCAATACCGGACGCTATTACAACCAAACCCATGGTAATGTCAGTGATAAAAAAATGCGGCGCAAGTTGAGCCGTATGGCCGCGTCGCCGGGCGACCCGGTAGCGGCCGCCAGGGCGCATTTGTTACTCCATGCGCTGGCGCTGGTGGCTAACGCATCAATCAGCTGCTTACTTCCATCGCCGTCGTCGCACCCTGGCGCTGTTTTCCCGCTACCCGGCCGGCCGGTGACGTCCGGCGGCGCGGCGGCGGGATTACCCGCTTTTAAAATCTGTGAGATGCGGGACCAGGCCCAACGGCGGCATTTACAGAATATGCTGGGCGGACGGGGACCCGTACCTGATAACAGCAAGCACCGGGGGATCGTTCCTTATGTCTATTTTTCGCCAGCCATGACTACAGCTCGCCGGGGCAAGCGAATAGCTATTGATAGATCATCGGGGATGCGTGCGCGGGAATACCGGGAATTTATTGAAAACCATTGCCACATCAGGACCAAAACCCTCCAAGGGAAGGTGTTAGGGGACAGTCTTCTGATTGCAGGCGAATACGTCAGGAATCCGATGCGCGGTATCGTCGAGAAACTGAAGGCGCTTATCCAGGGCGAGGGTGAACTGTCCCGGACGCAAGCCACGCTGCTTGAAATCGCCAATCTTGGGCAAGACATTATCCTTGGGTTTTTCACCATGGGAGCGTATCCGGTTATAAAATATACCTCATCAAAATCCCTCGATGTCGCCGGCCATGCCATTAACGGCGACAGCGCCTGCGTGTGGAACGATTTTTCGCCGGAAGAACTGGCCAATCTGCTGTTTAATACCGAGGTGGGCATCACCGATCGCCGGGCTTTTTTCAACTCACTTGTTCATCCCAAACCCAGGGAACTGGCGGGGACCCATGTTTTTGAACCTGATGGGGCCTTTGTACATGAGAGGCTGCCGGCGGGAATCAATACGGTGAAACATCTGGCGGTCGACCGGGAAGGTTCAACCCTGACGGTGCGTGAAGCGAAAACCGGCGAATATGTCATTACACCAGCGCAGCAGGGCAAACCGGGGAAAACCGACCGGAAAGTGTATTTTGACGTGATAAATGATAAAATTAATATCGAGGGTAATATTCCTCCGAGACAGGGGTTTGATTATAAAATACAGGATGGCAAGAAATTTTTACGATTATATAACGAAAATTATGAGCTGACCTTTAACAGCGTTAAAAAAACGCCTGAACTGAAATTGCATAACCGTGACGGTACGGAATCACGGGTGCCGGTGTATAGGGAAAAAATAAGCCATTCATGGCATCTTGGTACTCATAATCACAAACCCGTGTTCAAGGAAAAACAAGAAAAAATCATTAATTCATTGAAAATTGATTTTAATAACGATCATTATTATATTTCGGTTGATAATCTTCACCAGCCATATTATGGCTTAGGCAAGATTATCGAGGTCAGGCCTAAAGACGCCGCCTATGGCAACCACGTCCCATTGATGAAAGTTATCGAGCTGAAGGGAGAGTTGGTGCCCGTTCGTGAGGTGGTCGTGCCTGAACGCGGCATTAAATACGAAATATATAATAGATCAATGCCCCGCCGGCGCGGGCATCCGGTCGAATTTGACGGGCGCCGGTGGTTATTTGAGCAAGCTACCTCAGTCCATGCCGGCAAAACGTTAAGACGCGCTATCAGCAAAAAGCTCACAGCTGACGGCATAAGCGCCCATCATTTATCGGCGCCGGATGAGAAAGGCCTGCGTTGGGATGCTAATAATAATGCACATCTAAAAATAAAAAATAAATTTATAAAAATTAAAAAATACTCAGATTCATATAATAAATATTTTCTGATAAATAACGATCGTAAAATTATGCTTCGATTCAGGAAAAATAAATTCCACGTAGAAACCTATAAAGAGCGGATTTACGATCTTCGCCAGGTCGGCATGAGTGGACACGGCGGGGTCAGAAAGCGAAAAGCCGCCATCGATATTCTCAAGGAAGTAGATGGATTCAGTTTTGAGCAAGCCAAAATGTTGCTGGCCCAGTACCGTTTCCCTACCAACGGCCTGTTTAACGAGCGTTCGTTTGCTTTGGACATAGAACATTACGGCACTATTCCGCCGTGGGCTAAAAGATTTAAAATCAGCCCCCGAAACGAGCCTTCAGGCTCAACCCAAGATATGAGCGTGCGTGTGTTTGATCCTGACGATGAGAGCATAGTGCATGAGTTCTCTTTTGGAGAGACCGTGGGTGAAGGTGATTTTGGCCTGGTGTTGAAGGATGCAAAAGATCCAGATTTTTATATCAAAAAAATGCATGCCCGTTCAGATGAAGATAGCGATATCGATATTGAAGCATTGGCGAAAAAAGAAGCCGAAACATTCCGTCAATTTTACGGTCCTGACTCGGCGAAAGTTTTTAAAGACGATAAAGGCAATGTTTACAACAGAATGTATAAAATTCCAGGTAGAACACTGGAGTCTGTCCCCGAAGGCTCACTGCCGCGCGATGCGATTGAACGATATGTGGATATGCTGGAGAAAATGAATGTCGAGAACATTATTCACGCAGATCTTCATACGGGAAATATTATGTGGGATGGTGAGAGTAACATGTTTTTTCCCATCGACATCACTAATATAAAACCGAGTTATTTCAGAAGCGGCAGCTACTACAAACATATGCAAAATAGATTGGGAGAAGATGATTGGAACAGTGTTATTGATGAGATAGAACATAAAATGGTTGCGTTAAGGCCCGACGTCACGTAACGGAGTATGCATATCCGCAGCAGCGAGCGGTATCGGCCATTAACCCGTGATGGTATGTCGTCCGGTTTAAGCCTTGGCCAGCGAAACGTTTCGATGGCGATCACGTTTTTGATATCCCGTACTTGTGGCCGACAGGATTAATGATTATTTTCAGCCTAGCGAAACGTTTCGCTGGGAGGGTTTGAACATGAAGAAAGGGTTATTGCTTAACGCCGACGTCTCCGCGTTGATTTCCCGCTTAGGCCATACCGATGAAATCGTCATTGCAGACGCCGGGCTGCCCATACCCGTGGCCACCGCCAGGATCGATCTGGCGCTGACCCAGGGCGTGCCGGGATTTTTACAGGTGTTCGACGTCGTGACCAGTGAGATGCAGGTGGAGAGGGCCATCATTGCCAGCGAAATGGCCGCGCATAATTCCGCGCTGCATCAGGCATTGCTGACCCGGCTGTCCCGGCTTGAGCAATCACAGGGCAATACCATCGGCATCGACTATATCAGCCACCAGGCGTTTAAAACGCAGACCACCCACAGCCGGGCCGTTATTCGCAGCGGGGAGTGCTCGCCCTTTGCCAACGTTATCCTCTGCTCCGGCGTCACCTTCTGAGGCATCCATGCAACCGTTATTGCAACTGACAGGAATAGACAAGTCGTTCCCCGGGGTCAAGGCGCTTTCCGGCGCTGCGCTGACGGTCTATCCGGGCCGCGTGATGGCCCTGGTCGGGGAAAACGGCGCCGGTAAATCAACCATGATGAAGGTATTGACCGGTATTTACAGCAAAGACGCCGGCACGCTTTCTTTTCTGGGCCAGGAGGTCATATTCAGCGGACCTAAGGCTTCCCAGGAGGCCGGGATCGGTATTATCCACCAGGAGCTGAACCTGATCCCCGAACTGACGATTGCCGAAAATATCTTCCTGGGCCGCGAATTCCTTAACCGGTTCGGCGGCATCGACTGGAAGCGGATGTACAGCGAAGCGGACCGGCTGCTGTCCCGCCTGAACCTGAGCTACAGCAGCCACCGGCTGGTGGGTGAATTGTCGATCGGCGATCAGCAGATGGTGGAAATCGCCAAGGTCATCAGCTTCAAGTCCCAGGTAATTATCATGGATGAGCCGACCGATGCCCTGACCGATACCGAAACGGCCTCGTTGTTCAGCGTCATCAGGGAGCTCAGGCAGCAGGGTTGCGGCATCGTGTATATATCCCACCGGTTAAAGGAAATTTTCGAGATCTGCGACGATGTCACGGTAATGCGCGACGGACAGTTTATTGCCGAGCGGCCGGTAAACGAACTGCGGGAAGACCAGCTGATTGAAATGATGGTGGGCCGCCGCCTGGAGGAACAGTATCCGCGCATAACGCAGCGTCCGGGCGCGGAGCGTCTGCTGGTCGGCCACTTGTCCGGCCCCGGTGTGCATGACGTCAGTTTTACCCTGCGCCAGGGTGAAATCCTGGGCTGTGCCGGGCTGATGGGCGCCGGTCGTACCGAACTGATGAAAACCTTATATGGCGCCGCCAGGCGCACCGGCGGCAGCGTGACGCTTGACGGACGCGCCGTGGCTGCCAGGACGCCGCAGGATGGGCTGGCCAACGGCATCGTCTATATTTCCGAAGACCGCAAGCGTGACGGGCTGGTGCTTGGCATGTCGGTTAAGGAGAACATGACCTTGACCGCCCTGCGCTATTTCAGCCATCAGGCCGGTTGGCTGAGACACGCCGACGAGCGGGTGGCGGTGGGGGATTTTATTCGTTTATTTAATATTAAAACGCCGTCGATGGAGCAGCCTATCGGCCTGCTGTCCGGCGGCAACCAGCAAAAAGTCGCCATTGCGCGCGGCCTGATGACCCGTCCCAAGGTGCTGATCCTGGATGAACCGACCCGTGGCGTCGACGTGGGCGCCAAGAAAGAGATTTACCAGTTGATCAATCAGTTTAAGCAGGAAGGGCTCTCCATCATTCTGGTGTCCTCCGAGATGTCCGAAGTCCTTGGCATGAGCGATCGCGTCATGGTGATGCACGAGGGGCGCCTAAGCGGCATATTCCCCATCGAGCAGGCCACCCAGGAAGTGCTGATGGCCGCGGCCGTCGGCAAGCTTTATCGTCCAATGCAGGAGAATCAGTGATGAATTCCCGGACCATCCCCGTTAAACGCGGCATCAGCAAAGCCTGGCTGCTGGAGCAAAAATCATTGATTGCGCTGCTGGTGCTGATCGCCGTGGTCTCTTCGATGAGTTCCAATTTCTTTACCCTGAACAATCTGTTCAACATTCTCCAGCAGACCTCGGTCAACGCCATTATGGCGGTGGGCATGACGCTGGTGATCCTTACCGCCGGCATTGATTTGTCCGTCGGTTCGCTGCTGGCCCTCACCGGCGCGGTAGCCGCCTCGGTGGTCGGGCTGGAAATGAACGTTTTGGCGGCGGTGGCCACCTCCCTGGCGCTGGGCGCGGCCATCGGCGCCGTGACCGGCCTTATCGTGGCCAAGGGCAAGGTACAGGCCTTTATCGCCACCCTGGTCATGATGCTGCTGCTGCGCGGCATCACCATGGTGTACACCAACGGCAGCCCGGTCAATACCGGCTTCAGCGATGCGGCCGACGCGTTCGGCTGGTTTGGCATCGGGCGCCCCCTTGGCGTGCCGACGCCGGTATGGATCATGGCCGTGGTGTTCCTTGCCGCCTGGTACATGCTGCACCATACCCGCCTGGGCCGCTATATCTACGCGCTGGGCGGCAATGAGGCCGCGACGCGCCTGTCCGGCATCAGCGTCGACCGGGTCAAGATTATCGTCTATGCGCTGTGCGGCCTGTTGGCGTCCCTGGCGGGCGTTATCGAAGTCGCGCGCCTATCGTCGGCGCAGCCTACGGCGGGCACCGGCTATGAGCTGGATGCCATCGCCGCGGTGGTGCTGGGCGGCACCAGCCTGTCCGGCGGCAAAGGCCGCATCATGGGGACGCTGATTGGCGCGCTGATCCTGGGTTTCCTGAACAACGGACTGAATTTATTAAGCGTTTCCTCCTACTACCAGATGATTGTTAAAGCCGTGGTGATTTTGCTGGCGGTGCTGGTGGATAACAAAAGCAGTAAATAACCTCTCCCCGCAGGAATGATAAAAATGAAAATGAAAAAATTAGCCGTTCTGATGTCCGCCGTTGCGTTAAGCGCCACCCTGAGCGCCAATGCCCTGGCGAAGGATAGTATCGCGCTGGTGGTTTCCACCCTGAACAATCCGTTCTTTGTGTCGATGAAAGACGGCGCGCAGCAGGAAGCGGATAAACTGGGGTATCAACTGGTGGTGCTCGACTCGCAAAACAACCCGGCCAAGGAGCTGGCGAACGTGCAGGACCTGACGGTGCGCGGTGTTAAACTGCTGCTGATCAACCCAAGCGATTCCGACGCGGTGGGTAACGCGGTAATCATTGCCAACCAGGCCAAAATCCCGGTGATTACCCTGGACCGTAAGGCCAGCAGGGGGACCGTCGTCAGCCATATCGCCTCGGACAACCGGGTAGGCGGCAAAATGGCCGGTGATTTTATCGGTGAAAAGCTGGGCCAGAATACCAGGGTTATCCAGCTGGAAGGTATTGCCGGCACCTCGGTGGCGCGCGAGCGTGGCGAAGGGTTTAAACAGTCCGCCGATCGGTATAAGTTCAATATGCTGGCCAGCCAGCCCGCCGATTTCGATCGCACCAAAGGGCTTAACGTGATGCAAAACCTGCTGACCGCGCACCCGACCGTGCAGGCGGTATTTGCGCAAAACGACGAGATGGCGCTGGGCGCCATGCGCGCCCTGCAAACCGTGAATAAAACCGATGTGCTGGTGGTGGGTTTCGACGGTACGGCCGACGGCATCAAAGCGGTGCAAAGCGGCAAACTCGCCGCCACCGTGGCCCAGCAGCCCGACCAGATCGGCATTATCGGCGTGGAAACCGCCGACAAAGTGCTGAAGGGCGAAAAAGTGGATGCGGTGATCCCGGTTGCCCTGAAGCTGGTCACCAAATAGGCCGTAAAACTTCAACCGCAGGGCCCTGCGTTATCGCCGTATCCCGGCGATAACGCATCTAATCAGGATACAGGCGATGGCAATCAAACAGCTGGTGGTTCTCGGCAGCATTAATGCGGATCATATTCTCAACCTTAAACACTTTCCCCGTCCCGGTGAAACGGTGATTGGCGGCAACTATAGGGTGGCGTTCGGCGGCAAGGGCGCCAACCAGGCGGTGGCGGCCGGCCGGAGCGGGGCGGATATCGCGTTTATTGCCCGCGTGGGCGACGATGATATCGGCGCGAGCATCCGCCGGCAATTGCAGGCGGACAACATCGACGTCCGGCCGGTGGAACCCAGCGCCGGCGCCGCTACCGGCGTAGCGCTGATTTTCGTCAACGCTGAAGGCGAAAATGTCATCGGCATCGATCCCGGTGCCAACGCCGCGGTAACGCCGGCGTATCTGGCCCGCTATGAGCAGGTGGTCGCCAACGCCTCGGCATTATTGATGCAGTTGGAATCTCCGCTTGATACGGTGATTGCCGCCGCCCGGCTGGCGCGGGATCACCAGACCCGGGTCATATTAAACCCGGCCCCGGCGCGTCAGCTGCCGGACGAATTGCTGGTCTTGGTGGATATCATCACTCCTAATGAAACCGAGGCGGAACAGCTGACGGGCGTGACTATCAGCGATGACGCCGCCGCCGCCCGCGCCGCGCAGGTATTGCACGACAAAGGCATAACCACTGTTATTATTACGCTTGGCAGCAGGGGCGTATGGCTTAGCGAAGGCGGCAACGGCGTGCTGGTGCCCGGATTCAAGGTCCGCGCGGTGGATACCATCGCGGCCGGCGATACCTTTAACGGCGCGCTGATGACGGCGTTGCTTGAAGGCCGGGATATGCGTAGCGCCGTCAGGTTCGCCCACGCCGCCGCCGCAATAGCGGTGACCCGCCCCGGCGCGCAGCCGTCGATCCCGTGGCGCGACGAAATCGACGCTTTTTTACAGGATTAGGAGCTTATTTGGCCACCATGAAGGATGTTGCCCGCCTGGCGGGCGTTTCCACTTCCACCGTATCGCATGTCATCAATAACAACCGTTTTGTCAGCGATGCGGTGCGCGATAAGGTGCTGGCGGTGGTGGAACAGCTTAACTACGCGCCGTCGGCCTTAGCCCGCAGCCTGAAGATAAACCAGACGCGCACCATCGGGATGCTGATTACCTCCAGTAATAACCCGTTTTATGCGGAAGTGGTGCATGGCGTTGAACGCAGCTGCTATGAGCGCGGCTACAGCCTGATCTTGTGTAATACCGAAGAGGATGCCGACCGCATGAGCCGCAGCATGGAAACGCTGCTGCAAAAACGCGTCGACGGGCTGCTTATCATGTGTACCGAAAATAACCGGCCCTCCCGACTGGCGCTGCGTCGTTATCCTTCGTTGCCGATTGTGATGATGGATTGGACGCCGTTTGAAGACGCGCTGGATATCATCCAGGATAATTCGTTACTGGGCGGCTGCCTGGCTACTGAATTCCTGATCTCGCGCGGTTACAGCAAGATCGCCTGTATCTCCGGTCCCCAGGATAAAACCACCGCGCGCCATCGGCTGCAGGGATATCGTCTGGCCATGGAGCGCGCCGGGCTTGCGATACCGGCCGGTTATGAGGTTTTCAGCGATTTCGAATTCGGCGGCGGCGTGACGGCGATGCAGCAACTTTTATCGTTAACGGAGCCGCCCCACGCGGTGTTTACCGGTAACGACGCTGTGGCGGTGGGCGCCTACCAGGCGTTGTTCCAAGCCGGCCTGTCCGTCCCTAAGGATATGGCGGTCATCGGCTACGATGATATCGAGCTGGCAAAATACCTGACCCCGCCGCTGACCACCATTAACCAGCCGAAAGATTCTTTGGGCGAGCTGGCGATCGACACCCTGCTTTACCGGTTACAACATCCCGATACCGAACCCCAGGTGCTGGTGTTGACCCCCGAACTGGTGGAACGGGCGTCGGTTGGCCGTTGTTGAGCCGGCGGTAAAAGCCGTTCCGTCCGGGTTGAGGCGAAAAAAAACCGGCAACCCGGTCTTCAAGGCCCGGTTTCCGGTTGATTTGCCGACAGCACGCCAAGGCCGGGCGGCTATCGCGCCGCTAACCTGCCCATGGCGTTATCTCAGGCTTGTTTAGCTTCAGCCGCCGCTTTGACGATGACCGCAAAGGCATCCGCCTTCAGCGAGGCGCCGCCTACCAGCGCGCCGTCGATATCCGGCTGGGTAAACAGTTCCGCCGCGTTGCCGGCATTCACCGAACCGCCGTACTGGATAATAACCTGTTCCGCTACCGCGGCATCGTGCTTGGCGATATGGCCGCGGATGAATTTATGTACCGCCTGTGCCTGTGCCGGAGTCGCCGATTTGCCGGTACCGATAGCCCAGATGGGTTCATAGGCAATAACCGCGTTATCAAAGGCCTTGGCGCCCAGGGCGTTCAGTACCGCGTCAAGCTGGCGGGCGCAAACCGCTTCGGTTTGGCCGGCTTCGTTTTCCGCTTCGCTCTCACCGATACAAAGCACCGGGATCAGGCCCGCTTCTTTCAGTACCGCGAATTTTTCAGCGATGAGTTCGTCGCTTTCCTTATGATAGGTGCGGCGCTCGGAGTGGCCGATAATGATATATTTCGCACCGATATCCTTGAGCATGTCGGCGGAGACTTCGCCGGTAAATGCCCCGGACAGGTTGGTATCGACGTTTTGCGCGCCCAGGGCCAACTGGCTGCCGGCAAGCTGGCGCTTGGCCTGTTCCAGGTACATTACCGGCGGCGCGATAGCCACGCCGCAGCCTACAACACCGCTCAACTCAGAGCGCAGCGCGGCGATCAAATCGTTCACCAAATGCTTGCTGCCATTCAGCTTCCAGTTACCCATCACTAACGGATGTCGCATCTTATATTCTCCAATCAGGAAACGCGAAACAAAAAAATTGACTGTCCGGGGACAGTACTACCTGCCCCCAGTATAGAGAGAAAGCGTCGCGGTGGCTTTGTTTTTTGTCATTAAACCGGGGCCGATCAGGGCTCGGACAGCGCGAGTTTGATTGGTTCTATGGCAAAAGTGAGACCTTTGTCACCATTATCGACCACGACATAACGCAAGGCGCCCCAGGACTGCTGGAAAAAGCGCGAACCCTTGCCTTTGGCCAGCAGGTCGGCCACCCGGGCGTTGCTTTGCGCCACGGTCAAGCCCGGCTCAAACTCCCGCAGCAGCGCGGCCATATAACTTACGGCCACGGCGCGCGCCGCTTTTTCGCTGCCCCCTTCCACCGCCAGGTAGGTCAGTTGCAAGGTCTTGATCTTGCCGCTGCCTTTTTCCAGCGCGGTGGAGGCATACAGGGTCTCGTTAATTTTACTGGCGGCACGCGTGAGGTTGATGCCGTCGTTGCGGCTATCAATCGCCCGGAACTCGCCAATGGTCAGCGCGGGATTGCGCGCATTATACTGTTCGCGGAATTTTACTACCGTCAAATCAAAGGTCGGCGCGCCGGCCAGGAGATAAGGCGCGGGGGACGAGGTATCAGCGGCGGCTTCCGCCGCCGCGCCCGTCGCAATCGGACACATTAATCCCAGCAGCAGGGCCGGGACGGCGACACGGATTTTTATCTTCACAACCTGTAGCTTCCCATTGGCTTGGCGCCGCCCGCTAAACAGCTGCGCGGCGCTTACCAGTAATGTTCGCTGGTAATATGACCCGGTTTGCGGCGCAGATGCTTACGCATTTCGCGGGTATCTTTTAATATCTGCTGGGTGTCCCGTACCATTTGCGGGTTACCGCACAGCATGACATGGCCGGTTTGGGCATTTAGCGGCAGCCCGACCGCGGCTTCAAGAGAGCCGTCGGCAATCAGCGCCGGGACACGGCCGGTCAGCGAGCCGGGGACCGCCTCGCGGCTGACCACCGTTTGGACATGCAATTTGCCATTAAAGCGCTGCTGTAGTTCAAGCATCATCGGCAGGTAGCTGAGATCGCGGGCGAAACGCGCGGCGTGCACCAGGACGATATCCTTAAAACGCTCCAGGCCTTCCCCCTGCTGCAGGATAGACAGGAACGGCCCCAATGCCGTGCCGGTCGCCAGCATCCACAGCGTGTCGCATTCAGGGATTTCATCCAGGACAAAAAAGCCGGCGGCCTCCTTGGTCACCATTAGCGTATCCCCCGGCTGCAAGGCGTGAAGCGGTGGACTGAGCTTACCTTCGGGCACCGTAACCAGGTAAAATTCCAGGTTATCGCTGTGCGGCGCGTTGACGTATGAATACGCGCGCTGTACGCGTTCGCCGTTAATCTCCAGCCCGAGCTTGGCAAACTGGCCGGCGGTAAAAGGATCTACGGGCGCATTGACGGTTAAGCTAAAAAGGCTCTCCGTCCAATGTTCCACATGTATGATTTTCCCGGTCACCCATTCAGCCATAACGATCTTTTCCCCTTGGTCTTCCCGGCCGGTACCCGGACCGGCTAATGATTCCCCACTCTGTCACAGCGGCTAATGATGATTGCAGACAAGGTAAACGCCGGCATGTTCCCCTGCGCCACCTTAATTACCGCGAACGCGTCATTATCAGCTAATTCGGCAGCGGCATCCAGAGGGGCATGGGTAAATGTTAAGGATTCGTTCTATAAATGATGCCGCCGCGCAAAATCCACTGTTTAAAGAATAAAGGGGTGCAAGGCGGCATCTTTGCGATCAAGGTAATGGGTGGCAGCAATGCGCCGGATAGTGCGGCTATTGCCGCGAATCAACAACGTTTCGGTGGTGGCAAGATTGCCTTTGCGGGTGATGCCGTTTAACAGTTCCCCTTTGGTAATGCCGGTGGCGGAAAAAACCACGTTGTCATTACGCGCCATATCGTTGAGCCTGAGCACGGTATTGGCGCTGATGCCCATGGCGGCGCAGCGCGCCAGTTCGTCGGCGCCGATGCGGCGGTTGGCCTCGTTATCGCCTTTGACCTGATGGCGGGGCAACAGCCGGCCCTGCATATCGCCGTCCATCGCGCGGATGGCCGCCGCCGAGATGACCCCCTCGGGCGCGCCGCCGATGCCATACATGACATCCACTTCGCTGTCCGGCATACAGGTGAGCAGGGACGCGGCCACATCGCCGTCGGGAACGGTAAACACGCGCACGCCAAGCCGCTGCAAACCGGCGATACATTCATCATGACGGGGTTTGGCCAGGATGGCCACGGTCAGCTGCGAGAGCGGTTTGTTCAAGATGCGGGCAATATTGCGCAGGTTTTGGTCCAGCGGCAGGTTAAGGTCGATGGCGCCTTTGGCGTCGGGACCGACCACCAGCTTTTCCATATACATATCAGGGGCATGCAGAAAAGCGCCTTTTTCACCGACCGCCAATACCGCCAGCGCGTTGGCCTGGCCCATGGCCGTCATGCGGGTGCCTTCGATGGGATCGACCGCGATATCCACCGCGTCTCCCTGGCCGGTGCCGACGGCTTCGCCGATGTAGAGCATCGGCGCTTCGTCAATCTCGCCCTCGCCAATCACAATTCGCCCGTCGATTTGTACCTGGTTGAGCATGATGCGCATGGCCTGGACCGCGGCGTTGTCCGCCGCGTTTTTGTCGCCGCGGCCCAGCCAGCTATAGCCAGCCAGCGCGGCGGCTTCCGTAACCCGGGAGAATTCAATGGCTAATTCACGTTTCATGCTTAAACCTTGCGTATCGACCTGAAAGAAGTTTGGCGCAAAGTTTATCACACCTGGCGCGCATTACGGGTGGTCGGGCTTTCCCGCAAGGCGGCCAGTATTAAAAACCGTGCCGGTCGGGGCATCATTCGTCCGAGCGTTCTTCCCACGCACGGGCGCGCTCAACCGCTTTTTGCCAGCCGCTATAACGGATGTTGCGTTCCACGGTTTCAATGCCCGGACGGAATTCACGCTCGATAACCGCCTTGCTCCTGACCTCCTCCAGATCGTTCCAATAGCCCACGGCCAGGCCGGCCAGGTAAGCCGCGCCCAGGGCGGTGACTTCCCGCACTTCGGGACGTTCAACGCGGGTGCCGAGGATATCGGACTGGAACTGCATCAGGAAATTGTTGGCCACCGCGCCGCCGTCCACGCGCAGGGACTGCAGGCGCGCGCCGGAGTCAGCCTGCATGGCGTCGAGCAAATCCCGGGTCTGGAAGGCGATGGATTCCAGGGTGGCGCGGATAATATGGTTGGCGTTAACGCCGCGGGTCAAACCGAAAATCGCGCCGCGCGCGTAGGGGTCCCAATACGGCGCGCCCAGGCCTGTGAATGCCGGCACCACATAAACACCGTTGGTGTCCTTCACCTTGCTGGCGAAATATTCCGAATCGGTGGCGTCATTAATCAGTTTAAGCTCGTCGCGCAGCCATTGGATGGCCGCCCCGGCGACAAACACCGCGCCTTCCAGGGCGTAATTGACCTCGCCGCGCGGACCGCAGGCGATGGTGGTCAGCAGGCCGTGCTTCGATAGTACCGCTTTGGTGCCGGTATTCATCAGCAGGAAGCAGCCGGTGCCGTAGGTATTCTTGGCCATGCCGGGTTGTACGCACAGCTGCCCGTAGAGCGCGGCCTGCTGATCGCCGGCGATACCGGCGATGGGAATACGGGTTCCGCCTTTACCACCGATATTGGTCTGTCCGTAGATTTCGGAAGAAGGACGTACCTTGGGCAGCATGGACCGGGGAATATCCAGAATTTCCAGCAGCTTATCATCCCATTCCAACGCATGGATATTAAACAACATGGTGCGGGAGGCGTTGGTATAGTCGGTAACGTGCACCCGGCCCTGAGTCATGCGCCAGATAAGCCAGGTGTCGATGGTGCCGAACAGCAGTTCGCCGCGTTTGGCGCGTTCCCTGGCGCCCTCGACGTTATCCAGGATCCATTTGACCTTGGTGCCGGAAAAGTAAGGATCGATAACCAGCCCGGTAGTGTTGCGTACATACTCCTCCAGGCCGTCGCGTTTCAATTTTTCGCACATATCCGATGTGCGGCGGCACTGCCAGACGATGGCGTTATAGATGGGCTTGCCGGTTTCCTTATCCCAGACCACCGCCGTCTCGCGCTGGTTGGTGATGCCGATGCCGGCGATTTGGTCGGAGCGGATATCGGCCTTGGCCAGCACTTCCACCAGGGTAGAGCTTTGTGATGCCCAAATCTCCATCGGATCGTGCTCTACCCAACCCGGTTTGGGATAAATCTGGGTGAATTCGCGCTGCGAAACGCTGACGATATTGGCGTCATGATCCATGACAATGGCGCGTGAGCTGGTTGTTCCCTGATCGAGAGCCACGATATATTTTTTATCTGATGACATAATATATTCCTGCAAAAGTTATAATTTACAAGGTAAGCATTACGCTTTGCGTTCGGATTTTGCTGAGTTTGCCGAGCGGGTCTCTTCCATACCATCCTCAATAATATTAGAAGGAAGGTAAGGGCTGATCAGCGAGCGGTAGATAAACGCGCCAAGGCAACCGCCGATAATCGGTGCAACCAGCGGCACCAGGAAGTAGGGGATTTCACGACCGCCGGTAAAGGCCACTTTCCCCCAGCCCACCAGGGATGCAAACACCTTGGGACCGAAATCACGGGCGGGGTTCAGGGCAAATCCGGTCAATGGACCCATCGAGGCGCCGATCACCGCGATCAGGATACCGATCAACAACGGCGCCAGCGCGCCGCGGGGAATACCATTGCCGTCATCGGTCAGCGCCAGGATCAGGCATAACAAAATGGCGGCGATCACCGTTTCCACTAAAAACGCCTGGATAACGGAGATATGGGGGTTAGGATAAGTGGAGAACACGCCGGCAAGCTGCAGGCTTTCCACGCTGCCGCGCACCATATGGCTTGCCTGTTCGGCATCGATAAACAGGCTGTAGTAAAGGCCGTAGACCAGGGCCGCGCCGCAGAAGGCGCCGAGCGTTTGCGCAACGATATAGGGTATGACTTTGCGGCCCTGGAAGCTGGCGAATAGCCAAAGCGCGATGGATACCGCGGGGTTGAGGTGGGCACCGGAAACGGCGGCGGTAAGATAAACCGCCATGGCGACGCCAAAACCCCATATGATGCTGATTTCCCACTGGCCGAAACTGGCGCCGGCCAGCTTCAACGCGGCGACGCAGCCGGCGCCGAAGAAAATCAGCAGACCGGTTCCCAGAAATTCAGCTATGCATTGGCCTTTCAATGTTGGAGTTCTTTGTTGGCTCATAATCTTTTCCTGCTGGCGAAAAGTGGGGTTAGCAGTGGAGTGATGGACACGTCTGCTTACCGAATCAATCTAACCTAGAAAAACATGTAGGTATGATGTAAATTTATCGTTAACGAGCAGAAACGAGAAATATCGAAATCAAATTGTGTGCAGTACGTCATAAAAATGAGCGTATTCGCTTAATTTAGACCGAAATGGACAAAATTTCTGTGTGCTGGCTATCACCTTCTTTAACAAAAGGTGTTAATTACCCAAACGCGCATCCGATCGCAGGGAAAAGTTTCCGCTGCCCGCGGGGTTCATAGCGTACAATAGCGGTCTCATCTGGCCGTTTGGACGATTGCGGCTGGACACCGGGGGTGGGGCTACATAAAATCCCCTTTCCAGGCTGTACCAAGGCATTTTGACACGCGCCTGTAGCGGTGCTGACGCTGAGACGATCAAAGGGCTGCGCGCCGGCGCGTAGCTCACATTCACGATTACACCTTGTAGGCTTAAGGGGGCTGAAATGGCTTTTGAAGTATTTGAAAAACTAGAAGCGAAGGTACAGCAGGCGATAGATACCATCACGCTGTTGCAAATGGAAATTGAAGAATTGAAAGAGAAGAACAACAGTTTGGCTCAGGAGATTCAGCAAGCGTCCGGCAACCGTGAATCGCTGGTCAATGAAAACGAGCAATTGAAACAGGAACAGGGCGTTTGGCAAGAGCGTTTACGCGCATTGCTGAGTAAAATGGAAGAAGTGTAACGCCGGCTTAAGGTCAACAAAACGGGCGATACCCGATCGCCCTTTTGAATGTTGCGGTGGTCTATTCGAGGTCGAGGGCGTCTTCCGACAGGATAATGCCGGTATTGTCGGCGTAAAGATGGTCGCCGGAGAAGAACGTCACCCCGCCAAAATTGACCCGGATATCGCTCTCGCCGATGCCCTCGCTGGCGGCGCCCGCCGGCGTGGCGGCCATGGCCTGGATGCCCAGGTCGAGTTCTTCAAGGTCGTCCACCTGGCGCACCGCGCCGTAGACCACGATACCTTCCCATTCGTTTTGCACCGCAAGAGTGCCCAGCTCGGCATTGATCAGCGCGCGCCTGACCGACCCGCCGCCGTCAACGACTAATACGCGGCCAAGCCCGTTTTCTTCAAGCACGTCGTAAAGCAAACCATTATCCTCGAAGCATTTCACGGTAACGATTTGCCCGCCAAACGATGTCCTCCCACCAAAGTTGCTGAAGAGAGGTTCAACAACATTCACGTCTTCATGATAAATGTCGCATAGTTCTGAAGTATCGTATTTCATAGGATTTACGTCGGTTTGCCGCTGGAGATGGAAGTATATCGCGTTCTGGTGCCAGTTGCCAAAATCATCAATTGTTAACTTGATACGCGTCAGAAAACATTTAGCTAAACAACAGCCCGACGGCAAACAAAATATTGATCAGCAGCGCACATTTCACGGTTTTTTCCAGCATGGGCCTGATGCCCGACGGATTAGGCTCGTGCAGTACATAACGCGCCTGCATATATAGCGCCGGCACCGCCAGCGCAAACAGCCAGCCTACCAGGTTGCGCAACTCAAGCAGCGTGAAAATGGCCAGGCATATCACCGCGCAGGCAAGCAGGCACGCATGATAATAGCGCGCCCGTTGCGGTCCCAGACGTACCGCCAGCGTGTTTTTACCGTTTAGGCGATCGGTTTCAATATCGCGCAGGTTATTGATATTCAAGACCGCCGCCGCCAACAGGCCACAGGCGGTGGCAGGCAGCATCACTATGGTATGGAAGGCGCCGGTTTGCAGGTAATAACTGCCGCCGACGCTGAGCCACCCGAAAAAGATCAGTACCGACAGATCGCCCAGTCCCATATAACCGTAAGGACGGGTGCCCATGGTATAGGTGATGGCGGCGATAACCGACAGCACGCCCAGCACCAGGAATCCCAGGATATCGGCGGGCTTTTCGCAGGCGACGGCGATTAAGGTGGCGCCGCTGAGCAGCGACAGCACGATGGCGAGGATCAGCGCCAGCTTCATCTGCTCACGGGTGATAACCCCCAGTTGCATACCGCGCAGCGGTCCGAGACGGCCATGATCGTCACTGCCTTTAACGGAATCGCCATAGTCGTTGGCCAGGTTGGACAAGATCTGCAGCAGGGCGGCGGTGAGCAGCGCCAGCAACGCGACGACGGGTTTAAAATGGCCTTGCCAGCCGGCAATCGCCGAACCGGTGACGATGGAGGCCAGCGCCAGCGGCAGCGTACGCAGACGCAGGCTGACCATCCAGGCTTTGGTCGGACTGATGGTGACGGTTTCGCTCATAATTAACGAATCTTATGTTTAATACCCGGTTACGGCAAAAAAAAACGGGAGGCCGGAGCCCCCCATTGCGGATGTCGTCTATCCCTTGACGCCTACAGGATAAATCGGCTCAAATCTTCATCAGATACTAACTCATCCAGATGGCTACGAACATAATCTGCATCAATTGAAATTGTTTTACCATCCCATTCGCTGGCGTCATAGGAAATATCTTCCATCAAACGCTCAAGTACCGTATGCAGGCGGCGGGCGCCAATATTCTCGGTGCGTTCGTTAACCTGCCAGGCGGCCTCGGCGATGCGGCGGATGCCTTCGGCGGTAAATTCAATGCTGACGCCTTCGGTGGCCATCAGCGCCTTGTATTGAATGGTCAGCGAGGCGCTGGGTTCGGTCAAAATACGCTCAAAGTCGTTGGTGGTCAGGGCTTCAAGTTCAACGCGAATCGGCAAGCGGCCCTGCAATTCCGGAATCAGATCCGATGGGCTGGATACCTGGAACGCGCCTGAGGCGATAAACAGGATATGGTCGGTTTTTACCATGCCATGCTTAGTGGAAACGGTGCAGCCTTCCACCAGCGGCAGCAAATCCCGCTGCACGCCCTCACGGGAAACATCCGGGCCGGTGGTTTCGCCGCGTTTGCAGATTTTATCGATTTCATCGATAAACACGATACCGTGCTGCTCGACGGCTTCGATGGCCTGCTCTTTCAGCTCCTCCGGATTGACCAGTTTTGCCGCTTCTTCCTCGACCAGCAGTTTCAGCGCTTCCTTGATTTTTATTTTACGCGGCTTCTGTTTTTGTCCGGCCAGGTTTTTAAACATCGACTGCAGCTGGTTGGTCATCTCCTCCATTCCCGGCGGCGCCATGATCTCGACGCCCATCGGCGAGGCGGCCAGGTTTATCTCAATCTCTTTTTCATCCAACTGGCCTTCGCGCAGTTTTTTACGGAAATTCTGGCGCGCCGCCGACGGTTCGGCGGATTCTTCCGGCTGGCCCCAGTTATTCTTGGCCGGCGGGATAAGTACGTCCAGCACGCGTTCTTCCGCTAATTCTTCAGCGCGCTGGCGATTTTTATCTATGGATTGCAGGCGCACCATTTTCACCGCCGCATCGGTCAGATCGCGGATAATCGAATCCACCTCTTTGCCGACATAACCGACTTCGGTGAATTTGGTGGCTTCTACCTTGATAAACGGCGCGTTGGCCAATTTGGCCAGGCGCCGGGCAATTTCGGTTTTACCGACGCCGGTGGGGCCAATCATCAGGATATTTTTCGGCGTCACTTCATGACGCAATGCTTCGTCCAGCTGCATGCGACGCCAGCGGTTACGCAGCGCAATGGCAACAGCGCGTTTCGCATTATGCTGACCGATAATATACCCGTCGAGTTCGCTGACGATTTCGCGTGGAGTCATTTCAGACATTTTTAGGCTCCTTCACTTTGGACGGTAATTCTTTGATCGTATGGAATTTATTGGTATAAATGCAGATATCCCCCGCGATCGCCAATGCTTTCTCAACGATGTCCCGCGCGCCAAGCTCGGTATTTTCAAGCAGGGCCCGCGCTGCAGCCTGGGCATAAGGGCCGCCGGAACCAATGGCGATCAGATCGTCTTCCGGCTTGATAACATCGCCGTTGCCGGTAATGATCAGCGATGTGGTTTCATCCGCTACCGCCAGTATGGCTTCCAGCTTGCGTAACATGCGATCGGTACGCCAGTCTTTGGCTAACTCCACGGCCGCCTTGGTCAGATGGCCCTGATGCAGTTCCAGCTTACGCTCAAACAGTTCAAATAAAGTGAAGGCATCCGCAGTCCCGCCGGCAAACCCCGCTATCACTTTTTCAGCATAGAGAGTACGGACTTTGCGCACATTCCCTTTCATCACGGTATTACCCAGGGTGGCCTGGCCGTCGCCGCCGATGACCACACGGCCATTGCGGCGTACGCTTACGATTGTTGTCACGAGCAACCCTCCGGTAACTATAGATTAACGCGCCCCATAGAAAGTATGGGGCATATTGAATTTATAGATGGGGTGGGATTGGTAGTTTTCAACCCCCGCTGGCGATGGGGATGCAATTTGATACCCCGGATGCACGCAAATTCTGCAGTGACTTATCGGCGCCGGCGCGGGTCGGGTAGGGGCCCAACATCACGCGATTCCAGCCGCCGCTGGTGGTGATCCGGCTTTCAACGCCGCCAAAGGCAAGTTGGGCGCGGATAGACTCGGCCTGATCCATGGTCTTGAACGAGCCGCACTGTATCAACCAGCGTTGGGATTTTTCTTTCGGTTCTTTATCCGTCTTCGTCTCGGCCTTGGGTTCGGCGCGGGCTTCCGCTTTCGGCTGCGGCGCGGGTTCTATTGCCGTCACCGGCGCCTGGCGCGGTTGCTGCTGCACCGGCTGGGCGGCCGGCGCCTGGCGCGGCTGCTGCTGTACCGGCTGGGCGGCCGGCGCCTGGCGCGGGGGCTGCTGCACCGGCTGGGCGGCCGGCGCCTGGCGCGGCTGCTGTTGCTCCACCGGCGCGGTAAAGACCTGGCGCGGCTGTACCGGCGTCGTGCCGCCGAGCGTTTGGCGCGGCGCCGGCGCCGTCTGGAATGACGGCTGGTTCTGCTGGCTGCGGGCGTGATTCGCCGCCGACGTTTTCACCTGATCGTTATAGGGCACTTCATTGAGATGGGTCGGCTGCTGGCGCATGTCCGCCTGCATTTGCTCAAGCAGCTGGCGCTGCTCGTCGGTCAATTGTGCCGGTGTTTGCACTTCGCCGCCCGCGGTGGGCTCGGTAGGCGTTTGTACGCCTATCTGGCGGTTCTCCAGCTCTTTGATATAACGCCAACGTTCTTCCGGTTTGGGCGGCAGGCCATTGCTGGTATGGTTGCCATGGCTTGGCAGGATAACCGCCTCCTCCGTTTTATTGTGGGCAATAAAGTAGAGACCGCCGATAAACGTAATCAATACGGCAACCGCCAATGCGATCATCGTCTTTGAAATGCCGGAAGAGGTGCGTTTTTTTCGACTGTTGGTTTTTTTGCGCCGAGTGTTTGTCCTTCCACGGCCTACATAGTCTCTTTGTGCCACTGTCGTTTCGCTAAGTTTGAGAAAGTAACCAGCCCGTCATGTTACTGAAGGCAATAATATTTGACCAGCGCCTGCAATCCTAAAGCGCATTTCGTTTTATGCGGGGCATGGCGGTGCTGCCCCGGACGATCAGTTTACTGTCCAATAGCAAGGAGGTATTCGTTACCGCCTGTTGCCTGAGCTGCTGCAAGAGTAACAATAGCGCCTCGCGTCCGAGCTGATAGCCCGGCTGGGCCACGGTAGTCAACGGCGGGTCGCAAAAACGTGCGAGCGTTATATCATCAAAACCGATCAGGGACAGATCCGCCGGCACGTCCAGCCCGACTTTTTTTGCCTGGGACAAGACCCCAAACGCTATGATATCACTGTGACAAAAGATAGCAGTTGGTGGATAAGTTCGCGAAATTAATGCGTTAAGCCCCGTCGCGCCCGTCTGGTAACTGATGTCGCCCTGAATGACAATATGTTCTTCGGACGGGATGCCATGGCGCCGCAACGCCTGAATATACCCCTGTACCCGGTATTGGCAAAGCGTCAGATGTTTCGGTCCGCTGATACAGGCGATACGCCGGTGCCCCAGGCTGAACAGATAATCCACCGCTTCATAGGCGGCGGTAAGATTATCGATATGCACCGTCGGCAATGCAAGCTCCGGGACAAACTCATTGACCATGACCATCGGCGGCAGATTGAGCTGTTCCGCGATATCAATGGCAAACGGCGGTTCGGACCCGAGCAGCAACATACCATCTATCTGCCTGGCAATGATCAAATCACTAAAGCTTTTTTTATGTGGCCGCTGATGCGCGCAGTCGGCAATCAGGACCAGATAGCCGTTTTCATCGGCGGTTTCCTCGATGCCGCGCAGGATTTCAGAGAAAAAGGGATCGCATATATCAGGCACCACCGCCAGCAGGTTGCGGGTTTCATTGCGCTTTACCTGGCGGCCCAGGGGCTGTGGTGAATAGCCGACATCGCTCACGGCGAGCTGGACTTTTCTGCGTGTGGTGACGGAAACTTTCTCCGGGTTCATGAGCGCCCGGGAAACTGTGGCTGTCGACACGCCGGCCTTTTCCGCCACATCCTTCATGGTCGCCATGCCGGCAGCTTTTTTCTGTTCCACATCTTTCTCCTGATGTCGGCGCAATACAGATACAGACCAAAATCGCGCAAGTTCCCACAGGGTCTATCGGCCAGTCCGCCAACGCTATTGTCCGGGGTTAACCCGAGCGCAGGCCGCCCTACGTGGCCGGTTCCACTATTCCCTATTACGTCCTTTCTATCAGATAGTGCGTTAGTTGAGTTACTAAAAAGATCGTCACGGTACAAACTTTGCATATTATCCGAATGTAGCTCGCAAAATACTGATAACCCCATCAGGATTAAATATCCATCGGATCGACATCCAGCGACCATTTCACCTTGCGCGCCTGGGTCAGCGCGCCCACCAGCGGCAGGCTGGCGGCGACCAGCCGCTGTAATTGCACGCGGGACGGGTGCTGGAGCAGCAATTGCCACCGGAAACGACCGCCGCGTTTGGGCTGCAGCGCCGGAATCGGACCCATCAGCCACATCGCCTCGTCGCGTAACGGACTGGCGTCGAGCAACTGGCGCAGACGTTCCAGGAATTGCCTGGCCTGCTGGTTATCGTGATCTTCCGCCCGGATCATGATATGGCTGGTGAACGGCGGCAATAATACCGTCTGGCGCTCGGCCAGCGCCTGTTGCGCAAAGGCCATATATCCTTCGTGCAGTAACACTTGCAGTAACGGGTGATCGGGATGGTGGGTTTGCAAAAATACCTCTCCCGGCTTACCTGCGCGTCCGGCGCGTCCCGAGACCTGGGTATAGAGCTGCGCGAACCGCTCGGCCGAACGGAAGTCGGCTGAAAACAGCGCGCCGTCCACGTCCAGCAACGAAACCAGCGTGACGTCGGGGAAATGATGCCCTTTCGCCAGCATCTGGGTGCCGATTAAGATACGGGCGCCGCCTTTATGCACCTGGGCCAGATGATGCTCCAGCGCCCCTTTGCGCGACGTGGTGTCGCGATCGACACGGGTGATGGGGGTGGTGGGGAATAACGCCGTCAGCGTCTCTTCAAGTTGCTCGGTGCCAAGGCCAACCGGCACCAGTTGGGTGGAGCCGCACTGGGGGCATTGATTGGGTATCGGCCGTTGGCTGTCGCAGTGATGGCAACGCATCAGCCGCTGCTGCTGGTGGATGGTATAATAATGATCGCAGCGTTGACATTCGGCAATCCAGCCGCATTCGTGGCACAGCAGCGCAGGGGCAAAGCCGCGCCGGTTCAGGAACAGCATGACCTGATTGCCGGCGTCCAGGTGGGTACGCATTTTTTTCAGCAGCGGCTGCGACATGCCGTTGGCCAGCGCCAATCCTTTCAGGTCCTGTAATTGCTGCGTGGCCGGCCGGGCGTTGCCGGCGCGTTTGCCCAGGGTCAGGTTGCGGTATTTTTTCTGCTGGACGTTATACAGCGTTTCCAGCGCGGGTGTCGCCGAGCCCAGCACGATAGGAATGTTTTCCTCGCGGGCCCTGAACACCGCCAGGTCGCGGGCATGGTAGCGCCAGCCTTCATGCTGTTTATAAGAGCTGTCATGCTCTTCGTCGATAACGATAATGCCCAGCCGGGCAAAGGGCGTAAACAGCGCCGAACGGGTGCCGATAACAATTGCCGTTTCACCGCTGCGCGCCTTCAGCCAGACCGCCATGCGTTCGCTGTCGTTCAAGCCGGAATGCAAAACCTCCACCGGCGCGTGGAAGCGCTCGCGAAAACGGGCAATCGTCTGCGGGGTCAGGCCGATTTCAGGCACCAGGATCAGCGCCTGCTTTCCCTTGGCCAGGATATTTTCCAGCACGGTCAGATAGACTTCGGTTTTGCCCGAACCGGTAACCCCGGCCAGTAGCCAGGCCGCAAAGCGATCGTCCTCACTGCGGATCGCGCCGACGGCGGTAGCCTGTTCGGTATTTAACCGTAATCTTTCGCCCTCGACCCGATAGCTCTCGCGCCAGTCGGCGCCGGCGGGCCGGCTGGAACGCAGGTCGCATGCTCCTTTGGCTCGCAGGGCCTGCAATGCGCTTTCGGCCAGCATGAGCTCCGCCACCTGGTGGCGATAAACAGGCCCTTGCAATAAGGCGGCCAGCGCCTGTTGCTGTTTCGGCGCGCGTTTCAGGGTATCAAGCGCCGTAACGCGCCCCTGCTCCGTGGCGAACCATTGCCATAACGGCGTCATTTCGGCGGGTTTGCCCTGGCGGATCAATACTGGTAATGCATGGAACAGCACTTCCCCGACCGGGTAATGATAATAACCAATCGCCCAGTTCAGGATGCGCCACAGGCTTTCCGGGAACAGGGAATGTTCATCGAGCACGTCGTTGATGCTCTTTAGCTTATCCAGGGGCAATTCACTCTTTTCGCTGATGCCGACGACGATACCGATGGCATGACGTTGGCCAAAGGGCACGCGCACGCGTCCGCCCACCGCGGGGCGCAGATGGCCGGGCAAAAGGTAATCGAACGTGCGTGCCAATGGCACCGGTAGCGCAACGTGTACAACAGGCATTGGATCATCCAGGGTGGAAAAATTGCGCTGATAGTGTACACTGTGTCGCCTTCAATGCACGGATGTGTTTGCAAAGAGCGGCGGCATTCTGTATGATTCGCCGCCTTTGATGCCATCCGGCATTTAGAGAAACGCAACTCCATTCGCGTGGTGTCCGGCGGTAGAAGACTGGATAGCGACGCGGCCTTACGACGAGGTTTTCCATGAAGAAAGATATCCATCCGAAATACGTAGAAATTACTGCAACCTGTTCTTGCGGTAACGTTATCAAGACCCATTCCACCCTGGGCCACGATCTGACCCTGGACGTTTGCGGCGCCTGCCACCCGTTCTATACCGGTAAACAACGTGTTGTTGATACCGGCGGACGTGTTGATCGCTTCAACAAACGTTTCAGCGTTCCGGTTAGCAAAAAATAATTGCCTGACCGACAACACAACAATCACCGAGCGTGACTTTTGCTGTTTAACGAAGCCCTGGCCGAAAGGTCGGGGCTTCGTTTTTTTTAAGCGCCGGGAGAATGATTTTTTCTGCCGGGGCCGGGGGTATCGGCCGGCCATGATGACAGCTGAAGCGCCTGCCTTTATTTTCCCCATCCGGTGTAAAGAGAATGGGCTGGTATTTAGGGGCTAAAAGTATTAAGATTATGGTTCATTTAAATATGCATAATGAATGCTTTATGTAACTATTAATGGGCATTTAAAATTGTTATTAATAAACTTGACGCAATATTCATATAAGATAAAATTTTAGTTAAAAATTACTGATAATATATATTTTTTATTTCTGTTAAATCACATTGCATCCTTATCAAAAAAAGAAGGCTTCACCTCAGTTGGAGTTGTAATATTACGACTTGGCAAATGCCAAGATGGTTGATTAAATATGAACTGCAAAAAATCTAAGCTGATAGTGTGCCTGGATAATAATTGCGGGCGTTTTATACAAAATTAAATATTCTAATTGAAAATTGGTCATGCCGACTTTATAAATGACTTAGTGAGTAAATTCAATAAATTCAGCTGAGTTCCTTGCCGTGGCATGGGTTGATATGAACACAAAATATTGAAATGATTAGCAACGGAGGCTAAGGCCACCCGTCGTTAAAAATGCTTACGCAGTAACGAAAATATAAGTATTAATATGTGATCATTATTTTTTAATACATGAATTCCAATGCATTATCAAAACTTAATTCTTGAGGATAAGACATATGATCTACCCTGCAAATATTCTGAAGACTGTAATGCTTTTTATCCTGTTGGCCGCAACTCCTTTAATCTCCCGCGCCAGTGTACAATGCACTCACTTGCACAGTCATTCCCATGATAAGCAATTATTTTGCCTTAAATCGAACTTTGTTGCGGCGGATATGCTGCTCAATGATGCCTATAAAAATCTCATGGCTAAAATGGCCGATGTCCCTGCCGATCGGGCGTTACTTAAAGTAGCGCAAAAAAGCTGGATAAAATTTCGGGATGATGACTGCACATTTGGTGCCGTGACCCATGCTGGTTCAGGGAATCGTGCGTCGATCGGTGCCATGAGCTGTAAATTAGAACGAACTAAAGAGCGAATTGAACAACTGAAGAATATGATTGACTGTCCGGCTGATTATTTCTTCTGCCCGATGAATTGAACCCTGCGTGAGCCATGTTCATTAGATGATGCGCAATTTTTAGCGTGTTTGTTTAATATAGTGGAATTATCGAGGGAATGATTCGCCATCCAGCAGCCCTTGAACCGCGCCGCTGAGGATCCATCATGATAATTTCATGGCAGCGTGAAGGGGAAGGGCGCCTTCGGCGGCGTTAGGTCAGCAAATCGAACGGCGTTTAACCCGTTGTTGAATCAGTATGCTTCGTTGCGCCGGCCTTAATATTGCCGGTTTGCGGCGATTTTATCTTTTTTAATATCCTGGCCGCCTCGTGATGACATCGTACCAACGCGTAATATAGTGCGCTGCAGCCGTAGGCATCGGTGGCCTTTGCATCGATATCCGACCGGCCGGACAAGCATTTTATCGTCAGGGCAAAACCGTTGATAGCGGCGCAATGTAACGGGGTCCATCCATCGCCCTGGCGCACATTGACCTTAATCTCCGGCTTGGCCAACAGCAGTTCGACTAAATGGGTATTACCGTGGATTGAGGCAAAATGCAGCGCAGTCCAGCCTTCGGCCTGGGCGGCATTAACGTTGATATCCGGCAGGGTAAGCAGTCGTTTGGCTATCTCCGTCTGAGAAAACGCCAGGGCGGAATGCAAGGTTGTCCAGCCCAGGCCGTCGGCGGAATTATAGTTAATGCCAGGCGCTTCCAGCAGCAGGTGGGCTATGGCGGTAAAACCACCCCTGACCGCGTATTGCAAAGGAATACAGCCGTCGTTATCGCGACGGTTCACATCCATGCCCGGCGCTTTCAGCAAAAGTCGCACTATCTCTGTCCTTTCCCTGAAAATGGCCAGATGCAAGGGTGTATGGCCATGGGCATCGGCGGCATTAACATCAATATCGGGCAAATCCAGCAGCATCGCGACCGTCGCCATATAGCCATCGATAATCGCGTAATGCAGCGGGGTGCATCCCAATTGGTCGGCCGCGTTGCAGGCAATGCCCGGCGTCGCGAGCAGTTGGGCCAAGGTGGCGCCAAGATGGGCAGGCACGAGGGCGGAGAAAGGTGAGAAATCATTGGCATCGTCGTTACAACCGCCCGACTCCGTTCTCGAGAGGGTTGTCGCAATGGTGGAAGTGCGGCCCATGCCGGCGGCATAATGCAAGGCGGTCGCGCCGCTGCTATCGGCGGCATTGACGTCAACGTCTGCCCTTTCCAACAGCAGCTTCAAGGAGGCGTCATGACCGAACGTGGCGGCGCAGTGCAGCGCGGTCGACCCATGCCTGCTGCTGGCGTTGATATTTATCCCGGGTTGGGCAATCAGTCGTGCAATAAGCGCGGAGCTGTCCCGCAGGACGGCAAAATGCAGAGCGCTTAAGTTGTACCGATCGGCAGCATTAATATCCAGTCCCGGCAGCGCAAGCAATCGATCGACGATGGCGGGATGATTAAATCGCACCGCCTCCATTAACAACGTCCGGCCATTAGCCGGTTCGGCTAATGTCGTAATGTCCATATCCATATCGCGACAAAAGCGCACCACCCGCTTATCGCCCCGGCGAATTTGCGCAAAGATTTGCCGCTCCTGCGACGAGCGGCTTGCCCGACGAAACGCTAAGCGCGCCGCGTCCCGGTTCGTATCGCTCAAACGCGACATGGTGAGTAAGTCCGTGATGTCCAGGTGGCTGAAAATATGCGCCTTCAACTCCCAGGGCAGCGAAGTAAAACCCTGCGTGGAAGGCGTGCCGACATTAGCTACGGATGAGATGTTGTTGACTAATGATGGACTATCGGCGCGGTCGGCAAGCGTTCGTCGTTCAGCATTGACGCTATTATAGCCGCGACCGCCTGATAAGATCTCCGGCCGAAGTCCCGTCGATACAACCCTGTCAGCCAGGGACCGGTTTGTTTTGGATGACGATGTGCAGAAAAGCGGGGATGGCCGGTTAACGGGAAAAATGCCGCCGGGTGATATACGCAGGGGAATAGGATTCATAGCGGAAAGCCTCATGGATGACAGGCTTTTATCATAAAGGCTGGAGACGGGAAATCAGCGTTTTTTTATCGCATGCATAAAGTTATTGCCGGAAAATCAATGCGCTGGCCGCCTGGGCTGGCGTAGGCGGCCGTGCCGGCAGCAGGTATTGCCGGTGAGGCGCGGCGGTGGCGAATGGCGGTAGCGCGGACCCTGTTACCACGCGCCGCCTTCATCTGGCCGGGCTTAATATTCCCAGGTATCGGGATCGATACCCATTTCTCGCATCAGATCCTTGGCCGCTTCCGGGATTTCGTCGCTGCGCTCTTTGCGCAAATCGTTATCGTCGGGCAGGGGCTGCCCGGTAAAGGCATGCAGGAATGCCTCGCAAAGCAGCTCGCTATTGGTTGCATGCCGCAGATTATTGACCTGTCGCCGGGTTCTTTCGTCGGTAAGGATTTTCAGAACCTTCAGCGGAATGGATACCGTGATTTTTTTAACCTGCTCGCTTTTTTTACCATGTTCAGCATAAGGGCTGACATACTCGCCTTTCCATTCCGCCATGGGATACCTTAACTCTCATCAAATGAATATAATATGCTAAAAACGAGCAGATTATGCCGTAACTGTCCGCTTCCAACTACCACATGACCGCTTATTTTGCGACTTATCAACTTTTCCTATCACAGCGCCCTCGACCCGGCGGGACGGCTGCGGTAAAAGTGAGTTAGATTTTAACACTTAAAACCCGCATAATTTTAGCTGTTATTAATACATTGCTCAATCTATACGCAAAGAAGTTTAGATGTCCAGATGTATTGACGTCTATCCTCAGGCGGTTTACTCTTTGACCTCCATACTCCAGCACACAGTCAGGATGCGACTACATGACGCGCAAGCAGGCCACTATCGCAGTTCGCAGCGGGTTAAATAATGATGAACAGTTCGGCTGCGTCGTTCCCCCTATAACGCTTTCCAGCACCTATAACTTTACCGATTTTAACCAGCCGCGCGCCCATGATTATTCACGGCGCGGCAACCCGACCCGCGATGTGGTGCAGCGCGCGTTGGCCGAGTTGGAAGGCGGCGCGGGCGCGGTCATGACCAGCAGCGGCATGTCGGCGATCCATTTGGTTTGCACCGTATTTCTGCAGCCCGGCGATCTGCTGGTGGCGCCGCATGATTGCTACGGCGGCAGTTATCGCCTGTTCGATAGCCTGAGCAAACGCGGCGCCTATCGGGTAAAATTTGTCGATCAGGGTGATGAGCGGGCGTTGCTGGCGGCGTTGGATGAAAAACCCAAGCTGGTGCTGATAGAAACTCCCAGCAACCCGCTGCTGCGGGTGGTGGATATTGCCGCCATCTGCCGGGCCGCCCACCGGGCGGGCGCGCTCTGTGTGGTGGATAATACGTTTATGAGCCCGGCGTTGCAGCTACCGCTGACACTGGGCGCCGATCTGGTGGTGCACTCCTGTACCAAATATCTAAACGGGCACTCCGATGTCGTGGCCGGCACGGTAATTTCCAAAGACGCTGCGCTTGCCGTCGAACTTGCCTGGTGGGCCAATAATATCGGCGTAACCGGCGCCGCCTTCGACAGTTACCTGTTATTGCGTGGGCTCCGCACCCTGGCGCCGCGTATTCGCCAGCAGCAAAGCAACGCCCTGGATATCGTGGCCTATTTACAGCAACAGCCGCTGGTGAAAAAGCTGTATTATCCCGGGCTGGCGGAAAATCCCGGTCATGAAATCGCCTGCCGCCAGCAAAAAGGATTCGGCGCCATGCTCAGCTTTGAGGTGAACGGTGATGAATCCGTGCTGCGGCGCTTTTTGGCCAGTCTGGAATTGTTCACCCTGGCCGAATCCCTCGGCGGCGTGGAGAGCCTGATTTCCCATGCGGCTACCATGACCCATGCGGGCATGGCGCCGGAGGCGCGCGCCGCCGCCGGTATTTCAGAAACGTTGTTGCGCGTGTCCGTGGGCATCGAGGACAGTGAAGATTTAATTGCCGATCTGGAACAGGCTTTCCAGGCGGCGGCGAAGAGGTAGGTATGAGTGCTCTGGGAACGACGGTACGCTTGGCCGGCAGGCAACTGCACAAATTTGGCGGCAGCAGCCTGGCCGATGTGAAGTGTTACCAACGGGTCGCGGGAATTATGGCCGACTACAGCCAACCCGGTGATTTGATGGTGGTGTCCGCGGCGGGCGCCACCACCAACCAGCTGATCGGCTGGCTTAAGCTAAGCCAGACCGATCGTCTTTCCGCGCATCAGGTGCAGCAGACCCTGCGCCGCTACCAGCAGCAGTTGTTTACCGGCCTGTTGCCGCCCGAGCTGGCGGATCCGATGATGGCGGAATTTATCCGCGATCTGGAGCGCCTGGCGGTACTGCTGGACGGAAAAATAACCGATGCCGTCTATGCGGAGGTCGTCGGCCATGGCGAAATCTGGTCGGCGCGTTTAATGGCGGCGGTACTCAACTGCCAGGATATCGATGCGGTGTGGCTGGACGCGCGTAATTTCCTGCGTGCAGAACACGCCGCCCAGCCACAGGTTGACGAGGGGCGTTCCTGGCCCTTGTTGCAGCAGTTGTTGACCCAGTACCCCAACAAGCGTCTGGTGGTGACCGGCTTTATATGCCGCAACCAGGCGGGGGACACGGTACTGCTTGGACGCAACGGCAGCGACTATTCCGCGACCCAAATCGGCGCGCTGGCCGGAGTGGCCCGCGTGACCATCTGGAGCGACGTGGCCGGGGTCTACAGCGCCGATCCGCGCAAGGTAAAGGACGCCTGCCTGCTGCCCCTGCTGCGGCTGGACGAAGCCAGCGAGCTGGCGCGCCTGGCGGCGCCGGTGCTGCATACCCGCACTTTGCAGCCGGTGTCGGGCAGCGATATCGATTTATTACTGCGCTGCAGCTATCAGCCCGAACAGGGTTCGACGCGCATCGAGCGGGTGCTGGCTTCCGGCACCGGCGCGAAAATCGTTACCAGCCATGATGATGTCTGCCTGATCGAACTGACCGTTGGGGCGCAGCATGATTTTACCCTGGCGCAAAAAGAACTCGACCTGGCGTTAAAACGCGCGCAGATCAAGCCGCTGGCGGTGGGTGTTCATCGCGATCGGCGCCTGTTGCAGCTGTGCTATACCTCCGAAGTGGTCAACAGCGTATTCCTGACGCTGAGCCAGGCGGCGTTGCCCGGCGAGCTGAAGCTGCGCGAAGGATTGGTGCTGGTGGCGATGGTTGGCGCGGGGGTAACCAAAAATCCGCTGCACTGCCACCGTTTTTACCAGCAGTTGAAATACCAGCCGGTGGAATTTTTCTGGCAGGCGGAGGACGGCATCAGCCTGGTGGCGGTATTGCGCATCGGTCCCACCGAACATGTGGTGCAAGGCTTGCATACGTCGCTGTTCCGCGCGGAAAAGCGCATTGGCCTAATCCTGTTCGGCAAAGGCAATATCGGTTCACGCTGGCTGGAGCTGTTTGCCCGTGAACAGGAAAGCCTGTCGGCGCGCACCGGTTTTGAGTTTATTCTTAGCGGCGTGGTGGACAGCCGGCGCAGCCTGCTCAGTTATGACGGGCTGAACGCCAGCCGGGCGCTGGCCTTCTTTAATGATGAAGCCGTCGAGCAGGAACCGGAAGATCTGTTTTTGTGGATGCGCGCCCACCCTTATGATGATTTGGTGGTGCTGGATGTCACCGCCAGCGAGTCGTTAGCCGGCCAATACCTGGATTTCGCCAGCTATGGTTTTCATGTTATCAGCGCCAATAAGCTGGCGGGCGCCTCCAGCGGGGATAATTACCGCCAGATCCGCGACGCCTTCGCCAAGACCGGCCGTCACTGGTTATATAACGCCACCGTGGGCGCGGGCCTGCCGGTTAACCATACGGTGCGCGATCTGCGCGACAGCGGCGACAGCATTTTGTCCATCAGCGGCATTTTTTCCGGTACCCTCTCCTGGCTGTTTTTGCAATTCGACGGCACGGTGCCTTTTACCGAACTGGTCGAGCAGGCCTGGCAGCAGGGTCTGACCGAACCCGATCCGCGGGTGGATTTATCCGGCCAGGACGTGATGCGCAAGCTGGTGATCCTGGCGCGTGAGGCCGGTTATGAAATAGAGCCTAACCAGGTACGGGTGGAATCGCTGGTATCCCCCGACTCGGTGCTGGGATCGGTGGATCAGTTTTTCGAGGATGGCGACGTCCTTAATGAACAAATGGTCCAGCGCCTTGGGGCGGCCAACGAAATGGGCCTGGTATTGCGCTATGTGGCACGTTTTGACGCCAATGGCAAGGCGCGGGTCGGCGTGGAGGCGGTGCGTGCCGAGCACCCGCTGGCGTCGTTGCTGCCCTGCGATAATGTGTTTGCCATTGAAAGCCGCTGGTATCGTGATAACCCGCTGGTAATCCGCGGGCCGGGCGCGGGGCGGGATGTCACCGCCGGCGCCATCCAGTCCGACTTAAACCGCTTGGCGCAGTTGTTATAAATAAACCCTGCCGGGCAAATATTGCCCGGTTTTCTCCCGCCTCTGTTTAAATCCAAACCCGCACTGTCTTTATCGCACTCATTAATTTTACCGAATATGACTTCGGCTTAAAATCTGCATTGCTTATTATCAAATGGCATATATATAAAATTATATCTTTTGTATCATGAAGACAAAACTTTACTTACCTCAAGCGGACAAGCGTTTATTGATAAATGAGTTAGGTGGCGTGTATCATTTAATTTATTTTTCCATGCATGGGAAAGCGTTATTCAATTTTATAAAAATTTTCAAAAGAAAATATTGAGAATGCTAAGTAAAATACCTGCGGTCTGTGTCGAAGAACAACATTCACTTTCCAAGCCAAAAAATTATTCAATGGTAAATAGTTATTCCTATATGACCTCATTGATTGACGTTAGGAAAAGTTGTTCCTCGTGAGCGTTAATAAGCTACCTGCGGAAATCATAGGACATAATCTGGAGAATTTATCATTGGAATAAATAGTACGCGTAGCCAAAGGCCTCAACGGGTTTTTGGGCGAAAGCAAAACGTATTGTTGACATTATGGATAAGAAGCAAAGGACCGAGTTGATATTCAAAGTAGTCTCGAACGATGACTGTATCGCTTCCAGTGTCATAAAATAAATGGGTGTAAATATGAGAAGCATGGTCAATGAAATAACGGGCGATACTATTTTGCACAGGGCCATATTTCATCGTAAAGAAAACATTATAGGCCAGCTTCTTAAAATGGAAGGCGTTGATATCAATGCCAGCGATAGAGATGGCGTTACGCCTCTTTGCGTCGCTGTCTCTGGCGGACAAATTTCCACCGTGGTAAAATTTCTTCATTGCCCTAATATCATAATCGATATTGGTGATTCCATTAATGAAATCCCCTGCATACATTTTGCTATAGCAGGGAATTACCCTGATATAGCCACTGAAATGGTTAATTCCGGGCTATGTGATATCAATAAGCAGGATAAATACGGCGTAACAGATCTGCATGCCGCGGCTGTAAATGGATATAAAGAAATTGTGCGAATTTTAATCAAGCATAGAGATGTCAATATCGATTGTGCTGATGAAAATGGCGAGACGGCGCTAATGTATGCCTTTTCCGCACAGGAATATGATATTGCCAAAATATTGATGTCTACAGCCGGCGTCAATTTCAAAGAAGAGAATAATGTGGGTAGCTCTTTATTGCATTTTGCCATGCTGCATAAAAAAGGGGACAAAATTATAGTTAATGCCCTGCTGGACAGAGGGCTTGACGTAAATAAAAGCCTCCCTTCGGGGCATACACCCTTGCATATTGCGGCAGCGAGGGGTTTCAGGGCTGGTGTGGAAGCATTGCTCCTTGATCCTTATATTAAGGTTAATCTCCGTGACGGTAATAGCTTAACCCCACAATTAACCGCGAAATTATACCATCATGACGCTATAGCCCAGTTATTCCAAAGAAAAACACGCCAAAAAGTCATGACCGCTGAAGAGTTTTTATATACATTGAAACGACATGGCCAGCTTGCCCGGGCCATAAGCATGATGCTTCTTCCTTTCCCGGGCATGGGTTATTTACTATAGTGAATTTTTTTCATAATGCGTGAAGATTACTCCCCAACTTCGCGCACGATTTTGTTGACTACACTAACGATTTCAGTCAAATTCTATTTAGACGTCTAAACGTATAGACGCGCATAAATAGGCTGCCGGGTGCATTACCAGCGGCCTAAAACCATCAGTGAACATCCACACGCGTCATGAGGAAAAGGTATGAGTTTTTTTCACGCCAATCAGCGGGAAGCCCTGAACCAAAATCTGGCCGAATTACAGGGCAATATCAACGTCTCGTTTGAGTTTTTTCCTCCGCGCACCGGTGAAATGGAACAGACGCTGTGGCAGTCCATCGACCGGCTAAGCGAACTAAAACCGACCTTTGTCTCTGTGACCTATGGCGCCAACTCCGGCGAGCGCGATCGCACCCATGGCATCATCAAGGACATCAAGGAGCGCACCGGCCTGGACGCCGCGCCCCACTTGACCTGCATTGACGCCACGCCGGACGAGCTGAAAAAAATCGCCGAAGACTATTGGCACAGCGGCATCCGTCATATCGTGGCGCTGCGCGGCGATTTACCCCCCGGCAGCGGCGCGCCGGCCATGTATGCCGCCGATCTGGTGACACTGCTGAAGAAAGTCGGTGATTTTGATATTTCCGTGGCCGCGTATCCCGAGGTACACCCGGAGGCCAAAAGCGCGCAGTCGGATTTGATTAACCTGAAGAAGAAGGTGGACGCGGGCGCCAGCCGGGCGATTACCCAGTTCTTTTTCGATGTGGAAAGCTACCTGCGCTTTCGCGATCGCTGCGTGGCCACCGGCATCGATACCGAGATCGTGCCCGGCATCCTGCCGGTCTCCAATTTTAAGCAGCTGCAACGATTTGCCGCGATGACCAATGTAAAGGTTCCCAGCTGGATGACCAGCATGTTCGAGGGGCTGGACAATGATGCCGAGACCCGCAAAATGGTCGGCGCGTCCATTGCCATGGATATGGTGAAAATCCTCAGCCGGGAAGGAGTAAAAGATTTCCATTTTTATACCCTTAACCGCGCCGATCTCACTTATGCCATCTGCCATACCCTCGGCGTCAGGCCGCAGGTAGCGTCCGCTTAGCCTATGGTCCGGGCCGCCCGCTATAGCCGACCATAAAAAACCGGACCCTAACAGGTCCGGTTTTTGGTTATTGATTGCCACACTGTGCCGGCTCGCTTTACCAGCCTGGGTGCCGCCATAGCGTCCTAGCCGGTATTGCGCATTCCCGCCGCCACGCCGGCGATAGTGACCATCAGCGCCTGCTCCACCCGCGGGTCCGGGTGTTCCTGCTGGCGCGAGCGGTGCAGCAGTTCGGCCTGCAGCACATTCAGCGGGTCGGTATAGACATTGCGCAGCGCAATGGATTCCGCAATCCACGGCAGGTCGGCCATCAAATGATCGTCATTGGCAATGGTCAGCACCACGTTGATATCATCCGCCAACTGCTTACGCAGCTGTTTTCCCAGCGGCCAGAGCTTTTCGTCCACCAGACGCTGATCGTAATATTCCGCCAGCCACAGATCCGCTTTGGCAAACACCATCTCCAGCATGCCGATGCGAGTCGAGAAAAACGGCCAGTCGCAGCACATGGCTTCCAACTGATCCTGTTTGCCCTCTTCCACCGCTTTTTGCAACGCCGCGCCGGCGCCCAGCCAGGCGGGCAGCATCAGGCGATTTTGCGTCCAGGCGAAAATCCACGGAATGGCGCGCAGGCTTTCCACGCCGCCGGTGGGGCGACGCTTGGCCGGGCGGGAGCCCAGCGGGAGTTTGCCCAATTCTTGCTCAGGAGTTGCCGAGCGGAAATAAGGCACGAAATCGGGGTTTTCTCGCACATAGCCGCGATACATATTACATGAGGTGGTCGACAGGTCGTCCATCAATGAACGCCATTCCTGCTTCGGTTCCGGCGGCGGCAGCAGGTTGGCTTCGAGGATCGCGCCGGTATACAAGGCCAGGCTGCTGATGGCCACTTCCGGCAGGCCGAACTTAAAGCGAATCATCTCGCCCTGTTCGGTGACGCGCAGGCCGCCCTTCAGGCTTCCCGGCGGTTGCGACAGCAGGGCCGCGTGGGCCGGCGCGCCGCCACGGCCGATGGAGCCGCCGCGTCCGTGGAATAGGGTAAGGGCAATGCCGGCTTTTTCGCAGGTTTTAATCAGGGCGTCCTGAGCGCGGTATTGGGCCCAGGAGGCGGCCATCACGCCGGCATCCTTGGCTGAATCGGAATAACCGATCATCACCATCTGCCGGCCCTGGATAATGCCGCGATACCAATCGATACCCAGCAGTTGGCTCATCACGTCATCGGCGTTGTTTAAGTCATCCAGCGTTTCAAACAGCGGCGCCACCGGCAGGATGAACTGGCAGCCGGCTTCCTTAAGCAACAAATGCACCGCCAGCACGTCGGAGGGCGTCTTGGCCATCGAGATAACATAGGCGGCGATGGAGCCTTCCGGCGCGTCGGCGATAACCCGGCAGGTATCCAGCACTTCGCGGGTCTCGTCGCTGAGCTGATAGTGGCGCGGCAACAGCGGACGTTTAGAGTTCAGTTCACGAATCAAAAATGCCTGTTTATCGCTTTCCGACCAGCTTTCATAATCACCTAATCCCAGGTAGCGGGTCACTTCGCTTAAGGCTTCGGTGTGACGGGTGCTTTCCTGGCGTACGTCAATACGCACCAACTGTATGCCGAAGCATTTAATGCGCCGCAGGGTATCCAGCAACTGGCCGCTGGCAATGATGCTCATGCCGCAGGCTTTCAGCGATTCGTAACACGCAAACAATGGGTTCCAAAGCTGATCGTTGTGCTCCAGCAGATCCGCCGGAGGAAGTACCAGCTCACCCCGAAGTTTCGCCGACAGCCAGCTCTGGGTGCTGTTCAACTGGGCGCGCAGCCGCTTCATGATTACCCTATAGGGTTCCTGTATATCATCTCCGCCGGCCAGCGCCCGTAGCTCCGGGGTACATTCCGTCATCGAGAGTTCCGATACCAGCACCTGGATGTCGCGCAGGAACAAATCGGCGGCTTTCCAACGGCTTAACAGCAATACGCGGCGGGTGATATCGGCGGTAACGTTGGGATTGCCGTCGCGGTCGCCGCCCATCCAGGAGGTAAAACGCACCGGCACGTTCTCGACCGGCAGTTTATAACCGAACACCGTTTCCAACTGCTCGTTCAGCTCGCGCAAATATTGCGGCACGCCTTCCCACAGGCTGTTTTCCACATTAGCAAAACCCCACTTGGCTTCATCCACCGGGGATGGGCGATTTTTGCGGATTTCGTCGGTATGCCAATATTGGGCCACCAGCTGGCGCAGGCGGCGCATAATCTGTTTACGCTCATAGCCCGCCAGATCGCTGTGATCCAGCTGTTTCAGGCAGCTGTTGACTTCGACCATCATATGGATCAGGGTACGGCGGGCAATTTCAGTCGGGTGGGCGGTTAATACCAGCTCGATTGACAACGATTCCACGGCGGCGCGGATATCTTTATCGTCCAGCGCTTTATTTTCCTTCAGGCGGGCAAATACCTTGCCGAGTCCCTCGGGGTTATTCGCCGCTTCGCCATGGGGGGAGATCACATGGAATTGCTCCGCGGTATTGGTCAGGTTCAAAAACTGACTGAACGCGCGGGCAACGGGCAACAGCTCGTCATTGGATAAATTCTGTAACGTGGAAAGCAGTTCCTGGCGATGGGCTTCGTTACCCGCACGGGAGGACTTTGACAGCTTACGGATGGTCTCCACCTTATCCAGGATATTCTCGCCCATCGCATCTTTTATGGTGTCGCCCAGAAGCTTCCCGAGCATACTAACGTTGCTTCGCATTGCCGAATATTGTTCGTTCATAAGGACCCTGATCCAACTCACCTGAAAATTTATTTCACCCGAATGACGTAAATCACCCACCGTTATCTAGCCATGTATCCATTCATTCGTCAAATGACATCAATTCACGCCATAAAACATCGTATTCGCGTCAATTCGTGAAAGTTAATAACATGTATTGATTATAAGAAATACTTATCGCAGCAGGCGTAAAAACGCCGTTTAGGCCGGATTTAATCCAAATCAACCCCCGCCGGACGGGGGAGGAAAAGTAAAGGGTTATCATTGCAGGCAAAAATGTCGTACCACCTGGGAAATCAATTCCCTTGTCGGTTTAATAAAGGCGGTATCGATATATTCATCGGGCTGGTGGGCCTGTTTTATGGAGCCCGGCCCTAATACCAGCGTGGGGCACAACTGCTGGATAAACGGCGCCTCGGTACAGTAATTGACCACCTCGGTGTTGACGCCAAGCAATTTTTCCACCACGGCCACCAGGCGATGATCCGCCGGGCATTCATAACCGGGGATGGGCGGATGCAGGGCGTCAACGGTTAATCGCCCCGGCCAGCGCGCGCTTACCGGCGCCAGCGCTTCGGTCAATAACCCGTCCAGATCGCCGAGCGTCAGGCCGGGCAGGGGGCGGATATCCATATGCAGCTCGCAGCAGCCGCAAATGCGGTTGGCGGAATCGCCGCCGTGGATATGACCGAAGTTCATGGTGGGGTAGGGGATGTCAAACGCCGGATGATGGTAACGCTCCTGCAACGTATTGCGTAGTATCATCAGGTGGGAAATCGCCTCGTGCATCAGTTCGATGGCGTTGACGCCCAGGCTCGGGTCGCTGGAATGGCCCGACTGGCCCTGGATACGCACCGCATTGGAGATATGGCCTTTATGGGCGCGCACCGGCTGCAGGGAAGTGGGTTCGCCGATAATGGCGCAATCCGGGCGCAGCTGGCTGGATTGGGCAAAATAACTGGCCCCCGCCATACTGGTTTCTTCATCGGCGGTGGCGAGGATATATAATGGCTTTTGCAGATTGCTGATATCAATATCGCGCAGCGTGTCGAGGATAAAGGCAAAAAAGCCCTTCATATCGGCGGTACCCAGGCCGTAAAGTTTGCTATTTTCTTCGGTTAGGGTAAAGGGATCCCGCGTCCAGCGCCCGTCGTCGAAGGGGACGGTATCGGTATGTCCCGCCAGCAGCAGGCCACCCGCGCCGCTGCCGATGCGGGCCAGCATATTAAATTTATTACGCGTGTCCGGCACCGGCTGGATCTCAACCTGAAAGCCCAGCGTCGTGAACCAGCCCGCCAGCAAATTGATTAATGCCTGATTACTCTGATCCAGGGCGCTGTCGGTGGCACTGATGGACGGAGTGGCGATCAGGGCGCGGTACAACTCCATAAACGGGGGTAATTTTGTCTTCACTGTTGACAGCCTTTAGTTTGGATAGTATCAATATTCATGCAATAATAGTGAATAAAAATACACTAACGTTGAGCGGAAAGTAAACGGATACTTACCAGACTACTACGCTTGACCTCGCGGGTGAACAGCGAATAGTGGCTTAAGCGATGACTTAAGCGACAAATAGCCGCTGGAGATCCCTTCTCGTCGTGATAGCAAATCAAGAAGGTGAACAAAAGTCATGCTGAATACGCTGATTGTCGGTGCCAGCGGATATGCCGGAGCTGAGCTGGCGGCTTATCTTAACCGCCACCCGCATATGAACATAACCGCTTTGGCGGTTTCAGCGCAAAGTGCGGATGCCGGCAAATTACTTTCCGAACTGCATCCCCAGCTTAAAGGGGTGGTCGATTTGCCGCTGCAGCCGCTGACCGATGTCGCTGGACTGGCGAAAACGGTGGACGTGGTGTTTCTCGCCACCGCCCACGAGGTCAGCCACGATCTGGCGCCGGCATTCCTGGCCGCCGGCTGCGTGGTGTTCGATCTCTCCGGCGCATTCCGGGTTAACCAGGCGTCGTTCTACCGCCAGTATTATGGTTTTGAACACCAGCATGCCGACTGGCTGGCAAAAGCGGTCTACGGCCTGGCGGAATGGCAGGGCGAGGCGTTGAAGCAGGCGCAGCTGATTGCCGTGCCGGGCTGTTATCCCACCGCGTCCCAGCTAGCGCTCAAGCCTCTGGTCGACGGGGGGCTGCTGAACGACGCGCAGTGGCCGGTGATCAATGCCGTCAGTGGGGTAAGCGGCGCGGGCCGTAAAGCTTCGCTTAACACCAGCGTCTGCGAGGTCAGCCTGCAGCCCTATGGCATCTTTACCCACCGCCATCAGCCGGAAATCACCGCCCATCTGGGTATCCCGGTGATCTTTACTCCCCATTTAGGCAATTTCCCCCGCGGCATCCTGGCCACCATCACCTGCCGGTTAAAGGCGGGCGTCACGGCGGGCGATATTGCCGAGTGCTATCACAATGCCTATCACGATAAGCCGCTGGTGCGGCTGTATGATAATGGGGTCCCGGCGCTGAAGGCGGTCGTGGGACTACCCTATTGCGATATCGGCTTCGCGGTGCAGGGCGAACATTTGATCGTGGTGGCCACCGAAGATAATTTATTAAAAGGGGCGGCCGCGCAGGCAGTACAATGCGCTAATATCCGCTTTGGTTTTGCACAAACGCAGGCGCTTCTTTAACGGCTGGCAACGAGGTATAAAAAATAATGAATCCGTTAATCATAAAACTGGGTGGCGTATTACTGGATAGCGAAGAGGCGCTGGAACGCTTGTTTTCCGCGTTGGACAGCTATCGCGCGCAGCATCAACGTCCATTATTAATTGTCCACGGTGGCGGCTGCCTGGTGGATGAGTTAATGAAAAAGCTGGCCCTGCCGGTAACCAAGGTCAACGGCCTGCGGGTAACGCCGGCGGACCAGATCGACATTATCACCGGCGCGCTGGCCGGCACGGCGAATAAAACCCTGCTGGCCTGGGCAAAAAAACATGCCATCCCGGCGGTGGGGTTATGCCTGGGCGACGGCGACAGCGTTAACGTCACCCCGCTTGATGAAAAACTCGGCCATGTCGGCAAGGCGCAGCCGGGTTCGCCGGTATTGGTAAATACCCTGCTTGGTGCCGGTTACCTGCCGGTTATCAGCTCCATAGGCATCACCGCCGAAGGCCAGCTGATGAATGTGAACGCTGACCAGGCCGCCACCGCCCTGGCCGCTACCCTGGGCGCCGACCTGATTTTATTGTCCGATGTCAGCGGCATACTCGATGGTAAAGGCCAGCGCATCAACGAGATGACCGCCCATAAAGCGGAGCAGCTGATAGCGCAGGGGATTATCACCGACGGCATGATAGTCAAGGTCAACGCGGCGCTGGATGCGGCCCGCACGCTGGGACGTCCGGTGGATATCGCCGGCTGGCGGCACGCGGAGCAATTGCCGGCGTTGTTCAACGGCGAATCCATCGGCACCCGCATACTCGCTTGATTCCATTAGCATGATATCGCCTGGACAGGTATTTTAGTCATTCAATAGGGTGAAAATACCCAAGCGCATGTTCAGCAGTATTTCCACGGGGCCGCCGGTTCTGGCGCCCCCGCCATCATTATTGCGTGGGCGCATGCGACGAGTGCGCCCGCATCAACCCGCATCAAATAGTTAACGGAGCACGGTTATGGCACTTTGGGGTGGACGGTTCAGCCAGGCGGCGGATCGGCGGTTCAAATCATTCAACGACTCGCTGCGCTTTGATTACCGGCTGGCGGAGCAGGATATTATCGGCTCGGTGGCCTGGTCTAAAGCGCTGGTCACCGTCGGCGTGCTGACGGTGGAGGAACAGCTGCGTCTGGAAGAGGCCCTGTCTTTTCTCCTGGAGGAGGTCGGCGCCGCGCCTGAATCCATCCTGGCCAGCGATGCCGAGGATATCCATAGCTGGGTCGAGCAACGCCTGATTGAGAAAGTCGGCGACCTGGGTAAAAAACTGCATACCGGACGCAGTCGCAACGATCAGGTGGCCACCGATCTCAAGCTATGGTGCAAGATGCAGCTGTCCGAACTGCTAAGCGCCGTGCGGCAGTTGCAAATCGCGCTGGTCGTCACCGCCGTGGCCAACCAGGACGCGGTCATGCCGGGATATACCCATTTACAGCGTGCCCAGCCGGTGACCTTTGCCCATTGGTGCCTGGCCTATGTCGAAATGCTGGCGCGCGACGAAAGCCGCCTGCAGGATACCCTGAAACGTCTTGATGTCAGTCCGTTAGGCTGCGGAGCGCTGGCCGGCACCGCTTACCCCATCGATCGCGACCAACTGGCCGGCTGGCTTGGTTTTGCCACCGCGACCCGCAACAGCCTGGATAGCGTGTCCGATCGCGACCATGTGCTGGAACTGCTGTCCAATGCCGCCATCAGCATGGTCCACCTCTCGCGTTTTGCCGAAGACCTGATTTTGTTCAACAGCGGTGAGGCGGCGTTTATCGAATTGTCCGATCGGGTCACCTCCGGCTCGTCCCTGATGCCGCAAAAGAAAAACCCTGATGCGCTTGAGCTTATCCGCGGCAAGTGCGGCCGGGTTCAGGGCGCGCTCACCGGCATGATGGTGACGCTGAAAGGCCTGCCGCTGGCGTATAACAAGGATATGCAGGAAGACAAGGAGGGCCTGTTCGACGCGCTTGATACCTGGCTGGATTGCCTGCATATGGCCGCGCTGGTGCTGGAAGGGCTGCAGGTGAAGCGTGCGCGTTGCCGCGAGGCTGCGCAGCAGGGCTACGCCAATGCCACCGAACTGGCCGATTATCTGGTCGCCAGGGGCATCCCGTTCCGCGAGGCGCATCATATCGTCGGCGAGGCGGTCGTCGAGGCCATCCGCCAGGGCAAAGCCCTGGAAGCGCTGGAACTGGCTGAGCTGCAGGCGTTCAGCCCGGTCATTGGCGATGATGTTTATCCGGCCCTGTCGCTGCAATCCTGCCTGGACAAACGCTCGGCAAAAGGCGGCGTTTCGCCGCAGCAGGTGGCGCTAGCCACTGCCGAGGCGAAAAACCGGTTGGCATAAATATCAGGCGGGTTGCAGTAAAAACGCTTCCAGCTCCTCGCTGCCGCCGATATGGCGCCCGCCGATAAATACCTGCGGCACGGTGGAGCGGCCGGTTACCGCGCGCAGGCTGACGGTGGTGGCATCTTTACCCAGCGAGATTTCCTCATACTGGATACCGCTGTCGCGCAGCATCTGCTTGGCTTTGGCGCAGAACGGACAGCCAGGTTTGGTAAACAGCGAGACGGATTCCTGCACTTTGCATTCCGGCGCCAGGTAACACAGCATGGTGTCGGCGTCGGAAACTTCGAACGGGTCGCCCGGTTTGTTCGGTTCCACAAACATTTTTTCCACTACGCCGTCGCGTACCAGCATCGAATAACGCCATGAGCGCGGGCCGAATCCCAACTCGGCTTTTTCCACCAACATGCCCATGCCTTTGGTAAATTCACCATTGCCATCGGGGATAAAGGTAATATGCCCGGCGTTTTGATCGGCCTGCCAGGCGTTCATGACAAACGTATCGTTAACCGAAACACAGACGATGCTGTCCACGCCATGTTTGTGGAATAAGCCGGCCAGCTCATTGTAGCGCGGCAGATGGCTGGAGGAACAGGTTGGCGTAAAGGCGCCAGGGAGGGAGAATACGATGACCGTTTTATTCTTGAACAGTTCGTCGGAAGAAATATCAACCCAGTTATCATCCTTACGGGTGTGGAAGGTAACCGATGGGACTTTCTTGCCTTCATGACTACTAAACATTGGCGAACCCCTTAACAGAAAAAGAAAAATGACTTTCACAGCTTGTCATACAGCTCGGGGGTTATTATTAAGATTAACTATTGATAGGGATAATCGTTGATTGCTATCCTATCTATCGACGCGAACTATCGCGGCACGGAGGATTTTAATGAATATTCGCGATCTTGAGTATTTGGTGGCCCTGGCCGAGCACCGTCATTTCCGACGGGCGGCCGATGCCAGTCATGTTAGCCAGCCCACCCTGAGCGGCCAGATTCGCAAGCTGGAAGATGAACTTGGCGTGATGTTGCTGGAGCGCACCAGCCGTAAGGTACTGTTCACCCAGGCCGGCCTGCTGCTGGTGGATCAGGCCCGCACGGTCCTGCGCGAAGTGAAAATATTGCGTGAGATGGCCAGCCAGCAAGGGGAATCCATGTCCGGCCCCCTGCATATCGGCCTGATCCCAACCGTCGGCCCCTATCTGTTGCCGCATATCATCCCCACGCTGCATGAGACCTACCCTAAGCTGGAGATGTACCTGCATGAGGCCCAGACCAGTCAGCTGCTGCTGCAGCTGGACAGCGGTAAACTCGATTGCGCCATACTGGCACTGGTTAAAGAGAGCGAAGCTTTTATCGAAATCCCCTTATTCGATGAACCGATGCAGCTTGCGGTGTATGCCGACCACCCCTGGGCGGACCGGGAACGGGTGCCGATGTCGGATTTATCCGGGGAGAAGCTGCTGATGCTGGAAGACGGCCATTGCCTGCGCGATCAGGCGTTGGGCTTCTGCTTCCAGGCCGGTGCCGATGAGGATACCCATTTTCGCGCCACCAGTCTGGAAACCCTGCGCAACATGGTGGCGGCCGGCAGCGGCATTACCTTGCTGCCCGCCCTGGCGGTGCCCAATGAGCGTAAGCGTGACGGCGTCTGTTATATGAAATGCTATAAACCCGAGCCAAAACGCACCGTGGCGCTGGTCTACCGGCCCGGCTCCCCGCTGCGCGCCCGCTATGAGCAGTTGGCCGAGTCGATACGTACCCATATGCAGGCGTATATGGGTACCGATTTAAAAGAGGCGGTTTAAGCCGTTCAGCGCCGCCACCCGAAAGGCTTCCGCCATGGTGGGATAGTTGAAGGTGGTATTGACGAAATAATCGATGGTATTGCCTTCGCCTTTTTGTTCCATGATGGCCTGGCCGATATGGATGATCTCCGCGGCGCGCTCGCCAAAGCAGTGGATACCCAATATCTGCCGGGTATCACGATGGAACAGGATTTTCAGGCTGCCGACATTCATGCCGACAATCTGCGCGCGCGCCAGATGCTTGAACTGCGCGCGTCCCACTTCGTAAGGCACTTTCAGCAGCGTTAATTCCTGTTCGGTTTTACCCACCGAGCTGATTTCAGGAATGGTGTAAATGCCGGTGGGAATATTTTCAATCAGCTGTACATTGGCCTGGCCTTTGATAATCACCTGCGCGGCGATACGTCCCTGGTCGTAGGCGGCCGAGGCCAGGCTTGGATAGCCGATGACATCGCCCACCGCGTAGATATGCGTCAGGGCGGTCTGGTACATGCTGTTGACTTTAATCAGTCCCCGGCTGTCCGCCTCCAGCCCCACGTTGCCCAGCGACAGCGAATCGGTATTGCCGGTGCGCCCATTGGCATACAGCAGGCAGTCCGCGCGCATCCTTTTGCCGGAACGGAAGTGGACTTCCACACCATTCTCTGTGCCTTCGATCTTTTCATACTCTTCGTTATGGCGGATAACCACGCCGTTTTCCCAAAAATGGTATGACAGCGCGTCCGACATTTCCTGGTCAAGAAACGCCAACAGCCTGTCGCGCGTATTGATCAGGTCCACTTTAACGTTCATGCCGCGGAAGATTGACGCATATTCACAGCCAATCACGCCGGCGCCATAAATAATCACATGCTGGGGATCATGTTTTAAATCCAGGATGGAATCACTGTCATAAATGCGCGGATGGGTAAAATCGACATCACTCGGGTGATAGGGACGGGAACCGCAGGCGATCACGATATGCGCCGCGCTGAAATGTTCGACGGTATTATCCGGATACTGAACCTTGACGGTATGGGCATCAACAAAAGTGGCGTCGCCGGTAATAATCCGGCACTGGTTACGCTCATAAAACCCCTGGCGCATCCGGATCTGCTGTTTTATCACGCTATCGGCGTGATGCAGGATATCGGCGAAGCTGGCACGCGGCAGATGCTGATTACCGTTATATAACGGGTTCTGGTTGAACTCGATAATCCGGCTGACCGCCTGGCGCAATGCCTTGGAGGGAATGGTGCCCCAATGGGTACAGCCGCCGCCGACGCTGTTATAGCGTTCGATAACCGCGACGCGGGCGCCCTGCTTTGTCAGGCCCATGGCGGCGCCTTCTCCGCCTGGGCCGGAACCTATAATAATGGCATCGTAATCGTACTGTGGTTGCATACCGGCTTAGCCTATATTTATACAAAATCACAACGTCAATGTAACATTGTAGACCGGAGATCCCAATCCTCACCGCCTTTTTTCTTGGGTTACGGCACCCACGGCACATAGCATTACGTCAAAATTCGCAGTTTGTATCAACGCTGTTGCAACAAATTTTGATATAGTGGCATTTTTATCGGTAATGTGGGGCAGGGCAGGACTATGGGCGTCAGAGCGCAACAAAAAGAGCGGACCCGTCGTTCCCTTGTCGAAGCGGCATTCAGCCAGTTAAGCGCCGAGCGTAGTTTTGCCAGCCTGAGCCTGCGTGAAGTGGCCCGTGAAGCCGGTATTGCGCCCACCTCGTTTTATCGCCATTTTCGCGATGTCGATGAACTGGGCCTGACCATGGTGGACGAAAGCGGCCTGATGTTGCGCCAGCTGATGCGCCAGGCTCGCCAGCGTATCGCCAAGGGCGGCAGCGTTATCCGCACGTCGGTGGCCACCTTTATGGAGTTTATCGGCAATAATCCTAACGCCTTCCGCCTGTTGCTGCGCGAGCGTTCGGGTACGTCAGCGGCGTTTCGTGCCGCCGTCGCCCGTGAAATACAGCATTTCATCGCGGAGCTGGCCGATTATCTCGAGCTTGAAAATCACATGCCGCGCAGTTTCACCGAAGCGCAGGCCGAGGCGATGGTCATCATCGTCTTTAACGCCGGCGCGGAAGCGTTGGATGTTGACGCCAACCAGCGCCGGCAGCTTGAAGAGCGGTTGGTCTTGCAATTGCGGATGATTTCGAAGGGGGCGTTTTATTGGTATCGCCGGGAGCAGGAAAAGGCGACCGCCCTCACCCTTGACGAAAGCAGGTAGATAACATGACAACACAACCTTTGGGTGAAAGAGGCACGCTGCTGCTGGCGTTGATTGCCGGTTTATCTATTAACGGTTCCTTTTCGGTGCTATTCAGCGCCATCGTGCCCTTTTCCATCTTCCCGCTTATCTCGCTGGTGCTGTCGGTGTACTGCCTGCATCATCACTATCGCGATCGCGCCATGCCGGACGGGTTCCCCTCCCTGGCGGCGGCCAGTTTCCTGCTGGGCTTGTTGATGTATAGCGCCATCATCCGGGTGGAATATCCGGTTATCGGCTCTAACTTTATCCCGGCGATCCTGATGGTGGTGCTGGTCTTCTGGATTGGGCGTAAATTAAAACGACTGCAAAGCATCGGACGAGACCAGGATTTGTAGCGCTCGATTAAAACTGATTGAGACGATTTTGGTTATGACTAAATTATTTGGATATAATTTCCCAGGCGACATAACAAAGTTCAATGGTTTCTAGCTATTATAATTGGTTAATACGCTTGGCAATATATTTAAGAACGGTTTATTTTATTATGCTAGCCTATGTTGCCAGGCCTTATTTTTACTGCGGTCACCATTAATTGTTATTGTGGTTTATCCAGGGGGAATATTGATGACTGATATATATGTTGATAACTCTATTGTTTACTTGGTTAACCGGTCAAACAATGCCCGATGCGAACACGGCCATAACAAAACCGGCCCCTCAGGTTTTACGCGGTCGTTTGATCGTGCGGCCAACAGTACGACTAAGCTGGTCCAAAGTGCTTTCCCTATTTTCACGTCGTTAGTGGCTATCGCCATGTTTACCCACAGGCTTAGCGCCGTTTCAGCCCGCGGTAGCACCAAGTTGCTAAACAGCAATATGCCTGTCTGCACTACCATGGCGGCAAGCCATTTCCAAGAATTAAGTATTTTAATAGTAGGAGGCGTTACGGTCGGGTATCTGGTGGGCTGTGGTCTTGGAAAACTAAAATCTTTATTTAATAGTGAGCCAGTGACGATTATTGATAAATATTTTTATAACTATTACTTAGGCGTATTGGTCGGCGTCTTGTTGTCTGCTTATATAACCGGTCTTGATGAAACACTGGCATAGTAATAATCAATAAAATGTTGTAGCCGCATTTAGCGATGGCATACTTGGTTAAACCTGTTCAGGCAACCGATTGGATCACGCAAGACCGGGGAATTAACATCTTTTCTTCATTGACGTCGGGACCGAAATGATTTTTTCATCGGCTTCGATATTAATATGTAAACCACCTAAAAATGGTGACAATTTATTTATGCGGGACATGTTTTTTTGTATCATCTTGTGTATGAGATTGCATTTTTCCCCAGGGTAAAACTGGGTATTCAATCAATTGGAGGTCCTTGTGCCGGAATCATTTATTCACCCATCCGCTGTTATACAAATTAACGCCGCGAAGTATATTGTCAGCGATGGCCCTGATCGATTATCCACATCTTACCGATTGATTTATGCGATTACGTGGGCTGTTAAAGGCTCCTTTCCCTATGTTAAAATATTCGCTCTCGCCACATTATCTTTAACGGCTGTGATAAGCGCCATTGAGTTAACCTGGAGGCAGATATCCGCTTCAATCCAGGATGTTGTCAAGCCGCCTCCCATCACTGACCAGGAAGTCAGGGGACTGAAGGGAGAGATCATGGCGTGGGATTGTTCATCGGCGCGGCGGGCGGCTGCGCGCTGAAATTATTTGCATTTTTTTGTGGTGTGGACACGCAAAATCCCGAGATATTATTTTTACCGTGTCGCTTTGGGCCTTTAATCAGGTGCGCTGGGTAGTGTGGCTTACACTAATTTTGTCGATATTACGTTGGACAACATAGCCACATAATATATAGCTGTGCAGCCTATTATTAAATTAATATATTGAATGGTTATTAACTAAAGTGATTAATGCTGATGTAAAATTCCCCAGGAGCCTTTATGACATCTCCCTCTAGTGCTATTTCGCCTAGTACCGATTTTACGCCCTTAACTCTCGCTACTACTGGTAGTACCGGTTGCCAGGTTGATAACCATCGAGGTATGAAGTCCACGATTATCAATTCACTTCAACGTGTGGCAAATTCCGTTCAGCCGGTGATCAGGCCTATCTGTATTGTAACGCTATCCATGGCGTCGATTGGCATAGTCGTTTTTACGAAAAATTTTATTGCCGCTACCATACGCGATATAAGTAGCCCTGAACCAGTTACACCTAATGAAATATTGAGGTTAGAACATGCACGCAGGGACATAGGTACTGACTTAGGTACGCTTGGCGGCTTCGCCAGCGGTTTGACCATTGGCCTCGCTATCTCATTATATAAAAAAAATGTTGCGCCTCATCTGTCTGTGGGTCTTCCGATAATTGTAAGTTCTGCTATCGGCGCGGTAACAGGAAAAATATATTCATACTATGTAGATCATTTACCGGGTGGTGTGGATAATTGATCCCGATTTATTATCTTATGAATGTAAATATTATTTTAATGCAGGTCAAAATAAATACGCTGATTAATATCAGCTTGCTTTGGGTCCGCTTTCTGGCGGCAATTCCGAGCCGTAACGCGACATCAACGCGGCAAGTTGTTGCTCATTGGGGGATAAAAACGGCATTATTGCTTTTACTCCGTAAATAAATCTTGAAATGAATATTAAGACATACGCATTTGTCTCATTTGCGTCAACACCACCTTATATACCCAATATCTGCGTTTAGCCGGTCATTGGCAAAGGCAACAGAAAAATTGGCGGCATGATGCTTTTTGACGGTGGTGGCTATGGTTAAAGAGACTAGGTTAAATTTGTCGGCGATTGAACTATCATGGCGGGAGGCGGACGGATAACAGTTCTTATGCAACGCGACATAAGATAAATGTTATCCGCCCTGGTATGCAGGTATTTATTTTTTAATAAATGGGCGGTTTTTTTTGGTGCTTTGGCTGCCCTCAAGCGCGCGAGAAAACACAAGGCCGTCGCACTAACTTCATTTACTAACCTTAATTAAACTGAATAACTTTAAATCTGGGTACCAGTGTTTTCATTAACGCCCAGGCAATCAGATAGGCTAACCCGCAAAATACGAACATAATGCCGTAACCCACGTCAATTTGTCCCAGCGCCTGGTAATGGTCGAACAGCGCGCCGGCAACCTTGGTCACGGCCACACCGCCGAATCCACCCGACATGGCGCCAATACCTATTACCGAAGCAACGGCTTCGTTAGGAAACATATCGGATACAGTGGTGAATAAATTAGCTGACCATGCCTGATGGGCGGAAGCGGCAATGCCAATCAGAATAACCGGCATCCAGAATCCCGCGTGTCCCAATGGCTGGGCAAAGATGACGGCCAACGGGAATATGGCAATAAAAAGCATGGCTCGCATCCGTGCAATATAAGGATTAAGCCCTGTTTTCATAAACATCGCCGGAAGCCAGCCTCCGCCAATACTGCCCACCATGGTCATACAGTAAATGGTGGCGATAGGTAGCATCAACTGCGTATCGCTCATCTTGTATTGCGCGGACAGATAGGCCGGCAGCCAGAACATAAAAAACCACCAAACCCCATCGGTCAAAAATTTACCGATAGCGAATGCCCAGGTCTGGCGATAGGCTAATAAGCTGAACCAGGATATTTTTTCATGTTCGTGCTCCCGATTTTGTTGTGAATCAACATCCTCGGAAATGTGATTATATTCATCTTGGTTTAAGTTACCTTTCGCAAACAGTTTTGATGGTAAATCGAACAGTCTTTTCCAAATGAATAAAACAATAAAGCCAATAACACCTACAATGGCAAAGGTTGACTGGCGGCCATCCATGGAACGATTAACGGCGCCAGGATAGCACCTACATTGGCCCCCGAGCTAAATATCCCGGTGGCAAATGAACGTTCTTTTTTAGGGAACCATTCAGCTGTGGCTTTAATCGCACAAGGAAAGTTTCCCGACTCCCCCAATCCTAACACCAGTCGAGCAAACATAAATCCGGCTATCGATATGGGCACCGTGATACTTAACGATGACAGCATAGCGGATATCCCGCCACCTATCTGCGCCACCAAGGCGTGCAATATCGCCCCAAGGGACCAGATGCCTAACACTCGGGCATATCCCTTTTTGGTTTCGGTAAAATCAACAAACCGTCCGGCAAAAATCATCCCAATAGCATAAGTAAACTGAAAAACTGCTGCTATATTTGCATAATCGCTGTTACTCCAGCTGAACTCTTTGGCTAATGATGGTTGTAGCAAACTCAATACCTGCCGGCCGAGGTAATTGATAGTAGTACCTAAAAAGAGCAATACGCATATAACCCATCGATAATTGGTCCGAGCCATTATTCACCATATTTTAAAAAACAAAACACATTTTTATTTTATGTGGAGGCGTATTTTTAATTTACTTGAAAATTTTGATATGATGCTCGTCACATATTGATCATGCCGAAAAAAATCTTTCAAGACAGGAATGGGCAAGGCAATGAGACAGTCAACGGCGACGTAAAAGCGCAGCGATCACCGCTGAGCGAGATGACGGCATATGAAGGGTGACAGGCTGCGGAAATGAATCATCTTCGGGTCGTTGGCTGGAGGAGGATATTGTCTCGACGCAGGCGCGGCGATTAAGGCATTTTGGCCGTTAACAGCACACCGCACTCCATATGACGGGTGTAGGGAAATTGATCGAACAGGGCCAGCCGCTCAACGATGTGGGATTGGGCAAGCGTTTCCAGATTGCGGCACAGTGACTCGGGATTGCAGGAAATATACAGGATGCGGGGATAGGCCTGCACCAGTTTCACCGTGGCGTCATCCAGCCCGCTGCGCGGCGGATCGACAAAAATGGTCTCGCAGTTATAGTCTGCCAGGTCGATGTCCTTCAGGCGGGTAAATTCCCGCACACCCTGCATGGCTTGGGTAAATTCCTCGGCCGACATGCGGATAATCCGCACATTGTTAATCTGATTGGCGGCTATATTAAACTGCGCGGCCTCCACGGAAGGCTTGGCGATTTCCGTGGCCAGGACCTGGTTAAAATTGCGCGCCAGCGCCAGGGAAAAGTTGCCGTTGCCGCAATAAAGCTCCAGCAGGTCCCCTTGCGCCTGCTCGGTTGCCGACATCGCCCATTCCAGCATCTGGATATTCACGCGGGCGTTAGGCTGGGTAAAGCTGTTTTCAATTTGGCGGTAAACCAGCTCTCGTCCGGCCACCGGCAGGCGTTCATCGACATAATCGCGATCCAGGCAAATTTTGGTTTTGGTGGCGCGGCCAATCAGGTTGATCGCAAAACCCTGCGCCCGCAGGTTATCGCGCAGCGCGCCCGCATGCTCACGCCATTCGTCGTCCAACGGGCGATGATAAATCAGGGTAATCAACGCCTCGCCGCTGAGCGTGGTGAGATAATCAAGCTGGAACAGCTTGCGCCGTAAGATCGGCGATGGGCGCAGGGCATCCATCATGACGGCCATCAGTTTGTTCAGCAGTTCGCTGCCGGCGGAGAAGCGATCGATGCGGATCCGTTCCTTGGTCTGCTGATCAAACATTATATGATATAGATCCTGCTCATCATGCCAGACCCGGAACTCGGCGCGCATCCGGTAATGCTCGGCCTGCGAGCGGAATATTTCCGCAATCGGCGCCTGAAACGCCGCCATCATCGCGTTTAGCCGGGCAGTTTTCTCCGCCAGTTGGGTTTCATACGCTTCGGTTGGCAACGTCTCGTCGGTCATGATGATTTCTCGCTAATATCCGTTATTTTTCCCAGTTTGTGGGGGATTGTAGGGGATAAACCGGTGAAGTCCAGTGTTGTTGCGCTTATAAATAGTTTGATTATTAGTGCTATAGACATGCTTATCTCTTTGATTGTAGGATTCTTGTCCGGTCTTTTGTAAGTTAAAAGGGAATCCAGTTAAAAGCTGGAGCTGACGCGCAGCGGTAAGGGTACCTCAGGGCGATCGCGCAAGCAGACACTGTCATTATGATGGGAAGTCGTCGCCTGGCGTTATATTACGCATCCCAAGCCCGAAAACCTGCCGGTATTTCGTCGCAATATCCATGTTTATCGCGAGCCATCAAACATGGAACCTGCGGCATCCTATTTTATCATTTGGATGCTATGGCAATGCCTAAAACTAGCAATACCGTGCTGTTGGCGCTCTCCGTCACGGCATTCTCAGGGTGGGCGCAAGACGGCGCCCAGGATCAGACCGCGCAAACGATGGTCGTATCCGCCAATCGTTTTCCCCAACCCATTGCTACCGTACTGGCGCCGACCAGCGTGGTGACCCGCAGCGATATCGATCGCGGCCAAATCAAATCGGTGGCCGAAGCGTTAAGCCGACTGCCGGGGGTTGATATCGCCCAAAACGGCGGTTTGGGACAGCAAAGCTCGCTGTTTATCCGCGGCACCGATTCAAACCATGCCCTGGTGCTGATAGACGGCGTCAGGCTGAACCAGGCCGGGATCTCCGGTTCGTCCGATCTCAGCCAGATTCCCATATCCCTGGTGCAGCGCATCGAATATATCCGTGGACCACGCTCCGCGGTCTATGGGTCGGACGCCATCGGCGGCGTGGTCAATATCATCACCACACGCGAGCAGCCGGGAACCACCCTTAGCGCCGGCATGGGGTCCCATGGCTATCAAACCTATGACGGCTCCACCCAGCAAAAGCTGGGGGAAAGCACCACCGCCACCGTGGCGGGCAACTATACCTATACCCGTGGCTTTGACGTGCGCGCCAACCTGCCGGATAATTATGGCGATCCCGCGCAGCCGGATCGCGACGGTTTCATGAGTAAAACGCTGTTTGCGTCACTGGATCATATCTTTAACCAGCAGTTCAGCGGCTTTGCGCGGGCCTACGGTTACGACAACCGCAGCGGATATGACGGTAGCTACGCCTATACCGACCCCGATCATTTTGATGCGCTGCCCGATACCCGCAAACTCTATAGCCGCACTTACGATACCGGTTTGCGTTACCGGGAAGGGATCTACGCCTCTCAGCTCTCCTTTAGCTATAACCATACGCAGGATTATAACTACGACCCGAAATATGGACCCTATTCCGCCTCTGCCACCCTTGATGATTCCAAACAGTATAATGCGCAATGGGGTAATACCCTGCAGTTAGGCCACGGCACGGCCGGCGCCGGAGTGGACTGGCAAAAGCAAACCACCGAGCCGGGCACCGGCTACCTTGCCGACGGCTATGAGCAACGCAATACCGGCCTTTATGCCACCACCTCGCAGCTCGTCGGGCCGGTTACTCTCGAAGGCGCGGTGCGCGGCGACGATAATTCGCAGTTTGGCTGGCACGGCACCTGGCAAGCCAGCGCCGCCTGGGAGTTTATCGAGGGCTATCGGCTTATTGGGTCTTACGGTACCGCCTATAAGGCGCCCAACCTAGGCCAGCTTTATAGTGGTTATGGCGGCAACGAGGATCTAAAACCCGAGGAGAGCAAGCAATGGGAAGGCGGGGTGGAAGGACTGACCGGCCCGCTGACCTGGCGCGTCTCGGCGTATCGCAACGATATCGACAACCTGATTGATTACGACACGCCGACCAGCACCTATGAAAATATCGGCAAGGCCCGTATCAAGGGAGTGGAATGGACCGGCTCGGTTTATACCGGCCCGTTGCAGCATCAGCTCACGCTGGAATACCTCGATCCGCGCGACGCCACCACCAACCAGGTCCTGGCCAGGCGCGCCAGGCAGCAGGTGAAGTATCAGCTTGACTGGCAGGCGGCCGATATCGATTGGTCGCTTAACTACCGGTACCTTGGCGAGCGTTACGATACCAACTACAACACCAATGACCGGGTGCGGATGGGCGGCGTAAGCCTGTGGGATATTGCCGCGTCTTATCCGCTAACCCCCCATCTGACGGTTCGTGGTAGAATAGCCAATCTGTTCGACAAAGACTATGAGACGGCTTATGGCTACCAAACCGCAGAGCGAGAATTTTATCTCACCGGGACTTATTCCTTCTGACGGTAGCAACACCAAGCGGCCCACGATCCTGATTTTTGATTCAGGCGTGGGCGGTTTATCCATTTATGATGAGGTACGGCAGCTGTTGCCGGACCCGCATTATATCTATGTTTTCGATAATGAAGCCTTCCCGTACGGCGAAAAGCCGGAAGACTTTATTGTCCAGCGGGTGTTGGACATCGTCACCGCGGTGCAGCGTCTGCATGTGCTTGATATGGTCATTGTTGCCTGCAATACCGCCAGCACCATTTCCCTGCCGGCCCTGCGCGAACGGTTTGAGTGCCCTATCGTCGGTGTGGTGCCGGCGATAAAACCCGCCGCCAAGCTGACCCGCAACGGCATCGTCGGGCTGCTAGCCACCCGCGCCACCGTGCACCGCAGCTATACCCATGAGCTGATCGCTAAATTCGCCGCGGATTGCCATATTATCACGCTGGGGTCCGCCGAGCTGGTGGAGCTGGCGGAAGCCAAGCTGCATGGCGAAACCATTGCGTTGCCGGTGCTGCAAAAAATCCTGCGTCCCTGGTTACGGCTTGCCGAGCCGCCCGATACGGTGGTCTTGGGCTGCACCCATTTCCCCTTATTAGCGGACGAGCTTAAAGCGATACTGCCTGACGGTACCCGACTGGTGGATTCCGGTTCAGCGATTGCCAAACGCGCGGCCTGGCTTATTGCCCATGAAATAGACGGCGCCTACTCGACGGAAGTGAACCAGGCCTATTGCCTGGTGGCTTCGCCGCAGGCCATGGAGCTGGTGCCGGTATTGCAACGATATGGCTTCGCTTCGCTGGAAAAACTGCCTATGCAACGGGCAGTTGAGTGATAATTCAGCGGTCAGTAAAATATTTGGAATAAGTGCTTGTCAGGCCGCGGGAATTCCCTATAATGCGCCTCCACTGACCGGGAACAAACGCTAACGCGATGCCGGATCGGGAAGGGAAAAGCGCCCCGTCCGGGCAAATAAAAGCTTGACTCTTCAGCGGGAAAACGTAATATACGCAACCCGCGCCAGGTGAGATTTACGCACGCTGGCCATGCTCTTTAACAATTTATCAGACAATCTGTGTGGGCACTCA
>NZ_WUBS01000015.1 GCF_010131535.1 Acerihabitans arboris
GCGTTGACCCCGCAAATGTTATGTTTGGGTGTAGTACCGAATCGTGGTGCGGTAGTTCAGTCGGTTAGAATACCGGCCTGTCACGCCGGGGGTCGCGGGTTCGAGTCCCGTCCGCACCGCCACACTGATTAAAGCCCTGGACATTTGTTCAGGGCTTTTTTTATGCCTAAAATTTCGCTTGCCATGACTGCGACAAATATTTTTAATTCTCACTGCCCATCCGCAGCCGGGACTCTCCCGGCTAAAGTCATTGATTATCATATGCCTTCGATTAACTACGGAGACTATTAATTTCACTATTAACCGTCGGGCGACGGGGCAGGGAGGCCTGCGGCCCCGGTTAAAACAAATTTTATGGTACACTGAGTGAAGTTGGTTCCATGTTTACGTCAGCGTTGAATTTATAGGTTAAAACTTTTATAAAAGATTCTGGTCGTACCAATGTCTGCGGGAAAAAAATAGCTATTCATATGATCCAATTCATCATCCCACAGACGCTAAAGAAACAGTTAAATAGGCGGTAACCGTGGCAAAAAAAACATATTCAGTCAGGTATGTTGCGGGACAGCCGGTTGAGCGTATTTTCCCCCCATTAGCCTTCAGTCGCCTTGGTCAAGCGTTGCCCCCCGGAGAACCGCTGCCGGGATCCAAGCTGTTGCGGGTAATGGTCTGGAATATCTACAAACAGCAGCGTGCTGATTGGCTCTCTGTGCTGCAGGGGTTTGGAAAGGATGCCCAACTGGTATTACTGCAGGAGGCACAAACCACCCCTGAGCTGGTAAGGTTTGCCACATCGAACTATCTGGCGACCGATCAGGTGCCGGCGCTGGTTTTTCCGCAGCACCCGTCAGGGGTAATGACGCTGTCGGCGGCACATCCGGTTTATTGCTGCCCATTGCGTGAACGTGAGCCGCTGCTGCGTTTGGCTAAATCCGCCCTGGTTACCGTTTATCCCCTCTACGACGGCCAACTGATGATGGTGGTCAATATCCACGCGGTTAACTTCAGCCTGGGCGTGGATGTCTATAGCAAGCAGCTGGGACCGATTGGCGAGCAGATCCTGAATCATCAGGGACCGGTTATCATGGCGGGGGATTTTAACGCCTGGAGCCGGCAACGTATTACGGCTTTATACCGTTTTGCCGATCGCATGACGCTGCGCGAAGTGAAATTTATTGACGATCAGCGACGCCGCGCTTTTGGCCGACCGCTGGATTTTGTTTTTTACCGGGGGCTGAAGGTAACCGAGGCATCGGTACTAGTCACGCAGGCATCCGACCACAATCCGCTGCTGGTTGAGTTTGAACCTCATAAGCGCACCGATAAATCGGTGCCGGAAACCAAAATAGTCGGTATACCCAGCGTTGGCTAGGTGAATGGGTTAGGATCCAGGCATAAAAAAACAAGCACCGGAGTGCTTGTTTTTATTGTGCCTTAAACTTGACCCCTTCAGGAATCCGTAGCCTTGCCGTTAACAAACAACGTTAGCTTGATGCCTGGTTGCAAGGTACTGGCGTTATCCAGCGCGCCGTTCCAGCGTTTGACGTCCTGAATATCGACGCCATGCCGTTTGGCGATGCTGGCCAGCGAATCACCTTTCCGTACCTGGTAGGTGATACTACCGCTGCTGTTATTGGCCAGTTGCAGCGTTTGCCCGACTTTCAGGCTGCTGCCGCTACGCAAGTTATTCCATTTTAACAGGTCGCCCGTCTTCACGTTCAGACGCTTGGCAATGCCCGATAAGGTATCTCCGGAACGTACTTGGTATTTCGCGCTGCTGACGGCCGTATCCGCCAGCTGGGTGGATTGCTGCACCGCTGCGATGTCACCAACCGCCAGCGAATCCCTGAGCTGAGAGGCATGGGCTTTGGGCAACATAATGTAATGCGGGCCGTTTGGCGCGGTTACGTTACGTTTGTAGCCGGTATTGAAGCTTTTCAGCTTCGTTAACGACAGTCCCGACATTTCAGCCGCCTGGCTCAAACCAATCTGCTGACCCACTTCCACTCGTGCCAAGGCATGATCGCCATTGCTTTTAGGCAGGACAACTCCGTATTGTTTGCTATTCTTAATAATATTACTAAGCGCAAGCATTTTCGGAACGTAGATAGTGGTCTCGCGCGGCAGTGACAATGCCCAGAAATCGGTGGGTTTCCCCTTCGCTTTATTGGACTTCATCGCCTGCATGACACGACCTTCGCCGCTGTTATAAGCCGCGATGGTTAACAGCCAATCGCCATCGAACATGCGATTGAGACGTTGCATCATATCGAGTGCAGCGGTGGTGGACGCCACGACATCACGCCGGCCGTCATACCATTGGTTTTGCTTTAAACCATAATTCCTGCCAGTTGTGGGCACAATCTGCCAAAGGCCAGCCGCGTTTGAGGCGGATGTTGCCTTTGGGTCAAAAGCGCTCTCCACTATGGGTAGCAGTACCAGTTCCATCGGCATTTTTCGTTGCTTAATCTGCTCGACAATCCAGTACATGTACGGCTCTGCCCGTAATGTTACATCGTGGAGATAGCTCTTATTACTTAAATAACGCTTTTTTTGCTCGCGGATCCGGGCGTTTTCCGGTATCTGCATCTTCAGCTCGTCGCTAATGAAGTTCCACAAATCGGGCTGCGCGAGACCTGAATCACCAAGCCATCGCGCCGAGGTCTCTCGGCCGTCTGTGTACTTTCCTGCTTCACCTTGACCTGCCGAAGAAACACTCTGTGCATGCTGTTCGGGTGGCAAATCATCCGACCTGGACGACTGGCAACCCACGAGCAAGACCGAGGCGATTAAGATCGCATGAGTCTTCATCTGTATGTCAATAGTTGCTTAAAAGACAAGCAATAATACTTTGAACATTCCGACATTACAACTAAAACCTTCAGAAATGATCCTTCTTCTCCCGTAATAAGGCAAAAATACGCCATTCCTCGTGGAGTGTGTGAAGTGGGTCTAACTTTCTTTGTAAATCAACGTCATGGCAACGTAAGAAAAGGTTAATTTTGCCCTCTAAACGTAGTTTTGTGGGCAGGCTGGCTTGGTTTTTTGCCCGTAATTGCTTAATTTCGCATTCATAAGCGGCGATCGTTGAATCTTCGGGTAATATCGAGCGCGCAAAGGCCAGATTGGCTAAAGTATACTCATGCGCGGCACAGATCAATGTCTCGGGAGGAAGCTGCTTAACCTTCTGAAAAGACTTGTACATTTGCTTTGGCGTGCCTTCGAACAAACGCCCGCAGCCGGCGGAGAAGACCGTGTCGCCACAGAATAAATAAGGCGCGCTGTAAAAACCGATATGACCAAGGGTGTGGCCGGGCAACGCCAGCACTGAAAAGGTCATATCGAGCACATTTACCCGGTCCCCTTCCCCGACAACGTGCCCGGCACCCTTGGCGGCGGTTTCCTGCGGGCCATAGACCGGGACGTCGAAATGCCTGAGCAGTTCGGCCACGCCGCCCACGTGATCGTGATGATGGTGGGTCAACAGGATGGCTTTCAGGGTTAAGCGGCGCGCGGCAAGCTCCGCCAGCACCGGCGCGGACTCGCCCGGATCGACGATAATGCATTCCTGCTGGTCGTTATGTAAAAGCCAAATGTAATTATCCGCAAACGCGGGAATGCTGATAAGATTCATCGTTCACCTCTGTTCATTTTTTCTTATGGCACTTAAGAAGATAGTCAAACATGAAACCAGCGCAAATTACCCAGCCTATTATCGCGCCAACCTCATGGGACGACCTCCCATACGGAGACAACTATCGTCGGGCACTGGACACCAGCCTGCTGCCATGGTGGCCTAGATTATTCGGATTTCATCTTATTAAGATCGGCGCGCTCAGCGGGGATATCGATACCAGCGAATGCGCTATTTCACATCAGGTCACCGTCGGCACCAGAGGGGATAACCTGCACGTTATCGCCGATCCCTTCCAACTGCCGTTCGCCAATAAGTCCACCGATGCCTGCCTGCTGGCGCATACGCTATCCTACACGTCGGATCCGCACCGCCTGCTGCGAGAAGTCGACCGGGTGCTGATTGACGACGGCTGGTTGATTATCAGCACCTTTAATCCGGTCAGCCTGCTCGGCATCGGCAAACTCTGCCCGATCCTGCAGCGCCGCCAGCCCTACCGCAGCCGAATGTATACCCAGATGCGGTTGCTGGACTGGCTAAGCGTGCTTAATTTCGAGGTAATGCATCGGTCGCGCTTCCAGGTCCTGCCCTGGCGCCGGCGCGGCGGACGCCTGCTGAGCGAGCATCTGCCCGCCATCGGCTGCCTGAGCGTGATTGTCGCGCGCAAACGCACGTTCCCGCTGACGCTTAACCCGTTAAAAAGCAAGAGCCTCAAGGCATCCCTGCGGCGCACTGTGGGCGCCGCCAGCCGCAGCAATTGACGCCGGCGCTATTTTTCCGGCCGGTAGCCGATATCGTCGAACGCCGGGTTGCCCGCCGCGCTGCGGGCCAGCTCGTCGCAACGTTCATTTTCCGGATGGCCGGCGTGGCCCTTGACCCAATCCCAGCGCAGGACATGGGTCTGGATCGCTAAATCCAGCCGCTGCCACAGGTCAACGTTTTTGACCGGCTTCTTCTCCGCGGTTTTCCAGCCGCGCTTTTTCCAGTTGTGAATCCACTGGGTAATGCCCTGGCGAACATATTGGCTATCGGTGCTGATAACCACTTCACAGGGGTCCTTAAGCGCCTCCAGCGCCACGATGGCCGCCATCAGTTCCATACGGTTGTTGGTGGTGAGCCGGTAACCGGCGCTGAATATTTTTTCATGCTGCTTATAACGCAGGATGGCACCGTAGCCGCCCGGCCCGGGATTACCCAGGCAAGATCCGTCGGTGAAAATTTCTACCTGTTTCTGCATCTCTGGTAGACTACCTTCATGTTAAAAAAATCAAGTCTGACATAAATGAACGCAACGGGCACTGGAATTACGCGACAGATTGTTCTGGATACTGAAACCACCGGTATGAACAAACTGGGGGTTCATTACGAAGGCCATAAAATTATCGAGATCGGCGCGGTCGAGGTAATCAACCGTCGGCTCACCGGCAGGCATTTCCACGTTTACCTGAAACCGGATCGGCTGATTGATCCGGAAGCCTATAATATTCATGGTATCAGCGATGAGTTCCTGGCGGATAAACCCACGTTCGAGCAGGTGGCCGAGGAGTTCCTCGAGTTTATTCGCGGCGGCGAACTGGTCATCCATAACGCGCCCTTCGATATCGGCTTTATGGATTACGAGTTCGGCAAGCTTAACCGCGGGATCGGCAAAACCGACACCTTCTGCAAAGTCACCGATAGCCTGTTCCTGGCGCGTAAGCTTTTCCCGGGCAAGCGCAACAGCCTGGACGCGCTGTGCGACCGTTATCTGATCGATAATACCAAACGTACGCTGCACGGCGCTTTACTTGACTCCGAAATCCTGGCGGAAGTGTACCTGGCCATGACCGGCGGCCAGACGTCGATGCGGTTTTCCATGGAAGGGGAGAGCGGACGGCGCAATGCGGAGGGCGGCGAAAATATTCAACGGGTGGTGCGCGCGCAGTCGCAGTTAAAGGTGGTTTATGCCAGCGCAGACGAGATGGCGGCCCATGAATCCCGTCTCGACCTGGTGAAGAAAAAGGGCGGCAGCTGTTTGTGGCGACCGGAAAGCGAAGAGCAAACGGACCCCCAAACGCATTAAAATCCGCTGTTGCGGCTGAATAAACAACGTTATGCCCAAAATATCGCCAAACGATACCGTCACCGGTGAAAAGCATTGACGCCGGCCGGCGCTGACCGTACTATTCGCCTCGCTTTCCCGACAAAGCACATGTGCGGTGTGGTAGTTCAGTCGGTTAGAATACCGGCCTGTCACGCCGGGGGTCGCGGGTTCGAGTCCCGTCCACACCGCCAACTAATTCCCAATGGGCTGCCGCGTTTTCGCTGCGGCCCATGTTGTTTTAAACGCCTGGTCCACATTCACGGGCGGTCCCGGCAAATTCTTCTGTCGCCCCCCGTTTACACCAACTCAATCCCCCTCGCGACCAGCGCAATTCCTGTTATTGGCTTCCATCGCTGTCCTGGCGGGCATCGGCGTTAGCGGCTAAGACCCTGAGGCTGTCCAACGGCGAGCTGCCGGCGGCGGCGGAATCGGTATGCGCCAGCCGGCCCTGCGTAGCTTGGACCCGGTCGCCTCGGCCGCGGGAAAAAACAGGCCACCCGGCCTGAAAGGCTAGAGTGCGGGTCAGGATCCGCGCGGCAAACGACAGTGTTCCAGACGCCAATCAGCCGGCGTACTGGGCTATGCCATTGCCAAACGACCAGTTCTCTTTTTTTACTTCGATAAGATTAATAAAAACATCCTCGGGAGATACGCCCAGCGCTTCGCGCAGTCCGCCGGCGATGGTTTTATAGAGCGATTTTTTCTGTTCGATGCTGCGCCCTTCATTGAGGGTGATCTGGATGATGACCAGTTTATCGGTGCGGTTAATGCCGAGATAGCCGGCGTCATAAATAAAATGATCGCCGTCATGCTCGCCGAGAATTTGAAAATTGTCATGTTCGGGCACATTGATGGCGCTTTTCATCGCCTGGTAGACGACTTTCCCGACGCGGGCGACATAGGTCGGGTCGGGATTTTTCTTGATATCGATACGGACCAGAGGCATAACGTTCACTCCACGGCAAATCAAAAGAGGATACGGCCACCATGCGTAGCCATGGCCGTTGGTGGAGCAATAGTAGGATATGACCCCATGCCATGCAATAGCCCGCGCCGGCGTTTATATACCGCAGGTGTCTTATCGCGCATCAGGAGATCGCGAGGTTAATTTTCTCATACAAAAGAACTAACCGGACCTTTTGGCGGACTAAACTAAAATACCAGCTCTACAAAAGGAACCGATCATGAGTGAAGCGACCGACAAAAAGAGCTTTTCGTTCAATAAAAACTATCCACGCGATCTTATCGGTTATGCCGGCAAGCCTCCCCATGCCGCGTGGCCGAACCAGGCCAGGATTGCGGTGCAGTTTGTGCTGAACTATGAAGAAGGTTCCGAAAATACCGTATTGCACGGGGACACGGGCTCTGAACAATTCCTTTCAGATATCATCGGCGCCGCCAGTTACTCCGAGCGCCATATGTCGATGGAATCCCTATATGAATATGGTTCCCGCGCCGGTTTCTGGCGCATCCAGCAGGAGTTTGAACGACGCGGACTGCCGCTGACCGTGTTTGGCGTGGCCATGGCGCTGGCGCGCAATCCGCCGGTGGTCGAGGCGATAAAAGGCGCGGGTTACGACGTGGTCAGCCATGGCTGGCGCTGGCTGCATTACCAGGGAATGGACGCCAAGACCGAACGCCAGCATATGCAACAGGCGATAGACGTGTTGACCGAGCTGTTCGGCAAGACGCCGCTGGGCTGGTATACCGGGCGCGATAGTCCGAATACGCGCCGTCTGGTGGTGGAACACGGCGGCATTCTATATGACAGCGACTACTATGGCGACGATTTGCCTTTCTGGACCCAGGTTGCGTGTACGGACGGCTCGGTCAAGCCGCATTTGATTATTCCTTATACGCTCGAGGCGAACGATATGCGCTTCAGCACGCCGCAGGGGTTTAACAGCGGTGAACAGTTCTTTTGTTACCTGAAAGACAGTTTTGATGTGTTGTATGCCGAGGGGGAAACATCGCCGAAAATGCTGTCGGTGGGGATGCACTGCCGGATATTGGGCCGGCCTGGACGTTTTCGCGCGCTGCAACGCTTCCTGGATCATGTGCAACAGCATGAACGGGTGTGGATTTGTCGCCGGCAGGATATCGCCGACCACTGGATCACCCATCATCCCTTCGCGGCGGGCCATCCGGCGCAGCAAGAGAAACCCACCTGAAAGGACTCCTGCGCCGCTATGGATCGGCATTGCCGCAGGAGAGTGGTGTATCAGCCCATCAGGCTGATATGCGCGGCGACAATACGCCAGCCACAGGCCAGTTTGACCCAGGTCTGGGTCTGGCGGCCGATCTTGTCGCTGCCTTCGCGGGTAAATTCAGTATTGGCCACCGCCAGATCGTCGCCGAAAGTGGTAATCACGGTGTTCTGCAGCACCCGATCCAGCCCCACCGGCGATCGCGACGCGCGGAAAGCCTGGATGGCCTCGATGCCGTAAAGATTTTCACCGGCGCCATACCTGACGGTGCGGGTATCGTGCCAAAACAGCTCATCGAGAATGGCAACATCATTGGTGATCAGCGCCTGTTCATATTGGTAATAAGCGGCGTTAACCTCCGCCAGGATCGCCGGGCGATCGATATATTCACTTTTCATGCTACGTTTACTCTTGCTATGGTCACGTTGACAATGCCGCGCTGCTCCGATGCCCAGGGGTATCGGCTAGAGTAGCACCACCGGCGTCCGCCGGTATCATTATCTTTTCTCAATTCCGCATATTCAGAACTTGCAAAGACACCATGGCCGCCCTGCTCGATCGCGTGTTTCGGCATATTGCTTTCCCTGTCAACGAAATAGGGTCAACACTGATTGGATTAAGCAAGAGGCGTTCCAATATGCCGGCAGGCCGGGCTGTAATGATGGCCACCCCTGCGTTGGCGGCGCACGGTATTTGCCCTGCTGCCCGTGCCGCTTAATGGTGCGTCGTTCCGCCTGCCTGCCCTTTTCTGGTGCGCTTGGTTAAGGTCTTATTCCTCCACGCGCCGCCCGCCTCCAGCATCCTGCCGGCGCTACAATCGCCGTCACGCCGGCACCCGCCGGTAAAAACCGTTTTTTTGCCATGGCACGGTAGTTGCAGCATTGATGGCTATGAATGGGGAGCGGTCCGGCGGATGTTCGGGCATGGTTTTCCTGTCGCTATCCTGCCCCAGGGCGGTGCGCAGACATGCGGATGAATGAGATATGGCGTTGAGGACAGCATATTGTCCCGCCTATATTATCGCGACGGCGCGAGCCAGGCGCTTCACGGCGTAAATAATAGAGGAGACGGCCTATTACCCTGGATGAGTTTAACCTGGCCCCGCCTGAAACCGCGGCGGCGATGCTGCTCGCCTGCGCGGCCATACCCGAATGGTCCTGGGATATTATTGCCGCCCGGCCGTTTGCCAGCGCGGATAGCCTGATTGAGTATGCCGGGGCGTTGGCCCTGCGCTGGCGGGCGAAACAGGTGAGCAATGCGCTGGCGCGCCATCCCCGCATCGGCGAGCGCCCCGTCGGCCATGGCGCCGACGCCGGGCATTCCCGTCGCGAGCAGTCGGCGGTCGATCCCGCCGACGCACGGCTGGCGGCCGATCTGCTGGAAGGCAACCGGCGCTACGAACAACGCTTCGGGCAGGTGTTCCTGATTCACGCCGCGGGACGCGGCGGCCACGACATCCTGGCGCGCCTGCGCCAGCGCCTGGAGCACAGCCCCGAACAGGAACAACGCGAGACCGCGCTGCAGTTAAGGAAAATCGCCCTGTCACGCTTACAGCAGGAGCTGGCGCCATGTTGATGAGCCGTTGCAATATTACCACCCATATCCTGGATACCTCTCGGGGTAAACCGGCGGCGCGGGTCAAGGTCAAGCTGGAAAAAGAGCAGGCTTTTACGTGGGAGACCGCCGCCAGCGGGGAGACCGACAGCGACGGCCGGCTGGCGACGCTGACGCCCGGCGGCATATCGCCGGGCCATTACCGCCTGAGCGCCGCGTTCGGCGCCTGGTTTGCCCGGCAGGGCGTCGACGCCTTATACGGCTCGGCGATCGTTGATTTTTTTGTGCTGGAGGGCCAGGAGCACCTTCATTTGCCGCTGTTGATCAGCCCCTACGGCTGGTCCACCTACCGGGGCAGTTGAACCATTGTTGCCGCAGGATCGCAAAGCCCGGGCGCGGCGCGCGGTTGCCTTGTCAGTGCCCCCGGGCGTCAGTTATCGAGCGTAAAGGTATCGGCGTCAAGCCAGGCGGGAAAGGCTTGACGATACTCGCGCAGGCTGTCGAGGGATAAGCTGGCGTCCAGGCGCGCCTCCTGCCCGGGCGCGCCCTTGGCCAGCACATTCCCCGACGGGTCGATGATCATGCTGTCGCCGCTGTACTGATGGCCGTTGCCGTCGGTGCCGACGCGGTTACAGCCCGCCACATAGGCCTGGTTCTCGATGGCGCGGGCCGCCAGCAGGGTTTGCCAGTGATTGGCGCGCGGCGCCGGCCAGTTGGCGACGTACAGCGCCAAATCGTAATCCTGGCGGTTGCGCGACCATACTGGAAAACGCAGGTCATAACAGACCTGCGGCAGGATGCGCCAGCCGCGCCAGTCCACCACCACGCGCTTCTGGCCCGCCTGGTAATGCCGATGCTCATCCGCCATGCGAAACAGGTGGCGTTTATCATAGACATGGACCCGGCCCTGCGGTTCCACCAGCAAAAAGCGGTTGACCGCGCCGTCCGCCGCGCCGATAGCCGCGCTGCCGCCTATCATGGCGCCGGTGGTTTTAGCCCACTGCTGCAGCCATTCCACCACCCGGCCCTGCGGCAGCGCGCGGCCTGCCGCCTCCATGGCAAAACCGGTGGTGAACATTTCCGGCAGGATAACCAAATCGCGCCCCTGGATTTCGGCCAGGAGGCGGTCGAAATGGTTGAGGTTAGCCTCGCCATCCATCCAGGCCAGCGGCTGCTGCAACAGGCTGATGTTCAAAGTTGACATAAACGCTCCGCGGCGGCATCGAGGGTGACATCCTGCTTGGCAAAACACAGCCGGATCAGTTTGTGCGGAAACGGCTCGGCACAGAATACCGACAAAGGAATGGCGGCCACGCCCACGTTAACCGTCAGCCACCGGCAGAACGCTACATCCTCCATATCCGATATCGCGCTGTAGTCGGCCAGGAGGAAGTAGGTGCCCTCGCAGGGCAACAGCTCTAGCCGGCTTGGCGCCAGCGCCTGCACCAGGTGATCGCGCCGGCCGCGGTAAAAATCGGGCAGCTGTTGCCAATGCCCCGGCTCGTCGCGCAGCATATCGGCCAACGCCAGCTGCGCCGGGGTATTCACTGAAAACGTCAGGTATTGGTGAATTTTACGCACCTCTGCGCTGAGCGCCGCCGGCGCCACGCAATAGCCCACCTTCCAGCCGGTCATATGATAGGTTTTGCCGAACGACGAAACGGCAATGGCGCGCTGGCGCAGCTCGGGATGGGTCAGCACGCTGGCATGTCCGCCGGCGGCAAAACAGATATGTTCGTAAACCTCGTCGCTCAGCACATAAATTTCCCGTTCGGCGATGGCCTGCCAGAGCTGGACAAAGTCCTCGTCCTGCCAGACGGTGGCGGACGGATTATGCGGCGTGTTGAGGATCACCAGGCGGGTGCGGTCGTTAAGCTGCGCGCCAAACGCCGTCCAGTCGACGCGAAACGCCGGCGGCGTTAGCGCGATGCGGCGGGTCACGCCTCCGGCCAGGGTGACCGCCGGCGCATAGCTGTCATAGCTGGGATCAAAACAGATCACTTCATCGCCGCTGCGCACCAGCGCGCTGATGGCGGCAAACAGGGCTTCCGTGGCCCCGGCGGTTACCGTGACCTCCAGATCCGGATCGGGGCGCCAGCCGTAGAGGCGTTCGGTTTTATCGGCAATCGCCGCGCGCAGGGGCAGCGCGCCGGTCATCGGGGCATACTGGTTGGCGCCGTGGGCCACGTGATGCGCCAGCCGGGCCTTCAGGTAATCGGGGCCGTCAAAATCCGGAAATCCCTGCGACAGGTTAATCGCCTGATGCTGCTGCGCCAGCGCGCTCATTTGGGTAAAAATAGTGGTGCCCAGCGCGGGGAGCTTGCTTTGCGGAACGTAGATACTGCTCATAGCTAAATACCACTCTTAAAAGCCGGTTTTTACCTCAATATAACATGCTCAGCGTAATTAACAATCGGGACGTTTAGATGGGTATACGGCTAAAATACGCTACGGCGGTCAAAAGGATTGAATTAGTACGACAAATTATTTCGGCAACATAACGGGCATAAAAAGGCGACTATAATTGCTCCTTCGAACCGCAACGAAATGAGAGACAGATGATTAACGCAAAAAGAATCGCAGCACCCCTGGTTATCGGCTTCGGGCTGCTTTCCGGCTTTGCCCAGGCGGCGACCCAGACCTACGCCATGGATCCTGCGCATACCTCGGTGGTGTTCTCCTGGAACCATTTCGGCTTCTCCAATCCGACCGCTGATTTTTCCAATGTTTCCGGTAATATCCAGTTAAATGACGCCGATATCGCCCGTTCGACGGTGGATGTGTCCATCCCGGTCGCCACGGTCGATACCCATGTCCAAAAGCTGACGGATGACTTCAAGGGCAAGGACTATTTCGATCTGGCCGCTTATCCGCTGGCCACCTTCCGCAGCACAAAAATCGTCAGCGAAGGCGGAAACAAATATAAAGTGTATGGCGACCTGAAAATCAAAAACATCACCAAGCCGGTGATATTGGACGCGGTGCTGAACAAGAAAGGCGAACATCCGATGGCGAAAAAACAGGCGGTCGGTTTTAATGCCGTCACCACCATCAAGCGCTCTGATTTTGCCATGGACAAATACGTGCCTATGGTCAGCGACGCCGTGGTGATTACCATTTCCACCGAGGCGCTGGTGAAATAGGCCGGGCCGGGGCGCATGAAAACACACCGGCGGGCGTCCACCCTGTCGGCGTACGGAAGACGGCGGCGTCTCCTGGTACCCGCATAACAATCATAACCTGGCTCACAAACAGCAAATTCCATGTGGTAACGCAAGGGTAGACGGTTAACTTCGCTTCTCGTGGTTTCGTCAATCCGGTAAACTGATGGCTGGAATAATGATTGATTTAGCCAGCCTATACCGAGGGACCCATGTATCAGGACTTGATTCGTAGTGAACTTAACGAAGCCGCGGCAACGCTTGCCAAATTCCTCAGCGACGATCGCCACCTGCAGTCGATAGAAGACGCCGCGGTGCTGATTGCCGGTTCATTCAAAGCCGGCGGCAAGATACTCTCCTGCGGCAACGGTGGCTCGCATTGCGACGCCATGCATTTCGCCGAGGAACTTACCGGCCGTTATCGCGATAACCGCCCGGCCTATCCGGCCATCGCCATTTCCGATCCCAGCCATCTGTCGTGTGTGAGTAACGATTTCGGCTACGACTTTGTGTTTTCGCGTTATGTGGAGGCGCTGGGTAATAAAGGCGACGTACTGCTCGGTATCTCGACGTCCGGTAACTCGGCCAATATTATCCGCGCCGTGGAAGCGGCACGCGCCAAAGGCATGAAGGTTATCGTGCTGACCGGCAAGGACGGCGGCAAAATGGCCGGCACCGCCGATGTGGAAATCCGCGTGCCGCATTTTGGTTATGCCGATCGCATTCAGGAAATCCATATCAAGGCGATCCATATCCTGATCCAGCTGATCGAGAAAGAAATGGCGGCGGGCGCGTAATTACGGCCTTAAAACGTCATGGTATAGGAGACGGGTCATGTGCGAACTGCTCGGGATGAGTGCCAATGTACCGACGGACATTTGCTTCAGCTTTACCGGGTTAGTACAACGCGGCGGCCGTACCGGGCCGCACAAGGACGGGTGGGGTATTACCTTTTATGAAGGACTGGGCTGCCGGACCTTCAAGGATCCGTTGCCGAGTTTCAATTCGCCTATCGCGCGGCTGGTGCAGGATTATCCGATTAAATCCTGCGCGGTGGTGTCGCATATCCGCCAGGCCAATCGCGGCGAGGTGTCATTGGAAAATACCCACCCCTTTACCCGCGAGCTGTGGGGACGCAACTGGACCTTTGCCCACAACGGCCAGCTCAGGGGATTTCGTCATTTGGCTACCGGATGTTATCGCCCGGTGGGCCAGACCGACAGCGAATATGCCTTTTGCTGGCTGCTGGCCAGGCTGGCGGCCCGTTATCCACGCACTCCGGCAAACTGGCCGGCGGTATTTAGGTATATTGCCGCGCTTGCGGGCGAGCTGCGACAAAAAGGCATCTTTAATATGCTGTTGTCGGACGGCCGTTTTGTGATGGGGTACTGCTCCACCGATCTTTATTGGATCACCCGGCGGGCGCCGTTTGGCAAGGCGACGCTGCTTGACCAGGATGTGGAGATCGATTTCCAGCAGCAGACCACGCCGGACGACGTGGTTACCGTTATCGCTACGCAGCCGCTGACCGGGAATGAAACCTGGCACAAGGTAGCGCCAGGCGAGATGGTGTTATTTCGGCTGGGTGAGCGCGAACTGTGAGATCACGGGGGTGCCGCTGTTTAACTGCAGCGGCGCGCTGACGGTATATTGACCGTTAACCACCCCCACCGCCGGCGGCTGGCGGTAACGGGCAAAATACGCGTAGCCCGGCTCGAGCGAGCGCCAGAATGGGTAATAAGTCGAAAAACGGTGGCGCTGCAGGTTTGCCTCCGTCATGCGGAACGGGAAAATATGGATACTCACCTGCGCCTGGCCGTTTAGCAATGCGGATTCCACATACTGATAAATCTCGGCGATATAACCGTCGGTCATGGCATAACAGCCTATCGAGCGGCAATCGCCATGAATCATCAGCATGGCGCCGGAATACCCTTGCGATTGATCATAGGCATTAGGAAACCCGATATTGATCGCCCGATAATAATGGCTATTCGGATTCAGGTTACGATTGGTAATAGAATAAAACCCTTCCGGGCTTTTAAAATCACCTTCCCGGCGTTTGGGACCCAGGCCGCCGGAAAAATTGCAGATGCGGTAGCTGCCCAGCATGCGGTATTCGTTACCCAGCTTGGCATACAGCTCCAGCGTCCTTTCTTCTTTAAAGATCTGAATAAAAACCGGTGAGCCTAATAATTGTGCTTTTAATTCTTTCGATACCTGCGTCTGCGCCTGCTCGCTGGCGTAACTGACGGACGTCATGGCCGGTATACAAAACAATATCGCAAATAACAGTGCGATTTTGCCCATTGTCATTCCTGCGTAGTCAAAATAATAAAGATGCCAGACAACGGACATTGTCGGCGGACCCTTTTAAAAACGTCAAATAAAACAACTAAAACAGCGACACGATATCACTGCCTGTATATTTATCAAGATACGTTTTGTATAAATTCGTCGCCTTACTGTATACTTGTACAGTTAAGGGGGGGTAAATGCGTAAAATCATACATGTCGATATGGATTGCTTCTTCGCGGCGGTGGAAATGCGCGACGATCCGACTTTACGCGATATTCCCATCGCCATCGGCGGCAGCGCGGATCGGCGCGGGGTGATCAGCACCGCCAATTATCCGGCCCGGGTGTTCGGCGTGCATAGCGCCATGTCCACCGCCATGGCGCTGAAACTATGTCCCCAGCTAAAACTGCTGCCCGGCCGCATGGCTGCCTATAAGGAAGCCTCGGAGCATATCCGCCACATTTTCGGCCAATACACGCCGCTGATTGAACCGCTGTCGCTGGACGAGGCCTATCTGGATGTTTCCGCAAGCCCCCATCACAACGGGTCGGCGACCCTGATGGCCCAGGCCATCCGCCAGCAGATTGCCGACGAGCTTCATCTCACCGCCTCGGCCGGGGTGGCGCCGGTAAAATTTTTAGCCAAAATCGCCTCGGACCTTAATAAACCCAACGGGCAATATGTCATTACCCCCGAACAGGTGCCGGCATTTTTGGCGCAACTGCCGTTGAGCAAGATACCCGGCGTCGGCAAGGTCACCGCCAAAAAGCTGGCCGAGATGGGATTAAACACCTGCCTGGACGTGCAACGCTGCAATCTGGCGGCGCTGCTGCGGCAGTTCGGTAAGTTCGGCCGGGTGATCTGGGAGCGTTCGCAGGGTATCGATGAGCGGGACGTCTCTTCCGATCGGCTGCGCAAATCGGTCGGCGTCGAGCGTACCCTGGCGAAAGATATTGTCGATTGGGCGGACTGCGCGGCGATTATCGAGCAGCTTTACCCGGAGCTGGAGCGGCGTCTCGGCCGGGTGAGGCCGGATCTGCAAATTGCCCGGCAGGGAATAAAGCTAAAGTTCGCCGATTTCCAGCAAACCACCCAGGAGCATGTGTGGACGCGGTTGAATAAAGCGGATTTGCTGGATACGGCGCGCCAGGCGTGGGAGCAACGGCGCGGCGATCGCGGCGTGCGCCTGGTGGGGCTGCATGTGACGTTATTGGACCCGCAAATCGAGCGTCAGCTGATGCTCGATTGGGAAGACGATATGTTGCACCGGCCTCTTTCGTGAGGCGCGGTTGACCGACATCAGTTCTTTTCAGGAATGGCTTTCAGCAGCGCGGTGAGCAATATCCAGTATTGGCCGACGCTTTTGATATGCACCTGTTCATCCGGGGAATGCGGTCCGGTAATGGTCGGCCCGATGGAAACCATATCCATCTGCGGATAAGGCTTTTTAAACAATCCGCATTCCAGGCCCGCGTGGATCACCTGAATATTCGGCGTTTTGTTAAACAGCTTTTGGTAGGTCTCGCGCACGATATGCATCACCGGTGAGTTGGCGTCCGGCTTCCAGCCCGGGTAGCTGCCCTTGGCGATGGTTTCGGCGCCGGCCAGGCGGCCCAAAGCGCTGAGCGTGCCCACCACATCCTCTTTGCCGCTGTCGATAAGCGAGCGGATCAGGCAGCGGATATGCGCCCGATCGGCTTCTGTCGACACCACGCCGACGTTCAGCGAAGTTTCCACCACGCCTTTCACATCGTCGCTCATGCGGATCACGCCGTTGGGCATGGCGTTGAGCAGGGCGATAAAACGATCGCCGCAGCCTTTGGTCAGCGCCTGCGCGTCTGACGTTGCCGGTTCAATCTGGATCGCGAGTTTCTTTTCCACCGCCGCCAGTTCAGCCTTGATCACCGCCAGGTATTCCTGCGCCAGGGCATGCAGGCTTTCGGCGTTTTCCTGCGGCAGGGCCAGCGTCGCAAAAGCTTCGCGTGGGATAGCGTTGCGCAGCGTGCCGCCGTTAAGGTCCAGCAGGCGGATATCAAGCTTTTGGCCGTGCAGGGACAGGAAACGGGCCAGCAGCTTATTGGCGTTGGCCAGGCCCAGGTGGATATCGGCGCCGGAGTGGCCGCCTTTCAGGCCCTTGATCGTCAGTTTCAGGGGTTGGTAACCGGCCGGCACCGCCTCGCGCTCCAGGGGCAGGATGGTCTTGAAATCCACCCCGCCGGCGCAACCCATATAGATTTCGCCTTCTTCCTCGGAGTCGGTATTGATCAGGATCTCGGCCTGCAGCCAGCCGGGTTGCAAACCAAAGGCGCCGGCCATGCCGGTTTCCTCGGTCATGGTCAGCAACACTTCCAGCGGGCCGTGCTGCACGCTGTCGTCGGCCAGGACCGCCAGTGCGGAAGCCATGCCGATGCCGTTATCGGCGCCGAGCGTGGTGCCGCGCGCCTTGACCCAGTCGGCGTCGACATAGGGCTGGATGGGATCGGTGGCAAAATCGTGGATGGTGTCGCTGTTTTTCTGCGGCACCATATCCAGGTGCGCCTGCAATACCACCGGCTGGCGTTTTTCATAGCCCGGCGTGGCGGGCTTACGCAGCAAGACATTGCCGACCGCATCGCGTTCCGCATGCAGCCCTTTTTCCTGCGCCCAATGTAAAATATGGGCGGCCAGCGCCTCTTCATGATAGGAGGGATGCGGAATGGAGCAGATTTTGGCAAAAATTTGCCATAATGGCTGAGGTGAAAGTTGAGTCAGTTCAGACACGATAAAAACTCCTGTTACAACGTAAGACCCGGTCTGGTCGTCATTAACAGCCCGCAGACGGTCGGATGGTTACCAAAGAGGGATAAAGAATACCACTTTACTTTGACCGATGGTGAAACCGCGGTTAAAAAGGGCGGTAGCGCTGGTATTTCCGCGGTGGCGTCTTTATAATCTCGCGCAACCTTTTTTCCCTGTACTTTTAGGCCGACCCCATCCGGCTGGGACAGCATTTATGAGCGAAAAATACGTCGTAACCTGGGACATGTTGCAAATTCAGGCGCGGAAACTGGCCCAGCGGCTACTCCCCGCAGAACAATGGAAAGGTATTATCGCGGTCAGCCGCGGCGGTCTGGTGCCGGGATCGCTGCTGGCGCGCGAGCTGAATATCCGCCATGTGGATACCGTTTGCATCTCCAGTTACGATCATAACAACCAGCGCGAGCTCAAGGTGCTCAAACGCGCCGAAGGCGACGGCGAAGGTTTTATCGTCATTGACGACCTGGTGGATACCGGCGGCACCGCCAAAGCCATTCGCGATATGTATCCCAAAGCGCATTTCGTGACGATTTTCGCCAAACCCGCCGGTCGCCCGCTGGTGGACGACTATATGGTCGATATCCCGCAGGACACCTGGATTGAGCAGCCGTGGGATATGGGCGTGGTGTTTATTCCCCCCCTGGTTGGCAAATAAGCGTTCGCCCCCCCGGCTACGGCCGTTTTTCCGGCCGATAGCAGGTGATATGTTCCCGACCGCACGCCCGGCAACACGCCGGGCGTTTGTTTGTTTGTCGTTTAATGAGTAACCTTGCTAATATGACCCACTTATTCTTTAGCTTCTTATTTATGGCAAACGGTTTGCGGAGGCGATAGCTCAATGAGCGGCACCAATCTGAGCGAAACACTGTTTAAACCCACGTTCAAGCAACAGGAAACCTCCACGCTGGTCAGCCGGCCACGCCATGCCGGCGGTCAATCTCCTATCCTTGCCGCCCTTGAGGGCACCAACCCCGGCAACTGGTATCGCATGCTCAACCGTCTGCTATGGATCTGGCGCGGTATCAATCCCTGGGAAATAGAAGAGGTGTTGGCCCGCATTGCCGCCAGCAAAAGCGACCGGACCGACGAACGCCTGCTGGATACCGTGATCGGCTACCGGCCCGGCAACTGGATTTATGAATGGTCCCATCAGGGCATGGTGTGGCAACAGCGCGGCATGGATGAGCCGGATCCGGCGCTGGCCGGACAGCATTGGCTACGGGCGGCCAATTTCTACAGCGTGGCCGCCTACCCCCACCTGTGCGGCGACCTGTTGGCTGAGCAGGCGCAAACCCTGGCCAACCGCGCCTGGGAGGAAGCCGCTTGCCGGTTAAGCTATGAGCTGAAAGCGCTGAACTTCCCGATCGCCGGCGGCGGCCTCGTGACCGGCTTCCTGCATTTGCCGGAACAAGGTAAGGGGCCGTTTCCCACCGTACTGGTGTGCGGCGGCCTGGATATGCTGCAAAACGATACCTATCGCCTGTTCCATGACTATTTCGCCCCGGCGGGACTGGCGATGCTGACCATTGATATGCCGTCCATCGGTTTTTCGTCGAAATGGACCCTGAACCAGGATTCCAGCTTTCTCCATCAGCAGGTGGTGAAAGGCCTGGCGAGCATCCCCTGGATCGATTCCAGGCGCGTCACGGCGTTCGGCTTTCGCTTCGGCGCCAATATCGCCGTCCGGCTGGCGTATCTGGAGTCGCAGCGCCTGCGCGGCGTGGCCTGCCTTGGCCCGATAGTGCACGCCCTGCTCACCGACCCGGTACGGCAGGATAAAGCGCCGGATATGTATATGGATGTGCTGGCCAGCCGCATGGGCATGGCCCACGCCTCGGACGCGGCGCTGAAAATTGAGCTGGGCCGTTATTCCCTGAAAACCCAAGGGCTGCTGGGCAGGCGCTGCCCGACGCCGATGCTGGCGGGGTTTTGGGACAACGATCCCTTTAGCCCGAAGGAAGAGGCGGCGCTGGTGGCGTCGTCCTCCCTGTCAGGCAAGCTGTTCCAGGTAAAATCGGCGCCGGTTTATCATAATTTTCACCGGGCATTGCTCGAAATCCGTGAATGGCTGGCAAAATGTGATTAATCTGGGTTGCTTAATCCTATTAGTTTGCTAAACAAAGAAGTGTAAAATTCATTTTGAGTAATTTGAGGTTATCAGCATGGCGTTAGTAAGTGGACACCCGAAAAGCAGACTGATGAAAGGTTTTACCGCGCTCGGTCCCTATATTCGCGAAGGGCAGTGCAGCGATAATCATTTTTTCTTTGATTGCCTGGCGGTATGCATCAACATGCAGCCCTCGCCGGAAAAACGGGAATTCTTGGGATGGTGGATCGATCTGGAAGCCGAAGAGAAACGCTACACTTACACCTATCATCTGGGTATATTCGACAAAGCCGGCCGCTGGAATGAAGAAAAAATCAGCGAGCCCGAAGCGATCGCCAAGCTCGAAAGCTCGCTGCGCGCTTTCCACCAGCGCCTGCGCGCCTATATCGTCTCCCTGGAGATGACGCTGGAACCCGCCGATAACTTCAAAGAAACGCCGTTTGTGCTGAAAGACTAACCCCACCGCGCACCTGCTTTTTATCTCATTTCGCGTTATGCTGGCGGGCATAACGCTTTTTCTTTTTATAAAGACCAGGCACGCCTTTTAACCTCATTACGGTAGATATGTTATGGATGGCAGCCAGACATTGGTTGTGAAATTGGGCACCAGCGTATTGACCGGCGGATCGCGCCGGCTTAACCGCGCCCATATCGTCGAGCTGGTGCGCCAGTGCGCGCAACTGCACACCGCCGGCCACCGAATTGTCATCGTCACCTCCGGCGCCATTGCCGCCGGGCGCGAGCATTTGGGTTATCCCGAACTGCCGGCGACCATTGCCTCTAAACAGCTGCTGGCCGCCGTTGGCCAAAGCAGCCTGATCCAACTGTGGGAACAGCTGTTTTCCATTTATGGCATCCATATCGGCCAGATGCTGCTGACCCGCGCCGATATGGAAGATCGCGAACGTTTCCTTAACGCCCGCGACACGCTGCGCGCGCTGCTGGATAACCGCATCGTGCCGGTGATCAATGAAAATGACGCTGTGGCCACCGCCGAAATCAAAGTTGGCGATAACGATAATCTTTCGGCGCTGGTGGCTATTCTGGCGGACGCCGATAAATTACTGCTGCTGACCGACCAGGCCGGACTGTACACCGCCGACCCGCGCACCAACCCCAACGCCACGCTGATTACCGAAGTCACGGCGATTAACGACGCGCTGCGCGCCATTGCCGGCGACAGCGTCTCGGGTCTGGGCACCGGCGGCATGGCGACCAAAATCCAGGCGGCGGACGTGGCCAGCCGGGCGGGCGTTGACGTGGTGATCGCCGCCGGCAGCAAGCCGGGCGTCATCGGCGATATGATGGCGGATCTGCCGGTAGGCACCCGCTTCCATGCGCTGGAAATGCCGCTGGAAACCCGCAAACGCTGGCTGTTCGGGCCGCCGCCCGCCGGTGATATCACCGTCGATAACGGCGCGCTGGCGGCGATCCGCGAACGGGGCAGCTCGTTATTGCCCAAGGGCATCCGTTCGGTGGAAGGCGACTTTTCCCGCGGCGTGGTGGTGCGCATCCGCGGCCTGGACGGTAAGGATCTGGCCCACGGCGTCAGCCGCTACAACAGCGATGCGCTGCGTATGATTGCCGGGCAACATTCCCAGCAGATAAGCCAAATCCTCGGCTACGAGTATGGGCCGGTCGCCATCCACCGCGACGATATGATTATTTATTAAGGAGTAGCCATGCTTGAGCAAATGGGCAAAGACGCCAAAGCGGCGTCCTGGCAGTTGGCCGTGCTGAGCAGCGCCGACAAAGATCGGGCCCTGCTGGCCATTGCCGATCGCCTGGACGCGCAAAGCGACGACATCCTGCGGGCTAACGCGCTGGATATGGCCGACGCGCGGCAAAACGGGCTGAGCGAAGCCCTGCTGGATCGCCTGCTGCTGACGCCGGCGCGTTTATCCGCCATCGCCGCCGACGTGCGCCAGGTCTGCCGCCTGACCGATCCGGTCGGCCAGGTTATCGACGGCCGGCGGTTGGACAACGGCCTGAAGCTGGAACGCCGCCGCGTGCCGCTGGGCGTGGTGGGCGTGATTTATGAAGCCCGCCCCAACGTCACGGTGGACGTGGCGGCCCTATGCCTGAAAACCGGCAACGCGGTGATCCTGCGCGGCGGCAAAGAGACCTTCCGCACCAATGCCGCGACCGTTAAGGTGATCCAGCAGGCGCTGCTGGGCTGCCAACTGCCGCCGAGCGCGGTGCAGGCCATCGAGAATCCCGACCGCGCCCTGGTCAACGAACTGCTGAAACTCGACCGCTACGTGGATATGCTGATCCCGCGCGGCGGGGCGGGGCTGCATAAGCTGTGCCGCGAAAATTCCACTATTCCGGTGATTACCGGCGGCATCGGCGTCTGCCATATCTATGCCGATGAAACCGTCGACTTTGAGCCGGCGCTCAAGGTTATCGAAAACGCAAAAATCCAGCGCCCCAGCGCCTGTAACTCCCTTGAGACCCTGCTGGTACATAAAGCCGTCGCCCCGGCGTTCCTGAGCCGTTTAAGCCGGCATATGCATGCCCTGGGCGTGACGTTGCACGCCGACGGCGCCGCCCGGCCTTATCTGGCCGATGGCCCGGCGGCCTGCGTGCCGGTGGAGGAGGCCAACTTCCACAATGAATGGCTATCGCTGGATTTAAACGTCAAGGTGGTCGACGGTTTTGACGAGGCGGTGGATCATATCCGCAAGCATGGCACCCAGCATTCGGATGCCATCCTGACGCAATCGCTGGCTAGCGCGGAGCGTTTTGTACGCGAGGTGGATTCGTCGGCGGTATATGTGAATGCGAGCACCCGCTTCACCGACGGCGGCCAGTTCGGCCTGGGCGCGGAAGTGGCGGTCAGCACCCAGAAGCTTCATGCGCGCGGTCCGATGGGTTTGGAAGCGCTAACTACTTATAAGTGGATCGGGTATGGGGATAATTTGAGCCGGGCGTGAACAGTGGCACGCACGGGTGCCATGGTCGGCATTGGTGCTTGCCGAGGTTAGGCGGGTGCCGATCTTGGCATCCAAGCCTGCCGGAACTGAGCGGGAGCTGATTACGGCATCCACCGGTTAAACGGTTATAGTGATAGCAGGCGCTTACTCTCTGATTTACCCGCTAGCCGCTGCGACTGGTCCCAGACCCGTCTAGCAATATATCAGTCCAAGCCATCGTCATATTCGCTGAATATCCCTCGACCCCGTTGTATAAACTCCAGTGTATTGCCCTCCGGATCATCCAGGAAAAGGGTGCCGATACCGTTATCCAGCGGGCCGGTGCTATCCGTTAGCCAAAATACCGCCATGGAGATGGACATCTGGTAAGGCCGTAGACCTTTTGCCAGCAGCCAGGCGGCGCAGTGGTTAAGGTTATCTACCTGGATGGCGATGTGACTAGCGGGATCGCGTGGCGCCGGCGTGCCGTTCGACGGCATCAGGTGCAGGCAAAAACCCCGGCCGGCGCCCAGCCAATTGCGTTTGGCGGGGTGCGGATGCAGGCCGAGCGTGTCGCGGTAGTATGCCAGCATGAGGTCCATATCCTGTACTGCCAGCGCGGCGTGGTGTATGCCTTGTAGTCGCATGAGTTTTCTCCTGGAACGACCGATGCGGGGCGGACATGCGGTTGAATGATGGTTAGTGCTTACTATAGAACAAGGTGGGGAAGGTGGAAGTCAGGGGTTTGGGGTAAGAACAGATGGCGATAATGTGGTCACGGGTTGATCTTAAACGCCTATTTGCTGTTTTTATCAGCATACGGACGCCCGCCTATTGACTCTTTAACCGCTTTTGCATAACGTGTCCCCCCGAGATTCATCCCGCATGACACCGCCTCATCATGCCGATATAGCTCAGTTGGTAGAGCAGCGCATTCGTAATGCGAAGGTCGTAGGTTCGACTCCTATTATCGGCACCATTGAAATAAATTCATTTTAAAACAAATAGTTACGATGTTTTTTTGCAAAAATGGTTTCAGCTATTTTTATTAGCGAGTTTATGGCCAATTGTTGCCGTTACGGTTAATAGTGGCAATTGGGATGTTAGCATGTAACGGCGTGTTCATGTACCGCTACTGTACTGTTATGCTTATACCAACGGGCCAGAGCTTATCTCTCTGGCGCTGGCGGAATGGGCAGAACAACGGAATGTGGGCCTGGAATTAATTAAACCCGGCATGCCGGCACATAATGCCTATATCGAGCGCTTCAATAAAACTTACCGCAATGAGGTGCTGGATTTTTATCTGTTCAGGACACTGCATGAGGTCCGGGATATTACTGAAAATGGCTGGATGAGTATCACCGGGAACGGCCTCATGAATCACTGGGACACCTGACGCCGTAAGGGTATCGGATAAGCCGAGGTTCGCCGATAATCTCAAAAGTGCATGGCTTTGACATCGGGATGTTCACAGGCTGCAATGCCAGATTAGTGATGTTCGAACGCCGCAGGCCGGTAGAAAGCGCGAACTTCACTGCAGGCTTTGGTTTTTTGTGTTTAAAATGTTGAACGATTCCTGAGCGATGCGCTCCCGGCAGGCCAGCAGGACAACGCGCGCTGAGGCAACTCGCCTGGATATGCCTCCACATATCTGTTAACGGACGGTACTGATAAACCACCCTCAAAGTGACGATCAGTGACATCCGATTTGACCTGGAAACGTTTAGGCATTGTTTGACGGATTGACAACAAATCCAGGCTATGGAAGGATAAAAAAAGGGATTTCGGCGACATGAATAATTGGCCGATAACTGAGATTGATCGCCAAGCGATAATACTCGCACCTTCGTCCAACCTGCTACGGCGACAAGGTATTATCGCCAATCAAAATTAATCTCAGCCTGCAAAGGCAGTATAATATGAGAGGAAACAATAATTGACTCATTACTCTTTAATTTATGCGCCTGATCCTGTGCTGCGGGCGAAAGCCGAAATGATCACTGCCTTCGGGGCAGAACTGCAAGACCTGGTCGATAATATGGTGCTCATCATGCGCCAGGAAAAAGGTGTAGGATTGGCGGCACCGCAATTGGGCGTATTGCGGCGCGCGATCGTGGTGGAAGTGGCGCAGGCCATTGAACGCGACGGTGAGTTAATTGACCCGCTTCCCTTGACCCTGTTAATTAATCCGGAGATCACGCCAATAGGTAATGATAAAGCCGATGGCTGGGAGGGATGTCTCAGTATTCCAGGTTATCGTGGCTATGTAGAGCGCTGGCGGCACATTGCGTATACGGCGCGGGATATTAATGGCCGTCCGTTGCAAGGTCAGGCTATGGGCTTTCATGCACGCGTCATTCAGCATGAAGTTGACCATTTGAATGGTATATTATACACCGACCGGACTGACCGAATAGAAACCTTCATTCGCCCCACGGCTATTTCTCCCCCTGATGACGTCAGCGGGGAACAATAGGAAAACGAATGCTGGTCATTGCATGTGTTATCTTAGGTGAGTTCAAAATGAATCCTGCCGATTTATTGGAATGAGTACGATATAGCATGGAGAACTATGGGTTTATAAAAAATCTTTCCCATATTCTTATGATGGCAAGAGCAAAACGCCGTTAGGGACAGGTGTAGCTGATCCATTGATCCTGCGGCGCATTGATAATACTAAAACGGTTATCGGATAACCGTTGGGCTAAAAGGCCTTCCTGCGTTACCGCGGAAGGCACATATTTAGTGTGATCGGCGCTAAATAAGGTCCCGCTATCGATTTCTTTTTCCGGTAGCCTGACCTGGAACGAGGTAAATTTGTCAAGAATCAGCGCCTGCACCGTGCCGAGCGGCTGCCCCGCCAGGCTGCGCACTTTTCCCGTGCACTCTTTACCCTCATAATGAGATGAACAGGCGGCAATGGCCAGCGCGCCCGTCAGCAGCAGTATCTTTCCCCACCTCGGCCGCGGGATCCTGTGGTACGGCGAAATGCGCAAGGATCCGCTTATCCTTTTCCCCCGGGATACGGCCGACGTCTCGGCAACGCTTGGTAATTCGCCCATAAATCCTCCATCGTTTGGCAGATTATAGCGGGGTTTTGGCTGAAGGTAATGATATGTCGAATCGGACTATTTCCGAAAAGCGGAAACTGGCAGGGCGATCTCAATGCAATGATACTAAAAACCGGAGGGGTTAAGCTGAAGGGATAGCGCTTAAGCTAGGACGTATTTTGGCAATAATTTACTCGGACTACGCAGTTTACCGAGTGGATAGGGGCGCTATGGGCGCCCCGGGAGGTTATTTGCGGCCCAGTATAAAGCCAAGCAGTAGCCCGATGGTTCCAATTGCGGCAAGTCCAATAAGCGGGTTTTCACGAACCTGCTCACGAACGCCTGCCGCCGCATCGTTCAGAGCTTCAGAGACTCTAGCCGTGGCCTGCCTGGCCGCGCCTTTAGCCTCATGTTCGGGAGAATCGATCGCCTCACCGAATTTTTTCTGGGCTGCCCCAGCAAATTGTTCAGTTTTGTTCTTTGCCTTGTCCACAGCATCGCCGATGGCTTCATTATTTGGTTTTGTAATCTCAGACATAACTATCCCTCTTTCAATTATTCACAAGAATAAGGATAGTTAAGTTTTACTGATAAACATAATGGCCATGCCAGCTTTAAGACTAATAGAGTATTCCATGCCTGGCCCTAAACCGGCGGCATGGCTACTAGGCTGCAAAATTTATGGCTTATCCCGTCATAACGGCTGCGAGAGCCGTGGAGGAAAAAATGTGCAGGTGAATGCCGAGGCATGGATATGAGGCCGCGTCCCGCCTTCGCCTCCCCGTCATCCATCAAAGCGAAAAGGGCGTTCAGGTCGCCATACTCATTCAGCGTACCCTGTTGCGCGAACGTGATGATGGTCAGCCGCTGTTAAAACAAAACACATCGGCATAGTGATAGAGGGTAGGTGACACCGGTTCAACGCTGGCATCTATAAGTACATGTGAATGTTAATAACAATCCACCGCTAGAAACGTTTGTAAGGTTATTACGAAAAATTTTGATTTACTGTTCAGCAAAACTAAAGATAAATCATTATATATTTTAAAGCGTTAATTTTGAATACAACGCGGAGTGAGCTTTTATTTATATTAAAAACAATCATATAATAAATAATTGTAAAAAAGGAGAGATGCTAGGCTAGCGAAATTTTTCTGGTGTTCTATGGTTTTCTGAACCACAGATAAGTTTTTTTTAAGCCTCGGCGATCGTTTCAGGCAGCGAGGTTTCCTGAAGACACTACATTAAGTTACCACTTTTTTTTCAATATTTTTTACGGCTAGCACCTGAGATCCACAGTCATTTTAAACTAAAAATATAGCTTAATTAACCCTGTTATCATTCAGTAATTCGAATGGGACGTTACGCCCCATGCCTGCATATCTGGTTGAAGATCGCTATTTTTCTCTGCCGTTTAAGTGATAGGTGAAATTTTAATATGCAGAGGCGCTGGAGTGAATATATTCAGCAATTTTTGGCAGGCGGGCTTTGAAGCCGCGGATCATCGAAACCGACTCGGTGAATTACTCTCATTAAATGAGGCGACAGGGCATCAGCACTATGCCGCTTCCGGAGCTTATCCTTGTGATGGGGGACGAGGTTTCTTTGGCGGTCAGGGCGGCGGCGGCGGGATTACGCCATGTCTCGGTTCGCTGTGTAAACCTGGGCATAGGACGGGCAAATTTAATGGACAAACACTGGATTTATTTTGCCGGTGATACCGTTTTTCACCGGATTTTTATCCAGAGGAACGCCAGCCCCTTGTGCAACCCACCCGGTGGATGCGGACTGACGTGCGAAATCACCTATTCTCCCCTGAAACCACTGCCTGCCGAGGGAAAACAGCTTATCGACAGATGTATCGCCGAATGCATTGCGGTGGGTATGTTTACCGCAAATGATCTTGTTATGACCGCTAATCAAATCGACATTCCTTATGCCTACGTAATTTACGATCATGCCCGGTAACAAAATGTTGAAATTGTGCGTCAGTGGTTATTGCTTCACGATATCGTATTGTCAGGGCGATACAGTGAATGGGAATATTACAATTCCGATCATGCGTTTATTGCCGGAAAAACAGCGGCTGAAAAGGTTAAAAACCGTTCATATCGCAGGGGGGGCCGGGCGTAGCAATTCATTATGGCCAAAGCAAAAGCCGACGGCCGGGTAATAATCCTTTGCCGCCCGCTTATTCCCTATCCCTTGCCGCGCCGCTTCACCCGCCGGTCATTTCGCTAGCCCATGGCGGATTAGCCCCGGCCCGCGCCACGGTAATCGCGGCCGCATGAACCCCGAGTTCCAGCGCGGCGCGTATCTGCTCCCCGCTTAGTCCCGCAATCGCCGCCTTGCTAAGCAGCCCCTGCCGGTGAAGACTGGTCAATATCCCGGCATTGACGGTATCCCCGGCGCCCACCGTATCCACCACGGGGACCTTCTTCCCCGCAACGCGCACCCTGGCGGTGGCCGAGTAGGCGTCGGCACCGGCCGCGCCCCGGGTGATCACCACCAGGCGGGGGCCCCTAGCCAGCCAGCGGGCGGTGATGTCCTCGTCGCTGCCGCTTTCCCCGAACCAGGCTAAATCCTCATCGGACAGCTTGACGATATCCGCCAGGGTTATCATGCGCCGCAGGCGGGCAAGATGTTTTTCGCGGTCGGTCATTAAGTTGGCGCGGATATTGGGATCGAGGAACATGACGCGTTGCGGCGCTTCACGGGCCATCAGGGCCTCATAGACGCCGCCGCAGGGTTCGGCGATCAGGCTAACGCCGCCAAACAAGCAGGCGGTCGTATCGTTATCCGGGGCCGGCAGGTCGCTGTGCGCCAGCATGCGGCCAGCGGTATTTTCGTCATAGAAGGCATAGCGCGCGTGACCGTCGACCAGTTGCACAAAAGCCAGCGTGGTCGGGCGGGAAGAGCTGGCGGCCCGCGCGTAATCAACATTGGCGCGCGTCAGGGCGTCGCGCAGTAACTCCCCCATAAAATCGGCCGACAGGCCGGAAAATAGCCCCGCCGGCACCCCGAGCCGCCCCAGGGCAATCGCGGTATTGAACGCCGCCCCGCCGGCGCAGGGCAGAAAGGCGGTCTCCCCGGACGCGGTCGCGCGGGGCAGCATATCGATCAGCGCTTCGCCACAGCATAGAATCATCAGCGGTCTCCTTTATCTACCGTAACCACCGGCGGCGTCTCAAGCTGGTCGGCAACCTGCGTCCAGCGTTCGGCAACCCGTCCGTAGGCGGTCTTGATCTCCACTCCCGTCGGCAGCTCCGGGCATTCATTTTCGCCGTTGGTGCCCCAGTTTACCCAGCCGGACTGACGGCGCTGCACAATCTGAAAGGCGCCGGACGGTTGGGACGTCCACCACACCATGGCGCGCCCCGAGGCTTGGTGGTATTCCACCGTTTTGCTGGCCGGTCCCGGGAAGATCGTTTCATGCGGCACGGCGGAGACATCCACCGCCCGATCCGTCAGGATCCAGGGGCGGTTATTCATATCGGCGCTAACGTGCGCCCTGGCTCTTACGCGGGCCAGTCTTTCCTGCAGTTCGTCTTCGTCGAGCACCTTTTCCCAGGCGCAGAACAGACGCCAGTATAGATCCCAGTGGGCCGACGCCATATCCGCCAGCCGGGCGCGAAACTCCTCGAATTTCGGGCCGTGGTTTGCCGAGTTGGCGACCGTATCGGCCACCATGGCCACCAGCTCGCCGGCGTAGGGATCCCCGGCGCGATAACGCGTTCCGCCATAGGCGGCAAACCGGTCAAATACCAGCGCTCCGGCTCCGCCCTCAAACTCATCGCCCACGGTGATTTTGTCGGTCACCGAGCGGCCGTTGATTAGGGTCTGGAAGCTATCGACCCGGTAGCGGCGCTGGAAGAACGGGGTGTTGTAGGTGAATTGCCAGTCGATGGTAAAGCGCTTGCCGCGCAGTTCCGGCAGCAGGCCATCGGGGATCTGTCCATGCATGCGGTAATGATGCAGCACCGGCCCGCATTCCACGGTTTCAATCGTTACCCTGGTATGTTCGGGCGGGTTAATCAGCCCGTTCTCCGGGGTGAAGAAGGGGCCGTAGAAACCGCCGATGGCGTTATTGCCGGACGGCAACAGCTCAAAACCGTCCTCGACGGCGCGGAAATGGCGGATGCCCCACTTTGATGAGCCTACCCCCTGGGCGGAGCCGTGGCACAATTCCAGATCGAAGGCGCCGGTATCGAGGCGCGCGAAGCAGTCCGCCTCTTTGCCGGTCAGCACCTGAATTCCTCCGGCCTGCGCGGCTTCCTCCACCGTACAGGGCCGGTCAAGCGTTAAACGCAGCCGGCCCGCAAAGCTGACGGTGGCGATAAGGCGGGTTCGGCCATTGCCCGAACCGGCGGCCAGCCGCTGGCAGAGCACCTGTTCGCCGCCGTCGGCGGTGGCCAGCCACAGGTCGTCGGCAAGATCCCGTTTAATGGTGAATATCACGGGTTCATATACCCGCTGCCCGGGCAGCGGATCCGTGATGGTAATGGTATCTGACATGCGTGATCTCCAGAACAAGAGGCGTGAGGCCCGCCGCCGCGACAGCAGACCGAAAAGGGATAATCCAGGATGCGTTATGGCGGCGTGATTTTTTTCCGGTGCCGGGAGGTGAACAGCTCCGGACGTTGTTTCAGCCCGTCGATGGCCACCGCCAGGATGATAACGATCCCTTTGATCAACAATTGGGTGAAGAAGGGGACGCTGAGCAGGATAAGCCCGGTGCTCAGCACGCCGAGGATTATGGAACCAATCAGCGTGCCTATAATGCGCCCGCGCCCGCCGGCCAGGCTGGTGCCCCCCAGCACGACCGCGGCGATGGCGTCAAGTTCATAACCGGTGCCCGCCGTAGGCTGGGCAGAGATAACCCGCGCTGCAAAGATAATGCCGGCCAGGCCAGAGCAGATGCCCGCGATAACATAAACCGAGGTAATGATGCGATTGACCCGCACCCCGGCCAGGCGCGCCGCCTGGGCATTGCCGCCTACCGCGTACAGGTGGCGCCCGTAGCGGGTGCGCTCCAGAATAAACCACGCCAGCACATACACCGCGGCCATGATAATCACCGGAATCGGGATGCCGGCCAGGTAGCCGTTGCCGAGCTCGCGAAAGCTCAGGCTGCTGGACACAATGGGCTGGCCTTCGGTAATGGTATAAGCCAGCCCGCGCAAAAACGTCATGGTGCCCAGGGTGACGATAAACGGCGCCAGCGACAGGTAGGCGGTCAGCGCGCCGTTGATAAGCCCGCAGGCGGCTCCGGCAAGCGTGCCCGCCAGGATTGCCGCCGGCGCCGGCCAGCCGGCCATGGCCGCCACCACCGACACCACGCCTGAGACGGCGACGATGGAGCCGACGGACAGGTCGATGCCGCCGGTCAGGATGACAAAGGTTAGTCCCGCCGCCAGAATGGCGTTCACGGATATGGAGCGGGCAATATTCAGCAGGTTGTCCACCCGATTGAAGTTCGGGGCAAACATCGACATCAGCGCCACCAGGACAATCAGCACCATCAAAATGCCCACCCGGTCCCACCATCTGGCAAAATCAAACGGCGTCCGGGCGGGCGTGGCGGCCGGCGTTGCGGATACTGGATTATCTTTGTTCATATTGCATACCTTCACCTTTCCCCGCCTGGCCGGCAAACGTGCCCGTGGCGTGCAGCATCACGGTCTCTTCCGTTGCCGTTGCGGAGGGCATTTCATGGACGATGCGTCCGTTACGCATCACGAGAAGCCGGTCGCTGATGCCGATGGCTTCGGGTAAATCGGATGAAATCACCAGCACCGCCTTGCCGGCCCGGGCCAGTTGATCGATAAGTTCGTAAATTTCCCGCTTGGCGCCGATGTCGACCCCGCGGGTAGGCTCGTCGAGGATCAGCAGTCTGGAGTCGCGCAGCAGCCAGCGCGCCAGCGCCGCCTTTTGCTGGTTACCGCCGGATAAATCCTTCACCGGCAGGTCGAGCGCGTTCTGCCGCAGCCTGAGCCTGGTCATCTGTTCGGAAACGGCGGCGCGCACGGCGCGCCGCCTGACCACGCCGCCGATGACGTAGCGGTCAAGCGAGCTAAGGGCGATATTGCGCTCCACGGAGTGATCCAGAAACAGTCCCTGCGACTTGCGATCCTCTGATACCATCCCGACGCCGTCGGCAATCGCGGCAGCCGGATCGGCGGGGGCGCTTTCCCGCCCCGCCAGGCGCACCTGGCCCGCCGTGCGCCGGTCGGCGCCGAACAGCAGGCGGGCGACCTCGGTCCGGCCAGAGCCGATAAGCCCCGCCATGCACACCACTTCCCCGGCCCGTACCTGAAAATCCACCGGGCCCGCCTTGTCTCCCGCCAGGCCTGTCACCTCCAGCAGCACCTCTGCCGGCGCGCGGGCGGCGTGCTGGTACAGATCAACGATTTGCCGTCCCACCATCATGCGCACCACCTCGGCGGTGGAGATATCGCGCATGTCCCGGGTGCCCACCCAGCCGCCATCGCGAAACACCGTGATGCGATGCGCCAGTTGCCAGACTTCCTCCATACGATGCGAGATATAAATCATACCGACGCCCGCCCGGCTCATCTGATTAATGATGGCGTAGAGCGCCTGCGCCTCGGGGCGGGATAGGGCGGCAGTCGGCTCATCGAGCACCAGGACGCGCGCATCCTCACTGACGGCGCGGGCAATTTCCACCATTTGCTGCCGGCCGATGCTCAGCGCGCCGAGCGGCTGATGGGGATCGATATCCGCGTGGATACGGGCCAGTTTCTGCCGCGCCTCCCGATACATACGCTCCCGATCCAGGATCCCCAGGCGGGTGACCGGCTCCCGGCCCAGCGCCAGGTTTTCGGCCACCGTCATATCCGGCACCGTGTTAAGCTCCTGGTGAATGATGGCGATGCCGTTATTGCGCGCGTCGCGCGGCGTCCGGATATCGATCTCCCGGCCGTCGATCAGGATCCGGCCGCTATCGCGCGTCACATTGCCGGACAGGATCTTCATCAGGGTGGACTTACCCGCGCCGTTCTCGCCCATCAGGGCGTGGACCTCCCCGGCCCGCAGATCGAAGCGGACGTCGTTGAGCGCAAGCGTAGCGCCATAGCGTTTCGAAATCCCCTCCAGCCGGAGCAGGGGTTGTTCTGTGATATCAGCCATCGTCGTCACCCTGCGGGACAAGCGGTATCGCCCATCCCGCCCGTGTTGGTGTTTCAACGCTTACCAGCCCGGGTAGCCGGCCACGTTGCCGCGCGTGACCAGCACGCTGGGAATAAGCACGGTGCGCGAGGCAACCGGTTTGCCGGCCGCGATGTCCTGGGCAATCCTGATCGCCTGATGCACCATCTCTCCCGGGTTTTGCGTGGCGGTGCCGATAAACGGGGAGCCGGAGCGTTTGAGCTCGTCAACCGCCTCCGGGCTGCCGTCAACGCCGGTCACCTTGATGTCGCCCGCCTTGCCCGCCTGTTCAACCGCCAGCACGGCGCCCAGGGCGGAAGGATCGTTCATGCCGAAAATACCGGTAACATCGGGATGGGCGGTCAGCATATCGGTGGTTACCGCCAGGCCGGAGGCCCGGTCATTGCGGGAAGATTGCTGCCCAACGATCCTGATGCCCGGATAGTTTTTGGCGACGTTTTTACAGCCCTTGATGCGGTCAATAATGGTCTGGATAGGCGTGCCGTCCACCAGCAGCACTTCCCCTTTGCCGCCCATTTGGGTGAACAGATAGTCACATGACTTTTCACCGGCCTGCACGGCGTTGGTCATAACGGCGGCGTCCGCCCCTTTAGCCGGGGTATCCACCGCGACCACAATGATCCCCGCGGCCTTGGCCCGGTCGATGGCCGGCTCGATCCCCGCTTCATCCACGGCGGAGATAACGATCAGATCCACGCCCTGCTGGATAAAGGCGTCGATCTGGGTATTCTGGTTCGACAGATCCAGCTGGGCGTCCTGCACGTTCAGCGTCGCGCCGATCTCGGCGGCCATTTTTTTGCCGCCTTTGGTCATGGCGGAAAAAAACGGATTCGACATGTCCTGGACCATTAGCCCGATGCGGGCGATCTTTTTCGGGGCGTCCTGCGCCAGGGCGGCGGGCGCAAAACCGAGCGTGGCGGCGACCACGGCGGTAATGGCCATGGACAAACATGCTTTATGGATTATTTTCATTAGGTTCCCCTTCACTTCACGTATTGTTGGATAGCACAGGTGTAGGTACAGCGCGCCGGGACATCCTGAGAAAACCGTGCCCCGGTTACGACTCTTTTTTCTTTTTTGGCAACGCGGGAAGTCCGCAGCCGCAGGATTGGCGGACGATAAGCTCCGCCGGCACCTGCTGTTGATACTCCCGCCGGGAGGCGGAAGAGGGCGCCGCGTTATCCGGCCCGGTTTGCTCACCGATCAGCGCCACCAGCAATCCGGCCGCGCGCCGGCCAATCTCTTCGCTGTGTTCGTTCAGGGTGGTAAGCGGTGGATTAAGCAGCGGCGCCCAGTCGAATTCGTCATAACCCATAAGCGCCATGTCGGCGGGTATGGCTATCCGGCGGTCCTGCAGGAGTTTTAACGCTCCCAGCAGCAGGGGGTTGTTGCCGGCAATCAGCACATCCGGCAATCGCGCCGTTTTTTCCAGGTATTGTCCGAGTTTTGCGTATGCCGAGTGCGTGTCGTTATCGCTTTCCAGCACCACCAATTGGGCGCCGTGGCGCCTGGCGGCCTCGCGTATGCCGCGTTCACGCTCAAAACGCGTGGTCCATTTTTCCGGGTAGATCAGGAACAGCCATTCGCGGTAGCCGTGATAGGCCAGATGATCGCCCACCAGCAGGCTGGCGTTGAAGTTGTCGGTGGTTACGCTGGGATAGGTATTTTCACCCACCGGAGCGGAGTCGACAAAAACGATGGGGATATCCCATGTCTCCAGCAGCCGGATATTGTCGGGGCTTAGGGTCAGGGTTGAAATGACGCCGGCCATGCGCGACTCGATAAGCCTTTTGATCATGCGGTCTTCAAGGCAAGGGTCGTACACGCCGTCCACCGCCACGTCGCCCACCACCACCGTCCAGTTCGAGGGCCGCAGGGTATGCTGGATGCCGGACATCAGGTTAAGATAATAGGAGTTAGACGCATCGGCGGTGATCACCGCCACCGAATCCCGGCTGGAGCGGCGCAGTTCCTGCGCCGCCCGGTTGGGGACATAACCCAGTTCCCGCGCCGCCAGCAGGATCATCTTGAGGCTCTCCTCCGACACGCCTTCGCCGCCGTTGAGCGCCTTGGAAACCGTGAACATGGATAAACCCGTGGCGCGGCTGACATCCCGCATGGTGACCTTGCGCATTTTCGCGTTCCTTTACAAACTATTTTTTAAAGGCGTACCTAAACGTTTATGTCATATAGATAAACGTTTATTTATCTGGTTTCAGTGAGCAAAATCTCGTTTTTGATGTTTATTCGCACTATTCAGGATCGATGCCGGCATTAACGGCGGCGCTTTGCCCGAAAAACCAACCTGCGCCGGCGGGCAAAACCTTGCGTTTCACCGCCCCGGGTTTTATGGTGATTGCCGCGCTGATTGCGTTGGGTCCCGGGCGGCGGCACCCCGGCCACGAGCATCGATTTTTTCAACAGGAGTCTTTTATGCTGGGTATTATCAGGGTTCTAACCCACGACGATCGGCAGTTTGTGGAAGAGCATGGCCGTCTGATTCAACGGGAGTACGGCATTGTGTCCCTGAGTCGTTGCATTCCCGATCAGCGCAAAGGGATTTATGACGATGCCAGCCAGATCCTGGCGGTACCGAAGATTGTCGCGCTGGGGCAGGCGTTACAGGCGGAGGGTTGTAGCGCGCTGTTCCTGAGCTGCGCGGCCGATCCGGGACTGGCGGAGCTGCGCCGGGCGGTAACCATCCCCATTATCAGCGCCGGCAGCGCGTCCGCAAGCGTGGCTGCCATGCTTAAACGGCCGGCGGCGGTGATGGGTATTGGGGCGGATGCGCCGCTGCCGTTTAAACAACTGCTCGGGGAATCGGTCATCTATGCGCGGCCGGAAGGGGTATTTAACACCACAGACCTGTTAACTCCGCAGGGGCGGGAAAGCGCGCTGTCCTGTGCCGATACGCTTTATCGCCAGGGCGCGCAGGTGATTGCCTTCTCCTGTACGGGTTTTTCCACCATCGCGCTGGCCGACAGCATTCGTCAGCATTTGGGCAAGATAGCCATTGATGCGGTCAGCGCCGCGGGGCTGTTTATCAGTCAGCTGGCGCCGCGTTAACCCGGCGCGTGGCTATGAGTGATAAAAACGCGCCGCCCGCGGGGCCTGGTTACAGGGTGCCGTTAATGGCGTAGTCAAAAATCTGGTAGCTCTTGATATCCGAACAGGCCACATGGTTGCGGTATTCCGCATTAAGGGGGCGGTTCAGAATAAAGGGCACTTTGCACTCGGTCACGCCGCCATGGGTACGCAGGCGGTGGCCTTTCAGCCCGGTCAGGTCGTGCAGTCCGGCGGAACTGCCGATACATACGTTCTTTTGGGATATCACCACCACATCTGCTTCCCTGTCCTCAGGCAGGTCAAACAGGCGGCAGGCGGTGATCTTATCCAGGGAAAGATCGATGCCCTCCACGGCGGCGATGCGATCGACGATCGTCCGCACGTTGATATTTCCCTTGCTCCATACCCGCACAAAACTGCCCAGGGCGCCATGGTGCGCCACAAAGGCATCGGTGATGGGGCAGACCACCGTGGTCTCCCCTGCACCGAACTCGGCGTCAAGAATATCCTGCAGCCAGATGACGTTCGGTTCACCTTCGTCGTTGCTTTTGTCACTCATGCCATGATCGGCGATCAGGCCCAGCACGATATCCTCTTGCGCCAGGCGGCCGAAAGCGTCATCCAGTTTCTGGTAAAATTGCCGTGCTTCCTCTTCTTCCGGCGCCCATTTGTGCTGGACGAAGTCGGTTAACGAAAGATACATCAGGTTGGGGCGCCGCTCTTTCAGCAACCGAATCCCCGCTTCCAGCACAAACAGCGACAGTTCCATGGAATACATGTCGGGCTTTGCCATGCCGACATATTCCAGCACGTTGTTAATGCCGTTTTCAGCCAGGGTACAGCGGTCCGCGCATTCGGACGAAAAAGAAATATGGCCCTGGCTGACATCCAGCCCCTTGCCCAGCTGGCGTCGTAACTTATCCTTCGCGGTGATGGAGACCACCCCGGCGCCTGCTTTTGCAAAACCGGCCAGAATGGTTTCGCCGCGCAGCAGCTCCGGCCCGGTCATCACTACCGGCTCCCACGTGTTGGTGTCCAGGTAGAAGTTACCCGAAATGCCATGTTTCGCCGTCGGGACGCCCGTAATGATGGACATGTTGTTCGGGCAGGTGAAGGACGGCATAGAGCCTGTCGCCACCGTTGCGTACCCTTCCTGGATAAAACGCCGGAGGTTGGGAAGCACGCCGTCGGCGAGGAATTTTTGCAAATACTCCGGATCTCCTCCGTCAATACAGACCACCACCACAGGACGTTCGGACCGGCGGTATTTTTTGCCATTAACATTGATTGGACTATTCATGCTTACTCCTTTGCGAATTACGGGTTGGTAGTGCCACCAGAAGATGGTAATCCTGTAATATTGCACATTGTTGACAATTTACCATTTAGCCAGCCGCAATGATATCTGATAAACTGAATGTAAATCACAATTTGGGACGGCTATGAATACGCCAGAAAGCATCACGCTGCTACGGACCCAATCCCTCACGACCCTGGTGCATGAGGAGCTGGAACGGCGCATTATTGCCGGACAACTGTTACCCGGCACGCCGCTGCGTGAAGCGGCGATTGCAACGGAAATGGGGATTTCCCGCGGGCCGGTCCGGGAAGCGTTCAGGATGCTGGAGGAGCGCGGGTTAGTGATGTTCGAGAAAAATTGCGGCGTGCGGATACGCCGGCTTGATCTTGCGCAGGCGCAACACATTTACCAGGTGCGTATCCCGCTGGAGGAACTAATAGGAATGCTGGCGGCACAGAATCTGGCGCAGGAAGGCGCCATGCTGATCCGCCAGGCTCTTGAACAGATGGCCGCGACGGTCGAGCGCCAGGATGTTGCCGCCTATACGGCGCTGAACTTTCAGTTCCATGACCTGTTGGCGAGATATACCGGCAACCCGTCGCTGTACGATACCTACCGCAGGCTGGTGGTCCAGCTGGAATTGTTCAGGAGCTATACTTTCAAGTTAAACCCGGAAACCATTAACCTTTCGCTAAGGGAGCATGCCGAGATATTTGCGGCGATCGTCTCACGAGACTCGGCACGGTCGGGCGCGCTTTTACGCCGCCATGCGCAGGATAGCCTGACCCGTCTGCATAAGGCCTCGCTGCCTTCCTGACGTTCTGTCGATTTAAAGGCCTTTATTTTCCCACCACGCGTTGAATATTTGCCCGGCGTTGCCGACCACCACCACTTCGCCTATCTCGGGCGTCAGCAGTTTATAGGGTTTATCCGCGCTGGCGGCGGCCAGCCGTCGGTAGGGATCATCCCATGCGTGGTTGGACATGGAGAATCTTCCCGAGTGGGCGGGCAACAGTGATTTAGCGCCCAGCTCCGTAGCGGCCTGGGCAACCTGTTCAGGCAACATATGAATATACTTCCAGCTTTTGTCATACTGGCCGTTCTCCATAATGGCCAGATCGACTTCGCCAAACATGTCGCCAATCCGGGCAAAATGCGGCCCGTAGCCGCTGTCGCCGCTATAAAAGATCCGGCGCAGGGGCGTTTCCAGCATAAAGCTGGCCCAAAGCGTTTTGTTGCTGGTGAGGCCGCGGCCGGAAAAATGACGGGCGGGCAGGACATGGACGGTCAAACCAGGAGAAAACGTCCATTTTTGACCCCAGTCGGATTCATGGATGATATCGGGGGCAAAACCCCAGTATTCCAGGTGCGCCCCGACGCCGAGCGGGCAGAGGATCGCCGTTATTTTCGGCTTCAGCGCGGCCAGGGTCGGGTAATCCAGATGATCCCAGTGATCGTGGGAAATAATCAGGTAATCGATGCCGGGCATATCCGCGGCGGAATAAGGGTAATCGCCCTTAAACGCCCGGTTTAAGAAAGAAAAAGGCGCCGCGTAGGCACTGAAAATCGGATCGATCAGGATCCGGTGCCCGCCAAGCTGCATAAAATAGGATGAATGGCCGAGCCATATCACCACGTCTTGGTCTCTGTTAAGCGCTTTCAGGTTGGTTTTAACCACCGGCAAGGCGCCGGCGGGTTTGACCCGCCGGTGGCCGCCGAACATAAATTCCCAGAGGACAGAAAAGTGCCCCGCCCCGTCTGAAAACAGGGTGGTGGCGAGTTGATTGCGAAACGCCCCATCCGCGTAGTTCGGCGATGCCTTGATGCGCTCAAGGCGTTGACCGGCGGGCAGTTTGCCGAATTCCGGTCTGGAAAAAAGCGATGAAATACCGCTGGCGCTACCTAATAACATCATGAATACGACCGTTAAGATAATTTTTTTGATGGCGGATTTATGCTCCCATATCACCGTTATCCGTGACTTATTCACCGGCATCGGTAAGGGGGCGTTCGCCAGAAGCCTCGGGCTTGTTGCATGAGCATCGATAAATCACTTGAATGTGAGTGATTACATACTCATCATAGGGGCCGCGGATGAACAGATCAACGTGATCTTCAACATAGCGTCTACAGGCTGATAATTGCCAAATGGCGGACCGGCATGGTTCAATCTTGTTTATTACGGTAAAAATGGTGGGTAGCGTGGCTCGTCCGAAAAGTGAAGAGAAAAGGCTCGCATTGCTCGAGGCAGCGGTGGATGCCGTGGCGGAGCATGGACTGGGCGCGTCGACCGCGCGCATAGCGGCCCAAGCCGGCGTGGCGGAAGGGACGCTCTTCCGGTATTTCGCCACTAAAGACCATCTGCTTAACGAACTCTATTTCCATCTAAAGCAAAACCTGTGCAATGCGATGATGGAGGATTATCTCCGCACGGATCAGGTTAAAGAGCGCGCGCGTTCCGTATGGAACAGCTACATCGGGTGGGGGCTCGTTAACCCGGCAGCCAACAAGGCTATGCGCCAGTTGGCCGTTTCTGACAAGATCAGGCCGGCCACCATCGCCTGTGTGGCTGAGCTGTTTCCCGATCTCGAGGAACTCTCCGAGGCCTGCGTCATTGAAGGGGTGTTAATAAAAGGCCAATCGGCTTTTGCGGATGCTATTTTTATGGCGCTTGCCCAAACCACGATGGAATTTGCATTACGCGAACCCGATGAAATCGATGCGTACAAAGCAGCGGGGTTTGACGTTATGTGGCGGGCTTTCACCAAATAATAATGATTCAACCGCCGTCATGAATAAATCCAGTCAATCATTCTTATGGCATATCCTGGTCAAATAATTCCTTAGGGCTTTGTCCGACTATAAAAAAAGGGGCCAGGGCAGGCCCAAAGATACACAGCAAAAAGGAATTTCATGGAACCTACGATCGCATATCAATTCTCAATACTTTATGAACAGACCAGGCTATTTATAGTGATTGACGGGTGATGATCAATGGGCCGTTCCCCATAGCGCATGGTTCATTGCTCGCAGCGCAATCCGCTTAGCATTTTTCCAGGCACTCGTTGTGGTTTGATGGCCGAGGCACACAGCGGCATGTCCTGTCGCCGCTCATTTAAAGGCGAAAACTATTCAGATTATTCGCGCGCCCTGCAACGCGCTGTAAATACTAATAATGAATTAACCGTGCTTTTATTGCTCGTCCACGGAACTAATTATTCATAACGCTTTTCTAACAGGGTGTTGATCTTATAAAGAGTCGCTGGTATAGCTTTATAAGCGGCGATGGGCAGGAATAACCCGCCGAAGGTATCGGCAGTGCCTTTGTCATTACTGTCATGGCTCCGAGGGCCTGGAAGGTAATGGCAACTTCATGGGCATGTTTGATTAGCGAGGAAAGAAAATGACTAATGAAAAATGCGAACTATCATACTCCCAGGTGACGACGTTGTGCTTTATGGCTTTTTTCATCCTGGCTGCCGGCATCTGCTGGATTCACTCCTGGCCGTAAGCACCGCCGGGAATAAGCTTTGCCCGGACCGTTGGCCCCGGCGGCAAATCCGGCGGCGGCTATGCAATACCTCGACCTGCCGCATCCCTGCGGATGCTGAACGTTTCGCTCGTTTTTATTTTGTAACATCTCCCCGCTTATTCTGTACGCACAGAATACAAACCTTTTTTAGCCGTTTTGCTATCTTACAATTGGCTTCCCTATGGAGCTGGTATTTTTTCATTGTGTTCTTTGCCCGCGGAATTGATTGCGGGCTTTTTTTTGCCTGCAGGCGGAAGTAGCGCAGGTCGCGTTATTCCTGCTGTCGGACCGGGCATCTTACGTGACGGGGCCGGCGTTGGTGGTGGACGGCGGCCAAAGCTCGATATAACGAAACCCGCGCCGGGATGTTGCAAAACTGACGCAATGGGTAAATGCCTGCCGAGGTCGGAAATCTGACGCTGGGCGGGCAAAATATGTTTTCATCGCCGTTTAAACACCACTGCGAGTCACAGATCCATGATGATTTGTTTAACTACGCCGATAATCCGGCAATTGCCGTTCACTTCGAGCATTTTATAGCTCGGATTGAGCGGCACCAGATATTTAAACGGCCCGTCGGTGGTAAATTTCTTGAGCGTAGCCTCATTGCTGCCTTCCAGCTGGGCGACGACAATCTTGCCATTGGCTTCATCCCTGCCGCCGAAATCCGGATCGACCACCACGACGGAACCGTCGGGAATGCTGGGCGCGCCGTGGGGGTTGGTCATGGAATCGCCCCTGACCTTCAGCGCAAACGCAAATTCCGAGACCGAGGCCGTGGTATAGATCCAATCCCTGGCATCGTCCAGGGTGACGGGCTTTTCCGATTCGGTCCATATTCCGGCCTGCACCCAGGATAATACGGGGATTTCCTTGATGCCGAAGCGCGCGGTCGGCAGTGGCGCTGGGCTGTCGGCCATTGCCTCGCCTTTGCCGTCGACCAGCCAGGCGGGCCGGCATTGCAGCGCCGCGGCCAGCGCCTGGAGATTGGCGCCGCCGGGCTGATAATCGCCCGACTCCCATCCCGTCACCGTGACACGGCTGACCCCGACCAGATTGGCCAGGACCTGTTGGGTGATATTTAACTCTTTTCGCCTGGCGCGAATACGACTACTCATTTCCATGTAGGTAATCCTACCATCATATGATGTAAGTTTTATTGACTTTTTAATGTCAGATATCCTACTATTTAAAGGTCAGTATATCTGACATCACGGTCTTAATGAAGAAAAAAGACCATATTTCCTACCATAATGTCGGGGAAGCGGCCGCCGCGGTGGAAGGATCAATCCGGCACCGCCGCCCGGCACGGTGCGGGAAAGGAGGGGATAAAACGGAATGACCGATTTTGAAAAAGAAGTCGCCCTGGCGAAGCGGCTGGAGCGTTCATATTTGTGGCGCCGCGCCGCGCGTCAGTGGCTGGCGGTAATAGATATCGTCCCTGATGCGCAAGAACGCCTGCGCGATGCGCTTATCGCCCGCAGGGAACAATGCATCTCTTACGGCAATTGTTTTTGCGGCGAATACGGCGGCATCAGCGAGGCGCGGATTATCGAGCAATAGACGACCGATGGGGGACGCCCTTGTGCGGCAAAGGCGTGTTTCCTGCCGGAACCCTCTGAACGGCTGGCGGGAGAAAGACTATGCCCGGAAAATTGACTACCGCAGGAGCCTATTCTATGTCCGGTTTTCTTATCGCGATGGGGAAGTGCGGCATCTGGCTATCCAATCTGGACTGGAACAAAATCGCCATCATTTTGGGCGTGGTAATTGGCATAGCCACATATTTTACCAATTTTTATTTCCAGCGCCGGCAGACCAAAGCCATCGAACAGGCCGCGCATGATGGGAAGACCATCATTCCGCCGTCCGAATAAGGGCCCGGTCCCGGCCGATACCAACGCGCCGTGCCCGACTCGGGCAGCGTTTACCGAGATTGGCAAGCGCATCCCCGGGCCGGTTCAGCGGTTTTTTACGCCGTAGAGGGGCAATAGCATAAATATTGGGCAAAATGTTGCCATATCCTGCCCACGATCAAATCATGTGCGGTTGATGCGCGCTAATACTGAATCAACACCAGTCGATGGATTTTATCATGCGCGCGTTAAAGCCCTTTATTTACGCCCTGTTCAGTGCCTCATTGTTGTTTACCGCCGGATCGGCCATCGCTAAATCCACCGTCAGCGACGAGCAGGTTAAGCAAAGTATTATCGATGAATCCATTAGCAGCTATCCGGGAAACTGTCCTTGTCCTTATAACTCCGCCAGGAACGGCAGTTCCTGCGGCGGCAGAAGCGCCTGGAGCCGGGCAGGGGGATATTCGCCGATCTGCTATAAAAAGGAAGTGACAAAAGAGAGGGTGAAAGCGTGGCGGGAATCCCACCGGTCTTAGGATAATGTCGCCCCGGACGGCGCCGGGGCGCATTTATATATCACTCAGGAACGGTAAGCCATTCCGCCGAGTCATCGAACATTTCCTCAACAAGACGCGCTAGTATCGCCTTGTCGCTTTTACTGGCATCGGTTTCCAAACCGTTGCGCTGCATCGGCTTGATTTTGACCTCGGCGTCGGGGAAAACCCGCTGGACGCGTTTGGTCAGCTCGGCCAGGATAAGACTACCGGCGTTGGCCAATGACCCGAAGTTTCTTTTGTCGTAAATCAGTTCAACACGCATGATCCATCCTTTTATTTTTACTGGTTAAATATACAGTTTAACCATAGGCGAATGCAAGGTGCTTTCGGCCGATCCATGACCCAACGGACTATTTCCCGCGCGGTTGCGCTCCGGGTTTATATGCCAGCTGATACAAATACATACCGGCCAGCATCGCCACGATAAAAACCACGCCCTGCCAGATTCCCGCGCCCAGTAGCACCAGCGCCGGTCCCGGGCAAATGCCCGCTATGCCCCAGCCGATGCCAAATACCACGCTGCCGGCAATTAAGCTAGGGTCGATGGCCCGCGATGCAGGCAGCAACATGGGCTGGCCAAGCAGCGATAACGGTCGGCGCTTCGCCAGCCCGAAGCCGATGCTGGCCGCCGCAATGGCGCCCAGCATCACCAAGGCCAGTGAGGGATCCCACCGGCCGGCGATATCCAGGAAACCCACTACTTTTTCCGGATCGGACATGCCGGAAATCAGTAAACCGATGCCGAAGATCAGGCCGGCGATGAATCCTGACAGCTGCGTCATAACGCCACCCCGGCGAGCAGATGGCGGATAACGAACACGGTGATAATGCCAAACAGCATAAATACCGCCGTGGCCGCCAGCGAACGCGGCGACAGCCGCGCCAGGCCGCATACGCCGTGTCCGCTGGTGCATCCCGAACCAAGGCGGGTGCCAAAACCCACCAATATGCCCGCCACCGCCAGCCAGGGCCAGGAGTGGGTAAACCGCATCTCCGGCAACGGGCTGACGAGTCGATAGATGAGCGGCGCGATTACCAGCCCAAGGATAAACATGGCCTGCCAACCCTTGCGCCTGGGCGCAAGCAGGCTACCCAATATCCCGCTGATCCCCGCAACCCGGCCGTTGAGCAAGATGAGCAGCGCCGCCGCCAGCCCAATCAGTAAGCCGCCGGTCAGCGCGCGCCAGGGGGTAAAATGCATCCAGTCAATGCTCATGTATGTCCTCCGCTAACTCCCGCGCATAATGGCCATACTATAAAACGGCGGGCCACCGCAACTATCATGGCGCCACCTTAACATGGCGGGCGGCATGGCCTATACTTTTGCTGTGCATAAGAACTATAAATCGCTGTAACCGCCTGACTTATCTTGTTAATGGCCGGATAACAGGCATGCCTGGGAATAAAAATGATTAAACCTATTTACCGATTGGCCTTGTTGTCCCTGTTCGCTGGCTTTGCCGCCAACGCGGCCGCGGCCGAAAATAAATGCCCATTGGCCAACAAAATCATCAATGACAGCAATAACTTAATCATGCTAAGCGGTACCGCCAAAGGTAACATCAGGTTGGTGGTGGCGGGCATGGTGGGAAAAGATCTGGATGAGCAGGCCCGTTCAAGCATCAGTTTTGACCCTTGTAGCCGCCTGGTCGAGGAAGGGTACGATTACCATAAGACGGAAGGGCGTATGACGCTGCGCATGTCAAATCACACGGTAAAAGCCGGGGAGGGGTGGGAGACCGCGTACGATATCGCCATTATCGTCGACAAAGACGGCGCGCAGAGGGTGGTTAACCATAAGCAAGGCAAAAGCCGTTTTTTTGTCGGCAAAAAGGGCGTGATCACCTCATCGACCGATGCCTTTACCATTAACGATCGGCCGGGATTTACCACCACGACCTACGATTACGATAACAAATCGCGGTTGATCACAAGCACCGCCCGTGGGACCGATGGGTTTAGTAATGATGAATACACCTATGCATATGATAAAAATGGCTATTTTAGCTCAATGACCTCTATGCACGGTAAAACCAGCTATAAATATGATCCGAATGGCCGGGAGGCAGGTTCTTTTTCCATTTCAAGGACGTTGGTCAGCCAGATAACCAAAGTGGAAGAGTGCCAGCGCAACGACGACGTGGGCAACTGTATTTTGAGCTACGGCCGTGAAACGGAAATTTTCCCGCAGTCCATTATCAGAAGGCATCGCAGTACCGCCACTCAGTATCAGTATTGGGATACCGCGGATAAAAGTTGATATGCCGGCCCGGTAGGGTAAATTATGCTTACACGCAGATAATATAATAGGGTTATCGGCCATGACATCCATACATGGACATGAAGTGCTGCATATGATGCTCGCCACGCAGGAGTCCTTCACCACCAACACGCTCGTCGCCGGTATTGAAGCCAGGTTTGGGCCGGATGCCCGGTTTCATACCTGTTCGGCCGCCGACCTGGACGCGCGCGCGCTGGTTGACTTCCTGGCCGCCCGCGGAAAATTTGTTGCGCGGGACGCGGGTTTTACCACCGGCGAAAATAAAATCTGCCAGCATTGAGTTGCGGCAAAACAGGGTGTTATGCAAATAAAAAAAGCTGCCATAAGCAGCTTTTTAAAGGTCATGCAAATTAATACATGGCGCCTGGCGGCACATCTTTCACGGTATTAACGTATGACAGCAGGATTTTTTTCAGGAATTTACGGAATTTCATGCTCTTCCCCTCATCAGGTTTTACCCTGTACAGTGTTTGCGTTTGATGGGGTTATAATATGACCTCCGTCACATAAATGCAAATATTTGTGACGCACATCACATAAAAAAGAGCATCTTTTCACAATCACCCCCAAGGCGATTAACAAAATCAGTCAGCTTTGGTTAACCCGCCAGGGGAATTTTTCATCGGCTAGCCTTGCCCTGTTTAAGCAAACGCCGCCTGGCATCGCGGTTTAAAACAGCGGAGTGGCCTTGTCGTTCTCGTCCACCGCGACAAAATTGAACTGGCCATGCACCACTTGTTCCCGGCCCGGCTGGTACATATTTTCCAGGAAAATAACGACATCCACGGTGACACTGGTCCTGCCCACGCGGCTAACTTTGCCCACCAGTTCTATAATGGTGCCGGAGGGAATGGGCCGGATGAAGGTGATCTTTTCCGTCGATACCGTAACCAGGCGTTTACGGCAAAAGCGCGTGGCGGTGATAAACGAGACCTCGTCCATCCAGGCCAGGGCGGTGCCGCCGAACAGCGTCGAGTGATGATTTATCGTGGTGGGAAACACCACCTTGGCGACGGTGGTGACGGATTGCAGGATTTTTTGCCGTATCTCCACGTTTGCCTCATCTTGCATAGCAATACCTTTACATCCGGTTAACAAATTTTATGGGGTGATTATGCCCGAATTTGCCAGCTATGCCTTAATTTTTCGCATGATGTTTCCCTCAGCCCACATTCACCTCAGACGATACTGTTCACCACGCCGCCATCCACCCGCAACGCCGCGCCGGTGGTGGCCGAGGCCTGCGGGGAGCAGGTGTAGACCACCAGGTTGGCCACTTCCTCAGGGGTAGCCAGCCGCTGTATTATCGAGCTGGAGCGATGGTTACGCACAAAATCAGCCCCGGCTTGCTCAATGCTTACGCCCGCCTCGCGCGCGGAATCCTTCAGCATTTCCCGCACGCCCTCGGACAGCGTGGGGCCGGGCAGCACGGAATTCACCGTGACCTGGGTTCCGGCGGCAAGTTTGGCCAGGCCGCCGGCAATGGACAGCTGCGCCGTTTTAGTCATGCCGTAATGAATCATTTCCGGCGGGATATTGAGCGCCGACTCGGAGGAGACAAACACCATGCGTCCCCAGTCGCGATCCAGCATCCCTTGCAGGTAAAAGCGGGCCAGCCTGACGCCGGACATCACGTTGGTCTGGAAATAGCGCTCCCACTCCTTATCGTCGATTTCAAAAAAAGGCTTGGGTTCGTAGATGCCCGCGTTGTTAACCAGGATATCGGCGGCGGGGACGACGCCGGTCAGCCGCGCCGCGCCCGCAGCATCGGATAGATCGGCCACCACGCCTTTGATATTGGCCTGCGGCAATGCCTGCTTGAGCTTGCCCAACGCCTTGTCCACCGTGGCCTGGCTTCGGCCATTGATTACCACCGCCGCGCCGGCGCGCGCCAGCCCGGTGGCGATGGCAAATCCAATACCGCCGGTGGAGGCGGTGACAATAGCGGTTTTTCCTGCCAGATCGATCTGCATAGCATTCTCCGGATATTAACAAAGGACCCTGATTTAATCATAGGCCATGGCAGTGGCGGCGTTAAGAGGGGTGGGGCAGGAAGCATTTTTAACCAAAACAGAATAATCTGCGCCGGGGACAGGGTAATCTCAGCCCAGGCCGGGCGGGTATCGTACCTAACGAACCAATGTAATAGGTTTTCGCTGGCCGCCGAACGTTATGTCAGGTGGTTAAACAGAAAATCCAGCAGTCGCTTCATGCGGGGCGGCTGAAATTTATTGCGGTTAAAGAGGGCATACAGGGGCGCCGGTTCAATAAAATAATCGTCCAGTACCGTCGCCAGCCGGCCCTCGGCCAGATCGTTCCTGATATCAAGAATGGACTTATAGGCGAAGCCGTAACCCATAATGGCCCATTTGCGGCTGATATCGCCGTCGTTGGTGGTATGGGTGGGGGTGACGAGAATCTGCTGCAGCGCGTTAGTTTCATCGCGATAGCTCCACTGATCCTGGCGGCCGGCGGCGTTAAGCAGGACAATGGTCGGCAGCCCCTGCAGGCTGATGGGCGCCGGGGGTTTGCCCAGACGCGCCAAAAGCGACGGCGCGGCGCACACCACCCGATGGCTCTCGGCCAGTTTGCGGGCCGTCATGCTGCTGTCCACGGGCTGGCCGTAGCGGATGGCGATATCAATATCGTCGCCGATAAGGCTCGAGATGGAGTCAGTCAGGGAGAGGATCAGGCTGACGCAGGGAAAATCGTGGCGAAAGCCTTCCAGCTCGCTGACCAGGCGGTTACGACCGAAATCGGAAGGGGCGGAAATGCGTATCGTGCCTTTGATTTCATCTTTGCCCGACTGTAGCAGTTCAGTGACGTCGTTAAACTGCTCAAGCGCGCGTTGGCTATAGCTGAGGAACAGCTTGCCCTCGTCGGTTAACCTGAGCTGGCGGGTGGTCCGCTCAAACAATCGCACCTTAAGGCCGGTTTCCAGGCGGACGATGCAGGCGCTCGCCGCCGCGGGTGAACAGCCCAGCTTACGCCCGGCCGCCGAGAAGCTGCCAAGCATCGCCGCTTCGATAAAAAGTCGTAAATCGCTCATACGTTCCACTAATTATCCTTAACCTCGTCTCTTCAACATCCTTTATTATGCTGGATGGCGGCGGAATTCGCCTTTTTCCAACGTTCCCGTTAATACCCATCAACAGCACTATCTATTGACAACCGGAGGGATTCGCGATGGGCGGTCGGTCGCCAGTCTTGCCCTTAAATCAGCCAGGGACGGACGAGCATGAATTGCCTGAAATTCCTGATAAAAAATGGCGAATTCAGGATCTTCTTTGCATATATAGTGCAAACCGTGCCGCTCAAACCTGTTCATTCCTTGACGATTTCCTCAGCCGCGCTTAAGTATCGTTAAATTTATCGGCCAATCGCGGCCGATGTTTAACCATTGACCGCGGGCAACGGGAATGGGATCCCGCTACCCGCGGCGGCGGCAATCCATTTCCCGCCCCGCCGTGGTACCAGTCCCTGCGGGACCGTCCCGCGTTATTTGCTGACGCGATCGTAATATACCATATCCGCATTCAGCCCCTGCTGGTAACCCTTAACGTTGTCGCGCAGTGCCACCTGGGTTTTTGCCTGATCGATAAATACATAAGGCGAATTGCGCAATAGTTCTTGTTGCATATCGCGATACAGGTCGCGGCGTTTGGCGGGATCGGCCTGCGCCACCGCCGCCAGGGTTCGCTGGTTTAAGCCCGGGATTTGCCAGCCGTTCAGGCCCGCCACCGTGCTGGATTTACCGTCGTTATAGGCAAAAGCGCTGGCGTTGGAATGGGCATCGAAGTAATCCGGGATCCACAGGCGAATCGCCGCCTGATGCTGTCGGGCGCGAACCCGCGCGTAGACCTGGCTGCCGGCGGCCGGCAGCAGTTCCAGCTTCACTCCGCCCTGGGCAAAGCTGGCCTGCAGCGATTGCGCGATGGTGATAAAGGGCGATTTATTCTCGACGTCAAGCGTCAGGGCGGCGTTGCTGATGCCGGCCTTGGCCAGGATGGCCTTGGCGCGGGCGGGATCGAAGGTAAAGGGATTATCCTCCAGCGCTCCGGGCAGCCCCACCGGCAGGAAACTTTGATGAACGAAGTATTGGTTTTTCAGCAGATCCCGGGTAATGCCCTGGTAATCCACCAGATAGCGGGCCGCTTGCCAAAACGCCGGGTTGTTTAACAGCGGATTGGCGGTATTGCCGGTATTAAACACCAGGTAATTCTGTTCCGCCGACGGGATGGACAGCACTTTTACGCCGGGCTCGCCGCCGAGCGCCGCGGTCTGGTCCGGACCAAGGTCGCGGGCGACATCGGCGTCGCCTTGCTGTATCAGCAGGCGGCGGGAGCTGGGATCGGGCACATTTTTGATGATAATGGTTTTTAGCAGCGGCCGATCGTCCTTCGCCCGCGGATTGGCATCCAGTACTATCGCCTGATGCGGCTGGTATACCCGCATGGTAAACGGACCGCTGCCCGCGGAGTGCATCCTCAGCCAGGCGTTGCCAAAGTCATCGCCCTTGACGTTAGCCGCCACGGTGCGGCTGTCGACGATGGACGCAATGGGCGTCGACAGGATATTCAACGCCACCGCCGGGCTGACGTCGGCAGTCCAGCTGAGCTGCACGGTCTCATCATCGATTTTTTTTAATCGCGCGGTTATGTTTTCCGGCTGCCAGCCGAGCACGTTAAGGATAAACGCCGGTGATTTATTCATTTTCACCGCGCGGGTGTAGGAAAAGATCACGTCATCGGCGGTCACCGGATTGCCGGACGCAAAAGTCGCCCCGGGGCGCAGCTTTACCGTCAGGGTCTTGGCCGCCGCGTCGCCTTGCCAACCGGCGGCCAGCACCGGCATGACGTTGGCCGGATTGTCGCGATTGGCCTGCACCAGGCGTTGATAAAGGCTGGGTATGGTTTGAATACTGGACAATTCATTGCTTTCCGCCGGATCGAGACTCACGATGTCATCCAGGGATTGCGCTACCACCAGCATACCGGGCGGGGTTGCCGCCAGGGCGCCGCCGGTCAGCGACGCCAGGATAACCAATGGCAATAGTTTTATTTGCATCGAATGACTTCCTTTAAGAGGTTTACGCCCCGGGAGACAATAAATACTGAAACCGGGCGCGATTGATAATTTCACCGCCGTCGACATCATAGCCGATGCGGCCAATTTCCTTATAGCGTTATAAAAAACATCTGTTTTGTAACCTATTGTTATATAAATAATATATTTACTTATGCGGTTTTTGCATTAACACGAATGTTATAACTTGCCATGATCAAATCTCCGTTAATATCTCCAGTTCATGGCGGCGGCGAGGGGGGGCGCTTATATCATTTATAACCTTTTAATGCCGTTTTAATTCCTTTGTTGTCCCGCCGGCGTGATGAATACTGGCGAAAAAACAGCCGGGGAATACGCCATGCCAATGCCTGACCGGAAAAGCGCCCAATATCTGCACGACGGGCAGCGCGCGCGCATCAAGCAACTTGCCTCCACCCGGCTGTGGCGGTGGGAACTGCCCACCTGGGGGCTGATATTGTTCATATATGCCGGGTGGTTCGCCACCGTGGGCTATTGGACGGCGTTGGGACCCTGGATCGGCACGCCGTTGCTGATCTGGTTTACCACCTGGTATATGTCGTTACAGCATGAGCTGATTCACGGTCATCCGACGCGCCTGCCGTGGCTGAACCGGCTGTTCGGGCTGCCGCCGTTGGCGGTATGGTATCCCTACGGGTTGTATCGCGACTCGCACTTGCGCCATCACCGCGACGATCGCCTGACCGATCCGGACGAAGACCCCGAAGGCTATTATTTCAGCGCTGAACGCTGGCGGGGATTTTCGCCGCTGCGTCGGCGCCTGGCGCGGTGGCACAATACCTTTGCCGGACGGTTGCTGATAGGGCCGGCGCTGGACATTTACCGCGCTTTGCGCGGCATGGCGTTCTCCGTGGCCGGCGGCGATCGCCGCGCAATCGGTATGTGGCTGACCCATGGCGCGCTGCTGGCGGCCTTGCTGTACTGGGTGGCGTTATCGGGGCTGTCGGTGGGATATTTCCTGCTGGCCATAAGCTACCCGGCTCTGGCGATGACCAAAATACGTTCCTTTATGGAGCATCGCGCCGCCCGTGAGCCTGAGGCCCGCTCCGTTATCAATGAGGCGGCCTGGCCCTGGCGGCTGCTTTTCCTTAATCTGAACTATCATTTAGTTCATCATGATTTGCCCACCGTGCCCTGGTACGTCTTGCGCCGGGTCTATCTGGCCGATCGCGACGCATATCAGCGGCGCGCCGGGGGATTCGTGGTGCGGGGATACGCTGAATGGCTGGGGGAGTACGCCTTCAGGCCTGCTGAGGTCGAGGTGCATCCGTCATCGTTGACCGACCGACGACTTTCCGAGGCGTCCGGACCGGTCCATGCCGATTTCACTACCGATGTGCGGTATCAATCGCGATGATGTCGAGACTTTCTGGCAGGGCCTGAGGGCGCGGCTGCTTGCGCGGGGCTGGGTCAACCCGCCGCAGCGGTTATGCTGGCCCGCCTTGCTGCCGGCGCACTGGCGGGACGTCCCGGCCCTGTAGGGATTATCACGGCGAGAAGAGCGTACGGTTGCCCGTTCGCAGGCTATGGCTGTGACGTCCGAGGCCGGGCGAGCATTCATTTAACGAGAGTGGCGATAGCTTGTCGAGGAATTAACGCGATAATACGCAACGGAAGAGCGAAGTATATCTTGGTAGGATGCCCCGAACCGAAGTTCGAGGCGTAAAGTCTAGCTCATTGCTACATGAAACCGACGCAAGTATGGACCTAAATAGCGGATCCGTAAACACTAAAACCGACAATTTTTACCTCCCGCCGGGCGATAGCTCAGCATATGTTCAATAAGAGCGGTAATAACGATGATTTCGTCCGGTACCTGCCTGCCGGCAGGGCAAAAAAAAGCCCGCACAGAGGGGCGGGCAAGGACTTCACAGCAAATCAAACAGCTCATTTATGGATGGGTCCGATTACGAAAAACGGCCTTTCGCCTTCGCTTTAATCATAGCCAGTCCAGATAAACATCAGTGCAACCACGTCTAAAATTATCTAACCATATTATGTGGAAATAACTTGATTACGGCCGTGGCAGGTAGGCGACGCGGTATGTTTCCGCCGGCAATGCGTTTCACTGTCTATACTGAGTTAACAAAAGGCGGCGTTCGGCCGGTTAAAGTAACAAAGGAGAGAGGGAGAGGTGCGATTGCTGGCCTGCCTGCTGGTCCTGGTTCTGCTGTTAACGGTGCTGGCGCCCCGCATCCGCCCCCGGCTGCCGCCCGGCTACGATCCCTTTGCCCCGCTGTCGGTTGACGATCCGCCTACCTTTGTCACCCGCTACAAGCTCAAACGGCTGGCCGCCGACCCGGCAGCCTGTCTGGCGGCGCTCGATCGGGCTTCCGCTGCCGGGCGCATCTCTTTTGTCGCGCTGCCCGATGCCGCCGGTCCCTGTCCGCTATCTTCCCCCGTCAGGATACGCGGCTTCGGCCCGGTGACACTCAGTTCAAGTTTCCTGGCCAGTTGCCCGCTGGCGTTAAGCAGCGCCATGTTTGTCGGCCAGGCGGCCGCGCCCCTGGCGGCGGCCAGTTTGGCTTCCCCTTTAGCTCGGATTGATCATCTCGGCAGTTATGCCTGTCGTAACATCTATCATCGTCGCGCAGGGCGTCTGAGCGAACATGCCGAGGCCGACGCGCTGGATGTCGCCGGCTTCACCCTCGCGGACGGACGGCGTATTCCGGTGCTGCAACAATGGCGGCGGGAGGATCCGGCGGCCCGTTATCTTCACGCGGTGTTCGGCCAAAGCTGTGATTTTTTCGGCAATTCGCTCGGCCCCGATTACAACGCCGCCCATGCCAATCATTTCCATCTCGGCATGCGCGGTTTTGGCGTATGCCGTTAGGCGGGAGGGAATGTCAACGGCGGCGCGACCGTGCGCCGGCCGGTGACGTTGACAGCGTAATCAATAAAGCCGCCGGCGGACGTTGAAGACAGTGCGCAAAAGGAGCATTCTGGCAAAGCGCACCGGCATTTTTACGCAACATTGCCGGATAGCCTGGGATCGCGTTAATAAGACTTTTTATTACATATGCCCCGCCGCCATAGGCCGGAGGGGAGTGTTTCACAGTAGGATTTGTCCTGTAGGGCATTTAAGGTAATTGTATGGTCCGTAAAACTCCCATAGAGCGATATCGCAACATCGGCATCAGCGCGCATATAGATGCCGGCAAGACCACCACCACCGAGCGTATTTTATTTTATACCGGCGTCAGCCATAAAATCGGTGAAGTACATGATGGCGCCGCAACGATGGATTGGATGGAGCAGGAGCAGGAGCGTGGGATTACCATTACCTCAGCTGCCACGACAACCTTCTGGAAAGGGATGGCCGGCAATTACCCGGAACATCATATCAATATTATCGATACCCCCGGACACGTGGATTTCACCATCGAGGTCGAACGGTCGATGCGGGTGCTCGACGGCGCGGTAATGGTCTATGACTCGGTGGGCGGGGTGCAGCCGCAGTCGGAAACCGTCTGGCGCCAGGCCAATAAGTATAAGGTGCCGCGCATTGCGTTCGTCAACAAAATGGACCGCACCGGCGCCGATTTCTTCCGGGTACAGACCCAGATTGCCAAACGCCTGAAAGGCGTGGCCGTGCCGATCCAGATTCCGGTGGGCGCGGAAGAGGGTTTCCAGGGCGTGGTCGACCTGGTGAAAATGAAAATCATCGTCTGGGACGATTCTACCCAGGGGGTCAAATTCACCTATCAGGATATCCCGGAAGACCTGCTGGCCCCGGCCCAGGAATGGCGCAACCATATGATGGAAGCCGCGGCCGAAGCCAGCGAAGAGCTGCTCGATAAATACCTTAACGGCGAAACGCTGACCGAAGACGAGATCAAGGGCGCCATCCGCAAACGCACCATCGCCAATGAAATAGTGCCGATGTTGTGCGGCAGCGCGTTCAAAAACAAAGGCGTCCAGGCGCTGCTGGACGCGGTGGTGGATTATTTGCCGTCGCCTATCGACGTGCCGGCCATTACTGGACATGACGAGGATGATAAGGAAGCGGAGCGCCATTCCAGCGATACCGAGCCTTTCTCCGCCCTGGCGTTTAAGATCATGACCGACCCCTTTGTCGGCCAGTTGATCTTTTTCCGGGTGTACTCCGGCGTTATTGCCACCGGTGACTCGGTTTACAATCCGGTGAAGGGAAAAAAAGAGCGTCTGGGCCGTTTGCTGCAAATGCATGCCAATGAACGTAAAGACATTAAGGAAGTCCATGCCGGCGATATCGCCGCCACGGTGGGCATGAAAGATGTCACCACCGGCGATACCCTATGCGATCCGGACCATCCGATTATCCTCGAACGGATGGTATTCCCCGATCCGGTGATTTCCCAGGCCATCGAACCCAAGACCAAGGTCGACCAGGAAAAAATGGGTATTGCGCTGGGTCGCTTGATGCAGGAGGATCCGTCGTTTCGGGTCAAGACCGATGATGAATCCGGCCAGACCATTATCTCCGGGATGGGCGAGCTGCATCTGGAAATCCTGATGGAGCGCATGCGCCGCGAGTTCGGCGTGGCGGTTTCGGTGGGTAAACCCCAGGTGGCCTATCGGGAAACCATTAAAAAAACCGTGGAAGAAGTGGAAGGCAAATACGTTAAGCAGACCGGCGGCCGCGGGCAGTATGGGCACGTGGTGCTGAAAATCGAACCGCAGCCGGCCGGTAAAGGGTATGAGTTTGTCGACGCCATTAAAGGCGGGGTGGTGCCGCGCGAGTATATTTCCTCTATCGACAAGGGCATCCAGGATACGCTGACGTCCGGCGTATTGGGCGGCTATCCGGTGGTCGACGTCAAGGCGACGCTGTTCTTCGGTTCCTATCATGAAGTCGACTCCAACGAAAATGCGTTTCGCATGGCGGCGTCGATGGCGTTCAAGGACGGGATGCGCCAGGCGCAGCCAATCCTGCTGGAGCCGATGATGGCGGTGGAAGTGGAAACGCCGGAAGATTTCATGGGCAACGTGATGGGCGATCTGTCCTCGCGGCGCGGCATGGTGCAGGGGATGGAGGATATTCTCGGCAGCAAGCTTATCCGCGCGGAGGTGCCGCTGGCGGAAATGTTCGGTTATTCCACCACGCTGCGTTCCATGTCGCAGGGGCGCGCCACCTATACCATGGAGTTTAAGCACTATTCGGAAGCGCCGAAAGCGGTGGCCGAACAGGTGATTAAGGGCCGCGGCAAATAGTCATTAAACGGCCCGGCGTTAGCGGGCCTACCGCGCCGTGGGGCGCTCGGGCGGGCCCATGCCCGCTCCGACCCCATCGGCACGCTCTTCTTGCAACACGTCAGATGGGGCGGTGTTAGCGGGACTTGATGTCAGAACAGGTACTTGACCCCTATCATGCCCCCGGTGTCGCTATAGCCTTTATTACCCACCTGCTGGACGACGCTGCCCCAGAGATTGACATTTTTATTAATTTGCCCGTCTACGCCCAGTCAAAGTTGGCCAATGTTGGCCGCGCCGTCTTGCTTGATGCTGACGCCGTCCAGAATGGCGCCGAAATCGTCGCTATTATGGATCCAGTTTGCCTCGACATAGGGCTGTAAGGTGTGATTCTTCTCTTTATCCCGCTCGCCGTAGGTATTCATATAGGTTTTAACCCCCACGCGGGTCTGGATATTGCCGTCGCCGTCGCCGGTTACGCGGGTACCGTTCGCTTCGGTATGGTCGTCGGCCTGGACGCCCATCCAGGTACCCTATAACCCTACGCTATATCTGTCTACAGAGCCTTTTGAACTGTAGCCTGAAACTTGTGAATCGGTATTGTTGCGGGCGTTACCATAACCGGCCATGACGCCCAGTTGTAAACTGTCCAGGCTGTTGCTGCTCCACCGGCCGATGTCGCCGCCCAGCTGTAATACGTAGCGATTGCTTTGGGTCCGCAACTGGCCGCTGTCATCACGGGAGCGGTTATGACCGCCTTCATTAATCATCCATAGGCCGGTGGATTATTGCGCGCCCGTGATGGGATCAATATAAGGGGTCATGCCCGAACGCAGGTCCCGGCCGGCGTTAGATAGGGTGTCGGCGCCGACAGTCAGCCTTTCGGTATCGGACGCGTCGCCGCTTAAATGCGCATTGAAATTCAGATTACCATTATTGCCGAGATAATCGCCCGTGACGTTGAGCACCGCACCGCCGGTGCGCCTTATTAGCGGATATCAGACAAAATTATCATCGTCGCTGAAGTCATCATCGGCGCCAAAGCTGTCATCCGCGCCAAAACCGTTATCGACATTATTGCCATAATCGTTGTCGGCCAGGTAATCATCGCCGCCCTCTGGAAAATGGCTGCCCGAGACATCATTAAACGTATCGAGATTGTCGCTTTGGAAATCCTGGTTGGTCAGGGGATCGGTGGCGGCGTCCATCGGCTGGTCGATAACATTCACTATCTCCTCCGGTTGACTGTTATGAAACATGCCGGTCAGCATATTGCCCAACACCATCCCTCCCGCGACCCCGGCGGCGGTTTGCAGCGCGCCGGCTAAAAAACCACCGCCGCGCGGCGCCGCCTGCGGCTGGTTATACCCCTGGGCATAACCGTTGTAACCGGGCGGCGGCGCGCTCTGGCCGCCGTAACCGGCCGCGGGCGGCGGCGGCTGGTTATTCCAGGCGGAAGAGGGCTGCGGCCGTGCCGCCTTGGCGGCCCCGCCACCGAACAGATTGCTGAGAAATCCACCGCTGCTGGGCGGCGGCGCGTTTTTCAGTTCGGTAAGTTCGGCTTCCTGCTGTTGCACCTGGTGATGGAGGCGCTTAAGCGCGGCTTCCTGGATCAATATCGACTGCGCCATATAGTAGGGGGCGGCCGGCTGCTGCCGGATAAACTCCTGGATTTGCCTGTCCGCCGCGGCATCACGAGGCCCGGCTTGCTGCTCTGCCTGTTTCAGGCGCTGGAACAGACCCTCGATAATACGTTGCTCTTCTGATTGCATGGCGATGACCTTTTAACCTTGTTCACGTTTGCAGCGGTCTGCATTTTCGTTGGATATAGCTTTAAATCTAGCTTGATAATCATCAATCATAAAGGAGCCGCGCGTAAAGGTTATTAGAAATGTGTTACCAGACGCACAATGGGTAATGTCATGGACGTCCGGATGGCTGGTAAGGATTTTTTCCACTGTTTTCGCCGTGTGGAAAGGGTGCAATAAAATTTATTTGATATAACTCAACTTTATTTGATTTTCCCGGCGCTATGCTTTCCATAGTTTCATCATAGATAACCATTGGAGGAAATATGATTCAGGTTTATGACAGGAATAGGAATGCAATCATCGCGGGTCAGAAAGTGATGATCGCCGCTACCGGCGAACTTTCCGTCGCGCAGGCTATCCACGCGGAAGGCCTGCCCGCAGCGAAAGCCGAACGCGCCAACTGTGTGGAACTGAAAGGCAAACCGGAACGTTTTATTCCCTATGAGCTGATCCGCCTGGCCTGACGGATAGGCTGAGCCGTTGATGGCGGCTTCCGGCCGCAGACAACCGTGCATATAAGCTTGAAGCGGGGGTGATGGATATCTTGCCCATCATGCCCGCCGGCACGTTTGTCTATCCCCGTTAAGCCTCGCGCTGCCATCCCGCCTCGGGTTTATGCTATATTTGCCGGCCAGACCCTTTATCTAGCCGTAGAGAAAGCGCCCATGGCAGAATTCATCCGACCTGTACTTGAACTCCCGCAGGGGGCCGATAAACTGCTGCTGCATTCTTGCTGCGCGCCCTGCTCAGGTGAGGTCATGGAAGCGCTCAGCGCTTCCGGCATCGACTATGCGATCTTTTTTTATAATCCCAATATCCATCCCCGGCGCGAATACCAGATCCGCAAAGAGGAAAACATTCGCTTCGCCGACCAGCACCGGGTGCCCTTTATTGATGCCGATTACGATACCGACAACTGGTTCGCGCGGGCGAAGGGCATGGAGCAGGAACCGGAACGGGGCATCCGCTGCACCATGTGTTTTGATATGCGTTTTGAACGCACCGCGCTTTATGCCCATGAACATGGCTTTAACGTTATCTCCAGCTCGCTGGGGATTTCCCGCTGGAAGAACATGCAGCAGATCAATAACTGCGGCCTGCGCGCCGCCGGCCATTATCCCGGCATGACCTATTGGGATTATAACTGGCGTAAGCAGGGCGGCTCGTCGCGCATGATCGATATCAGCAAACGCGAGCAGTTCTACCAGCAGGAGTACTGCGGGTGCATTTATTCCCTGCGCGACACTAACCGGCACCGCAGGTCGCAGGGGCGCGATATTATCCGCATCGGGGTGAGCTATTACCACCGCGATCGGCAACATTACGACACCCTGGACGAGCGGAACGGGGAAGCGTGACGGTAGTGCGCAAAATATTTTTATATTTTTTGGTAGCCGTCGCTGGTTTAAATTTACCGCCAGGTAAAATTTGTTAAATAATGGGTTGCTATTGACGGCGGCTATTAATAATTGTCTACTTTGCGTAACCGAAAAATATCATAATTCCGCCGCTCTCGCCTACCGTTAATGCTTATTATGCCGTTCATACCTCAACCGATGCATTTCATTCCTGTTTAATGGTATCTCATTCCGCATTCGCGCCGCCCCCCCGGCTTCGCCTTTATAGTAAGGCCAGTTAACCCGCTTTACGGGCATCGATTCTAAAAGAATTGTTAATGCGAGGCAGATAATGAAGACGCAAAATGCTAACCACCTTCGGTGGCTTACCCTGTTCGGGACCATTGTGACCCAATTCGCCTTGGGTTCAGTGTATACCTGGAGCCTGTTCAACGGTCCGTTGGCCGATAAGCTGCATCAGCCTATCAGCCAGGTGGCCTTTGCGTTTGGACTGCTGAGCCTGGCGTTGGCGGTGGCCTCTTCGGTGGCCGGCAAATTCCAGGACCGTTTTGGCGTGCGTAACGTCACGCTCGGCGCAGGAGTATTGCTGGGCGTGGGGTTCTGCCTGACCGCCTATGCCAGCAACCTGACGATGTTATGGATCTGCGCCGGCCTGCTGGTGGGTTTCGCCGACGGCATCGGTTACCTGATGACGCTGTCCAATTGCGTAAAATGGTTTCCGGAACGTAAAGGCGTGATTTCCGCCTGCGCCATCGGCGCCTACGGGTTGGGCAGCCTGGGGTTTAAATACATCAACAGCCAACTGCTGGCCCACTACAGCCTGGGAACCACCTTTATGCTGTGGGGGCTGATTGCCATGTTAATGACGATCGCCGGCGGACTGCTGATGAAGGACGCGCCGCAGCAGGCGGTGAAAAAGACCCGGGCCGCACGGGATTTCTCACTGGCGCAGTGCGTACGGATCCCGCAGTACTGGCTGTTGGCGATGATGTTTTTAACCGCCTGCATGAGCGGACTGTATGTTATCGGCGTGGCGAAGGATATTGGCGAGAGCCTGGTGCATTTAACCCCGGCGGTGGCGGCCAACGCCGTAACGATTATCGCGGTGGCGAATCTTAGCGGGCGCCTGGTGCTCGGGGTGCTGTCGGACCGCATGTCACGTATCCGGGTCATTTCGCTGGCGCAGGTGATTTCGCTTATCGGCATGGGGTCACTGTTATTCGTGCATCTCAGCCCGGCCTTGTTTTTTATGTCCATAGCCTGCGTGGCCTTTAGCTTCGGCGGCACCATCACGGTTTATCCGTCGCTGGTCAGTGATTTCTTCGGCCTGAATAACCTGACCAAAAACTACGGCGTGATTTACCTGGGTTTCGGCATCGGCAGTATTATCGGCTCGATCGTGGCTTCGCTGTTCGGTGGTTTTATCGTCACCTTCCAACTGATCCTGGTGCTGCTGGTGGCCTCGTTAATCATTTCCCTGACACTGCACCAGCCGGGCGAAAAAATGCGGCTGCAGCTGCATCAGGCCACGGGTAAATAAATGCAGTCCTGATAACGGTAACCGTTTATTGAAGGCCGAAAGTCCGCCTGGTCGCGGACTTTCGGCTTTTTTTGAAAGTATTATTAATCAAATAACGCTTTAATCATTAATTCATTATTTCGGCGTAATGGAAAAATAATGGAAATCATTATCCATGGCCGGTTGTTGCCGGGAATATATACCGCAGGACTATTCCCTTGCCAGGGAAAAAAAGGAATAAACATGATAAAACGCAACGGCGAATCCAATGCCGGCTATGGCAGGTTATCCATCCAGGGGAACGACCCGCGCCATACCTGGCCGGAAGCCGACGCCGTCCGTGGCAAAAAAATGGCGCATATCAGGCGGCGCGGCGCTGGGCATGACGTTTCCAGCCTGGGCCAGGTGCTGAAAAAATTCATTACCTGGCTGCGCGATCTGTTTAGCAACGATTAGACGATAATCCTGCACGGCGGCGTTCCGCCTGTCCGCTTCCTTCATCGCGTCCCGCTGGACTTCACTCCCGGCGTTTAGCTGCTAGGCTTAACTTTAGTACTCCAGACTGTAGGGTTTTTACCAAAGAAGGAGCCTATCGTGGCCTATAAAGAAGTGATGTCGTTAACCGCGTTGTCGGAAATGGAACCCAAAAAAGTCAGCATCGGCGATACCGATATTGTGCTGATAAAAAAAGGAGATCGGGTTTTTGCCCTTGAAGGCACCTGTCCCCACTCCGGCGCGCCGCTGGAAAAAGGCGCACTTTGCGAAGGAAAGCTTATTTGTCCCTGGCATAAATCGGTATTTACCATTGAGGAAGGCGCGCTGTGCGAGCCTCCCTCCCTGCGCGACCTGAAGCGTTATCCGGTCAAGATAGAACAGGGCAAGCTGTGGGTCGATCCGAACGCTGAACCGGGAAATGGTCCCCTGGATGAGGTGACGACCCAGGATGCGCTGGTGGTGTTGGGGGTGGGCGCCGGCGGCAGCGCCGCCATCAAGGCGCTGCGTGAAAAAGGCTATCAAGGCCGCCTGATCGTTATCGAGCGGGAAAAACAGGCGCCTTACGATCGCACCACGTTGTCCAAGTTTGTGCCCCAGGGCGATATGGATATCGACGAGGTGCCGTCGCTGCTGGATGATGATTATTATCAGCAGCAAAAAATCGAGCGTATCAACGGTAATGTCGAGGAGCTGGATACCGGCAGACATCAGCTGCGGCTGGAAGACGGGCAGGTCATTACTTATCGCAAGCTCTTGCTGTCCACCGGCGGCATTCCGCAGCGGCCCGACCTGCCGGGCAAGGCGCTGTTCGGCGTCCAGGTCCTCAGGAGTTGGGAACAGGCCGCCGCGCTGGTCGATACCGTCGAGAAAAAAAAACGGCTGGTGATTATCGGCAACAGTTTTATCGGCATGGAGGTCGCCGCGGCTTTTCGTAAACAGGAGGTGGACGTCACCGTCATCGCGGAACATCCGCTGCCCTTCGAGAAGCAGTTTGGCACAGAACTCGCGACCTTCTTTCGCCGCCGCCATGAGCAAAAAGGCGTGAAGTTTATTGAGGGCTTGCCCGCGGAGTTTGCCGGCGACCGCCAGGTGGAGGCGGTGGTGCTTGAAGACGGCAAACGCATCGCGGCGGATCGGGTATTGCTGGCCACCGGCGTGGTGCCGGCGACCGGTTTTATCCACGATTTGCCGCTGGATAAAGACGGTAGCCTGAGCGTGGACGCCTCCATGTCGGCGGGCAAGGATATCTTCGCCGTCGGCGATATCGCCACCTTTCCGCTTAAGGGCAAACCGACCCGGATCGAACATTGGCGCGTGGCCCAGCAGCACGGTCGCGTGGCCGCGGGCGTTATGGCGGGCCATCAGGAAACCTACGACTCAGTGCCGTTTTTCTGGACCCAGCATTATGGCGTGCGCTATGAGTATCTTGGTCATGCCGAAAAATGGGATACCATCGATATTATCGGTTCGCCCGATAAAGACGATTTCGTGGCGCTGTACGCGCTGGCGGACGAACTGGTGGCGGTAGTCGGCACCGGGCGTATGCGCACCACGGGCACGTTGCTTATCAAGATGGGCAAAAAACTGACGCTTGCCGATGCGCGGCGCACCGTGGCGGACGTCGTCGAACCGAACGGCTGACCCCGCACCCCGAAGGGCCGTCGCCGCCGTATGACGCCGCATGGCATGACGGCATCCTTCGGCCGTTCTCCCGCTTTTTACCCTATCGCGCCGGCGTTGACCGGATATCTTTTTTTGCCAGCCGAGGCCGAAATCAGGGACAACCGCACATTTAATATGTTATTTAATGCCCACTGAACGACGTTGGTATCGCGTCGTATGGGCATGTCCGCGACTTTTTGCCAAAGGGCTATTCGCCGGTTAGTGCCTGTGCGAAGTCAATGATATGATGCGCAGCTGGACTGAAAAGGTCGTGGAAAAAAGGATATGCAGTTAATGACACAGCCCATTTATATGGTTGGTGCGAGGGGATGCGGTAAGACCACGGTAGGCCAGGCGTTGGCCTTGACGCTGGGATATGAGTTTACCGATACCGACCAGATGCTGCTGCGCGCCACCGGGCGCAGCGTGGCTCAGATCGTGGAGAGTGAGGGCTGGGCGGGATTCCGGGCGAAAGAGAGCGAGATGCTGCGGGCGGTTGCCGGCGGTCGCAAGGTAATAGCCACCGGCGGCGGCATTGTACTGGCGGAGGCCAATCGCCGTTTTATGCGCGCCAGCGGCACGGTCATCTACCTGCATGCCCCGGCCGGCGTACTGGCGCGGCGCCTGGAGGCGTTTCCCGAGGAAGATCAGCGCCCCAGCCTGACCGGCCGGCCGATTGCCGAGGAAATTGCCGAGGTCCTGCTGGCCAGGGAAGCGTTATACCAGGATGCGGCGCATCATGTGCTGGACGCCTCGGCGTCGCCGGAAAGGGTGGTGTCGGCGATACTGCGACAGCTTCATCCCTGTGCCGCCGGCTAAGCCGTTACCCGTGCCTGGCGCCGCGCACGGAAAGCACAATCCCGTGGATTAGCCTATACTTACCCGACCAAATCATAAAATAAGGAAGTGATTATGGCGAGTAAACCCCCTTACCCCCGTGAAGCCCATATCGTCAAGAAAGAGAAGGGGCTGCCGGGCAAAAGCAAACCGGTATTTGAGCTGCGGGCGGACCACCCCAAGCCCGATACGCTTATCAGCGAGCATGATACCGAACAGGAAGCGCTGGACGCAAAAGAGCGTTACCAGGGTGAAGACAAGACCTGATGATTACCCCGCCGGGCCGCGTTGCGGTCCGGTTACTTTTTATACCGATATCCGCAGTGAATATTCTTTTTCCCGCTGGTTAATAGATCCTGGGTTTGCATTCGGTATTTTTCTGCCTGCCCGACGGCATTTCTCGGTAATAAGGCGTGACAAATCCGGGATTCGCCTTTTACTATGAATGACTGAAACTATTATCGAAAGGAATGGATCCATGCTGAATGTAAATGAGTATTTTGCCGGGAAAGTGAAGTCCATTGGTTTTGATTCCTCAAGCATCGGTCGCGCCAGCGTCGGCGTGATGGAAACCGGCGAATACACATTCACCACGGCACAGCCCGAGGAAATGACCGTCATTAACGGCGCGTTGCGGGCGTTGTTACCGGGTTCACACGATTGGCAGGTGTTTATGCCCGGCGAAAAGTTCTTTGTTCCGGCACAGAGCGAATTTATTGTGCAGGTGGCGGAAGCCAGCGCTTATTTGTGTAAATACCTGAGCAAATAATCCGGCAAACGGCGCCCCGTGTGGCGCCCGGGTTTGATGATAAAATCGTGCCAGCGGACATGATTGGCAAGGCCCGTCATGTCCGCTTCACGTTTATGCGCGGGTTGGCTAGCGCTGGGCCTCGCCGCCCAGGACCTCGATCAATTGTGCTATGAGTCCCGCCAGCTCGCTGGTCATCAGGATAAAATCCGCGTCAAAGCGCTGGGCAAAATCTTCGCGATCGATATCGTCGTTCTGCTCGCGCAGCGTATCCGAAAACTTCAGGCGTTTGAGCGTGCCGTCATCGGCCAGGATAAACTGTACCCGTTCCTGCCAATCCAGCGCCAGTTTGGTCACCACTTTGCCCGCCTCGATATGGGCGGCAATCTCGTCGCTGGCCAGATCCTGTTTTTTGCAGCGAATGATGCCGCCGTCCTCCAGCAGGGCCTTGAGTTCAGCCTCATCCTGAACCACGAACCCGGCGGGGGGTTCGCCGCCGCGCACCCATTGCGTCAGGGTCAGCTCGATGGGGTTTTCGAGGGTGAGGGGCACCACCGGCAGCGAACCGAGGGATTTACGCAGCAACGCCAGGGCGTCTTCGGCTTTTTTGGCGCTGGCGGCGTCGACGATCACCAGGCCCTTAACGGTGTCCAGCCAGATAAAGGTTTGGCTGAAACGGCTGAAGGCGCGCGGCATCAGGCTGAATAATACTTCATCCTTCAGCGCGTCTTTTTCCGTTTTGCGCAGCTTACGGCTTTGCTCGGTTTCCAGTTTGTCGATCTTGCCGTTCAGCTCCTGCTTAACCACCGAGGAGGGCAGTATTTTTTCTTCTTTGCGCACGCAAATCAGTATTTGGTCATTGACCGCATGGGTCAAGGCGTCGCTTTTGTCGCCCAAGGGGGATACCCAGCCCGATTTTGCCATATCCTGGCTAGCGCAGGGGGTAAATGATGACCCCGCCAACTGTCTTTCCATCTCTTCCGCCGACAGCGTAATATCGCGGTTCAGGCGGTAAATCATGATATTCTTGAACCAAAACATAATGTTAAATCCCTGACCTGGCACGCCGGTAAGCGCGCGAGTTGATCAAACGCAGCGCGCATGATAGCGCATACCAGCGCTAAAATCGGCAAAGATTTTTCTGGTTTTGGCTTCATTTTATGAAAATATAATTCATATATCATCTAATAAATATTAAATTCCAGTGTTAGGTATTCTTGAAATAGCGAAAACATAAACTAAGTTAATTGCGTAGCCTATTGCTACAGGGGTGAATATTCAGGAGATGGTCTATGGAAACGCGTACTATAAACGCAAAACGCAGGTTAATATCCTGGGGCGCTATTATTGGCGGGGTAATTACCGTTTTGGCTTTATCCGTATTACATTCCGTATTGGGGGCGGGATTGGGTTTTACCATGGTGGATCCTTATTCCGCACAACCGGCGGAAGGGGTCGGCACCGCTATTACCGTCTGGTCTTTTGTTTCAATACTTATTAGCCTGGCGGTGGGCGGATTTGTTGCCGGACGCCTGGCGGGTACGGCGGGAATCAGCCATGGGTTCCTGGTGTGGGCCACCTCGCTGATTATCGCCATTATCATCAGCAGCATGGTGGTTGGCGGCGCAATGCGGGCGGCGGGCAACCTCATCGGCTCGATTGCCTCGGCCACCGGCAGCACCATTTCCGGCATGGCGTCCTCGCTGACCGACGACGACGGCATCAAGGATATGCTGGATGACGCCATGGGGCAGATGGGCGTGGATACCGGCCTGACGGGGGATAAGACTCCGCAAAACGTAATGGCGGCATTACAGAACAGCAATGTGGAAACCCTGCGGCCGGATTATTTAGCCAGGGAGCTGGCGGCCACCAAACGGGATGTGCAGGCGGCGGCCACGGCGATAATGAAACAACCGGATAATATGGATGCTGAAATGGATCGCTTATCCGACAAACTGAAGCAACGCGCCGATGAAATATCCGTCGATATTAAACGCGATGACGTTCATCAGGCATTAGCCCGCAATACCAATATGACGCCGGAAGAGATTAACCAGGCCACCGACGGCGTTATCCGCGGCAAGCAGCGCATGACCATGGAAGTGAAACAGCGCCTGGAGGAACTCGAACATAATGTCGACAGCGCCAGAAGCGAGCTGCGGCAGATGAAAGAGCAGGCGAAACAAAAGGCCGACGCGGCTGCCAAGGCCATCGCCACCTCGGCGTTATGGTCGTTCCTTGCCCTGCTGGTTGGCTTGGTGGTCAGCGCCCTGTTCGGCCTCTGGGGAGTGAGAACGGCATATCGTTTTCATTTCTGAAGGCATCAGGACGCGTTTAGGGCGTCTTTACGAACGCCCGCCAGCAAGGTTTAATCATAAACGCCCCAAACGGGGCGTTTACACCATGCCAGCCCAGGCCGCGGCCAGACAATCAACCCATGCCCGTACCTTGGCGGGAATAAAGCGCGTGTCGGGATAAACCGCATGCACCGCCATCGGCGGAAAATGATAATCGGGCAACACCCGCACCAGGGTCTTGCCGGTTAGCCGCTGCCGGATAAGCGGTAGCTGGGCGCCGCCGATGCCAATGCCGGCCTCGATAGCCTGCATCAGCGCCATGCTATTATTGGCCAGGAATACCGGGTGAACGGTCATTATCTCCGCGCCCTTGGGGCCGATCAGCGTCAGGCCGGCGCCGTCGCCCCGGCCGCTATAGCGGATATAGGCATGTCCGGCCAGTTCCGCCGGCGTGCGCGGCGTGCCCTGGAGGGCGAGATAGCCAGGCGACGCCACCAGGACGCGCGCGAGGGTGCCCAGCCGGCGCGCCACCGTCCCGGCGGTGCGTAGATCCCCGAGCCGCACCGCCACATCGATACCCTCGCTAACCACATCCGCCACCCGATCGTCGAGCAGCAGTTCGATAACGATGTCGGGATGACGTTGCTGAAAATCTATCGCCAGCCGGGTTATATAATGCTGACCGAGGCCGGTTGGCGCATGGATGCGCAAATGGCCCGCCAGACCTTGGTTCAATCCCCGCAGCGCCTCTTCCGTTTCACTCATCGCCATCAGGATCTGCTTTGCCTGCGGATAATAACGGCTGCCGCTTTCGGTCAGGGTGACAGAACGGGTGGTACGGTATAACAGCAACGTGCCCAGGTGTTTTTCCAGACCGGCGATTTGTTGGCTTACTGCGGGCTGGGTCAGGCCCAGGTCGCGTGCCGCCGCGGAAAGGCTGCCCAGCTCCGCCACCCGCACAAAGGTCGTCATCGCGGTGAGTTTATCCATAGCGAGCCATTAATTATTTTATCTTATAACTGATAGTAATTTTACTCATATTATCACGGTTTAGCTAATCAATTATAGTCATCGCATCGTCACTCACCGAAGAGGGCAGTATGCAAAATACCAAGGTTGCGTTAGTGGTCGGGGCCAACGGCATTATCGGCGGCAGGCTTATCGAGGAGCTGGAATCACGGCGGTGGCAGGTGATCGGGCTGTCGCGCCGGGGCGGCATCGGGCGCCCGGCGGTCAGTTACCTGAAGGTGGATTTGCTGGATGCGCAGGCGACGCGCCGCGCGCTGCGGCCGCTGACCGGCATCACCCATATTTTTTACGCCGCTTATCAGGATGCGCCAGACTGGGCGGGGCTGGTCGGCCCTAACCTGATGATGCTGAAAAACGTCGTCGAGGCCGTCGAACCGGTGGCGCAAGGCCTGGAACATATCAGCCTGATGCAGGGCTACAAGGTCTATGGCGCGCACCTGGGCCCGTTTAAGACGCCGGCGCGGGAAACCGACGCCGGGCATATGCCGCCGGAATTCAACGTCGACCAGCAGCACTACCTGGAGCGGCGCCAGCAGAATAAACGTTGGACCTGGTCGGCCATCAGGCCGGGCGTGGTGGGCGGTTTTTCATTGGGTAAACCCATGAACCTGGCCCTGAGCATTGCCGTTTACGCCTCGATCAGCAAGGCGCTGGGGGTGCCGCTGCGTTTTCCCGGCAAACCGGGCGCTTACCATGCCCTGCTGGAAATGACCGATGCCGGGCTGCTCGCCCGGGCCACGATATGGGCCGCCACCGAACCCAACGCGGGCAATCAGGCCTTTAACATCAACAATGGCGATCTGTTTCGCTGGAGCGAGCTATGGCCGAAAGTTGCCGGTTATTTCGGTCTGGCGACGGCTCCGCCCTTGCCAATGCCGTTAACCGCTATCATGGCGGACAAAGCGGATATCTGGCGTGATTTGGCGCGCGAACATGGCTTATCGGCGCCAGATTACCAGGCGGTGGCGGGGTGGCCGTTTGCCGATTTCGTTTTCTCCTGGGATTACGATATGTTTGCCGACGGCGGCAAGGCCCGGCGTTTCGGTTTCCATGAATTCGTCGAAACCGAAACGATGTTCTACGCGCTGTTTGATCAATTCCGTCAACGCAGGATCATTCCGGGCGCACCGCAAAGCGCGCCTCCAGCCGGCTAAAACCCAGGCCGTTAACCTTTTTCACCTTGATTTGCACCGGAATCCGCTCTTTCATGGCGTCCACGTGGCTGATGACGCCAATCATCTTGCCGGTGGCGTTGAGCGAATCAAGCGCATCCAGGGCGATATCCAGCGTTTGGGCGTCCAGGGTGCCGAAACCTTCGTCGAGAAATAGCGAATCAATCTGGGTCTTATGGCTGACCAGATCCGACAGGGCCAGCGCCAGCGCCAGGCTTACCAGGAAACTTTCCCCGCCGGACAGGGTGCGGGTATCGCGCACCGCGTCCGCCTGCCAGGTATCCACCACTTCCAGCTCCAGTTCCGCCTCGGGTTTGCGCTGTAGCTGATAGCGGCCGTGCAGGCGCGACAACTGCTGGTTCGCCAGGTAGATCAGATGCTCAAGCGTCAGGCCCTGGGCAAATTTGCGGAACTTGTCGCCCTCTTTGGAGCCGATAAGCTCATTAAGATAGCTCCAGTCCGCATAGCGGCCTTCGCCGGCGGCGATTTCCGCCAGCAGGCCCTGCTGGTCGTGCTGGCGCTGCTGGTGGCTTGCGAGCTGCTGCTGCACTTTGCCCTGCAGCCGCGCCTGTTCCCATAACAAGGTCTTGATATCGGTCAACGTCCGCTCAACGCCTGCCGGATCGGCATCGGCGCTCAGGGTGGCCGGCCGTTGGTCCAGGTGTTGCCGCAGCGCCAGATCCGCCTGCTGCTGCAGCATTTCCGCGCGCTGCCGCCGTTCTTTTATTTGCTCGCGCAGTTCGCGCAGCCGGTCCCGTTCCTCTGGGGGCAACAGGGCCGATTGCAGTTCGGCCAGGGTGCCGTAGGGGCTGGCGTCGATGGCCGCCAGCAGGGTTTCCGTCGCCCGTTGCGTTTGCTGGATAAACTCTTGCAACTGGCGTTGCTGTGCCCGGATATCGCCGGCCAGAAGATGCAATTTTTCCTGCGCCTGCTGCAACTGCCGCTCGGTCTGGCGGCGCGACAGTTCGACCTCCTCCGTGCGTGCGCGCAGCTGGGCACTCAGCTGCGCCACGCTCCGATCGCCCGCCAGCCGGCCGCGCTCTTCCCACGCCTGCCGCAGCGCGTCGCCGGTTTGCTGCTGTTGCTGCCCGAGGGCGGTCAGCTGTTGGTCCAGTTCGGCCAGGGATTCCCGATGGTCGCGCATTTCGCGGTCCAGGACGGTAAGGTCGTTGTTCAGCGTCTGTTCCCGCTGCTGGTGGTATTGCCACCGCTGCCATTCCTCCTGGCGCTCGGCCAGCCAGGCCTCGACGCCGGGATCCGCTGGCATGGCCAGGCCGAGCAGGGCAAGAGCCCGGGCATTTTGCGCCGCCAGTTGGTCGGCCTGGTGCTGTTGTTCACGGCAGCGATGCTGTGCCTGTTGCAGCCGTTGGGCCACGGCTTCGCGCCGCTGGGCGTTCAGCGCCAGCCGCGAGTCCAGACGTTGCCATTCGGTATTGGCCTGCGCCAGGGCGTCGCGGGCCGCCTGCCAGCGCTGGTTGTCCTGCTCCCATGCATCCAACTGCTGGTGTAGTGCCTGTTCGCGCGCGTCGTGTTGCGCCAGCCATGCGGCGACGGCGGCGGGTTCGGCGGGCGACAGCGCGACATCCAGCGCGGCGGCGGCCTGTTGCCAGCGTTCCTCGAGCGTCGCCAGCTCCTGCCGCAGTCGCGCTTGTTCTTCCTCCGCCTGGCGCTGCTGATTGAGCAGCATCTCATGGCGGGTCTGGGCCGCCACCACGGCGGCATTGAGTTTTTCCACCTCCGGCAGCAGGTCCTGCCGGCGACGGTCGGTCTGTTCCGGCTGCAGGCCCTGGTGCAAGCCTATGCCGGGGTGCTCGGTGGCGCCGCACAGCGGGCAGGGATTGCCCGGATGCAGCTGTCCGCGCAGTTCGCCGAGCGAGACGATATGTTGTTCCAGCCGGTAGCGCTCGGTGATTTCCGCCAGCAGCGCGGCTTTATCGGCCTGCGAGCGCCGCAGCCCGGCGAGGCCCGCGCTGATATCGGCGCCGTCTTGCCGCAGTTGGATTTCCCGCGTCTGGTTTGCCGCCAGATCACGGGCGACGCGCTCAACCTGCGGCAGCAGGGAGGTGAACTGGGCGCGCCGGCCGCGCATCTGCTGGCTTTGCTGCCATTCGGCGCGCAGGGCGGCGACCGGGGACCGTGCTTCCTGTTGATCCCGCCGCCGTTGCAGCGCCTCCAGCTGCGCCGTCAGGGCCGCCACCTGCAGCCGGCAGGATTCGGCCGCGCTGAGCTCCGCCGCGCGCGCGGTATCAAGGCGCTGTTGCTCCTGCGCTATTTCCGCGCTTTGGCGGATTAATTCGTCGATGTCGCGCTGCTCGCGCCGGCGCCGGGCAAATTGCTCGCGCCAGAGCGGCAGGTGCTCGCCCCACTGACGGCAGGCGGCATGCTGGCGCAGATATTCCCCGGCAAGCCGCGCCTGCTGTCCGGCCTGTTGATGCTCACGCTGCTTTTGCTCAAGCGTCGCCAGTCTCTTTTGCCGCTGGCCGGTTTGCGCCAGCCGCTGCTGTTCCTGCTGCCCGGCCAGTTGCTCAAGCCCGGCAATTTTCTGGTCCAGCGGCACAATCTGCTCGTCAATCAGCCGCTGTTGCGCGAGCTGATGGCGGGCGTGTTCCTCCCAGGCCTGCCGGGCCGCGTCGGCCTGCTCCCGCAGAGGTTGCAGCGCCTGCTGGTTTTGCTGTTCCTCGGCGCGCCCGCTGGCGATGGCCTGTTCCACCCGTTCCAGGGCCAGCGCGCCGCGCTGTCGCTCGTCGAGCAAAGGGCGCAGGGCTTCCGCCGGTTCTGCCCGCGCCAGCAGGGCGAGCTGTTCCCGCGCCTCCAGGGCCGCCGTGGTGGTTGCCTGGCGCTGGGCCTGGGCCTGGGCCAGGGCGTCTGTCAACTGCCGGTGCCGCTCCAGCCAGGACTGATGCCGTTGCGCCTGCAGCTGTTCGGCATTCAGGCGCGTCTGCTCATCCCGTAACCGCACCAGCTCGTCGTTAAGTTCGCGCAGCTGAGGCGCGCTCAGCAGTTCGATGGCGGCGGCGCGGGCGCGCAGCGTTTCCAGCTCTCCCCGCACCGTTTTATGGCGCTCGAAGATTTCGGCGGAAATGCGACCGTAGATATCGGTGCCGGTCAGCTCCTCCAGCAGTTCGGCGCGGTTTTTGGCGTCGGCGTTTAAGAAGGCGGCAAAATCCCCCTGCGCCAGCAGGACGGATTTGGTAAAACGCTCGAAATCCAGACCGGTCAGTTCGGTGGTCAGGCGCAGCTTTTCGCCGATCTTATCCGCCAGGATCGCGCCGTCGTCCAGGCGCGCCAGCTCGACCCTGATATTCTGCAGTTTACCCCCGGGACTGTTTTTCGCGCGCCGCTGGCTCCAGAAGGCGCGATACCCGACGCCTTTCACCGCGAACTCCACCTCCGCCAGGGATTCGGCGCTCAACCGGGTCATCAGCTCCTGACCGGGTGAATCCTTCAGCCGCGGCGTGCGGTGATACAGCGCCAGGCATATGGCGTCCAGCAAGGTGGTTTTACCGGCCCCGGTGGGCCCGGTGATGGCAAACAGGCTGGCGCGATCGAACGGGTCGGCGGTAAAATCAATTTTCCACTCGCCCTTGAGCGCATTGATATTTTTCAGGCGCAGCGTCAGTATTTTCATTGGGTTTCCCCATCGGTCCCGGGGGCCGGCGACAGCGTATCTTCCGCCGCCGCGCCCCGTTGGATATCCGCCGCTACCTGCCGGTAAAGCAGGCGGAGCCGGTCCAGATCCCCGGGCGCGGGGCCGGGAATCAGCGCCAGCCGCCGCTCAAACACGTCGCCGACGCTCAGTTCGACCAGCGTTTCCCGATGCAGGCGCTCCGGGGCCGACCGCCGCTGTTCGCGGTTACGGCGCAATAGTACGATTTCCACCGGCAGGTTGGCCGCCACCTGCTGGATATGTTGCTGGATATCATTGAGCCAGGCGTCGGTCACCACCTCGATATCCAGCCAGACGGGCGTAGGCGCCTGGTAATCGCCGAACGCGCGTAGCTGCGCCTCGATTTCCGCCAGGTTGCCTTTTATCAGGTGCAGGGCCTGGGTTTCCGGTATCGGCAACGCAAGGATCTCCGCCGCGCCCTGGGCATCAAAATTGACCATATTGACCTGCTTGGGCTGCCCGGTTTCATCAAAACTCAGGGCGATGGGGGAACCGCAGTAGCGGATATGCTGTTGGCCGCCGATGCACTGCGGTCGGTGGATATGGCCGAGGGCAACATAGTCCGCCGGCGGGAACAGCTGGGCGGGGAACGCGTCCAGGCTGCCGATATAAATATCGCGTACTGAGTCGGTGGCGGCGGCCCCCACCGTGGTCAGGTGGCCGGTGGCGATAATCGGCAAACGGCCGGGCAGCGTGGCGCGCAGGGCCAGCGCCCGATCATAAAGCGCCTGGTAATGGGCGGCGATGGCGTCCATCAACGCCCGCTGTTTGTCATCCCCAGATTGTCCGGCGCGGCTGGTCAGCACATCCCGGGGGCGTAAAAACGGGATGGCGCACAGAATCGCCCCCGGGTTTCCACTACGATCGCGCAGGAGGAATACCGGCTGTTCGCTGCCGCTGTCATCATCGTCGCGGGCGATGTTTTCATCATCGTCCCGGTCATTGTTCGCGCCGGCGCCAGCGGTGCCGGCGATAACATGGGTATTCATGCAGGCCAGCAGCGCGCGGGATTCATTCAGGGTCGCCACCGCGTCGTGATTGCCCGCCAGCGCGATGAGCTGGCAACCGGTCGGCTGGAGTTCCACCACGAAGCGGTTGAACAGCTCGCGGGCATAGCTGGGCGGAGTGCCGGTATCAAAAATATCGCCGGCCACGATCACCGCGTCAATGCGATGCTCTTCCACCTGCGCCACCAGCCATTGCAGGAATGCCCTGTGCTCACGGGCGCGATTCTTGGTGAAAAACGACTGACCCAGATGCCAGTCAGAGGTATGGATGATCCGCATGACGCTCCAGCGAGAGTGCAAAAGCCAGGGCTGAGTATAAACCTTCCTCCGGATGATGCCGATGGAAAGGTTTTATTCGGGAAGGCGCGCCGCAAAAAATTGCCATCCACTATGCTTGTAGCACGAATCGCTGATTTTAATAAATCTGTCATAAAAGTGACGCATAATGCCCGGGCACGTTAACCGCAGAGATTAATGGCAGGAAAATAATGGCAAAACGCATCTTAGTCGTGGAAGACGAAGCGCCGATTCGTGAAATGGTGTGCTTCGTACTTGAACAGAATGGCTTCCAGCCCATCGAAGCCGAAGACTACGGCACGGCGGTCAGCCGTATGGCGGAGCCTTATCCGGATCTGGTACTGCTCGACTGGATGTTGCCGGGCGGTTCGGGAATTCAATTTATCAAACATATGAAACGCGAAGTGTTGACCCGCGATATTCCGGTCATGATGCTGACCGCGCGCGGGGAGGAAGAAGATCGGGTCCGCGGACTGGAGGTGGGCGCGGATGATTATATTACCAAACCGTTCTCGCCCAAGGAGCTGCTGGCCAGGATCAAAGCGGTAATGCGCCGCATTTCGCCGATGGCGGTGGAAGATAAAATTGAACTGCAGGGATTAAGCCTGGATCCATCGTCGCACCGGGTGACGTCCAACGAGCTGGCCCTGGAAATGGGGCCGACCGAATTTAAACTGCTGCATTTTTTCATGACCCATCCCGAGCGGGTATATAGCCGCGAACAGTTGTTAAACCATGTTTGGGGCACTAATGTGTATGTAGAGGACCGGACGGTGGATGTACATATCCGTCGCCTGCGCAAGGCGCTGGAAACCGGCGGTCACGATCGTATGGTGCAGACGGTTCGCGGCACCGGCTATCGTTTTTCCGCCCGCTATTAACACGGTTTCAAGGGAGCGCGTCCGGTGCTAGAACGTTTATCCTGGCGAAAAGTGGTATTCGAACTGGGGCTGTTTTGCCTGCCCGCCCTGCTGCTGTCGATATTTGTCGGCCATCCGGCCTGGCTATTAGTGGCGGCGCTCCTGGCCGCGCTGGTGCGCAACTATTATTACCAACTGCGGCTGTCCCGCTGGCTATGGGTGGATCTCAGGCGCACGCCGCCGGTAGGGCGGGGGAGCTGGGAGCCGCTGTTCTACGGATTGCATCAGATGCAACTGCGCCATCGCCGGCGGCGGCGCGAGCTGGCGACGCTGTTTAAACGCTTTCGCAGCGGCGCCGAAACCCTGCCGGACGCCCTGGTGATGCTGACCGACGACGGTCATATTTTCTGGTGCAACGGCCTGGCGCAACAGCTGCTCGGGTTCCGCTGGCCGGAAGACAACGGGCAGCATATCCTTAACCTGCTGCGTTATCCTGAATTCAACAGCTATATCCAGGGCCGGTCCTTCCTGCGCCCGCTGACATTGCTGCTCAATAACCAGCGTTACGTTGAATTCCGGGTCATGCCCTATACCGACGATCAGTTATTGATGGTGGCGCGCGATGTCACCCAGATGCGCCAGCTGGAAGGGGCCCGGCGCAACTTCTTTGCCAATGCCAGCCATGAGCTGCGTACCCCGCTGACGGTGCTGCAGGGTTATCTGGAAATGATGAGCGACCAGGACATGGACGAGACCATCCGAGCCAAGGCTATCCATACCATGCAGGATCAAACGCAGCGCATGGAGCGCCTGGTCAAGCAGCTCCTGGTATTGTCCCGCATCGAGGCCGCGCCCCAGGGCGAGGTTAATGAACGGATCGACATGCCGTCGATCCTCAAGCGTTTGCAGCAGAGCGCGGAGGGACTCAGCCAGCAACGGCATGAGATAGTGTTCCGGATTAACGAACAGCTGATGGTGCGCGGCAATGAGGAACAGCTGCGCAGCGCCGTGTCCAACCTGATTTACAATGCGGTCATTCATACGCCGCCGGGCACCCGTATCGAAGTCTGCTGGCAGCGCACCGCCGCCGGCGCGCAGTTCCAGGTCAGCGACAACGGCCCGGGCATCGCGCCCGAGCATCTGCCGCGCCTGACCGAACGTTTTTACCGGGTCGATAAAGCCCGTTCGCGCCAGACCGGCGGCAGCGGCCTTGGGCTGGCCATAGTGAAGCATGCGCTCGGCAATCATGACGCGCGCCTGGAAATCATCAGCGAGCCGGGCGCCGGCACCCGTTTTTTCTTTACCTTGCCGAACCGGTTGATCGTGCCCGCCGCCCTGACGCAAAATAGCGTCACGTCTTCCCCGCGTGTTAAACCCTGATGATAAACGCAGTAAAAACCCTGGGCTGGCTGCTGTGCCTGCTGCTGGCATTGCCGGCGGCGGCGCGGCCGCTGTCGGTGCTGTCGGGTAACCTGACCAGCAGCGGCTCCGATACGCTGGCGAATATGATGACCCTATGGGCGGCGGATTTCAGCCGCGATCATCCGGATGTCAGCGTCCAGATCCAGGCGGGCGGGTCGGCCACGGCGGCGACGGCGCTGGCCGCCGGCACCGCGCAGATCGGGCCGATGAGCCGGGTGATGACCGCCGCTGAAACCGCCGCGTTCCAGCGCCGTTACGGTTATCCGCCCCTGGCGGTGCCGGTGGCGTTGGATGCGCTGGTCATCCTGGTCAATCAGGATAACCCCCTGCCAACGCTGCGGCTGAGCCAGCTGGACGCCATTTTTTCCATCACCCGCAGCTGCGGCGACGCCCGGGCCATCACCCGCTGGGACGAGCTTGGCCTTACCGGGGCGTGGAACGGGCTGGCCCTGCTGCGTTATGGCCGCAACTCCGCCTCGGGCACCTATGGTTTTTTCCGCCAGCGGGCACTATGCGGCGGAGATCTGCTGCCGTCGGTCAATGAGCTGCCCGGCTCGGCCTCGGTGGCGCAGGCGGTGGCCGCGTCACGCAATGCCATCGGCTACGCCGGCATGGGTTTTCATGCCACCGGCGTCAGGATCCTGCCGTTAACCGACCAGGCAGGACGCCAGGTGATGCCGGATGAATCGACCCTGCGTAACGGCGACTACCCGCTGGTGCGCTACCTGTATATTTATATCAATAAGGCGCCGGATAAACCGCCGGCGCCGGCGATCGCCGCCTTTATGGACCGGATTTTATCGCCGCGGGGCCAGGGCCGCGCCCGGCAGGGTGGTTACCAGCCTCTGCCGGAGCCGGTCAGGCTGCGGGCGCGACGGGATATCGGGCTGGAGTGAATCCCTGAACGGCGGCGACGGGGGTGCCATCGCGCACGATTGATCATGAATAATTTTCAACTAAGGTGAAATTTCTTCGCCGGTGCGCCGTGCGGCCGCGTGCTAGTATGAGTGACAGAGTATAGACGTCTGGATGTCCATAGGTAACCCGCGGAAACTATTTCTCATTGGGACTATTCACATTCTCAACTATTTTCCAAGCCTTATTAGTTTGCGGGTCTTGACCAGGCCCGCAATGCCGGAGCTGTAACATGCAAAGAAACCGTCCCCCCTTCCGCGCCGATGTCGTCGGCAGTTTATTACGCCCAGAGGCGATCAAGCAGGCCCGCAGGCAGTTGCAGCAGGGGGACATTACCCCGGCTGAGCTGCGTGCCGTGGAAGATAACGAGATACGCCGGGTGGTTGCGCAGCAGCGCGAACTGGGATTGCAGGTGGTCACCGACGGCGAGTTCCGCCGCGCCTGGTGGCATTTTGATTTTTTCGAAGGATTGGACGGCGTGGAAGGTTATGACGTCGACCAGGGCATCCAGTTTTCCGGCGTGCAGACCAAGGCGCGCAGCATTAAAGTCACCGGCAGGGTGGCGTTCCGGCACCATCCGATGCTGGAGGACTTCCGTTTCCTGCAAAGCGTGGCCGGCGACGCGGTGGCCAAGATGACCATACCCAGCCCGAGCGTTATGCATTTTCGCGGCGGACGCGGCGCTATCGACGCCAAGGTCTATCCGGATCTGGCGGAGTATTTCGCCGATCTGGCCCAGGCCTGGCACGACGCCATCCGGGCTTTCTATGACGCCGGCTGCCGTTACCTGCAGCTGGATGACACCGTTTGGGCCTATTTGTGCTCAACGGACCAGCAGCGCCAGATCCGCGAACGCGGCGAGGATCCGGAACAACTGGCGCGCATCTATGCGGACGTGCTGAATAAAGCGCTGGCGGGCAAACCGGCGGATCTGGTGGTCAGCCTGCATGTGTGCCGGGGCAACTTCCGGTCCACCTGGATTTCCGAGGGCGGTTATGAGCCGGTGGCGCCTATCCTGTTCGGCGAGGTGAAGGTTGACGCCTTTTTCCTGGAGTACGACACCGAACGCGCCGGCGGCTTCGAGCCGCTGCGGTTTATCAAACCGGGTCATCAACAGGCGGTGCTGGGGCTGATAACCTCGAAAAGCGGCGATTTGGAAGACCCCGGGGCGGTGCTTGCCCGCCTGCGCGAGGCCACGCGCTATGTCGGCCTGGAGCAGCTGTGCCTGAGCCCGCAGTGCGGCTTCGCCTCGACGGAGGAGGGCAACCGCCTGACCGAAGAGCAGCAATGGGACAAGCTGCGGCTGGTGCTGGACGTATCGCGCCGCGCCTGGTAATCCCACCCGCATAAACCGGCCGGGCGCCTTCGTCGGGCCGGTGCGGATGCCAGCCGGTTGGCGGCGACCGCTGTCAGCCGCCGCGCCGTCGCCACGATTGCCTCTTTCATCCATCGGGTTCTGTTATAGCTAAAAGCGATCTGCTTCAACTATCTTGTAGCAGAAATTCCGCGGTAACTGAAAGTATCCACTGCTTTTCGGGCCTTTTTTTGGATTATCACTCTGCTTTCGGCTTCGACTATTGCCTTGAAGCGCTTTAAACGTTTAAATTGCGCCGGTTATTGCGTTATCCACGCTGTTTTTTGCGGCGGAATAGCATATCGGTCCGGACGATTGCGGCCGTTGCGGCGTGGCCGGTAGGGCATTCTATTGTCGTCGATGATGTCATAACCAGCCTAAGCGAGTTTATCATCATAGGTTTTACTTATTCTTCGTTCCCGAACAGGCACCACCAGATTTTATGAACCAGCGTTTAAGCTTCAGAGATATCCTTGCATTAGGATTTATGACCTTCGCCTTATTTGTCGGCGCGGGCAATATCATTTTTCCGCCGATGGTGGGATTGCAATCCGGGCCTTACGTCTGGTGGGCGGCGGCGGGATTCCTGATTAGCGCCGTCGGACTACCGGTGCTGACGGTCATTGCCCTGGCGCGGGTCGGCGGCGGCATCGATGCCCTCAGTTCGCCCATCGGCAGGAAGGCGGGATTACTGCTGGCCGTGGTGTGTTATCTGGCGGTGGGGCCGCTGTTCGCCACGCCCCGCACCGCGACGGTATCCTTTGAGGTCGGCCTGGCGCCGTTTACCGGCCAGGGTGAATTACCCCTGTTTCTCTACAGCCTGGTCTATTTTTCCCTGGTGATCGGTGTTTCGCTGTATCCCGGGCGATTGCTGGATACGGTCGGGCATATCCTGGCGCCGCTGAAAATGATCGCCCTGGCGATCCTGGGCGCCGCGGCCATGCTATGGCCGGCGGGCAGCCCCATACCTGCCACCGACGCGTACGCCCATTTGCCGTTTTCCAACGGCTTTGTTAACGGCTATCTCACCATGGATACCCTGGGCGCCATGGTGTTCGGCATCGTGATCGTCAACGCAGCCCGCTCGCGCGGCGTGCGTGACGCCGCCCTGCTGACCCGCTATACCATACTGGCCGGGCTTATCGCCGGCATCGGCCTGACGGCGGTCTATATCACGCTGTTCAAGCTCGGCTCCGGCAGCAGCGTACTGCTGCCGTCGGCGCAAAACGGCGCCGAGATCCTGCATGCCTATGTCCAGTATACCTTCGGCAATGCGGGCAGCGGATTCCTGGCCATCCTGATATTTGTCGCCTGCATGGTGACGGCGGTGGGGTTGACCTGCGCCTGCGCCGAATTTTTCAGCGAGCATTCGCCGCTATCCTACCGCACGCTGGTGTTTATCCTCGGGCTATTTTCCATGCTGGTGTCCAACCTCGGGCTGAGCCATCTGATTCAATTTTCCATCCCGGTGCTGACGGCTATCTACCCGCCCTGCATCGTGCTTATCCTGCTCAGCTTCACGCTGCGCTGGTGGCACAGCAGCACCCTGATTATCGCGCCGGCGATGCTGATAAGCCTGGTCTTCGGCTGCGTGGACGCCGTCAAGCTCTCGTCCTTCCAGGTATGGTTGCCGAAGTGGATACTGCATCTGCCGCTATCGGCACAGGGACTGGCCTGGCTGCCGCCGACGCTCGCCATCGGCGTCATGGTCGCGCTCTATGATAAATACGGCGCCCGCCACGAGGCCAGGGTCCGTCTATAGTCTTTCCGTATCTTATTAACCGCGGGTTCGTCCCGCGGCTATGGTTGATTGAAAAAACAGGGTAAATGGGTCATGCAACAACAACCCTCCGCATTAAAACGGGGTCTCACCACCCGGCATATCCGCTTTATGGCCTTAGGCTCCGCCATCGGCACCGGTCTGTTCTACGGCTCCGCCGACGCGATTAAAATGGCCGGTCCCAGCGTGCTGCTGGCCTATATGATTGGCGGCGTGGTGGCTTATATCATCATGCGCGCGCTGGGCGAAATGTCGGTGCACAGCCCCAATGCCGGTTCCTTCTCCCGCTATGCCCAGGATAACCTCGGCCCCCTGGCCGGTTATGTCACCGGCTGGACCTACTGCTTTGAAATCCTGATCGTCGCCATTGCCGACGTAACCGCCTTCGGCATCTATATGGGCGTATGGTTCCCTGCGGTGCCGCACTGGGTCTGGGTGCTGAGCGTGGTGCTGATTATCGGCGCCATCAACCTGCTGAATGTCAAAGCCTTCGGCGAGCTGGAGTTCTGGTTCTCGTTTTTTAAGGTCGCCACTATCATCATCATGATCCTGGCCGGCTTCGGCATTATCATCTGGGGTCTCGGCAACGGCGGCCGGCCCACCGGCATCCATAATCTCTGGTCCAACGGCGGGTTTTTCAGCCACGGTGTTATGGGCATGATCCTGTCGCTGCAGATGGTGATGTTCGCCTATGGCGGCATTGAAATTATCGGCATTACCGCCGGGGAGGCCAACGAACCGGAAAAATCCATTCCCAAGGCGATCAACTCCGTGCCCTGGCGCATCCTGGTATTTTATGTCGGCACGCTGTTTGTCATCATGTCCATCTACCCTTGGGATCAGGTGGGCACCGCGGGCAGCCCCTTCGTGCTGACCTTCCAGAAGCTGGGCATCGATACCGCCGCCGGCATCCTGAACTTCGTGGTGCTGACCGCCTCGCTGTCGGCGATTAACAGTGATGTGTTCGGGGTCGGGCGCATGCTGCACGGCATGGCAGGGCAGGGCCATGCGCCGAAGATGTTCGCGCGGGTTTCCCGCAACGGCATCCCCTGGGTCACGGTGCTGGTGATGATGTTCGCGCTGTTGCTGGCGGTCTACCTGAACTACATCATGCCGGAGAACATCTTCCTGGTAATCGCCTCGCTGGCGACCTTTGCCACGGTATGGGTATGGATCATGATTTTATGCTCGCAAATCGCCTTCCGGCGCAAACTCAGCGTCCAGGATACCAACGCGCTGGCGTTCCCCATGCCGGGCGGCGCGCTGGCGTCGGCGGCGGGCGTCGTGTTCCTGCTGTTTATCATCGGCCTGATCGGCTATTTCCCGGTCACGCGGATTTCGTTATATGTCGGGGCAATCTGGATAGCGCTGCTGCTTATCGGCTACGCCCTGATGCAACGCCGTAAAACCCGCCGCCTGGCTACCGCCCGCTAACATCGCCCTCAAAGACGTGTCAAAGGGAACGCGCTGGTTTGTAGACATAAAAAAACCGCCGGATAACCGACGGTTTTTTTAATCGCGCCAACGCCAAGCCGGCGGAATATCCACAGGCTGCTACAGACGGCTGGCGTTCTCGGACAGATACTTGGCCACGCCTTCCGGCGACGCGCCCATCCCTTCCTGGCCTTTTTCCCATTGGGCCGGGCATACTTCACCGTGTTCCTCATGGAATTGCAACGCGTCGACCATACGCATCATTTCGTCGATGTTACGGCCCAGCGGCAGATCGTTGACCACCTGATGGCGAACCACGCCCTCTTTATCGATCAGGAACGAACCGCGCAACGCAACGCCGGCTTCCGGATGTTCAATACCGTACGCCCTGATGATTTCATGCTTGACGTCGGCCACCATCGGGTACTGAACTTCACCGATGCCGCCTTTATCCACCGGGGTTTTACGCCAGGCGTTGTGCACGAACTCGGAGTCAAAGGACACGCCGATGATTTCCACGCCGCGTTTCTGGAACTCAGCGTAACGCTTGTCAAAAGCGATCAGCTCGGACGGGCAAACAAAGGTAAAGTCCATCGGCCAGAAGAAGATGACCGCGGGTTTGCCTTTGATATGGCTTTTCAGGTTGAAGTTTTCAACGATTTCACCGCTGCCCAATACAGCTGCGGCGGTAAAGTCTGGGGCTTGACGGGTTACCAGTACCATGAGTACTCCTGTAAAAAGCGGTTAGGTTAAATGTTATTAAAGAATACAAAACGAGGGCCAGTATAAGGTCTCGCGCCCGGTGGTAAAAGGCCATGGCGCCAATCGGTGAGATAGCTTCGGCCAATTGAAGGGCTAATGATTCAGATTAATACTACAAAATAACCCTTTCATGCGAAAGGGCGAGTTTCGTTAACCACAGGTCCGGTAAATTCCAGCCGCTATATATAGATAGCACAATTTATCGTTACCGCGCCGGCAGACGCCCGGTCGGGCATACATGCCGGCCCATTGTGGCAGGCGAACATGACCGGGCGGTGAAACCCGCGGCGAAATCTATAGCGTTGCGGCCCCCCGGCGCGCCATCTGCATCATCGCCGGATACAGACGCCAGAAACAGGCTTCGAGCGCCGGATAATGCCGCTCGATTTCCGGGAAGATGCCGCTTAGCGCTACCAGCCGGGGACGACGGCTGGCCATGCCGTTGAATACCGGCGCCAGGAACGCCAGATCGGCATAACGCTCCAGCCAGCGCTCGCGCCACAGATAATGATTAAGCTCCTGGAAGCCCGGGGGGGTTTCCGGCAGGGCGGGGGTAATCTCGCGCTCGGCGCGCAGGATAAACTGCCGCAGCGACAGCCCGGGCTCAACCTGCCGCCAATGCAGCGCCAGAAAGTGATCCCATACCACATCCAGCGCAATCGGCGCTATCCGCCGGTAATCGCTGCTGAATAACACCTTGGCGGCCTTGACCTCGGGGTGGATATCGGTAATGACATCAATCCTGCGGTGCATGCGGATACCGGCGGCCACGGACTCCGGAAACTGGCCGTCGGGATTGCCGCGGACAAAGTCCGCCACCAGGTTGCCCAGTAACGAGCTTTGCGCCAGCGAGGCGAGATGGAGATGGGCAAGAAAATTCATGCCAAGAGTATAGGTTAAAAACCGTTTGAATCCGCTTATTTCTTGCAGGTCGCGCCACATAGCCCTAGACTAAGCCGCCTGTTTTTTGAGTAAAGTGAACCGAAATGCGTGTGGCCGATTTCTCATTTGAACTTCCCGAAAACCTGATTGCCCATTATCCCCAGCCGCAGCGCAGCGCATGCCGCCTGCTGTCGCTGGCCGGGCCGTCGGGCGAGATAACCCATGGCGTATTTACCGATCTGCTGAATAAACTTAATCCCGGCGATTTGCTGGTATTCAACAATACCCGGGTAATCCCGGCGCGCCTGTTCGGCCGCAAGGCCAGCGGCGGTAAAATTGAAGTACTGGTGGAACGGGTGCTGGATGAGCACCGCGTGCTGGCCCATATACGCGCCTCCAAGGCCCCGAAGCCGGGCACCGCGCTGCTGCTGGGCGACGATGAAAGCATCAACGCCACCATGGTGGCCCGCCATGACGCCCTGTTCGAGCTGCGCTTCGATGAGCAGCGGGATGTGCTGACGCTCCTCAACGACGCCGGCCATATCCCCCTGCCGCCGTATATCGACCGTCCGGATGAAGCCGCCGATCGCGAGCTGTACCAGACGATCTACAGCGAACGCCCCGGCGCGGTGGCGGCGCCCACCGCCGGCCTGCATTTCGATACGCCCCTGATGGACGCGCTGCGCGCCAAAGGCGTCGAGATGGCGTTTGTCACGCTGCATGTGGGCGCCGGCACCTTCCAGCCGGTGCGGGTATCCCGGATCGAAGAACATGTAATGCACTCGGAATACGCCGAAGTGCCGCAGCCGGTGGTGGACGCGGTGCTGGCCTGCAAGGCGCGCGGCAACCGCGTGGTGGCGGTGGGCACCACCTCGGTGCGCTCGCTGGAAAGCGCCGCCAATGCGGCCGGCGCAGGGGATTTGGCGCCGTTTTTCGGCGATACCAGCATCTTTATTTATCCCGGCTATCGTTTTCGCGTTATCGACGTGCTGGTGACTAATTTTCATTTACCTGAGTCAACCTTGATTATGTTGGTATCCGCCTTCGCCGGTTACCGGCATACTATGGCGGCTTATAATGAGGCGGTCGCCGAACGCTACCGCTTCTTCAGCTACGGTGATGCCATGTTCATCACCGCCAATCCACAGGCGTCGCAAGACGCGATCGGGGACGCATAACCGGCCGGGCGGCGTATCCGCCGGGCTTTTTTGCCGGGACAATAGGGTGCCGGCAATGACTGCACCGGACTGTTTATCCGGTGGCGGAGGACGAGTGAAGTACCAATTAATCAAAACTGACGGACTGGCGCGGCGCGGGCGCCTGTCGTTCGAGCGCGGCACGGTGGAAACCCCGGCGTTTATGCCCGTGGGCACCTACGGCACGGTAAAAGGCATGACGCCCGGGGAAGTGGCCGAAACCGGCGCGCAGATCCTGCTGGGCAATACCTTTCACCTCTGGCTGCGCCCGGGGCAGGAGATCATGAAACTGCACGGCGACCTGCATGATTTTATGCAGTGGCATGGTCCGATCCTGACCGATTCAGGCGGCTTCCAGGTATTCAGCCTGGGGGATATCCGCAAGATTACCGAAGAGGGCGTGCATTTTCGCAATCCGATCAACGGCGACGCGATTTTCCTCAGTCCGGAAAAGTCGATGGAAATCCAGCATGACCTCGGCTCCGATATCGTCATGATCTTCGACGAATGCACGCCGTATCCGGCCGAGCACGACTACGCAAAAAAATCGATGGAGATGTCGCTGCGCTGGGCGGCCCGCTCGCGCGAGCGTTTTGACCAGTTGCAAAACAAAAATGCGCTGTTCGGCATCATCCAGGGCGGCGTTTACGAAGATTTACGAGATGTATCGGTAAAAAGACTGGTAGAGATAGGCTTTGATGGTTACGCTGTGGGCGGCCTGGCGGTGGGCGAGCCGAAAGCCGACATGCATCGCATCCTGGAGCACGTCTGCCCGCAAATCCCGGCGGACAAACCGCGTTACCTGATGGGCGTGGGCAAACCCGAGGATTTGGTGGAGGGGGTAAGGCGCGGTATCGATATGTTCGATTGCGTCATGCCGACCCGCAACGCGCGCAACGGTCACTTATTTGTCACCGGCGGCGTGGTGAAAATCCGCAACGCCGTTCATAAAAGCGATACATCGACCCTGGATGAGCATTGTGATTGTTACACCTGTCGCAATTATAGCCGCGCGTACTTGCATCATCTCGACCGTTGCAACGAAATACTCGGTGCCCGTCTGAATACTATCCACAACCTGCGTTATTATCAGCGTCTGATGGCGGGTTTACGCCAGGCCATCGATGAGGGTAAATTAGGGCGTTTCGTGGAACAATTTTATGGTCGGAGGGGGCAACCCGTTCCGCCTTTAGCCGTTGAATTACATAACAATGAGGGAATTTAAATGAGCTTTTTCAGTTCTGACGCCGCCGGCGCGGCCACCGGTCCGTCCCAGGGAAGTCCTTACTCTCTGGTGATCATGCTGGTGGTGTTTGGTTTGATTTTCTATTTCATGATCCTGCGTCCGCAGCAAAAACGCGCTAAAGATCATAAAAAACTGATGGACTCCATCGGTAAAGGCGATGAAGTACTGACCACCGGCGGCCTGGTCGGACGCGTCACCAAAGTCGCGGATACCGGCTATATCGCCATTGCGCTGAACGATACCAACGAAGTGGTCATCAAACGTGATTTCGTGGCTGCTGTTCTGCCGAAAGGTACGATGAAAGCGCTGTAATTAACGATTTTCCCGAAGGGAACTGCCGTGTTAAACCGTTATCCTTTATGGAAGTACATCATGCTGATCCTGGCGCTGGTCGTCGGGCTGCTGTATGCGCTTCCAAACCTATATGGTGAGGATCCGGCCGTACAAATCACTGGCGCGCGCGGTGCCGCCGCCAGTGAGACGACGCTGGTCCAGATCCAGAATGTGTTAAAAGAACAAAATATCACCAGCAAGTCCATTGCCTTGGAAAATGGCGCCATCCTGGCCCGTTTCGCCAATCCGGACGTACAGCTGCGCGCCCGCGAGGCGTTGTTAAGCGCCCTTGGCGAGAATTATATCGTTGCGCTGAACCTGGCCCCGGCCACCCCGCCCTGGTTAGCGGTGCTGGGCGCCGAACCAATGAAACTGGGCCTGGATCTGCGCGGCGGCGTTCACTTCCTGATGGAAGTGGATATGGATACCGCCCTGGGAAAACTCCAGGAACAGACCATGGATACCCTGCGCACCGATCTGCGTGAAAAAGGCATCCCCTACGCCACCGTGCGTAAAACCGATAACAACGGCACCGAAGTGGGCTTTCGCGACGCGGCCGCCCGCGACCAGGCGATCGCCTACCTGACCCCGCGCCATCGCGACCTGGTGTTCGGAAGCGTCGGTGAAACCGGCCTGCGCGCCGTCATGGCGGATACCCGCCTGCGTGAGGCCAGGGAATACGCGGTGCAGCAGAACATCACCATCCTGCGCAACCGCGTCAACCAGCTCGGCGTGGCCGAACCGCTGGTGCAGCGCCAGGGGGCCGACCGTATCGTGGTTGAACTGCCGGGCATCCAGGACACCGCGCGCGCCAAGGAAATCCTGGGCGCCACCGCCACCCTGGAATTCCGCCTGGTCAACAGCACGGTAGACCGCACCGCCGCCGCCAGCGGCCGGGTACCGGGGGACTCCGAAGTGAAATCCACCCGTGACGGCCAGCCGGTGGTGCTGTACAAGCGCGTTATCCTCACCGGCGATCATATTACCGATTCCACCTCCAGCGCCGATGAATATAACCGCCCGCAGGTCAATATTTCGCTCGATAGCACCGGCGGCACCAATATGTCCAATTTCACCAAGGACAATATCGGCAAGCCGATGGCGACGCTGTTCGTGGAATATAAGGACAGCGGCAAAAAAGACGCCAACGGTCGCTCGATCCTGGTGAAACAGGAAGAGGTTATCAACGTCGCGACCATCCAGTCGCGCCTGGGCAACAGCTTCCGCATCACCGGCATCGACAACCCGAATGAAGCCCGCCAGCTGTCGCTGCTGCTGCGCGCCGGCGCCTTGATTGCCCCGATCCAGATTGTCGAGGAACGGACCATCGGCCCGACCCTGGGCATGCAGAACATTACCCAGGGGCTGCAGGCCTGCCTGTGGGGACTGGTGGCGTCGATTGTCTTCATGGTGGTGTGGTATCGCAAGTTCGGCCTGATCGCCACCACCGCGCTGATTGCCAACCTGGTGATGATCGTGGGCATCATGTCCCTGCTGCCGGGGGCGACGCTGACCATGCCGGGTATTGCCGGGATCGTGCTGACGCTCGCCGTGGCGGTAGACGCCAACGTACTGATCAACGAGCGTATCAAGGAAGAGCTGAAAAACGGACGATCGGTCCAGCAGGCAATCCATGAAGGCTATCGCGGCGCATTCTCCAGTATCGTTGATGCCAACGTTACCACGCTGATTACCGCCATCATCCTGTATGCGGTCGGCACCGGCTCGATCAAGGGCTTTGCCATCACCACCGCGATTGGGGTTGCCACCTCGATGTTTACGGCGATTGTCGGCACGCGTGCCATCGTTAACCTGCTTTACGGCGGTAAACGCATCAACAAGCTGTCAATTTAGGAGTGGGTTGTGGCTCAGCAACATAGTGTTGAAGATTTAAATTACGGCCGTAGAGTCTATGACTTTATGCGCTGGGATTATATGGCGTTCAGTATCTCGATTACGCTGTTGATTATCTCGATCGCCATCATGTCGGTCAGGGGATTTAACTGGGGCCTGGATTTCACCGGCGGTACGGTGATTGAACTGAACCTGGAAAAATCCGTTGACCTGGACGCCATGCGCGATGCGCTGGAAAAAGCCGGCTTCAAGGAGCCGCTGATCCAGAACTTCGGCAGCAGCCGCGATGTCATGGTGCGCATGCCGCCGGTACAGGATGGCGCGGGCCAGGAACTGGGCAATAAAGTGCTCGGCGTGATCAACCAGACCTTCGAGCAAAACGCCGTGGTCAAACGCATCGAATTCGTCGGGCCGAGCGTGGGCAACGATCTGGCGCAGGCCGGCGGCATGGCGCTGCTGGTGGCGTTGATCTCCATCCTGATTTACGTCGGCATTCGTTTCGAATGGCGCCTGGCGCTGGGGGCGGTGCTGGCGTTGGCCCACGACGTGGTGATCACCATGGGGGTGCTGTCGTTGTTTCATGTGGAAATTGACCTGACCATCATCGCATCGCTGATGTCGGTCATCGGTTATTCGCTTAACGACAGCATCGTGGTCTCGGACCGTATTCGTGAAAACTTCCGCAAAATCCGTCGCGGCAGCTCTTATGAAATTATCAACGTGTCCCTGACCCAGACCTTAAGCCGCACCATCATGACCTCCGCCACCACGCTGATGGTGGTGCTGATGCTGTTTATCTTCGGCGGCCCGATACTGGAAGGCTTCTCGCTGACCATGCTTATCGGCGTGTCCATCGGTACGGTATCCTCCATCTATGTGGCCTCCGCCCTGGCGCTGAAGCTGGGTATGAAGCGCGAACACATGATGCAGCAGAAAGTCGAGAAAGAGGGCGCCGATCAGCCCTCGCTACTGCCATAACGGACGGTGCCCGCAAGCACCGCCTGGTGATAAAACAGACCCCGCGCCAGCGGGGTTTTTTATGGGTAAATGCCGCCGGGACGCGGGGTTATTGACGCGACAACGGTTTCACCGCATCTGGCGCCGGCGGGGTTTCGGGGGCATTGCGGATAATATCGCGCAGGCGGATATAACCCACCTGTTCCGGCGCCAGGCCGCTGAGCCGCAGCTCGATGGTGGCTTCCGGTTTCGGCAGCAGGGAGGCCGGCACGACGATCGGCTGGCTCAGGGTATCGGCGGTCAGCGGCTTGCCGGAGGCGGGATCAACCTGGCCCCAGTCGACCACCGCGTGGAACGCCGGCAGCGTCGACCTGTCCGCGGTGCGGATATGCAGCAGCGCCCGGGAACCGTTGGCCTCGGCTTCCACCGTGCCCAGTGAGACCAGCAGCATGCCGATACCGCTGTCTATCTGCGCGCCGGTCTGCGCCGCCGGATAGATATAGACGCCGTCGGCGGATTGCTCATTGAGCGCATTTTGCTGCATCAACGCCGACGCCTCGTCATTGAGATACTGCAGCCGTTGATTAAGCTGGACGATTTCACTTTTCAACTCGGGGATTTTAGGGTTCGATTGATGTGCGCAGCCGGCAAGCAACAGCAACGACGCGCCGGCGTAAAGCGAACGATAACTGGTTGTCATAGCAACAGTTTCCTTTTTCTGTCAGTTAAATACAGCTTAGCCCGGAACGTGCGGAATGTCATGAAATGATAACCGCTCGCCGCCCCGGAGCCGGCCCTTTCCCTGGGCGCGCCTCTTTGTTGTCGGCACGGTTCGCGCTAAACTACCCTATCCGTTTAAGCCGCGCAGGACGCCATATGCATTGTCCCTTTTGTTCCGCAGTCGATACCAAGGTCATTGATTCCCGCCTGGTGGGTGAGGGCTCGCAGGTGCGGCGGCGCCGTCAGTGCCTGGTATGCAACGAACGCTTTACCACCTTCGAGGTGGCGGAGCTGGTCTTGCCCCGGGTTATCAAGAGTAACGAGGTCCGCGAGCCGTTTAATGAAGACAAGCTGCGCAGCGGTTTCCTCAAGGCGCTGGAAAAAAGGCCGGTAAACTCCGACGATGTCGAAATGGCCATCAATCATATCAAATCGCAGCTGAGGGCGACCGGAGAGCGGGAAGTCCCGAGTAAAATGATCGGCAACCTGGTGATGGACGCGCTGAAAAAGCTCGATAAAGTAGCGTATATCCGTTTCGCCTCGGTGTATCGCAGTTTTGAGGATGTGCGCGAATTCGGCGAAGAGATCGCCCGTCTCCAGGACTAAGGACCCCGTTATGCAGCTTGATGAATTCTACATGGCGCGCGCGCTTGGGCTGGCCCGCCGCGGGCGTTTTACCACCGCGCCCAATCCGAACGTGGGCTGCGTCATCGTGCGCGAAGGTAACATCATCGGCGAGGGCTTTCATCTGCGCGCCGGCGAGCCCCATGCCGAAGTCCATGCCCTGCGCATGGCCGGCGCCGCGGCGCGCGGCGCCACCGCCTACGTCACCCTTGAACCCTGTAGCCATCACGGCCGCACGCCGCCCTGCGCCGACGCGCTGGTGGCGGCCGGGGTGGCGCGGGTAGTGGTGGCGATGCAGGACCCCAATCCCCAGGTGGCCGGACGCGGCATGTACCTGCTGCGCCAGGCCGGCGTATCGGTTGAGCACGGCCTGATGATGAATGAGGCCGAGGCGCTGAATCCGGGGTTCCTGAAACGCATGCGCACCGGCTTCCCGTATGTGCAGCTTAAGCTTGCCGCCTCGCTTGACGGGCGCACCGCCATGGCCTCCGGCGAAAGCCAGTGGATTACCTCGCCCCAGGCCCGCCGGGATGTGCAGGCATTCCGCGCCCGGGCCGGCGCCATTTTGACCTCCGCCGCCACGGTACTGGCCGACGATCCCGCCCTGACGGTGCGTTGGGAATCTTTGCCGGAAAGTATTCGTGAAGCGTATGCCCAGGCATCGCTGCGCCAGCCGGTGCGGGTGGTTGTCGATAGCCAAAACCGCGTAACGCCCGCACACCGCCTGGTTGCCCAGCCCGGCCAGACCTGGCTTGCCCGGCTGCGGCCGGACGACCGGCCATGGCCGCGGGACGTGGAACAGCTGACGCTGCCGTCCGGCCAGGGCGACACGGCGCGCGTCGATATCGTGGCGCTGATGCTGATGTTGGCCCGGCGCCAGGTAAACACCCTGTGGGTCGAGGCCGGCGCCTCGCTGGCCGGCGCATTGCTTAACGCCGGGGTGGTGGACGAATTGATTCTGTACCTGGCGCCTAAACTGCTGGGTTCGGCGGCGCGTGGGCTGTGCGATCTGCCCGGGCTGGACACCCTGGCGCGGGCGCCGGAGTTTGACCTGGCCGACCTGCGCCAGGTGGGGCCGGATATCCGCCTGCGGCTTAAACCGCGTTACCCCTGGTAGTAATTGGCCCGAGCAGCGGGCAAAAGAATATGTTAGAATCCGCCCCCTCGTGGGCAATTACCACTATTTGCCAATTGAAGGAAAGCCATGAACGTTATTGAAGGTGTTGTTGCAACCCCGAATGCCCGTATAGCGATTGCGATTGCGCGCTTTAACCACTTCATCAACGACAGCCTGCTCGAAGGCGCGATTGATGCCCTCAAGCGTATCGGCCAGGTCAAAGACGACAATATCACCGTGGTCTGGGTTCCCGGCGCCTATGAGCTGCCGCTGGCGACCCGCGCATTGGCGAATAGCAAAAAATTTGACGCCGTGGTGGCGCTGGGTACGGTAATCCGTGGCGGCACCGCGCATTTTGAATATGTCGCCGGCGAATGCAGCTCCGGTCTGTCAAGCGTTGCCATGAGCAGTGAGCTGCCCGTGGCCTTCGGCGTGCTGACGACGGAAAGCATTGAGCAGGCAATAGAACGGGCCGGCACCAAAGCCGGCAACAAAGGTGCGGAAGCAGCACTCACCGCACTGGAAATGATCAACGTACTGAAAGCTATCAAAGCGTAAGTAAAGGGGAAATTCGTGAAACCTGCTGCTCGTCGCCGTGCCCGTGAATGTGTCGTCCAGGCACTTTACTCATGGCAGTTATCTCATAACGATATCGCTGACATTGAAGTCCAGTTCCTTGCGGAGCAGGATGTCAAGGATGTGGATATCGCTTATTTTCGCGAGCTGTATACCGGTACGGCGACGCATGCAGCGGAGCTGGATCAGCTTATGGCACCCTACCTTTCACGTCAGCTCGACGAGTTGGGCCATGTGGAAAGGGCGATTTTGCGCCTGGCGCTGTATGAATTAAGCAAACGCCTGGATGTGCCGTATAAAGTGGCCATCAATGAGGCCATCGAGCTGGCCAAAACCTTTGGCGCGGAAGAAAGCCATAAGTTCGTCAACGGGGTGCTGGACAAAGCGGCCCCGCACATCCGTCCCAACAGGAAGTAACGCTTTTCCGGCCGGTTTTCCGGCCGCAGCCCTTTTTCGCGATAGCATATACAACAACATTTGGATAGGTTATGGCCTGTGGCGAATTTGATCTTATTGCCCGCTATTTCAACCGCGTAAGAAGTGTCCGGCGGGATGTCATAGTGGGTATCGGCGATGATTGTGCGCTGCTGTCGGTTGATGAAAAACGACTGATTGCGGTCAGTACCGATACCCTGGTGTCGGGTATTCACTTTCTGCCGGATATCTCCCCAGCCGATTTAGGCTACAAATCCCTGGCGGTAAATCTCAGCGACCTGGCTGCCATGGGCGCCGATCCCGCGTGGCTGTCGCTGGCGCTCACCTTGCCTGAAATTGATGAATCCTGGCTGGCCGCCTACAGCGACAGCCTGTATGAACAGCTCGATTATTATGGCATGCAGCTGATTGGCGGCGATACCACGCGCGGCCCGCTCAGCCTGACGCTGACCATTCACGGCCTGATCCCCGCCGGGCGCGCCATCACCCGATCCGGCGCGCGTATCGGCGACTGGATTTACGTCACCGGCACCCTGGGCGACAGCGCCGCCGGCCTGGCGATATTGCAGGACCGGCTGCAGGTCGATTCGCCGCGGGACCGGCAATATCTGTTGTCGCGCCATCTGCGTCCCCAGCCGCGCATCCTGCAGGGGCAGGCGCTGCGCGATCTGGCCAGCTCGGCCATAGATTTATCCGACGGAATCCTGTCCGATCTGCGCCATATTCTCGATCAGAGCGAGTGCGGCGCGCGCATTCATGTGGAAGATCTGCCTTTTTCCACCGAGCTGCGACGTCACGCCACGCCGGAACAGGCGCTGCGCTGGGCGTTAAGCGGCGGCGAGGATTACGAACTCTGCTTTACCGTGCCGGAGATCAACCGCGGCGCGCTGGATGTCGCGTTAGGGCATACCGGGGCGGATTTCACCTGTATCGGCCAGATCGGCCCGTGCGGCGAAGGCCTGCAGCTATTGCGCGACAATCAACCGGTGACCTTCGATTGGCAAGGCTATGACCATTTTAACCAGGAGTAAGCCATGACCATGGAGATGGCCCTTGCCAAGGGCCGGGTAAAATTAACCAATCCCTGGCACCTGCTGGCCACCGGCTTCGGCAGCGGGCTGTTTCCCTGGATGCCCGGCACCGCCGGCTCCCTGGCGGCAATCCCGCTCTGGTGCCTGATTATCCAGCTCCCCTGGCAGCTTTACTCCCTGGTGGTGATGTTAAGCATCTGCCTGGGTGTCTACGCCTGCCACCAGACCGCCCGCGATATGCGCGTGCACGATCACGGCTGCCTGGTCTGGGATGAGTTCGTCGGCATGTGGATTACGCTGATGGCCTTGCCGGTCAACGACTGGCGCTGGGCGCTGGCCGGATTTCTGCTGTTTCGCGTGCTGGATATCTGGAAGCCCTGGCCGATACGCTGGTTCGACCAGGAAGTACACGGCGGCATGGGGATCATGATTGATGATATTGTAGCCGGCATTATCGGTGCCGGCATCATCTACTGGGTGGGCCATCACTGGCCGCTGTTTTGAACCCGACTTACCGGTAAGCCGCCACCGGCCGTGATGCCGGCCCTTTTTGACGCGCCGTGGCGCAACCCCGCCCATTTCGGGCAAGGGGTCGCCTCATGGTTTATCCACCGGGCGCGGATCATTCGAACCCGACCGGGTAATGCGGCGCATAGGCGGTTTCCAGCTCGGCAATCTCCTGGGTATCCAGCGTAACGTCCAGGGCCGCGATCAGATCGTCAAGCTGTTCGGCACGCGAGGCGCCGACGATCGGCGCGGTGACCGCCGGTTTGTTCAATATCCACGCCAGGGCCACCTGCGCGCGCGACACGCCCCGGCTGTCGGCGATCGCCGATACGCGTTCGGCTATGCGGGCGTCGGCATCGGCGGTGTTGTCATACAAGGCCTTGCTGACCAGGTCCGAGGCTTCCCGGGCGGTGGTTTCACCCCAGGGCCGCGTCAGCCTGCCGCGCGCCAACGGACTCCAGGGCAACACCGCGATACCTTCCGCCTGGCACAAGGGGTGCATTTCACGCTCCTCCTCGCGCTGGATCAGGTTGTACTGATCCTGCATGCTGACAAAACGGGTCCAGCCGTGCAGATCGGCGGTGTATAGCGCGCGGGCGAACTGCCAGGCATACATCGACGACGCGCCGATATAACGCGCCTTGCCGGATTGCACCACGTCATGCAGCGCCTCCAGCGTTTCCTCCAGCGGAGTATTGTAATCCCAGCGGTGGATCTGCAACAGGTCGACATAGTCGGTGCCCAGGCGGGACAGGCTGTCGTCGATGGACTGCAGGATATTGGCGCGCGACAGGCCGCCCGCCAGATTGCTCATGGGGAAATAGACCTTGGTGGCAAGCACCACCTGGTCGCGCGGCGCGAAATCTTTTAACGCGCGGCCGACGATTTCCTCGCTGCTGCCGTCGGAATAACTATTGGCGGTATCAAAAAAATTAATGCCCAGGTCAAGCGCCTGCTTAATCAGCGGCCGGGAACTCGCCTCGGGCAGGGTCCAGGCATGCTTGCCCCGCACGGGGTCGCCAAAGGTCATACAACCCAGGCATAAGCGGGATACACGAAGATCGGTCTTGCCAAGCGTGGTAAACTGCATGTTCATCTCCTGATGGCGGTGATGTTAACCAACTCACTGTGGTTAAATTATAGTTAAAGCGTCGTTGGAGCGGCGGGTAAATCCCAGCCTCCGCACGCGGTAAAAATTGATCATTTAGTCAGGTTTTATTGACCCATTGCATGGAATGTTACCTCTTCATTAAGGATGATTATGCGACTTAACCTCAACCCCACACCACAATAAACGCGTAATTCAAACTGAACACCGGAAAAATATGTCTAAATCTAATAAATTAACCACCTACATTCTGGCATTTATGGTGCTGGGGATTTTAATGGGCGCTTTGGTGCATCAGTTTGCCAGCGTGGGGAACGCGCATGCCTATGCGGACAACGTTGCGTTATTAACCGATATTTTCCTGCGCCTGATCAAGATGGTCATTGCCCCACTGGTGTTTACCACGCTGACGGTCGGCATCATGAATATGGGCGATACCTCGGCCATCGGCGCCCTGGGCGGTAAAGCCTTTATCTGGTTTATCTCTTCCTCGGTGGTCTCCATCCTGCTGGGGCTGACGGTGGTCACCCTGATGCAGCCGGGCGCCGGCCTGAACCTGCAAATCCCGGCCCAGGCGGTGGATACCGGGCTTGCCGCCAGCGGCATGTCGTTCAAGACCTTTATCGCCCATACCTTTCCCACCAGTATCGTCGACGCCATGGGGCATAACGAGATCCTGCAAATCGTCGTATTCTCGTTATTTTTCGGCATAGCAGGGGCGTCGCTGGGGGAAAAATTCAATAAACCGCTGGTGGACGGCCTGAACGTGGTCTCCCATATCATGCTGAAGGTGACCGGTTATGTGATGTATATGGCGCCGCTCGCCATCTTTGCCGCCGTGTCATCGGTTATCGCCAACGAAGGGCTGGGCATCCTGAAAAGCTACGCGTCGTTTATCGGCGGGTATTACCTGGCGATCGTGCTGTGCTGCGTCCTGATGATCGGCTTTTGTTACCTGGTGCTGAAATCCGCCACCTTCCGTCTGCTAAGCCTGCTGAAAGAGCCGGTATTGCTGGCGTTCACCACCAGCAGCTCGGAGGCCGCCTATCCAAAAACCCTCGAGCAGCTGCGCCGTTTCGGCTGCCCGAATAATATCGCCTCGTTTGTCCTGCCGCTGGGTTATTCGTTTAATCTGGTCGGCTCGATGATCTATTGCTCGTTTGCCGCCATGTTTATCGCCCAGGCCTATAATATCGCGTTAACCGGCGCGGAAATCACCATGCTGATGCTGACCCTGATGCTGGCGTCCAAAGGCATCGCCGGCGTCCCGCGCTCGGCGCTGGTGGTATTGGCGGCCACCATCCCCAGCTTTAATATCCCGGTGGCGGGCATATTGCTGTTGATGGGGATCGATCATGTGCTGGATATGGGCCGTTCAGGCATTAACGTATTGGGCAACGGCATCGCCACCGCCATGCTGTCCCGCCCGAACGCGGAGCTCGTGGAAGAAGGCCAACTGCAGGAAAATCATTGATTGGCCGGTCCAGCCGCCTGTGGCGGCGGGCCGCTGCGTCAAGCCAGCCAGCGCTCGATTTGGCCCTGGATACCCGCGCTGTCCAAACCGAGGACGGCGCGCATTTCCTCCTGGGTGCCCTGGGGAATAAAACGATCGGGCAGGCCGATATTCAATACCGGCACCATCAACCGCTGGTACATCAGGAACTCGTTCACGCCGCTGCCGGCGCCGCCCATAATGGCGTTCTCTTCCAGCGTCACCAGCACTTCGTGGCCGGCGGCCAGATCTTCGATCAAATCCTCATCCAGCGGCTTCACAAAACGCATGTCCACCAGGGTGGCATTTAACCGTTCGGCGACGATGCGCGCTTCCGCCAGCAGGGTGCCGAAGTTGAGAATAGCGATTTTTTCGCCCTGGCGCCGGATAACTCCCTTGCCGATGGCGAGCGGCGCCAGCGGCGCGAATGCCGCGCCGGTGCCGCTGCCGCGCGGGTAGCGTACCGCCGACGGCCCGTCGTTGTAGTGATAACCGGTATGCAGCATCAGCCGGCATTCATTTTCATCGCTCGGCGTCATGATCACCATGTGGGGCACGCAGCGCAGGAAGGATAAATCAAACGCTCCCTGGTGGGTGGGGCCGTCGGCGCCGACAATGCCGCAGCGATCGATGGCGAACATCACCGGCAAACGTTGGATGGCCACGTCATGGATCAGCTGATCGTAGGCCCGCTGCAGGAAGGTGGAATAAATCGCCACCACCGGTTTATAACCGCCGATGGCCAGGCCGGCGGCAAAGGTTACCGCGTGCTGTTCGGCAATGGCCACGTCAAAGTACTGGCCGGGATAGCGGCGCGAAAAGGGCACCATGCCCGAGCCTTCCCGCATGGCGGGCGTGATCGCCATCAATTTATCGTCGGTGGCCGCCGTTTCGCACAGCCAGTTGCCGAAAATCGCCGAGTAGGTCGGCAATCCGCCGGCGCTTTTGGGCAGGGTGCCGATAATGGGGTCGAATTTCGGCACCGCATGCCAGCCGATGGGATCTTTTTCCGCCGGGGCGTAGCCTTTGCCCTTTTTGGTCATGATGTGCAGGAACTGCGGGCCTTTCATGGCTCGCATATTCTTCAGGGTATGCACCAGCCCCAGCACGTCGTGTCCGTCCACCGGGCCGATATAGTTAAACCCCAACTCTTCAAACAAGGTGCCCGGCACCACCATGCCCTTGATATGTTCCTCGGTGCGTTTGACCAGCTCCTTGATGGGCGGAATGCCCGACAACACCCGTTTGCCCCCCTCGCGCAACGTAGAGTAAAGCTTGCCGGAGAGGATTTGCGCCAGATGGTTGTTCAGCGCGCCGACGTTCTCGGAAATCGACATTTCGTTATCATTGAGGACAACCAGCAGATCCGTCTTGATATCGCCCGCATGGTTCATCGCCTCGAAGGCCATGCCGGCGGTAATGGCGCCGTCGCCGATAACACACACGGTGCGCCGACCTTTGCCTTCGTGGCCGGCGGCCACCGCCATGCCCAGGCCGGCGCTTATCGAGGTGGATGAATGGCCGACCGATAGCACGTCATAGTCGCTCTCGCTGCGCCAGGGGAAAGGGTGCAGGCCGCCTTTCTGGCGAATGGTGCCGATCCGGTCGCGGCGCCCGGTCAGGATTTTATGCGGATAAGCCTGGTGGCCCACATCCCACACCACATGGTCAAACGGCGTGTTATAGACGTAATGGAGCGCGACGGTAAGTTCCACGGTACCCAATCCCGAGGCGAAATGGCCGCTTGATCGGCTTACGCTATCGAGCAGGAACTGCCGCAGTTCGTCGCAGAGCTTCACTAAACTCTCTTTCGGCAGCAGCCGCAGCTCGGCGGGGATTTCGGCTAATGCCAACGTCGGGTACTTCGTCAGATCAATACTCATCGGATACTCATATCTGAGGTGAAAAAAGACGCTTTTTTATTACTTATCGCGTTCAATGACAAACCGCGCCAGCGCGTTCAGGGCGGAGGTATCATAACCCAGGTCCCCGATATGCTTTAAGGATGCTAATGATTCCTGGATCAGATCATGTGCCCTGGCGCGCGCGTTATCAAGTCCCAGGAGCGCCGGGTAGGTGCTTTTGCCCAGCTGTTGATCCGCTCCCTGGCGTTTGCCGAGCGTCGCGGTATCGCCCACCACGTCGAGAATATCGTCCTGCACCTGGAACGCCAGGCCGATGGCGGCGGCATAACGATCGAGATAGGGCAGGGCCAGCAGGCCCGGCTCACCGGCCGCCAGCGCCCCCAGTCTCACGGCCGCGCGGATCAGCGCGCCGGTTTTATGGCGATGGATGGTCTCCAGGTCGAGCAGTCCGACCGGCGTCGCTTCCGCCGCCAGGTCCAGCGCCTGTCCGAGGCACATGCCGGCGGCGCCGCTGGCCTGGGCCAGCGCCGAGATCATCAAAATGCGATCCCGCGCCGCCACCGACGGCATCGGCGCGTCGGCCAGGATGGAAAATGCCAGGGTTTGCAACGCGTCCCCGGCCAGGATCGCGGTGGTTTCGCCAAATTTGATATGGCAGGTCGGTTGTCCGCGCCGCAGGTCGTCGTCGTCCATCGCCGGCAGATCGTCATGGATCAGGGAATAGGCATGAACACATTCCACCGCCGCCGCCGGGGCGTCCAGGTCGTCCAACGGCAGGCCGAACAGCTGGCCGGTACGGTATACCAGGAACGGGCGCAGGCGTTTGCCGCCCAGCAATGCGCCGTGGCGCATGGCCTGGGTCAGCGGTTCCCGTTGGTCCAGGGAGGAAAAAAAGCGATCCAGCGCCCCGTCGACCCGCTGATGACAAGCCTGGAGCTGCAACGCGAACTCACCCATGCTTTATTCCGCGTCCGGGGTAAACGGCGTCAGCGGCGCATTATTTTCGTCGCTGAGCAAAATCTGCACCCGCTGCTCCGCCTGTTGCAAAGTTTGCTGGCCCTGGCGCGCCAGCCGCACGCCGTGTTCAAATTCATTCAGCGCCTCTTCCAGCGGGAGTTCACCGGATTCCAGGCGGGTGACAATCTGTTCCAATTCTTTTAGCGCAGTTTCAAAACTGGCGGGTTGTTCAGCTTTTTTCGGCATAACAAATTTTTCACCAACGTGAGGGCATGGTTTATGAAAACAGACAACGTTAGCCCAGAGTGCGATGATAAGCAAATTGGACTCAATGCCGCGGCGTAAAGTGATATACTGCGCGCCTCGGATGCTAGGGGGAATATCCACGCGCGCGGTGCCGTACTCCCCCTATCTCATTATATGACGTGTTCCGCTACGTTACCTTTTTCTGATCACATAACGACTATCGCCATGAAGTTTATCATCAAACTGTTTCCGGAAATTACGATAAAGAGTCAATCGGTGCGATTGCGCTTTATCAAAATCCTCTCCAGCAATATCCGCAACGTCATGAAACACTATGACGAATCCCTGGCGGTAGTGCGCCATTGGGATCATATCATCGTACGCGCCAGGGACGAGAGCAAGCGCCAGGCCATCTGTGAGGCGTTGACCCGTATTCCCGGCATCCATCATATCCTGGCGGTGGAGGAACACACCTATGCGGATATGCACGACATCTATGAGCAAACGCTGGCGCTGTATCACGACCGCCTGGTGGGCAAAACGTTCTGCGTGCGCGTAAAACGCCGCGGCACCCATGAGTTTACCTCGCAGGATGTGGAGCGCTACGTCGGCGGCGGCCTGAACCAGAACGTGGCCGGCACCCGGGTGCAACTAAACCACCCGGCAGAAACCATCCATCTGGAAATCGAGGACGATCGCCTGCTGCTGATCACCGCGCGCCACGAAGGCATCGGCGGATTCCCCATCGGCACCCAGGAAGACGTGCTGTCGTTGATTTCCGGCGGTTTTGATTCCGGCGTCTCCAGCTATATGCTGATGCGCCGGGGCTGCCGGGTGCATTATTGCTTTTTTAACCTGGGCGGCGCGGCGCATGAAATCGGCGTGCGTCAGGTGGCCCATCACCTGTGGAGCCGCTACGGCAGTTCCCATCGGGTGCGGTTTATCGCTATTGATTTTGCCCCGGTGGTCGGCGAAATATTGGAAAAGGTCGACGACGGCCAGATGGGCGTGGTGCTCAAGCGCATGATGATCCGCGCGGCGTCGCAAATGGCGGAGCGTTTTGGCATCCAGGCGTTGGTGACGGGCGAAGCCCTTGGGCAGGTCTCCAGCCAGACCCTGACCAATCTGCGGCTGATCGACAACGTTTCCGATACCCTGGTGCTGCGGCCGCTGATTTCCCATGATAAAGAACATATCATCAATATGGCGCGCGCCATCGGCACCGAGGAATTTGCCAAAACCATGCCGGAATACTGCGGCGTGATTTCCAAAAGCCCCACGGTCAAGGCGGTTAAGCATCGCATCGAGCAGGAAGAGGCGCATTTTGACTTCAGCGTGCTCGAACGGGCGGTCGCCGACGCCGGCAGCATTGATATCCGCGATATCATCGAGCAGGCCCGCCAGGACGTGGTGGAAGTGGAAACCGCCGCCGAAGTGGGCGGCAATGATATCGTGCTGGATATCCGCCCGGTGGACGAGCAGGAAAGCCAGCCGCTGCTGATGGATAATATCGTGGTGCAGGCGCTGCCGTTCTATAAACTCGGCGCCCAGTTCAGCTCCCTGGACCAGAGCAAATCCTATCTGCTGTATTGTGACCGGGGCGTCATGAGCCGGTTGCAGGCGCTGTACCTGCGCGAGCAGGGGTTTCACAACGTTAAGGTCTACCGGCCTTAATCATTTCCCCATGTCACACCGGGCGGCGCAACGCCGGCCCGGTGAAACGACTGATGATCGCGTATGGCGCTTCCCCGGCAAAGCGCCATCGCTTCGACAATGACACCGCTGCCGGTAAAACATCATCGCGCCGATACCGACCGCTTGCGGTAATATGTTTGGCCGCTGCGGGCCCGTCAGGTTGCGAAATCCTCCATGCCCGCCGGCAGCACCAACTGCGCCGCCACTTCCGCCGCTTTATCATTACCCAGTAGCCGCGCGATGATATGCAGGGCAAACTCCATCGCCGTTCCCGGCCCCTGGCTGGTCAGCAGGTTCGCCTGTTTATCGTAAACCACCCGCTGTTCCCGCCAACGCGCCGCGGGGATGCGGTCTTTCAGCGCCGGAAAACCGGTCATCCCGGCCTCGGGGAACAGGCGGTGATGCACCAGGACCAGCGCCGGCGCCGCGCAGATGGCGGCGACCAGCGCGCCGGCGCGGTGCGCGCGGCGCAGGCAATCGATAAGCGTCGCGCTGTCGCGCAGGGCCTCGGCGCCCTTGACGCCGCCCGGCAGGACGATCGCGTCGAACGCCCGGCCGGCCACTTGCGCCAGCGGGGCATCGGCCAGCAGCCGTACGCCGCGCGAGCAGACAATTTCCTGCGTATCCTTGGCGCCCACGCCCGCTACCGTCACGTCGACGCCGGCCCTGACCAGTAGATCGATCACGGTCACCGCCTCGGTTTCCTCACTCCCATTCGCCAGACATACCATCGCCGAGACGCCCATAATGGTCCTCCTTCTGTTTGATCAGTTCATACAGCCGTTGGTTTTCCGGCACGCTCAGGCCATGGACCCGCGCCCTCCGCACCAGGTAACCGCTGATATAATCGATTTCGGTATGCCGCTGGGCGCGGATATCCTGCAGCATCGATGACGTATTGCCGGCGGTGCTTTTTATGGTTTGCCCGACATAAAACAGCAGGCTTTCATAGGAAGTATGATATCCCTCGCGGTCCATCACCATGGCCACCTCACGGCACAGGGCTTCGATCTGGTCGATATACTGTTCTATCTCGCCGTTACGGCAATCATATACCGCCGTAAGCGGATTGATGACGCAGTTAGACGCCAGTTTTATCCAGCAGGAGGCGGCGATATTGTTATGCCAGGCCACGTCGGGCAACGCGTCATGCAGCACTTCCGCCAGATGGCTGATGGATTGCGCATTGGGCGTCAGGGGGCCGATGCGGGTGGTGCCGTTATAAACATGGATAATGCTGCCGCCGTCGCTGCGATAGGCCGCATGAGTGGTGATCCCCTGCAGCAGCGGCTGGGGCAGGGGAGGTAATTCTTCGCGGGTGCCCAGGCCGTTATGCAGCAGTAATATGGCGCAATCCGCCCTGAGCTGGGGCAGCAGCGTGCGGATGGCGCCGGAGACCTGCCAGGCTTTTAGTGTCACCAGCAATAAATCGCTGCCGGCCAGGTGAAGCGCGTTATTGGCAGGCAGTTGAAGCTGCACTATCTCCCCTTGCGGCGTGACTACATCCACCGTACAGGACGACTGCGGCACGCGCAGCCATCCCTGGACATTGTGCCCCTGGCGCACCAATCCGGCCAGCCACAGCTGGCCGATGGCGCCACACCCCAGAACGGTAATATTCATGTTTTAACCTTTGCTATGGATTAAGCCATCTTGCGGCTGCCTGCGCGCTGATTGGTATTGATTATAGACATTTTCGCTGTCCGTTAAGCGCCGTTTCAGGCTTATTGTTTTTTGTTGATGCCACGGACAGTATTTTGTATCTGGCAAACCAAGCAGGTATGATGCTAGCCAAAGAATGGCAGCCGGAGACACATTATGCCCTCATTTGATATTGTTTCAGAAATAGATATGCAGGAAGTTCGTAACGCGGTGGAGAACGCCAGCCGTGAGCTCACCACCCGCTGGGATTTTCGCAACGTGCCGGCAAGCTTTGAGCTGAATGAAAAAAATCAAAGCATCACCGCCACCAGCGAATCCGATTTCCAGGTGCAGCAATTGGTTGAGATCCTGCGTGAGAAGCTGGCCAAACGCGGCATCGAGGGCGGCGCCATCGAACTGCCCGAGGAAATGGCGCGCAGCGGCAAGACCTACAGCGTCGAGGCCAAGCTTAAGCAAGGCATCGAGTCCACGCTGGCCAAGAAATTGGTGAAACTGATTAAAGACGGCAAGCTCAAGGTGCAGGTGCAAATCCAGGGCGAACAGGTGCGGGTCACCGGCAAATCGCGCGATGATTTGCAGGGCGCCATGGCGCTGGTCAAAGGCGGCGAACTGGGCCAGCCGTTCCAGTTTACCAATTTTCGCGATTAAGGGCGGAACCCCCGCCAGCCGCCGGAACCCGGTTCAGGCGGCATTCACCAATCGCTCCAGTTCACCCCGGTTGGTCTGTTGGGTATCAATCTTGATATAGGCGCTTTGCTCTTCGGGCACCACCACCACCTCGGTGACTCCGGGCTGCGCTTTCAGCCGTTCCGCCAGGGCGCCGTCCTTTACCGCCAGCGCCGACAGCGTAATGCGCAGGCTGCTGACGTAAGGCGGTTCCCGCAGGGTGGTGCTGATAATCCACCACGCCACCGCCAGCGCCGCGCCGCAGGCAAATACCAGCCAGGCGCCTTGCCATTGATACAACAGTCCGCCCAGGCTGCCGCCGGCGGCGACGCCAAGGAACTGGCTGGTGGAATAAACCCCCATGGCGGTGCCCTTGTAACCGGCCGGCGCCTCTTTACTGATAAGCGACGGCAGTATGGCTTCCATGACGTTAAACGCCAGGAAAAACAGCTGAATGCCGGCAAAAAGGGTCCACAGATGCTGTCCCGCGGCCAGCAGCACGATTTCCGCCAGCAGCAGCAGGGTGATGCAGATCATAAATACCCGTTTCATCTGCCGCTTGACCTCGGCATAAATGATAAAGGGCACCACCGCGGCAAACGACACCAGCATGGTGACCAAATACACTTTCCAATGGTCGGCGGGCGCCAGGCCGGCTTTGGCCATCATCGGCGGCAGGGCGACAAAACTCGACATCAGCAGGGCGTGCAGGCAAAAGATGCCGACGTTCAGCTTCAGCAACTGGCCGTTGGCCAAGACCTTGGCAAAACTGCCCCTGACGATGCCAGACTCGCGGTTTAGCACATGGGCGTTCGCCGCCGGCACCACGGCCAGGGTAATGGCAATGCCCGCCAGAGCCAGGAGCGCGATGCCCCAGAACAACGCCTGCAGCCCCAGGGCATGGGTGATAATCGGCCCCAGCACCATGGCAATGGCAAAGGTCACGCCGAAGCTGACGCCGATAAAGGCCATGGCCTTGGTGCGGTTTTGTTCGCGGGTCAAATCGGATAATAACGCCATCACCGCGGCGGCGATGGCGCCCGAACCCTGCAACGCGCGCCCCAGGATAACGCCCCAAATCGAATCTGTGAGCGCGGCGATAACGCTGCCCAGGGCAAATACCAGCAGCCCGCCGATAATCAGCGGCTTGCGGCCGACCCGGTCGGAGATCAGGCCGAACGGCACCTGGAATACCGCCTGAGCCAGGCCGTAGATGCCGATGGCCAGCCCAATCAGGGCTTCGCTGGCGCCCTGCAGCGCCATGCCGTAGGTGGTCAGCACCGGCAACACCATAAACATGCCCAGCATGCGTAATGAGAACACCGTGCCTAAACCCCAGGTGGCGCGCAGTTCGATGCCGGTCATTTTATTATCGTTCATTACTACCTCAAGAGAGCTACCCAAGTCATTTTAATGCGCCAGGCGATTTGGGTAAATGGAACGTCTTTTAACAGATGTAACCGGTCCCGGCGGACGGGGCGAAAACGGCTTCGATGGCAACGGCGGCGGGGGAGGGATGCTGGCAAAACCGGGGCTTTGCCGGCATCGGGTCACTGCGGGTAATTACCAGACGTAGGATAACAGGCTGGTGCCGGCCGGGACCATAAAGTCCACGGACATCATCACGCTTAGCGAGGTAATCGCCACGATGGAAAAAATAAACAGCTTGCGCGCCCAGACCTTATCGTCGTTGGCCGATTTGTACCCCTGCAACGCCATGCCCAGCCACCACACGCTGACCGCGGCCGCGACGATGAAATATTTATAGCCGGCGTAGCCGCCCAGCGTCAGCATCAGCGTGGCCACCATAAATCCGATGATATAAAGGATGATATGATGTTTGGTCACCGAAATGCCGCGTTTTACCGGCAGCACCGGAATCGACGCCGCCTGGTAATCCTTGAAGCGGTAAATGGCAATGGCATAGGAGTGCGGCATCTGCCACAGGCTGAAAATCAGCAGCAGGATCGCCGCCCCCATATCGAAACGGCCGCTGACGGCGCAATAGCCGATGACCGGCGGCGCCGCGCCCGACAGGCTGCCGATCAGCGTGCCATAGACCGACCTGCGCTTCATATACAGGCTGTAGACGCCCACGTAGACAATAAAGCCTATCACCGCCAGCCACATGGCCAGCGGGTTTGCCGCCACATAAAGCAGTACAAAACCGACGATACCCAACACCGTAGCGTAAACCAGGGTCACTTTCGGGGAGATAAGTCCTTTCACCAGGACCCGGTTCTTGGTCCTTTCCATTTTTTTATCAATGTCCCGGTCGATAAAGTTGTTAAACACACAACCCGAGGCGACCACCAGCGAGACACCGACCAAGGTGGCGAAAAATAAGGCATGGTCAATCTGGCCCTTGGAGGCCAGTAGAAATCCGCCGATGACAGAAATTAAATTACCGAAAATAATTCCTGGTTTTGTTACTTGCAGGTATTGCTTAATCATCAGGATTGCGCTCGGTTAATGGCTCATCAGGTTGTAGTTCAGGTGCAGCATGACCCACAGTGAACCGACAACCAGGATGGCAATTATTAATACGGCAAAGGCCAGCGCCACCACATTCCACCGCTGCTCGGAAGAGCGATCCAGATGGAGGAAATACACCAGGTGGACCATGATCTGCACCACGGCGCACAGCGCCAGGACGACAATCAGCGTGGTTTTAGTCGCCGAGTCGTTCATGACCATGACAAAAGGAATGACCGTCAGGATAATCGACAGGACAAAACCGATTAAATAGGACTTCAGGCTACCGTGGCTGGCACCGCCGTGCCCGGTTGTTGCATGACTACTCATTACATGGCCCCCATCAAGTACACCACGGTAAACACGCAAATCCAAATCACATCGAGGAAATGCCAGAACAGGCTCAGGCACATCAGCCGGGTCTGGTTGGTGGCGGTCAGGCCGCGTTTCGCGACCTGCACCATCATCACCGCCATCCAGATCAGTCCCGAGGTAACGTGCAATCCGTGCGTCGCCACCAGGGTAAAGAACCCGGAAAGGAAGCCGCTGCGATCCGGGCCGTTGCCTTCGGCGATCAGGTGATGGAACTCATACAGCTCCATGCCGATAAACGCCAGCCCGAACAGGAACGTCAGGCCCAACCAGCCGTTTACCCGGCTTTTATTGCCTTGGTTCATGGCCAGGATGGCCATGCCGTAGGTGATGCTGCTGAACAGCAGGCAGAAGGTTTCCACCAGGACAAACGGCAGCTCAAAAATGTCTTTACCCGCCGGGCCGCCCGCGGTGCTGTTGACCAGTACGGCATAGGTGGCGAACAGCGTGGCGAATAAAATACAGTCGCTCATCAGGTAAATCCAGAAGCCGAAGACTTTGATGGCGCCGGCGTCGTGGTGCCCATGCGCGTCATGGGCGTTTGCGCGATCGTGATTATGTAGGATCTCAGTTGACATTATTCAGGCCCGCTTCGCTAATTTCTTCAAAATGACGGTTTTCGATGCGTTCCACTTCCGAGACGGGCACGTAGTAATCCACGTCTTCATTGAAGCTGTGCACGATCCAGGTCACTATCATGCCGGCGAAGCCGATAATCGCCAGCCACCAGATATGCCAGATCATCGCAAAACCGAAGAACAGGCTGAACGCCGCAATCACCACGCCCGCGCCGGTGTTTTTCGGCATATGGATGGGTTCATAGGACGTCGGCTTGCGGTAAGCGGTGCCGTCTTCCTTCATCTGCCAGAAGGCATCGCGATGGTTGTCCACGTCCGGCACCACGGCGAAGTTATAGAACGGCGGCGGTGAGGAGGTCGACCATTCCAGGGTACGTCCGCCCCACGGGTCGCCGGTCAAATCGCGGTTCTGGTCGCGCTGGATGACGCTCAGCACGATCTGGATCACCTGGCACAGAATGCCGAGGGCGATTAGCGCCGCGCCGCCGGCGGCCACCAGCAGCAGGATATGGAACTGCGGATCAATCTGCTGGCTCAGGCGACGGGTCATGCCCATGAAGCCCAGGGCATACAGCGGCATGAAGGCCACGTAAAAACCGATAATCCAGAACCAGAACGCCCGGATACCCCATTTTTCGTTCAGGGTGTAGCCGAAGGCCTTCGGCCACCAGTAGGTCATGCCGGCAAAACACCCGAACACCACCCCGCCGATGATGACGTTATGGAAGTGGGCAATCAGGAACAGGCTGTTGTGCAGCACGAAGTCGGCGCCCGGCACCGCCAGCAGTACCCCGGTCATCCCGCCGATGGAGAAGGTGATGATAAAACCGATGGTCCAGAGCATGGCGGAGTTAAAGACGATGCGGCCCTGGTACATGGTAAACAGCCAGTTGAAGATTTTTACCCCGGTCGGTATGGCGATGATCATCGTCATGATGCCGAAGAAGGCGTTAACGTTGGCGCCGGACCCCATGGTAAAGAAGTGATGCAGCCACACGCAGAACGACAGGATGGTGATGGCAATGGTGGCCCACACCAGCGAGGTATAGCCGAACAGCCGCTTCTTGGAGAAGGTGGCCACCACTTCCGAGTACACGCCGAACACCGGCAACACCAGGATATACACTTCCGGATGGCCCCAGGCCCAGAACAGGTTGACATACATCATCATATTGCCACCCATGTCGTTGGTAAAGAAATGGGTGCCGAGGTAGCGGTCGAGGGTTAGCAGGACAATGGTCACTGTCAGGATCGGGAACGCGGCGATAATCAGCACGTTGGTGCACAATGCGGCCCAGGTAAAGACCGGCATTTTCATCAGCGGCATGTTCGGCGCGCGCATGCGCATGATGGTGGCGAAGAAGTTGACGCCGGTGAGGGTGGTCCCGATACCGGCTATCTGGATACTCCAGATCCAGTAGTCCACCCCGACGCCGGGACTGTACTCCTTGCCGGCCAGCGGCGGATAGGCGACCCAACCGGTCTGGGCGAACTCGCCCAGGCCCAGCGAGACGTTGATCAATATCACGCCCACCACGAAGAACCAGAAGCTCAGGGAGTTAAGGAACGGGAAGGCGACGTCGCGCGCGCCGATTTGCAGCGGCACCGCCAGGTTCATCAGCCCGACCACGAACGGCGTGGCCATGAAGATGATCATGATGACGCCATGGGCGGTCACCACCTGGTCGTAGTGGTGCGGCGGCAGGAAACCGGCCTCGCCGGCCGAGGCCAGTGCCTGTTGCGAGCGCATCATGATGGCGTCGGCGAAGCCGCGCAGCAGCATGACGAACGCCACGATCATGTACATGACGCCGATTTTTTTATGATCGACGGTGGTGAACCACTCTTTCCAGAGGTATTCCCATTTGCCGAAATACGTAATGCCGGCAACCAGCGCCGCGCCAAGCACGATGATGGCGGCGACGGTGACCATGATAATCGGTTCGTGGTAGGGAACCGAATCCAGCGTTAATTTTCCCAACATCGTCATTATTCCTCGGTTCCTGCGTGAGAGTGCTCACTCATGCCCATGTCCATGCCCTTTTCCTGGGTCATATCCATGCTCTTGCCCTTGCCCATGAATTTATCGATTACAGCATGGTACAAGTCAGGTTTAACGCTGGAAAAATACTCAACCGGATGGAATTCGCTGGGCGCCGCCAACTGCTCGTAGGCGTCCATGGTGGTGAGCGATTCCGGCGAGGCTTTGACTTTTGCCACCCAATCGTCAAACCCTTTCTGGTCCGGCGTGGCAATCGCGTTGAATTTCATGCCGGAAAATCCCCGGCCGCTGAAGTTCGCCGAGATGCCGTCATAGGTGCCGGGCTCATTGGCAATCAGGTGCAGCGTGGCGTTCATCCCCGCCATGGCGTAGATCTGGCCGCCGAGGCGCGGGATAAAGAAGGAGTTCATCACCGAATTGGACGTGATTTCAAACCTGACCGGCACATCGGTCGGGAAAGCGATCTGATTGACGGTGGCGATACCCTGTTCCGGGTAGATGAACAGCCATTTCCAGTCCATGGCGACCACCTGGATGGTCATGGTCTTGGCTTCCGACGCAATCGGCTTGCTGGGATCCAGCGCATGGGTTGATTTCCAGGTCAGTAGCGCCAGGAAAATAATGATCAGGATTGGAACAGTCCAGACCACCAGTTCCACCTTGTTGGAGTGGGACCAGTTGGGGCTGTAAGTCGCCTGGGTATTGGATGCGCGATATTTGATGGCAAAAACCACTGCCATGACGATTGCAGGTACAACCACTAATAACATCAGCCCAAGGGCGGTGAGTATGAGTGAACGTTGCTCCAGTCCAATCTGTCCTTTGGGATTCATTAACGCCATATCGCAACCGCTTAGCAGGGCGGATGCGCAAACCAATGACAGAATCCCTAAACTTTTATTGTATTTCCTGAGTCTCATCTAACGACCTCAATAAAAAAAAGGGCTTTAATGTCGTTTCTTGTGTGTGGGCATTTTACGGGAAGGTTGCATTACTGTAAACACGCTTAAGCTTTTGTCAGAAACATGTTTCCGCTTTTTGCAAATGAAATCTTTGGCAACCGAAATTATAACAAAACATGAATTTCCACAGAGGCTTAGAGAGAAATAAACCTTTGTGCGGTTTTATCGGCGTCAGAAAGAATAACCCCGCGGTTTTAGTATCATAGCATTAACAAGGTAATAGCATTTTAGGACAAATAAGCTACAAATTGGTAAATGAGACCGCTAAAAAATAGTAGACAGCCTGAATTGTCACCCTGCTGGCATAAAAAAATATCGTATCCGGATACAAAAAATATCGTCCCTGGATATGCCGATAATTTTTTCCAGCCAATTATTACGCCGGCGGAAATTCCTTTCCGGTTATTTTTTAACCGGATTAGAGGGCGTTTCTTCTTCTTACGCGCCGCATCGACAAAAAGTCAAACCAGCATCCACTGAGTATACCAAAAGTCAGCAGCGCCGCCCCTGATTCCCATAAAAATTCGGTCACCGACGTGACAGTCATCCACTCCAGGGCTTGCAGTGCCATCAGGAACAGGCCCAGGCCCAATAACAACGCGCCCAGCATTAGCAGGCGCAGGGCCCAGCGATAAGGGCCGGCAAAACCATCGCGCCGCAGGAAGCCGTTGGTTTCCTGGGTAAAGCGCAGGGTTTCACGACATAACAGCAGCAGCAGCAGGCCGGGAAACGCGGCAATGATGGAAAACACGTAGAACCAGGCCCAGCCGTGCAGCTCGACGAACCAGCCGGCTATCGGGCCGACATAGACGCGGCCCACGGCGGACAGCGCGGAAAGCAGGGCAAACTGCGTGGCGGAGAACGACTTGTTGCATAGCGTCATCAGCAGCGCAACGAACGCCGCGGTGCCCATGCCGCCGCACAGATTCTCCACAAACACCGCCGCCCCCATGGTGAGGATATGTTTAGCCGTTACCGCCAGCAGCCAGTAGCCGGCATTGGATACCGCCTGCAGCAGGCCGAACAACATCAGGGCGCGAAACAGTGACAGTCGCTGCATCAGTAATCCGCCCGCCAGGGTGCCGACCACGGTGGCCAGCAGGCCCAGGGTCTTGTTGACTACCCCGACCTCGCCGGCGGCAAAACCGACGCCCCGGATCAGGAACGTGGTGCTGAGGCTGCCGGCAAAGGCATCGCCAAGCTTGTAAAAAACGATAAGCATCAGGATCAGCCACGCATTGTTGCGGCCGAAAAAGTCCTTCAGCGGCGCCGCCACCGCCTGTTCCAGCGATCGCGGCGCGGGGATGGCGTTGTCCGGCTCCGGCGCCAGCAGGGCCATGATCACGCCTATCAGCATCAGGGCGGCCATCAGCCAATAGGTGGCCTGCCATCCCAGCAGCCGATCCGCCAGCCACAGGGCCAACCCGCCGGACACCAGCATGCCGATACGATAGCCCAGGACCGATACCGCCGCGCCGGTGCCGCGATCCTGCGGCGCCAGCAGGTCGGTTTTATAGGCGTCGAACACGATATCCTGCGAGGCGGAGCAAAACGCCACCCATACCGCCAGCAGGGCCAGCGGCATCAGGTCCTGCGAGGGGTCCCGGGTGCCCATGGCGATGAGGCCGGCCATCAGCAGCAGTTGGGTGATGACCAGCCAGCCGCGCCGCCGGCCGAGCAGCGGCGGCGTATACCGGTCCATCAGCGGCGACCAGAGAAACTTGAATACGTACGCTTGTCCCACCAATGAAAAGAAGCCGATAGTCTTCAGATCGACGTTGGCCACCGTCATCCATGCCTGCAGCGTTCCTGACGTGAGCGCGAGGGGCAGCCCCGAGGCGAAGCCCAGGCACAGCAACATCAGGGACTGCGGCTGGGCGAGGGTGGCGAGGCTTAGGCGGTGGTTAGGCATGGGCGATTTTTCTGTTTTATTAATGAAACTGCGGGCAACAAAACCGCGGGCAATGGAACCGCGGGACCTGCAACTGCCCGCCTGGTGGCGGGCAGGGGATGAAAGGAATTATTGGGCGTTTTCTTTAATAAAGGTACTGATGCTCGTGTCCTGGGCCATATCGCTGATCACATCCCCCAGCACGCTGTTCACCGCATTGGTGATTTTCTGGTTGCTGGCGACAAACGCGCCCTGCACATTATAGGTCGCCTGATAATGTTTCAGCTGTTTATTACCGTTTTTAGCCTGGGCAACGATGGAGATATCGGCGCTGGTGGTGATGTTATAGCGCACATTGCCTTGGGAAACATCCGCAAAGAGTTTGTTGACGATGATCTGCAGATCGACGGCGCCGTTCGGACCCACCATATAGCCGCGGGCGGTCATTTGTTTTTCCAATACCTCCTGCAACAGGAAGCGCAGGTCGCGCGACGGGGTGAGGACCACCAGTTCGCCGTCGCGATTTACTTTGGCCAGCGCCTGGTCGGTGCGCTGATCGGCGCCGTTGACGCTGACGGTGGTGCCGCGGATCATCGGATCCTGCTGCGGCAGTTCGATTTTAGGCGCGATATCCAGGGTGTTGCTCTTGCCTGCGCAGCCGGCAAGCAGCAGCGCGGCCAATAGGGGGAAAAATATTTTTTTTAGCATATTCGTCTTCTCAATCATTAAGATGCACGGGGGGTGAGATAAATTGCTCACATCATAACATTGCCGTCCGCCGGTGGAAGATCTGAATCGCAGTAAATTGTGTAATGGCCCGATCTTCCCGCCGTGTCCGCGCGAACCGCAAAAAATGTTTCTTTAACCGTTTCGTAACTTCATATACTGTTAAACCAAGCTGAAGTTTCGGCTTTCTAAGACAAAAATTTATGGTAAAAGTGCGACGAGTTAATAAAAAGTGCGATGAGTTAATAAAAAGTCAGCTAAAGTTTAATTGACAGTGCAGGGCACGCAGCCTATGTAGTAAGGAGAATGAAATGTTTCGCGAGCAGATTGAAGCAAAAATAAGGGCGGCGTTTGATCCGATTTATCTGGAAGTGGCGGATGAGAGCTACCGGCATAACGTGCCCGCGGGATCGGAAAGTCATTTTAAGGTGATCGTGGTGAGCGAAAGCTTTACCGGCGAGCGCATTTTATCCCGGCACCGTTCCCTTTATGCCGTGCTGTCGGAAGAACTGGCCGGGCCGGTGCACGCGTTGGCGCTGCACGCCTATACCCTGAAAGAGTGGACCAGCCTGCAAAATGCGGTGCCCGCATCGCCGCCGTGCCGCGGCGCCAGGCTTATCGCCTGAACTGATTATCTCTTCATGCCTCGAGCCTATCCGCAATAAACACAACGGCCTTTGCGCCGTTTTTTTTGTTTTTTGTGCGCCATGGCGCTCCGCGCGCGGCAATTTACGCGCTGTTCTCGACTCATAAACTCTATGCCGCTATAATGCCGCGTCTTATATTTCCGAAATGTATTCGGGATGCTTCTGACGACGACGGGGAACAGGTATCTGTTCACTCAGACCTCCCGGTTCTCAGAGGCCATTTTCACGTCAGTGGACCTGGATGACCGCTTCTTTGAAAACGGCTTCTGGCGTTGACCGAGCACTGTGATTTTTTGAGGTAACAAGATGCAAGTTTCTGTTGAGACCACTGAAGGCCTGGGGCGCCGTGTAACTATTACCGTTGCCGCCGATAGCATAGAGCAAGCGGTAAAAAGCGAATTGGTGAATGTTGCCAAGAAAGTTCGCATCGACGGCTTCCGTAAAGGGAAAGTCCCCATGAACATCGTTGCGCAGCGTTATGGCATGTCGGTACGTCAGGACGTACTGGGCGATGTCATGCAGCGCAACTTCGTTGATGCCATTATCCAGGAAAAGATCAATCCGGTTGGCGCGCCCAGCTATGTGCCCGGTGAGTACAAGGACGGCGGGGATTTCACCTACCACGTAGAATTTGAAGTCTACCCGGAAGTGGAACTGAAGGGCCTGGACGCCATCGAAGTCGAAAAGCCGATCGTTGAAGTCAACGACGCCGATGTCGACCAGATGCTGGAAACCCTGCGTAAACAGCAGGCGGACTGGAAAGAAAGCGACGCCGCCGCCACGGCGGAAGATCGTGTCACCGTTGATTTCTCCGGCACCATCGACGGTGAAGAATTCGACGGCGGCAAGGCCACCGATTTCGTACTGGCGATGGGCCAAGGCAGAATGATCCCCGGCTTCGAAGAGGGCGTGATCGGCCATAAAGCCGGCGATTCATTCGATATCGATGTCAATTTCCCGGAAGATTATCACGCGGAAAATCTGAAAGGCAAAGCGGCTAAATTCGCTATCGTCCTGAAAAAAGTTGAAGTACGCGAACTGCCGGAACTGACCGAAGAGTTTATAAAACGTTTCGGCGTGGCCGACGGCTCCATTGAGGGCCTGCGCGCGGAAGTGCGCAAGAATATGGAACGCGAACTGAAAAACGCCGTGCGCAACCGGGTGAAAAACCAGGTTATCGACGGCCTGATCAACGCTAACGAAATCGATGTCCCGGCCAAGCTTATCGACGGCGAAATCGACGTGCTGCGTCGCCAGGCGGCACAGCGTTTCGGCGGCAATGAAAAGCAAGCGCTTGAACTGCCGCGCGAGCTATTCGAGGAACAGGCTAAGCGCCGCGTGCGCGTAGGTCTGCTGCTGGGTGAGGTTATCCAGGTCAATGAGCTGAAGGCAGACGACTCTCGGGTGAAAACCCTGATCGAAGAAATGGCCTCGGCTTACGAAGACCCGCGTGAAGTGATTGAGTTCTACGCCAAAAATCAGGAAATGATGAATAATATGCGTAATGTCGCTTTGGAAGAACAGGCGGTTGAGGCCCTGCTGGCCAATGCCAAGGTGGTTGAAAAACCCACCACGTTCACCGAATTGATGAACCAGCCGACCGCGGCCTGATAAATCTGCCGGCCGGGCTTGCCCCCTGGCTAAGCGGTGTGTTTATCATTAAAAGCCCGACATCATGCGATGGCGGGCTTTTTGTTTGTTCGTGCTTCCTTGCAATAAATTTCACTAATTAACGCTATATTTAAAGGGAACTCGATGCTAAAAGTGGGGCGGAACCAGCGCGGCGTCGGCAGGGTTATTATGAAAACCCGTTAAAGAAAATGCGACGGACGCTTGAAAAGGGACGTCAGACCCCCCAACTAGTCATATAGATGGGATTATAAAGCCCAGACAACAATACGTCCCTGGCTGATTACATCCGTCCGAACAACAAGGCGACCCGACAGCTTGAGCATGGCGATCGATCCTCATCTCAAGTAGAATCGGCAAATATAAAGGCGCCGAGCGAATTTTATCTAGGAGACGATAATGTCATACAGTGGCGAAACAGGACAACAAGCACCCCATATGGCCCTGGTGCCGATGGTGGTTGAGCAGACTTCCCGCGGAGAGCGTTCTTACGATATCTTTTCGCGCCTGCTGAAAGAGCGAATCATTTTCATGACCGGCCAGGTTGAAGATTATATGGCCAACCTGATCGTGGCGCAGATGCTGTTCCTGGAAGCGGAAAACCCGGAAAAAGACATTTATCTGTATATAAATTCACCCGGCGGCGTAATTACCGCCGGTATGTCGATTTACGACACCATGCAGTTTATCAAACCTGATGTCAGCACCTTCTGTATGGGCCAGGCCGCCTCTATGGGCGCGTTTTTGCTGACCGCCGGCGCCAAGGGCAAGCGCTTTTGCATGCCGAACTCGCGGGTGATGATTCATCAGCCGTTGGGCGGGTTCCAGGGCCAGGCGACGGATATTGAGATTCATGCCAAAGAGATTCTGAAGGTTAAGGCGCGCATGAACGAACTGATGGCCAAACATACTGGCCGCACGCTGGAATCGATAGAAAAAGATACGGAACGCGACCGTTTCCTCTCCGCCGAAGAGGCGGTAGACTACGGTTTAGTGGATTCCATATTAAGCAAGCGTGATTGACGGCGTAAATCTGATTACCGATAGACTATAGTTACAGTAATGAGTCATTCGAGTAGACTAACACCACTCAAAGCGCCGGTTTTACGTTAAGCAGTCGCGTTGCCGCCGTGGTTGGCCTGCGGGACAAAGACTAGAGAAAGAGGTTTACTGATGACAGATAAGCGCAAAGACGGTTCAGGAAAGCTGCTGTATTGCTCTTTCTGCGGTAAAAGCCAGCATGAGGTGCGTAAGCTGATCGCAGGGCCGTCAGTGTATATCTGCGACGAATGTGTCGATTTATGCAATGACATTATTCGCGAAGAGATCAAGGAAGTGGCCCCGCATCGTGAACGCAGCGCGCTGCCGACGCCCCATGAAATTCGCCATCACCTGGACGATTATGTCATCGGCCAGGAAAAAGCCAAAAAAGTGCTGGCGGTAGCGGTGTATAACCACTACAAGCGCCTGCGTAACGGCGATACCACTAACGGGATTGAGCTTGGCAAGAGCAATATCCTGCTGATAGGTCCCACCGGCAGCGGTAAAACGCTGCTGGCCGAAACGCTGGCGCGTTTCCTGGATGTTCCCTTTACCATGGCGGACGCCACCACCCTGACCGAGGCCGGTTACGTTGGCGAGGACGTGGAAAACATCATCCAGAAACTGCTGCAAAAATGTGATTACGACGTGCAGAAAGCGCAGCGTGGCATTGTGTATATCGACGAAATCGATAAGATTTCCCGCAAATCGGACAATCCGTCGATCACGCGCGACGTCTCCGGTGAAGGCGTGCAGCAGGCGCTGCTGAAATTGATTGAAGGCACCATCGCCGCCGTTCCGCCCCAGGGCGGGCGTAAGCATCCGCAGCAGGAATTCCTGCAGGTGGACACCTCCAAGATCCTGTTTATCTGCGGCGGCGCGTTTGCCGGCCTGGATAAGGTGATCGAGCAGCGTGTGGATACCGGTCGCGGCATTGGGTTTAGCGCGACGGTCAAAGGCAGCGCCGAGAAGGTAAGCGAAGGCCAGCTGTTGGCCAGGGTCGAGCCGGAGGACCTGATTAAATTCGGCTTGATCCCTGAGTTTATCGGTCGTCTGCCGGTGCTCGCCACGCTCAATGAACTGAGCGAGGACGCGCTGATCCAAATCCTTAAAGAGCCGAAGAACGCCCTGACCAAGCAGTACCAGGCGTTGTTCAATCTTGAAGGCGTCGAGCTTGAGTTCCGCGACGAGGCCCTGACGGCCATCGCCAGGAAAGCCATGGCGCGCAAAACCGGCGCGCGCGGCCTGCGCTCCATAGTGGAAGGGGCGCTGCTGGAAACGATGTATGAACTGCCTTCGCAGGACAGCGTCGAAAAAGTGGTGATCGACGAAGCGGTGATTGAAGGCCAGTCGGAACCCTTGCTGATTTATGGCAAACATGAAACCCAGCAGGCTTCCGGCGAATAATTCATCGGTTGACTGATGAAATTCCGGCGAAAAGTAATAAAGTGGGGGATTCCGTCCCCCATTTGTTTTTCCGTTATCCCGGTTATTGAATGTAAAAGATTCGCCCCCATATACTCAATTACCTATTTGTTGAAACTGGCAACGGCCGAGTTTTGCGAATCCCCTAAACCTGGCGGAAGCTAAACTAAGAGAGAGCTCTATGAATGCTGAGCGTTCCGAACGCATAGAAATCCCCGTGTTGCCTCTGCGCGATGTGGTGGTCTATCCGCATATGGTCATTCCGCTGTTTGTTGGGCGGGAGAAATCGATTCGGTGCCTTGAAGCAGCCATGGATAGCGACAAAAAAATCATGCTGGTGGCGCAGAAAGAAGCCTCTACGGATGAACCGGGTATTAACGATCTCTTTTCTGTCGGGACCGTCTCTTCGATTCTCCAGATGCTGAAATTGCCCGACGGTACGGTAAAAGTACTGGTCGAGGGATTGCAGCGCGCCCGCATTACCACTTTGTCCGATAGCGGTGAGCATTTTGCCGCCCAGGCTGAATATTTGGCCACGCCCGAAATCGATGAGCGCGAACAGGAAGTCCTGGTGCGCACTGCGATCAATCAGTTTGAAGGCTATATCAAACTGAATAAAAAAATTCCTCCCGAGGTGCTGACGTCCTTGAACAGCATTGACGATGCCGCGCGCCTGGCAGATACCATCGCCGCCCATATGCCGCTTAAATTGAGCGACAAGCAATCGGTGCTGGAAATGGCCGACGTTACCGAGCGCCTGGAATATCTGATGGCGATGATGGAATCGGAGATCGATCTGCTGCAGGTCGAAAAACGTATCCGCAATCGCGTCAAGAAACAGATGGAAAAAAGCCAGCGCGAGTACTATCTGAATGAGCAGATGAAGGCCATCCAGAAAGAGCTGGGCGAGATGGATGACGCGCCGGACGAAAACGAAGCGCTGAAGCGCAAGATTGAAGCGGCCAAAATGCCGAAAGAGGCGCGGGAAAAAACCGAAGCCGAATTGCAGAAGCTGAAAATGATGTCGCCGATGTCCGCCGAGGCCACGGTGGTGCGCGGTTATATCGACTGGATGCTGTCCGTGCCCTGGCACGCGCGCACCAAGGTCAAGAAAGACCTGGTGAAGGCGCAGGAAGTGCTGGACAAGGACCATTACGGCCTCGAACGGGTCAAGGATCGCATTCTTGAATATCTGGCGGTGCAAAGCCGGGTCAGCAAGATAAAAGGGCCGATCCTGTGCCTGGTGGGCCCGCCGGGGGTGGGTAAAACCTCGCTGGGCCAGTCCATCGCCAGGGCCACCGGACGCGAGTACGTGCGCATGGCGTTGGGCGGGGTGCGCGATGAAGCGGAAATCCGTGGTCACCGCCGGACCTATATCGGTTCCATGCCGGGCAAGCTTATCCAGAAAATGTCCAAGGTCGGGGTGAAAAACCCGCTGTTCCTGCTCGACGAGATCGATAAAATGTCGTCGGATATGCGTGGCGATCCGGCTTCCGCCCTGCTGGAAGTGCTGGATCCCGAGCAAAACGTGGCGTTTAACGATCACTATCTGGAGGTGGATTACGATCTTTCCGACGTGATGTTCGTGGCGACCTCCAACTCGATGAACATTCCCGCGCCGTTGCTCGATCGTATGGAAGTGATTCGCCTGTCCGGTTATACCGAGGATGAAAAGCTCAATATCGCCCGCGAGCATCTGCTGCAAAAACAGCTGGATCGCAACGCATTGAAGAGCGGCGAATTAACCATCGACGACAGCGCGCTGGTCGGGATCATCCGCTATTACACCCGCGAGGCGGGCGTGCGTAACCTGGAACGGGAAATTTCCAAGTTATGCCGTAAAGCGGTCAAGACCCTGTTGATGGATAAAACCGTCAAGCATATCCATATTGACGGCGACAACCTCAAGGATTACCTGGGCGTCCAGCGCTTCGACTACGGCCGCGCCGAGGGCGAGAACCGTGTGGGGCAGGTTACCGGCCTGGCCTGGACCGAAGTGGGCGGGGAACTGCTGACCATCGAAACCGCGTGCGTGCCGGGCAAAGGTAAACTGACCTATACCGGCTCGCTGGGCGAGGTGATGCAGGAGTCCATCCAGGCGGCGCTGACCGTGGTGCGCTCCAGGGCGGATAAGCTGGGCATCAATAACGATTTCTACGAGAAACGCGATATTCATGTCCATGTGCCGGAAGGCGCAACGCCGAAAGACGGACCGAGCGCCGGCATCGCCATGTGCACCGCCCTGGTATCATGCCTGACCGGCAATCCGGTGAAAGCCAATGTCGCCATGACCGGCGAGATCACCTTGCGTGGTCTGGTATTGCCGATCGGCGGCCTGAAGGAAAAACTGTTGGCGGCGCATCGCGGCGGCATCAAGACCGTGTTAATCCCTTATGAGAATAAACGCGATCTGGAAGATATGCCGGCGAATGTGATTAACGATATGGATATCCATCCCGTGCAGCGCATCGACGAGGTATTGACCCTGGCCTTGCAGAACGCGCCTTTTGGCATGGAAATAGCTACCGCGGCGGCAAAATAACCGCTTAAAGTAACATATACCGCTAAAAAACCGGCTGGCAGGTGAAATCCCACTTGCCAGCCTTTTTTTGTACCGTTAAGTTAGGTAGCTGGCAGGCTTGGTCGGTTTCCGGCTTTGCCTTGCCATGACATAACAGGCTTGATATAACAGCTGCGCTGTCGCGTTTAAGGAAAATTCCGCCGCGACGAGAGAATTCTAGAGGGGATGAAAGAGTGAATAAGTCACAACTGATCGACAAAATTGCCGCAGGTGCTGATATTTCCAAAGCGGCTGCCGGACGTGCATTGGATGCCATTATTGGTTCCGTAACCGAAACGCTGCAGCAGGGAGATGATGTTGCACTGGTAGGTTTTGGCACCTTTACGGTGCGTGCGCGAGCAGCCCGTACCGGCCGTAATCCTCAAACCGGTAAAGAAATCAGTATTCCGGCCGCCAAAGTGCCCGGTTTTCGTGCGGGCAAAGGTCTGAAAGACGCTGTCAACTGATTGTTGCACCGCTGTTTTTCGCGTCAAACTATTACCTGACGCAGGAGAACGGGTAGGGTAGAATACAAGGCGCATCTTTTTGATGTGCCTTTTTTGTTTTTATTTTTCCCTGACAGTTGCGCATTTCGGTTGTCAGAGGAATAGCTTTAGCGCGCAGCAGCTCTCGGAGCTACGGCATGAAGGCGGATCTTACTGCCGGCGCAAAGGTTTCATTCATATTACAGCGGAGTGTTGTCACACTATGATGGACAATTTACGCGCGGCCGCCAATCACGTCGTGCTCAAAATTATTCTGGCAATTGTCGCCATTTCATTCGTGCTGACCGGGGTAGGCAACTATCTGATTGGCGGCGGCGGGGATTATGCCGCGAAGGTGAACGGACAGCAAATCAGCCGCGCCCAACTGGAGCAGGCGGTGCAAAACGAACGCAACCGCCAGCAGGAGTCCCTGGGCGACAGCTTCTCGGCCCTGGCCGCCAACGAAGGCTACATGCTGCAGATGCGCCGTCAGGTACTGTCGCAGTTGATTGATGAGACCTTGCTGGATCAGTACGCGCAGACCCTGGGACTGGCGGTCAGCGATCGGCAGATCAAAGACGCGATTTTTGCCATCCCGGCGTTCAGGACCAACAACAATTTCGACAATGAAAAATACCGCTCAATCATCACCAGCATGGGATTGACGCCGGACCAGTATGCGCAGCTGATGCGTAAACAACTGCTGACGCAGCAGCTGATCCAGGGGTTGGGCGGCACCGGCTTCCTGCTGCCGGACGAAACCAACCGGCTGATGGCGCTGGCCATCCAGGAGCGCCAGGCGCGCCTGGCCACGCTGGATATCAACGCGCTGCTTGCCGGGCAGACCGCCTCGGACGAAGAAATCCAAAATACCTATAACCAGAACAAAAACAGTTATGTCCAGCCCGAGGCGTTCAAAGTGTCCTACATCGCCCTGGATGCCGCCTCGATGCAGGCGAAAACCACGGTGAGCGAACAGGAAATCCAGGCTTATTACGACCAGCATAAAGATCAGTTCTCGCAGCCGGCGCGTAAACGTTATGCCATTATCCAGAGCAAAACCGAAGCCGACGCCAAGGCTATCCTGGCGGAACTGCAAAAAGGCGCTGATTTCGCCATCCTGGCCAAACAACGTTCAACCGACATTATCTCCGCCAAAAACGGCGGCGATATCGGCTGGATGGACGCTGACGCGACGGTTGACGAGCTCAAGCAGGCCAACCTGAACGACAAAGGGCAGTTGTCCGGCGTGATTACCTCCTCGGTGGGTTTCCTGGTGGCCAGGCTGACCGACATCCAGCCGGAGCAGGTTAAACCGCTGGCCGACGTGCATGACGGCGTGGCGATGAAAGTGAAGCAGGAAAAGGCCATCGATGCCTATTATGCCTTACAGCAAAAGGTCAGCGACGCGGCCAGCAATGACAACGAATCCCTGGCGTCGGCCGAAACGGCCGCGGGCACCAAAGCGGTGCAGACCGATTGGTTCAGCCGCGACAGCGTGCCGGCGGCGCTGGACTTCGATGCCGTGAAACAGGCTCTGTTCGGCGGCTCCCTGCTGGGTGTCAACGGCGCACCCGGTAATAACTCCGATGTGATTACCGTCGATGGCGATCGGGCCTTTATCGTACGCCTGGCCGAACATAAGCCGGAAAGCACCAAACCGCTGGATGCGGTGCGCGCGCAGGTCGAGCAGCAGGTCAAACGCCAGAAGGCGATGCAACAGGCCCGGGTCGACGCCGAGAAGCTCCTGGTGGCGCTTAAGCAGGGCAAGGGCGATGAGGCCATGAAAGCCGCGAACTTGTCATTCGGCGATCGGAAAACCTTTGACTCGACGCGTCAAAACGATCGTTTGACCCAGTCCATCTTCACATTACCGCAGCCCCAGCCGAATACCGCTTCCTACGGCATCTCCGAGGATGCCCAGGGCAATATCGTCCTGGTGGCCCTGGATAAGGTCGCGCCGCGTAAACTTGACGACCAGCAGCGCGCCCAGGTAGTGAGCCAGCTTAGCCAGGGCATGACCGGCGTGACCTTTGACGCGCTGCTTAATAACCTGCGCACCGAAGCCAAGATCAAAATGGGCACCGGCGCGCAAATGCAATAACGCTCATAAAAATACTGAACAATATGTAATCATCAAAGGCCGCTTTCGCGGCCTTTTGCATTGTTAAACTTCCTGCATTGCCGGCTTGGCGTCACTAGGGCAATCTGCCTGCCGTGCCGTTACCTCATGGGCGCCACGCGTGGTTATCAGCCTTATGCGACAGGCAACCACAAGCAATTATTAGCAACCACAAGCAACCACAAGCAACCACAAGCAACCACAAGGAAGTCACCTTATGAAAATCGCGATGAAACGCACGCTAAACCTGGTGTTAATGACAGGCCTGCTGGCGCTGTCGGACATGGCCTGGTGTTCTGACGATAAAGAAGTCCACGTCGAAGAACCCATAGTCATCAGCCTCGACACCGGCAATAATAAAGCCATCAAGGTACCTGCGGACGGCGGCGGCGCCATCGGCATCGGTCGGGATATCACCGCCGCCGGTGACGGCGCTGATAAGAGCGGTGGTGATAAAGGCGGCGACACCGGCGGCAAGCCCGTGGCCCAGTCGATAAAACCCGCGGTTGAAACCCAGGACAAAAGTACCCAGACCGATGACTTCGGCGCTGAAAAAGTGAATATCAATACCGCCACGGCGGAGGAATTGGTGGATGCGTTGAAAGGCATCGGGCCTAAAAAGGCGCAGGCCATTATCGACTACCGCGAGGCCAAAGGGCCTTTTACCCAGGTCGAACAGCTCAAGGAAGTCAAAGGCATCGGGCCTTCCACCCTATCGAATATCAAAGAGCTGGTCACCCTTGAATAAACCGCGGCGTTAAACCTGCGACACGATCGGGTTCCAGCGAGTGGGGAAATTTTCGCCTCCTCCTGAAACCCGGCATCGACGGCGGCAAATATTAAATTTTTGTGACAGTGTGGACTTCCCGTAATAACTTTCCTAAGTTAGTGGCTCTTCTATCAATAGGAAAGCACTATGAGTGAGACAGCTAATTTAACGATTAAATTACCTCTCGAGCTAAAGGAAAGAATTAAATCCTTAGCCGCGAGCAATAGCGTTTCCATGAGTGCGGAAATCAGCGCAAGGCTCGAACGCAGCCTGAATGGCGTGGCTGAGAGCGAGGCTGAAGGCGAGGTTGAGGCAAAGGGACACGCTAAAAAACCAGCGCAAAAAGATCACGTTGCCGCCGATGTGGATAATCAACATACCGTAGAAATTACCGAGCAGCCTTTTACCACCGGCGAAGTCAAAAAACTCCGCGCCTTGCTCAATGCCAATACGAAAAAAAAATCAAAGAAAAAATAATCGGGCGGAAGTTAACTGAGTCTCCATTCTAACCGATAGTCATATCGTGAAATATTTGCGGATCGGAGGGGAAAATTATAACCCTCTGACCCGACGCCGCAAATTTATCATCAACCCGCTATTGCTAATCGGCCAAGCTATTTACCGGTGAACAGCCCGCCTGTGCGACGGGTAAAAGAATGCTTATCAGAGCGCCGCTTTTGCTTTCATCTGCGCCATCACCACCGTCGGTTGCTCCAGATAATCCGCCAGACCCTTGGCGCGCAGGTGACATGCCGCGCAGGTGCCGCAGCCGTCGCCCTTGATGCCGTTATAGCAGGTCAGGGTTTCATCGCGCACCAGATCGAGATGCTGATAATAATCGGCCAATGCCCAGGTCTGCGCTTTGTTCAGCCACATCAGCGGCGTGGCAAACCGGATATCGCGGGCCATGCCCAGGATGACCGCCTGGTTCAAGGCCTTGACGAACTCATCGCGGCAATCGGGATAACCGGAAAAATCCGTTTCGCACACGCCGGTAATCACCGTCTGGGCGCCTACCTGATAGGCGTAAATCGACGCCAGCGTCAGGAACAGGATGTTACGTCCCGGCACAAAGGTATTGGGCAACGCGCCGCCGGCGCCGTTGTCAAAATGGGGCACCGGAATGTTATCCCGGGTCAGGCTGCTGACCGCCAAATCGTTAAGCAAACGGGCGTCAATAACTTTATGGGCGCGGGCCCCCAGCCTGGCCGCCAGCGCGCGGGCAATCTCGATTTCGGCCCGGTGCCGCTGGCCGTAATCAAAGGTCACGCAGTGTACGTCGTCATACTGCGTTAACGCCTGTATCAGGCAGGTTGTTGAATCCTGCCCGCCGCTAAACACTACCACCGCTCGTTTCATATCATTACTCAACTTAAGAAGCCACGGCCTGTATGGTAACGCCTCCTTGGCCATTTGGCATCTTTCACGCGCTAGAGCGTTTCGAGTATTTCACTCCAGGGGGCGAGATCGCCGATATGCTCGTGTACCCACTCCGGCCGGTAATAGGTATCCTGGTAGCGTTCCCCTCCGTCGCACAACAACGTGACGATGGACCCTTGCCGCCCCTCGGCCCGCATCCTGTTTGCCAGCTGCAGCGCGCCCCACATATTGGTGCCGGTGGACGCGCCCACCCTGCGGCCGAGGATCGGCTCGAGCCAGTAGAGCGTGGCGATGCTGGCCGCGTCCGGCACCTGGATCATTTCGTCAATCACATCGGCGATAAACGACGGCTCCACGCGCGGGCGGCCGATGCCTTCTATCCGGCTGGCCAAGGCGGCGGTAAGGGAGGCATCCCGATGATGAAAATAATCGCTGAACACCGAGTTCTCAGGGTCGACCACCACCAGGCGGGTATCATGGCCCTGGTAACGGATATAACGTCCGAGCGTGGCCGACGTGCCGCCGGTACCGGCGCTCATGACGATATAATCGGGTTCGGCGCAGGGTTCCCGCGCCATCTGGCGGAAAATGCTTTCGGCGATATTGTTGTTGCCGCGCCAGTCGGTGGCCCGCTCGGCATAGGTAAACTGATCCATGTAATGGCCGCTCAACTCCCGGGCCAGGGCTTTCGCCTCGTGATAGATCATGGCGCTGTGCCCGACAAAATGGCAGCGGCCGCCGTAAAAAGTAATCTGCTCTATTTTCCGCTTTGCCGTGCATTCCGGCATTACGGCGATAAACGGCAGGCCGAGCAGCCGGGCAAAATAGGCTTCCGATACCGCCGTGCTGCCCGAAGACGCCTCTATGATCGGCGTACCCTGTTTGATCCAGCCGTTGCACAGGCCATACAAAAACAATGAGCGCGCAAGCCGATGCTTCAGGCTGCCGGACGGATGCGTACTCTCATCTTTGAGATAGAAAAAAATGTCCGGAAACGCCGGCAGTTGAAAACGGATTAAATGCGTATCGGCGGAGCGCTGGAAATCCGACTGGATCTCGCTGATTGCCTGTTTCACCCACGGCGCTGTCATAATTATTATCCTTATCGATGGAGACCACAGCATAACGAGGATAGAGGAAAAAAAGATTGCCATTTTCATTGGATTAACGTGTTATAAGAGAAATATTTTCTCCAAAATGACGATATGCTAGATAAAACTGACCGCAAATTGCTCTCATTGCTACAGCAAGACTGTACCTTGCCCCTCCAGGCGCTGGCGGATGCGGTCAACCTGACCTCGACGCCCTGCTGGAAGAGACTCAAACGCCTGGAGGAAGCCGGTATCGTACGCGCCAAGGTGGCGCTGCTGGATAATGAAAAGTTGGGATTGGCATTAACCGCCTTTGTGCTGATCAAAACGCAGCAGCATAATAGCGACTGGTATCATGCCTTCGTGGCGCAGGTCACAGGCATGCCGGAAGTGCTGGCCTTTTATCGCATGGCCGGTGAGTATGATTACCTGATGCAGGTGGTGGTGAGCGATATGAAGAGTTACGACAACTTTTATAAGCGCCTGGTGAACGGCGTGCCCGGGCTTATCGACGTGACCTCCAGTTTTGCGATGGAACAAATCAAAAATACCACCGTATTGCCGTTATAATTTATCTTTCGCCGCGGCGGGTATCCTTTAATAAGTTTGGAATAATACTGCGTGAGATTATTTGCACAACTAAGCTGGTATTTTCGCCGCGAATGGCGACGTTATCTGGGTTCGGTCTTTCTTTTGATCATTATCGCCATACTGCAACTGATCCCACCCAAGCTGGTCGGGGTCATCGTGGACGGCGTGACGGAACACCGGGCGTCCCCGCGCATGATCATGATGTGGCTGGGAGTCATGGCGCTTACCGCCGTGCTGGTATACCTGCTGCGCTACGTCTGGCGCGTGCTGCTGTTTGGCGCCGCCTATAAGCTGGCGGTCGAGCTGCGCGCGCGCTTTTATCATTTGCTTAGCCATCAACTGCCGGGATTTTACCTGCGCCACCGCACCGGCGATCTGATGGCGCGCGCCACGAACGACGTTGACCGGGTGGTGTTCGCCGCCGGGGAAGGCGTGTTGACCCTGGTCGACTCGCTGGTGATGGGCCTGTCGGTGCTGGTGGTGATGAGCGTCCAGATCAGCTGGCAGCTTACCCTGCTGTCGCTGCTGCCGATGCCGGTCATGGCGTTGCTTATCAAACATAACGGCGATGAGCTGCACCAGCGTTTTAAAACCGCCCAGGCGGCATTTTCATCGCTTAATAACCAAACGCAGGAAAGCCTGACCGGCATCCGCATGATCAAGGCCTTTGGCCTGGAGGATTATCAATCGGACCGGTTTGTGCAGGTGGCGGCCGACGCGGGCGCGAAAAATATGCGGGTGGCGCGCATTGACGCGCGTTTTGATCCCACGATTTACCTTACCGTCGGCTTTTCCAATTTACTGGCCATCGGCGGCGGCAGCTGGATGGTGATGCATGACCTGCTGACGCTTGGGCAACTCACCAGCTTTATTATGTATCTGGGGCTGATGATTTGGCCGATGCTGGCGCTGGCCTGGATGTTTAATATTGTCGAGCGCGGCAGCGCCGCCTATGGCCGGATCAGGCAAACCCTGGACGAGGCTCCGCAGGTGAAGGACGGCGGCGGCGCGCTTACCGCCGGACGCGGCGTCCTTGAGGTTGACGTCGACAGCTTCAGCTATCCGCTCACGCCGCAGCCGACGCTGAATAATATTCACCTGCGGCTGGCGCCGGGGCGGGTGCTGGGCATCTGCGGCCCGACCGGCGCCGGAAAAAGCACCTTGTTATCGCTGCTACAACGCCATTTTGATGTCGCCCAAGGCGAGATCCGCTTCCAGGGGATGTCGCTTGCCGACGTCTCCCCCGATCAATGGCGCGGCCGCCTGGCGGTGGTTAGCCAGACGCCGTTCCTGTTTTCCGATACCGTGGCGCGCAATATCGCCCTCGGCCGGCCCGACGCCACCCGGGAGCAAATCGAACGGGCGGCGACGCTTGCCTGCGTGCATCAGGATATCCTGCAACTGCCGCAGGGTTACGAAACCGAAGTGGGTGAACGGGGGGTGATGCTTTCCGGCGGACAAAAGCAGCGGCTGTCCATTGCCCGCGCCCTGCTGCTGGAGGCGGAAATCCTGATACTTGACGACGCGTTGTCCGCGGTGGACGGGCGTACCGAACATACTATCCTGCACAATCTCCGGCAGTGGGGGGAAGGCCGTACCCTGATTATTACCGCCCACCGGCTGTCGGCGCTCAATGCCGCCGACGAAATCGTGGTGTTGCGTCATGGCACCATCACCCAGCGGGGTGAACATCAGCAGTTGCTGCAACAGGAAGGCTGGTATCGGGATATGTTCCGTTATCAACAGCTCGAGGCGGCGCTCAGCGCCGATCCGGACGAGCAGGAGGCGGCCGGTGCGTAAATGGCAAACCCTGTGGCCGACCCTGAAAAGACTGTTGGCCTACAGCCGGCCTTACCGCCGACCCCTGACGATGGCGGTGGCCATGCTCTGGCTGGCGGCGGGCGCGGAAGTGGCCGGTCCGGTGGTGATCGGTTATTTTATCGACCGTGTCGTGCCGATGAAAACCTTTCCGCCTCTGCTGGTGACCGGTCTGGTGTCGGCCTATATCGTCCTGCAAATGGTGTCCGCCTCGCTGCGCTATTTCCAGGCGCTGTTGTTCAACCGCACGGCGCTCGACGTGGTGCAGCAACTGCGCACCGAAGTGATGGACGCCTCGCTGCGCCAGCCGCTGAGCGCGTTTGATTCCCAGCCGGTGGGACAGCTTATTTCCCGGGTCACCAACGATACCGAAGTAGTGAAGGACCTGTATGTCACGGTGATGGCGACGGTACTGCGCTGTATTGCCCTGGTGGGCGCCATGCTTATCGCGATGTTTATGCTGGACTGGCGGATGGCCGCCATTTCGATGGTGATTTTCCCGGTGGTGGCCATCGTGATGACGGTCTACCAACACTACAGCACGCCGGTCGTGCGTCGCCTGCGTTCATACCTGGCCGATATCAACAATGGCTTTAATGAAGCGATCGGCGGCATGAGCGTTATCCAGCAGTTCCGCCAGCAGGAGCGTTTCGGCCAACGGCTGGCGGAGGCCAGCCACGCCCATTACCTGGCGCGCATGCAAACCCTGCGGCTGGAGGGCTTTTTACTCCGTCCGCTGCTGAGCCTGCTGTCGGCGCTGGTATTATGCGGGCTGATGATGTTGTTCGGCTTCAGTCCGGCGGGCACCATCGGGGTCGGGGTACTGTATGCCTTTATCAACTACCTCGGCCGGTTAAATGAGCCGTTGATTGAACTCACCACCCAGCAATCGATGCTGCAGCAGGCGGTGGTGGCGGGTGAACGCATCTTTGAACTGATGGACGGCGACCGGCAGCAATATGGCGATGACGACCGGCCGTTAAGCAGCGGGCGCATCGATATCCGCGATCTGAGCTTTTCCTATCGCTACGATACGCCGGTGCTAAGGCATATCTCCCTGTCGGTGCCTTCCCGCAGCTTTATCGCGCTGGTGGGGCATACCGGCAGCGGCAAAAGCACGCTGGCCAACCTGATGATGGGATATTACCCCCTGCGCCATGGCCAGCTGTTGCTCGACGGCCGGCCGATCGCCAGCCTGTCGCACCGGGTGCTCAGGCAGGGGGTGGCCATCGTCCAGCAGGATCCGGTGGTGATGGCGGATTCAGTGTTCACCAATATTACCCTGGGGCGGGATATCAGCGAATCCCAGGCCTGGGCCGCCCTGGAACAGGTGCAGCTGGCGGAACTGGTCAGGTCCATGCCGGGCGGCATCCACGCGGAACTCGGCGAACAGGGCAATACCCTGTCGGTGGGGCAAAAACAGCTGCTGGCCATGGCCCGGGTATTGGTGCTGACCCCGGAAATCCTGATCCTGGACGAGGCCACGGCTAATATCGATTCCGGCACCGAGCAGGCGATCCAACGGGCGCTGGCGGCCATCCGCCAGCAGACGACGCTGGTGGTGATCGCGCACCGCCTGTCGACCATCGCCGATGCGGATGAAATCCTGGTGCTGCATCGTGGCGAAGCGGTGGAGCGGGGCTCCCATGAAGGGTTATTGACGCAGCAGGGGCGATATTTCCAGATGTACCAGCTGCAACAGGCCGGCCGGGCGCTTGATGCCGATGCCAGGGCGGCCGGCTAGCGGCACGGCTGGCTTTCACGTGTCATTGGACGACCCCCCGTTCGTGTTTACCGTTGGCTCGCACCGGGATTGAGCACTCCGGCGCCATAATTTCCCTTTCTGCACCCTAAACTGGCGATGCGCACTATAATGGTGCGACCCGCTGACATATTTTTGCGCGTCGGCGGCGGCAGTTTTACGCAAATGGCTGTGTTTGCTCTATCGGCAGGCGTCGAACGGTAAATTTCTATTACAAAACATTTGTGGCACATGCTTTGCTTTACTCAGGCGTAGCGATCGCGAGTTCGGATCCAAATTCTTGAGGGGGAACATATGAAGCTGGTAACCGTGGTGATTAAACCATTTAAATTAGAAGATGTGCGTGAAGCACTTTCTGCTGTGGGCATACAAGGGCTGACGGTCACCGAGGTCAAAGGTTTCGGGCGGCAAAAAGGCCATGCCGAGCTGTATCGCGGGGCTGAATACAGCGTTAACTTCCTGCCGAAGGTAAAAATTGATATCGCCATTGCCGACGATCAGCTTGATGAAGTTATCGATGTCATCAGTAAAGCGGCTTACACCGGTAAAATCGGCGATGGCAAGATTTTTGTTGCGGAGTTACAACGGGTCATCCGGATTCGTACCGGCGAAACCGACGAAGCAGCACTTTAACGACAACGACACACGCGCGAATTTTGTGGATAGGGATGAATGAAAATGAAGAAACTTGTCTCATTAACCGGCCTCGGCGCAGTAGCATTGTTGCCGACATGGGCCATGGCCGCAGCGCCCGTTGCTGATAAGGCCGACAACGCTTTTATGATGATAAGCACCGCCTTGGTGCTCTTTATGACCTTACCGGGGATTGCCTTATTTTACGGCGGCCTGCTGCGCGCCAAGAACGTTCTGTCGATGTTGACCCAGGTTGCGGTCACCTTCGCCATGGTGTGCGTGCTGTGGCTGATTTACGGCTATTCCCTGGCGTTCAGCGAGGGCAACCCCTTCTTCGGCGGCTTCGGTTGGACCATGCTGAAGAATATTGAGCTTACCGCGCTAACCGGTACGTTCTATCAACTGATCCACGTCGCGTTCCAATGTTCGTTTGCCTGCATCACCGTCGGCCTGATTGTCGGCGCGCTGGCGGAACGTATCCGTTTCTCCGCGGTGCTGATTTTTGTGCTGATCTGGCTGACCTTCTCTTACCTGCCGATGGCGCACATGGTCTGGGCGGGCGGTTATCTCGCGGCGCAGGGCGCGCTGGATTTCGCCGGCGGCACGGTGGTACATATCAATGCGGCCAGCGCCGGTTTGGTGGGCGCCTATATGCTGGGCAAACGCTCCGGCTTCGGCAAGGAAGCGTTTAAACCGCATAACCTGCCGATGGTCTTTACCGGTACCGCCATCCTGTATGTCGGCTGGTTCGGCTTCAACGCCGGCTCCGCCAGCGCCGCTAACGAAATTGCCGCATTGGCTTTCCTCAACACCGTCATGGCAACCGCCGGCGCCATCCTGTCCTGGGTGTTTGTTGAGTGGATGCTGCGTGGCAAGCCTTCCTTGCTGGGCGCCTGTTCCGGTTGTATCGCCGGCCTGGTTGCCATCACTCCCGCTGCCGGCACCGTCGGCGTCGGTGGCGCGCTGGTGATTGGCCTGGTCGGTGGCGTAGCCGGCCTGTGGGGCGTTGTTGCCCTGAAGAAATGGCTGCGGGTGGATGATGTGTGCGACGTATTCGGCGTGCACGGCGTCTGCGGTATCGTCGGCTGCCTGCTGACCGGTGTCTTCACTTCCGCCTCGCTGGGCGGCGTGGGTTACGCACAGGGCGTTACCATGGGGCATCAGCTCTGGGTCCAGCTGTTCAGCGTGATCGTTTGTCTGGTATGGTCCGGCGTGGTGGCCTTTATCGGCTTCAAGGTTGCCGATATGGTAGTGGGTCTGCGGGTGTCCGAAGAACAGGAACGCGAAGGCCTGGACGTCAACAGCCATGGCGAAAACGCCTATAACGAATAATTATCCCGGCACCGCCGGGGCGCCATAGCCGGCAACGGGAAAATAAGCGGGGGCGATTTATCGCCCCCGCTTGCGTTTACACACCAATCTGCGCTTGCCCGCCATACCCGCTTCAAACTCCTGTGGCGGTTCAAACCGCCGCGCGGTGGCGTATCACCCCTTCCTGCGCCGTCGAGGCGACCAGTACCCCATCGCGGCGGAATATCTGTCCGCGCACAAATCCCCGCGCCCCGGAAGCTGAAGGGCTTTCTATCGCGTATAACAGCCAATCGTCGAAACGGAAAGGCCGGTGGAACCACATGGCGTGATCGATGGTGGCGATTTGCATACCTGGCTCCATAAAACCCACGCCATGGGGCTGGAGCGCCGTCGGCAAAAAATTGAAGTCGGACGCGTAGCCCAACAGGAATTGATGGCACTCCTGGTCATCCGGCAGCGTGCCCGCGGCGCGCAGCCAGACGTAGCGTTCGGGCTTTTCCACGCAGCCTTTGAAGGGATTATGGAAAACCACCGGCCGCATCTCCACCGGTTTTTCACCGGTAAGCTTTTCCCGCAGCGGAGCGGGCAGCCCGGCGGCCAGCTGCAACGCGATTTCCCGCTCCGCGGGCAGTCCTTCCGGCGCCGGCACCTGCGGCATCAGGCTTTGATGTTCAAACCCCGTTTCTGCCGACTGAAAGGACGCGGTAAGGTAAAATATCGGCTGGCCCTGCTGGATGGCGCTGACGTGGCGGGCGCTGAAACTGTTGCCGTCGCGCAGTACGGCCACCTGGTAGATAATGGGCAGGCTGACGTCGCCGGGGCGCAAAAAGTAGCTGTGGAACGAGTGGACATGCCGCGTCTGCGGCACGGTCTGCCTGGCTGCATACAGCGCCTGGGCCACCACCTGGCCGCCGAACACCCTCGGCAGGCCTAAATCCTCGCTTTGACCGCGGAAAAGGCCTTCCTCCAGCCTTTCCAGTGTTATCAGGTTTAACAGAAGATCAAGTTTCCGGGTCATAAATACGCTCCTGTAACAGGGTTGCCCCCTGCCTGGCCATAGGCGGAAGACACCGGCACGTCGTTCGGCAATAAGCCGGTCAAGTCGGTAATGATAGCAGCACTGCGGCGTTCGTAACCGGAAACTTACCGCGCGCGAATGCAACCGACAGGAAAATATCAGGATCCTGTGCCATGATTAAATTATCAGGTGGTTTACCACTATAACTTCACCGCCGCTAAGAATCGGTGAAATGATGAGCTAATAATAAGAAGGAGAGGTTAATCATGAAACTTTGGCAAATTGTAGGTGGCGTTGCGTTATCGGTTACATTGGCGGGCTGCGCTGATAAAGGGCATCAGGTCAATACCCCCGCGTTTAAAACCCCGGGCACGGCGGAACAGGCCGAGGCGCTCAGGCAACCGTCGGTATCCGGTACCGTATGGATCAGGCAACGCATCGCACTGCCGCCTGACGCCGTATTGACCGTGACGCTGTCCGATGCCTCGATAAGCGACACGCCGTCAACCGTGATTGCGCAGCGCGTGGTGCGTACCGAGGGCAAACAGGCGCCGTTTAGTTTCGTGCTGCCGTTCAACCCGGCGCAAATCCAGCCCAATGCGCGCATCCTGCTGAGCGCGGCGATTACCGTGGATGGCCGTTTGATGTTTATCACCGAGCAGGTGAAGTCGGTGATCACCAGCGGCGGCACCAAACAGGATCTGACGCTGGTGCCGGTGGAGGCGGTCGCCATGCCGACACGCGCCGCGGCCGCGTCTACCGTACCGCTGTCGTCGCCGACCCAGGTTGCGCCCGCCAGCAGCGTGCCCGCGCCTAACCAGCTATAACCCCCCGTTCCGCGTTATTGGCGCGAAAAAAGACCGTTTGGGCGCCCCGATTCAGGGGCGTTTTTTTACGCCCGGCAAATGGGCGGATTACCATACCCAGCGGTAACGGGATAAATCGATCTTGCCTTCTGGGCCGAACTCGACGCCTTCCGCTTCCAGCGCGGTTTTCTGCCGTATAAAATCTTCTCCCGGCAGTGAAATCCCACCGAGCCGGTTTACCACCCGATGCCACGGCAGCCGGCTGCCCGCCGGCAACCTGCTCAGGATGCCGCCCACCTGCCTGGCGGCCCGGGGAGATCCGGCAAGTCGCGCCACATCGCCATAGGTCGCTATCCGGCCGCGGGGAATGGCGTCGACGATTTGAAACACCCGCTGACGAAACGTATCGATAGGTTCATTCATAGCGTTACACAGGGAAATGATTAAGAATATGGCGGCATATTGGCATATCACGGCGCGTCCCAAAAGGATAAAAAGGACGCTTCGCCGCCGCGCCGGCGCATATTGCCCAAGAAAACAGCGCTTGTTTCGTATCGGCTTGCAATTGGCGGGGGCATCATTGATAATGCCCCGCGCTCGTGAAAAACGAGCCGTCAATGGAGGCCCCGTTGGTGCTCCCGCAACACTAACTTGTGAACTCGGTCAGGTCCGGAAGGAAGCAGCCGTAGCAGGCGACGTGTGTGCCGGGATGTTGCTGGCGGGGACTCCACCCAATCAACAAATAATCATTTTAACATCCTGGTTTCATAAATCATCCTTTAATATGACAAGGCCCGCCGTTTTTACTCCCCGGCCGCCGTTATTTATTATCCGGTCACGCAGGCCATAAGGATGTTCTATCGTTCTAAGTCCCTATTAGTGACGAAATAACATCCATTAATATATTCACTCAAGAAAATTCAAAGGATGGGATTGCTTGTGTAATAGCGTCTATTAAAATAAACCACTGGCTATCCGGCATTACACCGCGATAGCTGCTATGGCATATTTTTTCGTGTTTCATTCCGTAGGCGCCGGCACGTATGGAGTGCGAGTTCACACCAGGAAAGCGCGATAACCCACGGCAAAACGCGGAATAGACGGTGGTAAAAAAGGAGTGCTGAATATGCTATATGAACATAAACTTTTATTAATGTTCATATTAAGTATCACTTAATGGCTGTTTAACGAACATACTTCCAGACCGACACCGGGACTTTATCATAGAGTTTGTCCATGGTAAGTTCCGCCAGACGGTGGTCGGCCGCGGAGTTGAATATTTCTAGTTCGTCGTCGGACAGTTCATATTTGTTTTTCTCTATCACCCGCTCCAGCGTCTCCAGGGTTCTGCATTTACGTAACCGCATTAAATAATCAATCTTGTTCATGATGGCCTTTTAGGTTCTGTCATATGTTAAAATATCATTTACTATTTCAGGAAATACACAGCTCAGTCTCTGAGAAAGTTCCGAATAGCCGTGAGCGACTTTTCCGCCACCGCTGCACATCCAGATTATTGATACCGTAGCTGCTAAATAGAGTGAAGGTATCGTCAAGGAAGGTTTCTACATGATCGACCAGATCGCTTTCATTATGATGTTTAAGCTTGAAAATTACCACATAGGATGCAATATGGTCGATTAATTCATTCATCTGTAAATTTATCGCCGACGCCGGGTCATTAACCCACCCATGGTAACTATCGCCCAAACTGGCAATGCCCTCGTCATAGAGATTACCGCAAAGGTATTTTAGCTGTGCGATATCATGTCGTTTGGGTGAATACTCATCCATATCAGCCCTCCTAACGCTAAACAAATTACCATCGTCTTTAACACGGGACTGCGTCAGGACCATGTATCCATGTCGTTCCTGTGCCCTATTTAAAGATAGAAGATTTTATGCAGTTTGGCACTATCAGCTTACATTAACTTACTGTCTTATCCTATTGCAATTTCATTAACACTAATTGCAAAAACGACGAAGATGAGTTGAGCGCTATCGGTACGGTCGGTCAAAGCGGTTGTTAGAAAGCAGCTATTTCCACACGGCAGCGAGCGGGTAAACACTCATTTACGCTGCTTCAAGCTTTATTATATTTATTTTTACCATTTCTTGCCGCAATACTCATCCTTTATTGCCATAAAATTATGACAATCCATTGCTGAATCGACAAAACCGCGCGAATCCTTAACAGATTTGCCCCAGAATAGCGTTGGCAATCTTTTACCATCATGATATGTTATAGTATAACATAAAACACGATGGTCTACTCCCATGCTGCGATCCAATATCGCCAAAAGGTTTTTTCCCATCCCGAAAAGCCTGATCTGCGCTTCCGGGCTTGCGCGCTTCAGGTATGGCCTGTTGCTGCTATGCCTGCTCTGGCTTGGCATTTTTTGGGCATCCTTATTACCATGATTACGCTTACGCAACTGAGTATCGGTTATCAGGGACATGCCGTTATCGACGCCCTGAACGGTACGTTCGAAGCCGGCAGCCTGACCGCGGTTATCGGCGCCAATGGCACTGGAAAATCCACCTTGCTGAAAACCATCGCCGGGCTGCTGCCGGCGGTCGGCGGCACCCTTTCGTTTGCTGCTGGGCGGAAACCCCGCGTGGCCTACCTGCCGCAGCAGGCGGAACTGGACCATCAGTTTCCGCTTAAAGTGTTTGAGGTGGTCGCCATGGGCTGTTGGCCGGCGACCGGATTGCTGCGTCGTCTCGATAAACCGGCCAGGGCGCGCATTAACGGCGCCCTGGACCGCGTCGGCCTGGAGTCGATGGCGGCGCGCTCCATCGAAACGCTCTCGGGCGGGCAGTTCCAGCGTATGCTGTTTGCCCGTCTGCTGGTGCAGCAGGCGCCCTTGATTTTGCTCGATGAACCTTTTGCCGGCATCGATATCCCCACCGGTGCGCTCCTGATGGATGTTATCGACCAACTGCATAAGTCAGGCCATACCATTCTGGTGGTACTGCATGACGACGCCCTGGTTATCCGTCGCTTTCCGCAAACCCTGCTCTTATCGCGCCGCCGCGCGCGCTGGGGCGCGACGGCGGCGGTACTGGAAGAGCGGGAAGGGCGGCAACCCGCCTGGCCCGAATACCTTTCCTTAGCCCAGGCCTCGTCATGATCTTTCATTTATTATTCGATCCCTTTGTCTCGCTGGGGTTTATGCGGCGCGCGCTGGTGGCCTGTTTTGCCCTGTCGCTCAGTTCCACGCCGCTGGGGGTTTTCCTGTCATTACGCAGGATGAGCCTGGTGGGCGATGCGTTGTCACATGCGATATTGCCCGGCGTCGCCATCGGCTACCTGTTGTCCGGTATGTCGCTGATGGCCATGGGCATCGGCGGGTTTATCGCCGGATTGCTGGTCGCCGTGCTGTCCGGCTGGGTGACGTCGCTTACCGTGCTGAAGGAGGACGCCAGCTTTGCCGGCTTTTACCTGGGGTCGCTGGCCCTGGGCGTGACGCTGGTTTCCCTGCGCGGTTCTAGCGTCGATCTGCTGCATCTTTTGTTTGGCGCCGTGCTGGCGGTAGATAAGCGGGCCATCCTTTTTGTCGGCCTGATCGCCACCTTTACGGTGCTCTGTCTGGCGCTGATTTATCGCGCGCTGGTTATCGAGGCCTTTGACGCGGCGTTCCTGCGCATTAACGATCGTGGTTATCCCCGCCTGATCCATGCGTTATTCCTGGCGCTGGTGGTGCTTAACCTGGTGGCGGGCTTTCAGATCCTCGGCACCCTGATGTCGGTCGGGCTGATGATGCTGCCGGCGGTGGCCGCCCGCTGCTGGTCCGGGCATCTGCCGGGCACGTTGCTGATAGCCGTGCTGATCGGCCTGTTCAGCGCGGGTATCGGCCTGCTGTGGTCGTTTTACGCTTCGCTTCCGGCTGGCCCGGCCATTGTGCTTACCGCCAGCCTGATATTTTTTATTTCGGTTTTAGTAGGGCCGCGCGGCAGTTTCACCATGATATGGCGCCGGCGTAGATTAGCTATCAGCAAGGAGAAAGAATGAATCGCTTATCAGTATCACTGGCCGCCGCCGTCGCCGTGCTCAGCCCGGCCGCATCGGCGGGGACCGTCCATACGATGGCCAGCTTCTCGGTATTGGCCGATATCGTCAAGCAGGTGGGCGGCGAGCACGTGACCGTTGCCACCCTGGTGGGGCCGGACGGCGATCCGCATAGCTTCGAGCCTTCGCCCAGGGACAGCCAGGCGTTGGCCAAGGCCGATGTGGTTTTTGTCAGCGGCCTGGGCCTGGAAGGGTGGATGGGACGTTTAATCACCGCTTCCGGCTACAAAGGAAAGGTGATCACCGCGTCCGAGGGCGTTAATTCCCTGAAGATGGAAGAAGAAGGGAAGGAGGTTACCGATCCCCATGCCTGGAACAGCGCTAAAAACGGGGCAATCTATGCGCGCAACGTCATGAACGCCCTGATTGCCGCCGACCCTGAGGATCAGGCCTATTTCCGCCAGCGCGGCGGCGCCTACGTCCAGCGTTTGGAACAGCTTGACCTCTGGGCCAAGAAGGCGTTCAGCGGCATAGCGCCGGAAAAGCGTAAGGTGGTCACCAGCCATGACGCCTTTGGTTATTTTGGCGCCGAGTATGGCGTGACCTTCCTGGCGCCGGTAGGCTTTTCCACCGAGGCGGAAGCCAGCGCCGGCGACGTGGCCGGCCTGATTAAGCAGATCCGGCAGGAACATATCAAGACCTATTTTATCGAAAACCAAACCGACCCGAGGCTGGTTAAGCAAATCGCCGCCGCCAGCGGCGCCAAGGCCGGCGGGGAACTTTATCCCGAAGCACTGACCAAGGCCGGCGGCCCGGCAAGTACCTACGTCGACGCGTTTAAGCACAACGTCGAAACCATCGCGGCCAGTATGAAATAAGCGCGGATCGTCCCCGTCCTCCCGGCTGATACCAGCCGGTTTTTTTATCCCGCGGCCGGGCTAATGGCGAAAAAAAAGGCCTCGAACCGAGGCCTCGGGCTGCCGGCAAACCTGTGCAAGGGATGGCCGCGGGCGGGGGGTTATCGTTTCTTGGTCCCGCCCTGGACGGCCTTGAAGCGGGGATTGGATTTGCAGATCACGTAAATACGGCCGCGACGGCGAACCACTTTACAATCAGGATGACGCGTCTTGGCGGAACGTAATGAGCTTAATACCTGCATGACGGTGAAGCCTCTTTATGCTGACTATTTAGTGAAAAAACGGCCAAAGCGCTGGTTAAAGCGGGCGGTGCTGCCTTCTTTATCCACCACCCTTTGCTTGCCGGTGTAATAGGGATGGGATTCGGACGAGACTTCCACCGTAATATAAGGGAAGGTTTTACCGTCCAGTTCAACGGTACGGTCGGTTTTAATGGTCGAACCCACTTTAAAATACGCGTCGGCGCTGGTGTCGTGAAACACCACGGTACGGTAGTCGGGATGAATTCCAGGTTTCATACATCACCTTATTTAGTTATGTTATATCATAACTATTATCCCCTTTTTTGCCGCCAGGTCAAGTCCCGCCACTATTGCCAGCCATGCCGGCAAACGCCAGGCATAAAAAAAGCCGCTTGCGCGGCGTCGTTATAATCTTGCCCATCATGCCCGCGAACACCAGGCGGTCATAAAATTCAGGCCGCGTAAGCGGCCTGAATGACAGACGATGATTAAGGGTGTGGATTATCCAACTGCGGATTATCCACCGGGTGTCCCTGCTCCAGTTCTTCATCGTTTTTATTACCGAAACGACGCCGGACCACCACAAAAAACACCGGTACAAAGAATATGGCCAGCAGGGTGGCGGTAATCATACCGCCGATTACCCCGGTGCCGACGGCGTTCTGCGAACCCGAACCCGCGCCGGTGCTGATAGCCAGCGGCAATACGCCGAGGATAAAGGCCAGAGAGGTCATCAGGATCGGACGCAAACGCATACGCACCGCATCCAGCGTGGCCTCGACCAGTCCCTTGCCTTCCTTGTCCATGAGGTCCTTGGCGAATTCCACGATCAGGATGGCGTTCTTTGCCGACAGTCCGATGGTGGTCAACAGCCCCACTACAAAATACACATCGTTATTCATGCTGCGGAACGTGGCCGCCAAAAGCGCCCCGACCACACCCAGCGGCACCACCAGCATGACCGCGAAGGGGATGGACCAGCTCTCATACAATGCGGCCAGGCACAGGAACACCACAATCAGCGAAATGGCATACAGCGCCGGCGCCTGATTGCCGGACAAACGTTCCTGGTAGGACATCCCGGTCCAGTCGTAACCGACACCGGCCGGCAGCTTGGCCACCAGCTCTTCCATCAGCGCCATGGCTTCACCGGTACTCTTGCCCGGCGCGGCCTCGCCCTGGATTTCCATGGAAGGCAGGCCGTTATAACGTTCCAGACGCGGTGAGCCATACTGCCAGTGAGAGGTTGATATCGCGGACAACGGCACCATTTGCCCATTGGTTCCGCGCACATACCAGTTGGCTATATCCTGCGGCAACATGCGATATTGCGCCTCGCCCTGCACATAAACCTTTTTGGTACGGCCGCGATCGGTAAAGTCATTGACATAACTACTGCCCAGGGCCGCGCTCAGGGTGGTATTGATATCATCCAGCGAAACCCCCAGGGCCGAGGCCTTCTCCTGATCCACATCCAGCTTGAACTGCGGCGTATCCTCCAGGCCGTTCGGCCGCACGCCCACCAGCGTGTCGGGATGCTGGGCAATCATGCCGAACAGCATATTACGCGCCTCGGTGAGCTTGGCGTGCCCAAGGTTGTTCTCATCGATTAATTCGAAGTCAAACCCGGTGGCATTACCCAACTCGACGATGGCCGGCAGGTTAAAGGCCAGCGCGATCCCGTCCTTTATCTGCGCGAAATTCGCGTTGGCCCTGGCAATTATCGCCGGAACCTTATTTTCAGATCCCGAGCGCTCATCCCAGCTTTTCAGGCTGACAAACGCGATGCCGGAGTTCTGGCCGCGTCCGGCAAAACCAAAGCCGTTAACGGTAAAGACCGAGTTGACGTTGTCCTTTTCATTATTCAGATAATAATGGGTCATCTGATCCAGCACTTTCTGGGTCCGCTCCTGGGTGGCCCCGGCCGGCAGCTGCGCCATATTCAGGAATACCCCCTGATCCTCCGACGGCAGGAAGGAAGAGGGCAGGCGAATAAACAGCAGCGCCATGCCGACCACAATCAGCAGGTAGATGATCAGGTAGCGTCCGGTGCTGTTAAGGATATGGCCGATACTGTCGGTATAGTGATTGGTGCTTTGATCGAACTTTTTATTAAACCAGCCGAAGAAACCGGTGGTGGCGCCGTGGTCGCCCTTCTTGACCGGTTTTAAGATAGTCGCGCACAACGCCGGGGTCAGGATCATGGCCACCAGCACCGACAGCACCATGGCCGACACGATGGTGATGGAGAACTGGCGGTAAATGGCGCCGGTTGACCCGCCGAAGAAGGCCATCGGCACGAATACCGCCGACAGCACCAGCGCGATGCCCACCAACGCCCCCTGGATCTGGCCCATGGATTTGCGCGTCGCTTCCTTGGGATTGAGTCCCTCTTCCGCCATGACGCGCTCGACGTTTTCCACCACCACGATGGCGTCATCCACCAATAGCCCAATCGCCAGCACCATGGCGAACATGGTCAGGGTATTAATGGTGTAGCCGAAGGCGCTGAGTATGGCGAAGGTACCCATCAACACCACCGGCACCGCAATGGTCGGGATAAGCGTGGCGCGGAAGTTCTGTAAAAACAGATACATCACCAGGAACACCAGTATTATCGCTTCCACCAGGGTTTTCACCACTTCCTGGATGGAGATTTTCACGAATGGAGTGGTATCGTATGGGTAAACGACTTTCAATCCCGTGGGGAAATCCGCTTGCAGCCGCACCAGTTCCGCTTTCACCGCGTCGGCGGTGTCAAGGGCGTTGGCGCCGGTGGCCAGCTTAACCCCAAGCCCGGCCGCCGGTTGGCCGTTATAGCGCGCGATAACGTCGTAGCTTTCCCCGGCCAGCTCCACATTGGCCACGTCTTTCAGGCGCACCTGGGAGCCGTCGGCATTAACCTTAAGCAGGATCTTGCCGAATTCCTCCGCGTTGGTCAGCCTGCTTTGCACGATGATCGAGGCGTTCAGCTGCTGGCCTTTGACAGCCGGCGCGCCGCCCAGTTGCCCGGCGGCGATCTGGTTGTTCTGTACCGTCAGCGCGCTGACCACGTCCACCGGGGTAAGCTGGAAGTTATTCAGTTTATTGGGGTCCATCCAAACGCGCATGGCATATTGGGCGCCGAACAGCTGGACTTCGCCCACCCCTCCCGTACGGCTGATAGGATCCTTGATTTTCGACCCGACATAGTCGCCGATGTCCTGCTGGGTCATGTTTTTATCATCGCTAATAAACCCGGCCACCATCAGGAAGCTGGCGCTTGACTTCTGCACCTGCACCCCTTGGTTCTGCACCGCCTGCGGCAGTAGCGGCATCGCCAACTGCAGTTTGTTCTGCACCTGCACCTGGGCGATATCCGGGTCGGCGCTGGAATCAAACGTCAGCGAGATGGTGGCGGTACCGGACGAATCACTATTGGACGACATGTACAGCAGCTTATCGATGCCGTTCATGTTTTGTTCGATAATCTGGGTCACGCTATCCTGCAGGGTCGTCGCATCGGCGCCCGGATAGGTAGCGGTGACCCTGATGGTCGGCGGCGCAATGGCCGGATACTGCTCGATAGGCAGCTGCAGAATTGACAGCGCCCCGCCGAGCATAATAATAATGGCAATCACCCATGCAAAAATGGGGCGATCGATAAAAAACTTGGCCATATCGTTTACCCGTTTCTATTAAGACTTTTTGGCGGCGTCAGGCTGCGGTTGTGCCGGTTGTGCCGGTTCATCGGTCATTTCCTTGGCCGTGACCTGCGCTCCCGGCTTGACCTTCTGCAGGCCGCTGACAATTACGCGATCGCCTTCCTGTAAACCTGCGGTAACCAGCCATTTATCGCCGATCGCCTGCTGGGCGGTGAGTTGACGTACGGCAACCTTGTTGTCCGGACCGACCACCATTGCGGTAGCTTCGCCTCGGGGATTGCGGGTAATGCCCTGCTGCGGCACCAGTAACGCGCTGTCGTTGGTCCCTTCTTCCAGACGGGCGCGGACAAACATGCCTGGCAGCAGGCTATGCTGCGGATTGGGGAAAATAGCGCGCAGGGTAATGGAGCCGGTGGTTTCATCGACGCTGACATCGGAAAATTCCAGGGTGCCGGCCTGTTCGTATTCCTTGCCGTCTTCCATCAGCAGGCGCACCGACGCCTTGCCGTCTTTTTGTTTCATGGTGCCGTTGTCCAGTTCCTGCTTCAAGCGCAGGAAATCATTGCTGGACTGGGTCACATCCACATACAGCGGGTCGAGTTGCTGTACGGTGGCCATGGCGGTGGTCTGGCCGCTGGTGACCAGCGCGCCTTCGGTATAGGCGGATTTGCCGATGCGGCCGCTGATAGGCGAGGTGACCCGGGTATAGGCCAGGTTGATGCGCGCTGATTCCAGGGCCGCTTTGGCGGCAAGCACGGCGGCGTCGTTCTGCTGCATGGTGGCGACCGCCGTATCGTAATCCTGCCGGCTGACAAAGTTGGTGGAAATCAGTTTTTTATAACGATTAACGGTGACGCGGGCGATATTGGCATTCGCCTGCGCCTGGGCTAAGTCGCCGTTGGCGCTGTCATACGCCGCTTTATAGGTTGCCGGATCGATTTGATAGAGGGAAACGCCGGCCTCCACGTCGCTGCCTTCGACAAAGTTACGCTTTAAGATAATGCCATTGACCTGGGGCCGGACTTCGGCAACACGGAAAGCGGCGGTACGACCAGGTAGATCAGTTGTGACATTCAGTGATTGTTTTTTTACCGTCACTACACTAACTTCCGGGGCCTGTTGCTGATTTCCTGCCTGTTTAGCGTCTTTATTGTCACATCCAACGAGAATAAAGCTGCCTGAAAGCATCAGAACGGCTGCCAGAGGCAAAATCCCTCTGTTTTTGTTCATAGATAAACCTCAAGATTCCGATTTGAAAAAATTGATCAATTGATCACAAGCCTACAAACCCATTGCTGCGTAACAATTAGCCTTATGCTATGTTACATACATTCGCGAATGTATGTAAATCTAAAGACACCCAAAAAAAGCGCTATGGCACGAAAAACCAAACAACAGGCCCAGGAAACCCGCCAACATATTCTGGACGCAGCGGTTCAGGAATTTTCAATGCACGGCGTTTCCGCGACCTCGCTCACCGATATCGCAACGGTGGCGGGTGTGACCCGTGGTGCTATTTATTGGCATTTCAAGAATAAAGTCGAGTTATTTAATGAGATCTGGCATGCCGCTGAAGCAAGAATCCAGGCATTAGAGCTAGAGTATCAGGCAAAATATCCCGACGATCCACTACATGTATTAACTGAGACATTGATTTACATTCTTCAGTCGACGGTATCGAATACCGAATGGCGCGCACTGATGGAAATCGTTTTTCATAAATGCGAGTTTGTTGGTGAAATGGAACTGTTCCAGGAAGTGCGCAAAGGATTGTACGCCGAATGCTATGAGCGTATAGAAGAGACGCTTAATCGCTGCATTCAGTGCGGGCAACTGCCGGCGGATCTGCATTGCCGGCGCGCCGCCATCCTGCTGCGCGCCTATATGACCGGGCTGATGGAAAACTGGCTGTTCATCCCCGGCACCTTCGATCTGGCGGGGGGATCGCGCATCCTGATTGCCGCCTTTATCGATACGCTGCGCCTCAGCCCGAGCCTGCGCCATGAACCGGCGGCGCGGCTCAATCCTTAGCCGCGCCGCCGGCCGTTTATTCTTCCCGCTGGCGTAGCTTTATTATATAGTCGTTTTTCACGATTTCCAGGGCCGCCAGCACCAGTTCCGGTTCCATCGCATTACTCTCCAGCAGCATAATCAAATCGACCGCCAGCTTAATCTCGGGGGATTCATCTTCCAGCGTCACGGATCTCTCCTGAATGCTATGCCTGGTGTAAGAACAGCGCGGGTTCGGCTGAGAACATTAATCAACTTTAGCGGGGGCGTCTTAACATAATGTGTCTAAACGCTATCATCATGTGCTTAAGCGCTACCATCCCGCATCCAGTCCGTTTTCCCGCCGCTCAATCAGGCGTTCGATGCGCGCCAGCGCCTGCCGGCAACGGGCAAGGCGGCCTTCGAGCGCGGCGATTTCCTGTTGCAACTGCTGCTGCCTGGCGCTATCGCCGGTGCTTTGCCGCAGGCTGTCCCGATCGCGGATCATGGTCACCAGGCGGCGCTCGTAGTCCTGATGTTCATTCAGCCTGGCATAATAATCCACCGGCGCGGCCTTGGCCGGCTGGCCGCGGCGTAAATCCAGGGTGGCCAGTTCGCGCGCCAGGGCGGTCATTTGATCGATAAGCCGCTGCGCCAGCCATGCCACCCGCTCGGTGTGGCCTTGCTCGACGGTCAGCGTCAGGCGTTGCAAGGTCTGGCGGCTTTCGGCCAGATAGTCATCAAGCCGCGTGCCCCGGGTTTGGAATAACTGGTGGTCGAAACGGGACTGCGCCACGCGCTCGTGTCCGGCCGCGTCGACGCGGCCGGCCAACGCGTCGAACCGATCGCTTAAGGCGGTGAGGAGCTTGGATGAATGCACGCCATTCCCCTGAGTAAAAACCTAAGTAAAAAACACATTAACCCGTTGGCGCCATGATACCCCGTTAGCCCACGCCCTGAACAGGCCGCCGACCGGGCAGCGGCCACAGGCAAATGTAGCCTGTTTTGCCCGCGCGCGCTAACGGGAGGGCAAAAGAAAAGGGTGTTGGCGATCCGGACGGCGTTTGCCGGTGAGAGAAGGGGGATGAAAATAATCCGGGTCCGGGTTATTTTAGCAATGATGCCGAGACTGGCGCGGAACCTGCCGTAAAACGCGTCATCCGCCCACGGTTGACATTACGCAACAAAAGGGTAAATGAGTCTCCCGCGGTGGTTGCATTTTTCCGCCAGTTTGCATAGATTTGAGCGCTTTCGTGCGCGGTCGGTCCTGCCGGTCCATGATAGAGCGAGGTTTACTGTCGTCGCCCAGGATAACGCGTCCGCGCGGATTATGATTTCCTCAGTTTCAGGCGCATACACTATGACCGCGATGGCCGAACAGCTAGCATTGATCAAAAACAGCATCAAGACGATTCCCGATTACCCTAAACCGGGTATTTTTTTCCGGGATATTACCAGTTTACTGGAAGATCCCAAGGCTTATGCCGCCAGTATCGAACTGCTGGTGAATCACTACCGCAACCATGGACTGACCAAGGTGGTCGGCACCGAGGCGCGCGGTTTCCTGTTCGGCGCGCCGGTGGCGCTGGCATTGGGGCTGGGATTTATCCCGGTGCGCAAGCCGGGCAAGCTGCCGCGGGCGGTGCTGAGCGAAAGCTACGAGCTGGAGTACGGCGTCGATAAGCTGGAAATCCACCAGGACGCCATCAAGCCGGGGGACCGGGTGCTGGTGGTTGATGATTTGCTGGCCACCGGCGGTACCATCGAGGCGACGGTAAGCCTGGTACGCCGCCTGGGCGGAGAAGTAAAGGATGCGGCGTTTGTCATCAATCTTGCCGATCTCGGCGGCGAGGAACGTCTTAAGCGCCTGGCCGTCGGCAGCTTCAGCCTGGTTTGTTTCCCCGGCCACTGATCATATCAGCCTCGCGCTCCGGTGCGGGGCTGTGTTAGCATGACTTCCCTGTCCACCGACTTATTTCGCGACCCATGAGCTATCAGGTTCTTGCCCGTAAATGGCGTCCGCAGACGTTTTCAGATGTAGTAGGTCAGGAACATGTTCTGACGGCGTTGACCAATGGCCTTTCACTGGGCAGGATCCATCACGCCTATTTGTTCTCCGGCACCCGCGGCGTCGGCAAGACCACGATCGCCCGCCTGCTGGCCAAGGGCCTGAATTGCGAAACCGGCATCACCTCCAGTCCCTGCGGCCACTGCGCCAATTGTCGCGAGATAGAACAGGGCAGGTTTGTCGACCTGATTGAAATTGACGCCGCCTCCCGCACCAAGGTGGAAGATACCCGGGATCTGCTGGACAATGTCCAATATGCGCCGGCGCGCGGCCGCTTCAAGGTCTATTTGATCGATGAAGTGCATATGCTGTCCCGCCACAGTTTCAACGCGCTGCTGAAAACGCTGGAAGAGCCGCCGTCCCATGTGAAGTTCCTGCTGGCGACCACCGATCCGCAAAAGCTTCCGGTAACCATTTTATCCCGCTGCCTGCAATTTCATCTTAAGGCGCTGGATGTCGGCCAGATCCGCGCCCAGCTCGAACATATTCTCCAGGCGGAGAATATCGACAGCGAGCCGCGCGCCCTGCGACTGCTGGCCCGCGCCGCCGACGGCAGCCTGCGCGATGCGCTGAGCCTGACCGATCAGGCTATCGCCATGGGGATGGGGCAGGTCACCACCCAAACCGTCGGCGACATGCTGGGCACGCTTAACACCGAACAACCCCTGGCGCTGATAGAGGCGCTGGTGGCGGCGGACGGCAATGCCATGATGGCGCAGCTGGCCCAGTGCGCCTCCCGCGGGGTTGATTGGGAAACCCTGCTGGTGGAGATGCTTACGCAACTGCACCGCGTCGCCATGGGACAACTGCTGCCGGATGCGCTGGAAGACGAGGAGGACGCCGCCGTCGCGCCGCGGCTGCGGGAGCTGGCGCGGCTTATCCCGCCGACCGATTTACAGCTTTATTACCAAACCCTGCTGGTGGGACGCAAAGAGCTGCCGTTTGCCCCCGATCGCCGCCTGGGGGTAGAAATGACCCTGCTGCGCGCGCTGGCCTTCCATCCGCGCATTATCGAGGCCGCGCCTGCGCCGGCCTCACCGGCGCAGGCGGCGGCGAGTACGGAAAAAAAAACGGCTGAATCCGCCGCTTTAACCCCGAATCGTATAAATAACCGGCGGGTGGCGCCTGAAAACGCCGCCCCGCCGGCGGGCCAGGGCCGGCAGATGCCCGCTGGAAATGCTGTGCTTCCAGCGGACCAGGGCCGGCAGATGCCCGCTGGAAATGCTGTGCTTCCATCGGACCAGGGCCGGCAGGCGGGCAAACCGGCGGTTTCCGCCCCGGGGCCTCAGGACGCCGCCGGGCAGGAGCGGGCGCCGATGCCAGACGAACCACCTGATGATTGGGAAAGCGCCGAGCAGTACGCGAATTCGGCCGGCGACCCGGCGGCGGACGATATCGCCGACAGCATCTATGCTTACCAGGCCGATGAGGCGGCGGGGCATATTCCGGCGCCAGGCGGCGCCGGCTTTTCCGCCGGCGAAGATCCCGCGCCGTCGGCGGCCTTGCCGGACAGTACCGCGCAGCTGCTGCAGGCGCGCACCGCCTTAATGCAACGCCACGGAAACCAAAGCGCAAAAAAAAGCGATCAGGCCTCATCGCCGGCGCGCCCGCGGCCCGCGAACAGCGCCCTGGAGCGCCTGGCCACGGTGAGCGAGCAGGCCCAGCAGCGGCAGGCCGCCGGCGGTAAAGTGCCTGCGGGCGCTAAAACCGTTAAGCCTGAGGCTTATCGCTGGAAGGCCAGTATCCAGCCCACGCAGGCCATCGAGCCGGTGGCGACTCCCAAGGCCCTGCGCACGGCGCTGGAGCACGAAAAAACGCCGGAATTGGCGGCCCGCCTGGCCGAGGAGTCCATCGTGCGCGATCCCTGGGCGGCGCTGGTGGATAAGTTAAAGATCCCCAAGCTGGTGCAGCAGCTGGCGTTAAACGCCTTCAGGGAAGATCTGGCGCCGGGCAAGGTCTGCCTGCACCTGCGATCCGCGCAGCAGCACCTGAATTCCCCGGTTTCCCAGGCGACGCTTGCCGAGGCGCTAAGCGGCGAACTCGGCGCCCCGGTTGAATTAACCGTGGTGACGGATGATAATCCGGCGATACGTACGCCGCTGGAATGGCGACAGGCCATTTATGAAGAAAAATTGATGCAGGCGCGCCAGGCGATTATTGCCGATAATAATATCCAGACGCTCCAGCGTTTTTTTGACGCCGAATTGGATGAAGATAGCATCCGTCCTGTTTAACCGCCGCACGGCGGGCAGTTATGCCAGCCTGCGGTTCGACGCTACGAGAGAGAGAAGACTATGTTTGGTAAAGGCGGTATGGGCAACCTGATGAAGCAGGCCCAGCAGATGCAGGAAAAAATGCAGCAGATGCAGGAAGAGATCGCCCAACTGGAAGTGACCGGCGAGTCCGGGGCGGGCCTGGTCAAGGTCACCATCAACGGCGCGCACAATTGCCGTCGTGTCGAAGTCGATCCCAGCCTGCTGGACGATGACAAGGACATGCTTGAAGACCTGATTGCGGCGGCTTTTAACGACGCGGCGCGTCGTATCGCCGAAACCCAGAAGGAAAAAATGGCCTCTGTCTCCAGCGGCATGCAGCTTCCTCCTGGTTTCAAAATGCCCTTCTGATGCAAACCAGTCCATTGCTTGAGGCGCTAACCGAAGCGCTGCGTTGTTTGCCCGGCGTGGGGCCAAAATCAGCCCAACGCATGGTATTCCAACTGCTGCAGCGGGATCGCAGCGGCGGTATGCGCCTGGCGCAGGCGCTGACCCGCGCCATGTCGGAAATCGGCCACTGCGCCGATTGCCGGACGTTTACCGAGCAGGACATCTGTACCATCTGCGCCAATCCGCGGCGCAGGCAAACCCGGCAGATCTGCGTGGTGGAAAGCCCGGCGGATATCCACGCCATCGAGCAGACCGGGCAGTTCGCCGGCCGCTACTTTGTGCTGATGGGGCATCTTTCCCCGCTGGACGGCATCGGTCCGGACGATATCGGCCTGGACCGCCTGCAGGAGCGCCTGGAAGGCGAGGACATCGCTGAAGTGATCCTGGCCACCAACCCCACGGTGGAAGGCGACGCCACCGCCAACTACATCGCCGAGATGTGCGCCCATTTCGAGGTCCTGGCCACCCGTATCGCCCACGGCGTGCCGGTGGGCGGGGAACTGGAAATGGTCGACGGCACCACGCTGTCCCATTCGCTGGCGGGGCGCCACCCGATCAAATTCTAAACCGGCGGCGCGTCCGCGCCGTCTTTTTCGGTCACCTTTTTTACCTTTTGTGCTTGAATTCCTCCCCCGCGATCCCCATCTGTTCATCATTGCAGTATCTAAACCCGCCTGATTGATAGCTATTTGGACTGAGGTAAGTATAAGTATGAAAGGACAAGAAACTCGCGGCTTCCAATCTGAAGTAAAACAATTGCTTCAGCTGATGATCCACTCACTTTATTCCAATAAAGAAATCTTTATACGCGAACTGATTTCCAACGCCTCGGATGCGGCGGATAAACTGCGCTTTCGCGCCTTATCCCAGCCGGATCTCTATGAGGGGGACGGTGAGTTACGGGTACGTCTGTCGAGCGATAAAAAAAATCGCACCCTGACCCTGAGCGACAACGGCATCGGTATGAATCGCGAAGAGGTTATCGACAACCTGGGCACCATCGCCAAATCGGGCACCAAGGCCTTTCTTGAATCCATGGGATCGGATCAGGTCAAGGATAGCCAACTGATCGGCCAGTTCGGCGTAGGCTTCTATTCCGCGTTTATCGTGGCCGATAAAGTCACGGTACGCACCCGCGCCGCCGGCGCCGCCACCGATGAAGGGGTATTCTGGGAATCCGCCGGGGAAGGGGATTACACCATTGCCGATATCACCAAACCCGAACGCGGCACCGAAATCACCCTGCACCTGCGCGAAGGCGAAGATGAATTCCTCGATGACTGGCGTTTGCGCAGCGTCATCAGTAAGTATTCGGATCATATCGCCCTGCCTGTCGAGATTGAAACGCGCAGCCAGGCGGATGCCGGCGACGACGAAAGCACCGACGCTGAAACCGATAAAGAAAAAGACGTCACCGAAACCGTCACCTGGGAAAAAATCAATAAAGCCCAGGCGCTGTGGACGCGCAGCAAAGGTGAAATCACCGACGAGGAATACAAAGAGTTCTACAAACATCTCTCCCATGACTTCAGCGATCCCCTGATCTGGAGCCATAACCGCGTCGAGGGCAAGCAGGAATATACCAGCCTGCTTTATATCCCGGGCCAGGCGCCGTGGGATATGTGGAACCGCGATCATAAACATGGCCTGAAGCTGTATGTACAGCGCGTCTTCATCATGGACGACGCTGAACAGTTCATGCCTAACTACCTGCGTTTCGTCAAGGGGCTGATCGACTCCAACGATCTGCCGCTCAATGTCTCCCGTGAAATCCTGCAGGATAACCGCGTCACGCAAAACCTGAAGAGCGCGCTGACCAAACGCGTGCTGCAGATGCTGGATAAGCTGTCCAAGGACGATGCCGAAAGCTACCAGAAATTCTGGCAACAGTTCGGCCTGGTGCTGAAGGAAGGTCCGGGCGAGGATACCGCCAACGGCGAAAGCATCGCCAGGCTGCTGCGTTTTGCCTCGACCCACACCGACAGTTCGGCGCAAACCGTTTCGCTGCAGGATTACCTGGGCCGCATGGCCGAAGGCCAGGAAAAGATTTATTACATCACCGCCGACAGCTACGCGGCGGCCAAGAGCAGCCCGCATCTGGAATTGCTGCGTAAAAAGGGCATCGAGGTCCTGCTGCTTTCCGAGCGTATCGACGAATGGATGATGAGCTACCTGACCGAATTTGAAGGCAAGTCGTTCCAGTCGGTCAGTAAAACCGATGCCACGCTCGACAAGTTGGCCGACGAAGAAACCGCTGAAGAACAAAAGGACGCGGAAAAGGCGCTCGAGCCGTTTGTCGCGCGCGTCAAGGCCTTCCTTGGCGATCGCATCAAGGACGCGCGCCTGACGCACCGCCTGACCGACACCCCGGCCATCGTCACCACCGACGCCAACGATATGACCACCCAGATGGCGAAGCTGTTTGCCTCCGCCGGCCAGGCCGCGCCCGAGATCAAATACATCTTCGAGCTCAACCCGGATCACGCTCTGGTCAAACGCGCCGCCGACATCAATGAAGAGAGCCGCTTCAACGAGTGGATCGAACTGTTGCTTGACCAGGCGCTGCTGGCCGAACGCGGCACCCTGGACGACCCGAACCAGTTTATTCGACGCATGAACCAACTGCTGAGCGCATAACGCCGCGCGGGCGCGTTGACCACCGAACGAAGGGCCAGGTTTACCTGGCCCTGATATTATGGGCCAGCCATACCCACAGCGCGCTTAAACCCGGACGTGTTAAGGGAAAGCGTGGCGATGGGGTCGAAACGGCCATGGTTTTTCTGGCCGCCGGCGCACCCCATGGCGCGATAGGCCCGCCGCTACCACCGCGCTTAAACTCCGGCCTGTTGAAAAGCGCATGCCAATGGGGCTGATTCTGAAAGCTTCGCTAAACCGCCACTCCCTGCGCCCTTTCCTTGAGGAAGGATACCCACTAGTGGTAAGGTTTAGCGTTTTCTTATTTTTTTACATTTGATATTAGCAAGGGGATTTACGCAATGCGTATCATTCTGCTGGGCGCTCCGGGCGCTGGTAAGGGCACTCAAGCACAATTCATTATGGAAAAGTACGGTATACCGCAGATTTCCACCGGCGATATGCTGCGCGCCGCGGTAAAAGCGCAATCCGAACTGGGTAAAAAAGCCAAGGCAATCATGGACGCCGGTAAACTGGTCACCGACGAACTGGTTATTGCGCTGGTCAAGGAACGCATCAAACAAGACGATTGCCGTAACGGCTTCCTGCTTGACGGCTTCCCGCGCACCATCCCGCAGGCGGACGCCATGAAGGACGCGGGCATCAACGTCGACTACGTGCTGGAATTCGCGGTGCCGGATGAACTGATTATCGACCGTATCGTCGGCCGCCGCGTACATGCCCCGTCAGGGCGCGTATACCACGTCAAGTTCAATCCGCCGGAACACGAAGGCAAGGATGACGTCACCGGCGAGCCGCTGACCACCCGCAAAGACGATCAGGAAGAAACCGTGCGCAAACGCCTGGTGGAATACCATCAGCAGACCGCGCCGCTGATTGGTTACTACCAGCAGGAAGCCGACGCCGGCAACACCCAATACCGCAAGATTGACGGCACCCAACAGGTCGCCGCCGTCAGCAAAGAGCTGGCCTCGATCCTCGGCTGATCCAACCGCATTCCCCGCCAGGCATTCTCCACGCCTGGCGTCTTCGGCGCGTCACGCCACGCTGCCCGTTATTACCTTCCCGCGGCCGTACGCTTCCCATGCCGTTAATAACGCTGCCAATCAACCTGGCCGCCGTGCCCAATCGGCGCGCTCGGCCGCGTCTTATGGCAACGCCCCGGGCTACGGGTCGCCCGGGCTGGTGCCCCAACGCCTATCGTAATGATTTGTATCCCCATGGGTGATAACAATTCTTGCCTGCCGCTTTTGCGCTACAATATCCTATCGATGACCGCTGGTTAATCCCTTTAAAATACAGGGAATTGGCTTAGGGTATAAATAAGGAAGGGCAGGAATGAGACAGGAAAGATATGGCGTGCTGATGGTAAACCTGGGCACGCCCGAGGCGCCGACATCCCAGGCTGTAAAACGTTACCTGGCCGAATTTCTCAGCGACCGGCGCGTGGTGGATACCCCGCGCATCCTGTGGTGGCCTCTGCTGCGCGGCGTGATCCTGCCGCTGCGTTCACCCAGGGTGGCCAAACTGTATAAAAGCATCTGGATGGAGCAGGGGTCGCCGCTGATGGTGTTTTGCCGGCGCCAGCAGGCCGCCCTGGCCGCCGTATTGCCCGACGCGCAGGTGGAATTGGCGATGAGCTACGGTTCGCCGTCCCTGCCGGCGGCGCTGGAGCGCCTGCTGGGCGCCGGTATTACCAAACTGGTGATCCTGCCGCTCTACCCCCAGTACTCCAGCTCCACCAGCGCGTCCATTTGGGACGCGGTGGCCCGCATCCTGGCCGGCTATCGTTCACTGCCGTCCATCAGTTTTATCCGCGACTACGCCGAGCATCCGGCCTACATCGCGGCGCTGGCGCAAAGCGTCAGGCGCTCTTTTGCCGAGCACGGCGAGCCGGATCGGCTGGTGATCTCGTTCCATGGCATTCCGGTGCGCTACGCCCGCGAGGGGGACGACTATCCGCTGCGCTGCGAGGACACCCGCAGCGCGCTGGTCGCCGCGCTCGATTTGCCGCCGGAAAAAGTGATGATGACCTTCCAGTCGCGTTTTGGCCGCGATCCCTGGCTTTCGCCGGCTACCGACCTGACGCTCAAGGGTTTGCCGGCGCAGGGAATCAAACATATCCAGCTGATCTGTCCGGGTTTTTCCTCGGACTGCCTGGAGACGCTGGAAGAAATCAAGCAACAGAACCGCGAAATCTTCACCCATGCCGGCGGCGAAACCTTTCACTATATCCCGGCGCTGAATGACGAGCCCGTCCATATAGACCTGTTTCGTCAACTGGTTAGCGAGCAACTGCGCTAGCGGTTATCCGCGGGCGATTGTATTCCACGTCGCAGGACGAGAACCGGGCCTCGCCCGCGACAGCTGGCGGGGAGGCTGCGGGCCGCAGCGGGTTCAGTAGGGGAGTTTGGCGGCGTCAAGCTGGAGCAGCGCAATCATGCTGGTGGCAATTTCCCGCTCGCCCATGACCACCTGGGTGGCGCCGCGTTCGGTAATATAAGCCACCTCGTCGTCATAATGCGCGCGCACGATAATACTCAGGTCCGGACGTTTTTCCCGCGCCAGGGCCACGATTTCCCCGGCCTCGAACCCATTGGGAATGGTCAGTAGCAGCCAGCGGGCGCAGTCCAGGCGCGCCAGGGACAGGATTTCCGGCTTGGCGGCATTGCCCAGCACCACGTTTATGCCCTGGTTGCGCAGCATATCCACCCGCGCCCGGGTGTTTTCAATCACCACCATCGGCATGCCCGCCTCGGCCAGCCTGGCGCCTATCAGGCTGCCGACCCGCCCGTAACCGACCAGCAGCGCATGGTGGCAAACCTCCAGGGGCAGCTGGGTTTCCTCACCCGGCTGCCGGTCGGTGGTTTCCTCGTCCCCGGGGTCATGCCGCGCCAGGTAGCGCTCCAGCAGGGCAAACATCAGCGGGTTGACCATAATCGACAGGATTGCCCCCGCCAGCACCAGGTTCTGCCCCTGCGGCGACAGCATGCCCAACGAGATCCCCAGCCCGGCAAGAATAAAGGCGAATTCACCGATTTGCGCCAGGCTTACCGAAATGGTCAGGGCGGTGCGGCGGGAATGGCCGAATAATTTTACCAGCGCAAAGGCCGCCGCCGACTTGCCGACCAGGATAATGGCCAGGGTGGCCAATACCGCCAGCGGTTCGTGGATGACGATCAGCGGGTCGAACAGCATGCCCACCGAGACAAAAAACAGCACCGCGAACGCGTCCCTCAGCGGCAGCGTATCGTGGGCGGCGCGATGGCTCAGCTCCGATTCGTTCAGTACCACGCCGGCGAAAAACGCGCCCAGGGCAAAAGAAACGCCGAACAGCTCGACCGCGCCAAAGGCGATGCCCAGCGCCATGGCCAGCACCGACAAGGTAAACAGTTCACGGGATCCGGTACTGGCGCTTTTGGCCAGCACCCAGGGCACCACCCGCCGCCCCACCACGATCATCAGCGTAATAAAGGCCGCTACCTTGCCCAGGGTAAGCGCGAGATCCAGCCACACTTGCCGCATCGTCTCGCTTTCGCCGCCGAGCAGCTTGCCGTAGGCCGGCAGCAGGACCAGCGTCAGCACCATCACCAGATCTTCGACAATCAACCAGCCGATGGCGATTTGGCCGCGCCGGCTGTCGATTAACTGCCGTTCCTCCAGCGCGCGCAGCAGCACCACGGTGCTGGCGGTAGACAGGCAAAGCCCGAATACCAGCCCATTGACCAGAGTCCAGTGCATGACCGTGGAAAAGGTGATGCCCAGCAGGGTCGCCACCGCGATTTGGGCTATGGCGCCGGGAATGGCGATGGATTTTACCGCCATCAGGTCTTTCAGGGAAAAATGCAGTCCCACGCCGAACATCAGCAAAATCACCCCCAGCTCGGCCAGCTCGGGAGCCAGCGAGGTATCGGCGACAAAACCGGGGGTATGGGGACCGACCAGTACGCCGGCCACCAGGTAACCCACCAGAGGGGAAATGCGAAAGCGGTTAGCCAGGATGCCTAGCAGGAAAGCCAGGACCAGGCCTCCGACAATGGTATTGATGAGCGGTGTGGCATGATGCATCCCGACTCCTTGAACAGGGGTGTTAGAAACAAAGATTTACATATTGAGTTTATGGCATTCGATGGGCTTTTGTGTAGGAATTTATGGTAAATAGGGTAAAAAAAGGGTTTTGTGACAAAAAAATGGCCAAGACGAGGGTTTCGTCACTCTTTCGGCGTTATTTCCAGCGGGGCATGGCCTGGAGTTTCCCACCGAAACAGTTTCAGTGGGAAACAAAAGGGCCTTCTAGCTACTATCGGGCAGAAAAGCGGTGAGAATACCCAGTAAAGGCAGGAATGAGCAGATTTGGTATACGTATTCGATACTGGTGATATCGGCAATATGGCCCAGCACCGCCGCTCCCAATCCGCCCATGCCGAAGGCAAAGCCGAAAAACAGCCCCGAGACCATGCCGATCCTGCCGGGCAGCAGCTCTTGGGCATACACCAGGATGGCGGAAAATGCCGATGCGATAATCACGCCGATAAACAGGGTAAGCACGCCGGTGACGGCCAGGGACGCATAGGGCAACATCAGGGTAAAGGGCGTCACGCCAAGAATCGATCCCCAGATCACGTATTTACGTCCTATACGATCGCCGACCGGCCCGCCGATCACGGTACCCACCGCCACCGCGAACAGAAACGCAAACAGGTGCATCTGCGCCGCCTGCACCGACAGGCCGAATTTGTGCATCAGGTAAAAGGTGTAATAACTGCTGATGCTGGTGAGATAAAAGTATTTGGAGAAAATCAACACCAGCAGCACGGTAATGGCCCAGGCCACCCGCCGGGCAGGCAGCCGCGATACGTTTGGGTGTTGGACGCGCCTGGCCGCCGGCGCCTTGATGGCGCCGCGATACCATTTACCCACCTGCAGCAAAATCACGGTAGCCAGCAGCGCCGCCAGCGCAAACCAGGCAATATGCCCTTTGCCGTAGGGAGCAATCAACAGCGCCGCCAGCAGCGGCCCAAGCGAGGCGCCGAAATTGCCGCCGACCTGGAACAGCGACTGGGCCAGGCCGTGCCGGCCGCCGGAGGCCATCCGCGCCACCCTTGACGATTCGGGATGAAACACCGACGAGCCGGTGCCCACCAGCGCCGACGCCAGCAATACCATCGGAAAGCTGGTCGCCGCCGCCATCAGCAAGATGCCGCACAGGGTAAAGCCCATGCCGACAGGCAGCGAGTAGGGCTGCGGATACTTATCGGTAAAGCTGCCAATCAGCGGTTGCAGCAACGAGGCGGTAATCTGGTAGGTGAGGGTAATCATCCCGACCTGGGTAAAGCTCAGCGAAAACGACGCCTGCAGCAACGGGTAAATCGCCAGGATCAGCGCTTGAATCATGTCGTTCAGCAGATGGGCGACGCTAATGGCGGCCAGGACCGGAAACAGCGTGCGCTGCCCGGTAGCGATCGGTTTCAGCGGTTCGGCGGCGCGAAGGGTCATGCTGGGGTGGTAACCTTATCCTGGCCGTCGCGTTTAGCGATATCGGCAAAGGTCGCCGACAGCAGATGGCCCAAATCAGCCGGGCTGAGCTCGATATCCAGCCCGCGTTTACCGCCAGAGACAAAGATTGTGGCGAATGCCCGCGCCGGCGCGTCAATCACCGTCGGCAGCCGTTTTTTCTGCCCCAGCGGGCTGATGCCGCCGACCAGGTAGCCGGTGGTTTTTTGCGCCAGCATGGGATCGGCCATTTCGGCTTTTTTGGCGCCCAGCGCTTTGGCGACTTTTTTTAGATCCAGTTGCAGCGCCACCGGCGTGATCGCCACCGCCAGTTGCCTGGCCTCTCCGTTCAACGCCACCAGCAGGGTTTTATAGACCTGGGCGGCGTCCAGGCCCAGTTTGCTGACCGCTTCCTCGCCGAAGTGGATTTCATCGCTGTCATGCTGGTAAGGATGAAGGGTAAAGGCGATATGGTTTTTTTCTAATAAATTAACCGCAGGCGTCATGACATCGTCCCGAACACTGAATTGATACTTCTTGCATAAATAATAATTCAGGTTAACGCAGCCGGGGCGGTGGGTAAATGCCCCGGTGGAGAAAAAGGACTCAGCGTTGCAGCAACGATGGCAAACTTTCCGCGCCGTACAGGTGCAGGGCGCCCACCGCCACGACATATCCCCCGGCGGGCAGGTCTTCCAGCCGTTGTTTCCAGCGCAGGTTGCGCTCGGTCATCAGGTAATGATAAAGGTCGGCGCTAAAGGTGGAGGGAAAGGCTTTTGCCAGGTTTACCGGCCGGCTGTTCAGCCACCAGCCGATCATGGTTTGCAGCAGGCGCGCGTTGGTATGCCAGTGGCGCAGGGTATCCTGCAGCAGGGCGGCGCCCTGATCCGGCAACTGCAGCAGCAGGTCCAGCTGCTCTTCCGGTCCTTCGAGCTCAATCACCGGCTTGTCCATGTCCCTGGCCGCCTGGATCAGCTGATAATCGATGCCGTAGGCGGCGCGCAGTCCCAGCCGCTCGGCCTGGCGGGCCTGCAGCATCAGCGCTACCCGCCAGGCGGGCAGCGTCGACATGGCCTCTTCATCCAGATCGTATTCCTTACACAGGCCGCTGAGGATGCCATAGTGCCCGGGCGAAAGACGTGCGCTGAGCGGCGTGTCAACCGGCGGGATATTGGCCAGCGGCGAACCGATGGTGATATCCGCTTCCACCACCAGGGCCGTGGCCTGCCGCAGGAGGAATAACAGGCGCGCGGGCAGCGGCGCCATATCCTTGGTGCCCATATGGATGCTGCCCACCATATGCAGCCGGCGATGATCGGCGAGGCTGACGTCCATGCCCGGCCAGGCATACAGGGGCGGCGGGGCAAAGCCCAGCAAAGTGGCCATGCGCCGTAATAAGGTCCTCATTGCATACCGCTCCCGTCGCGTGCTAAGTGTTTTGATGATATTACCGTCAGTGTATGACGTTATGCTTTAGGCTTAAAGCGGATCAGCCGGTTGGCATTGCTGACCACGGTAATGGACGACAACGCCATCGCCGCCCCCGCCACCACCGGGCTGAGCAGCGTGCCGGTGAAGGGGTAGAGGATCCCGGCGGCGATGGGGATGCCCAGGACATTATAGATAAACGCGCCGAGCAGGTTTTGCTTCATATTGCGCAGCGTGGCTTTGGCTATCGCCAGCGCGTCGGCCACCCCGTGCAGGCTCTGGCGCATCAGGGTGATGGCGGCGGTTTCGATGGCCACATCGCTGCCGCCGCCCATGGCAATGCCGACCTCCGCCTGCGCCAGCGCCGGCGCATCGTTAATGCCGTCGCCAATCATGGCCACCCGGTGCCCCTGCCGTTGCAGCATTTTAATCGCCGCCGCCTTACCGTCCGGCAGGACGCCCGCGATCACCCGGTCGATACCGGCTTCTTTCGCGACCACGCCGGCGGTGGCAGGATTGTCGCCGGTCAGCATCACCAGGGTATAGCCCTGGGCGTGCAGCCGGCGCAGCGCCGCCGCGCTGTCGTCGCGCAGCGGGTCGCGGATGGCGAACAGCGCCGCGGCCTTGCCGTCCAGGGCCAGCAGCACCGGGGTGGCGCCCTGCGCCGACCAGAAAGCGATACGGGGCTCAAGATCGGCGATATTGACCTGCTGTTGCGCCAGCAGCGCGCTGTTGCCGAGCAAAGCCTGGCGACCCGCGACGTCGCCGCTGACGCCCAGCCCGCGCAGGGTGCGGAAGCCGCCCACCCCGGCCAGCGCCCGCGGTCCGGCATGCTCCACCAGGGCATGGGCCAGGGGATGGTTGGAGCCTTGTTCCAGCGCGGCGGCGATGGCCACCATCTCATCTGTGGCAACACCGGCCGCCGGTTCAACCGCCACCACCCTGGGACGTCCTTCCGTCAGCGTACCTGTTTTGTCGAACACCAGGGTATCAAGCGTGGTGGCATGTTGCAGCGCGTCGGCATCGCGCACCAGCACGCCGAACTCCGCCGCGCGCCCGATGCCCGCGATAATGGACATGGGCGTGGCGAGCCCCAGGGCGCAGGGGCAGGCGATAATCAGCACCGTGGTGGCGATCACCAGGGTGTAGACGATGTGCGGCTGCGGGCCGACCAGAAACCAGATGGCCGCGCTGATAACGGCTATCGCCACCACGGCGGGCACAAACACCGCCGAGATGCGATCCGCCAGCCGGCCGATGGCCGGTTTGCTGCTCTGCGCCTGGCGTACCAGGCGAATGATGCGCGCCAGCGTGGTCTGGCTGCCGATAGCGTCGGCCCGGAACAGTACGCTGCCGTCCTGCGCCACGGTGCCGGCGTGGATTTTTTCGCCGGTGGATTTATGCCGCGCCGCCGGCTCGCCGGTCAGCATGGATTCATCCAGCCAGATTTCGCCCTGGGTAATTTCACCGTCCACCGGCACCCGATCGCCGGTGGTCAGCCTCAGGGTCATGCCCAAACGCACCTCGGCCAGCGGCAGGGTGCGTTCGCCATTGGCATCGACCACCCTGGCCATGGGCGGGGTCAGATCCAGCAGGCGTTCCAGCGCCTGGGACGAACGCTGGCGCGCGCGTTGCTCCAAGGCGTGGCCCAGGTTGATCAGGCCGATGATCATCGCGCTGGCCTCGAAATAGAGGTGACGCGCCATCATCGGAAAAATATCCGGCCACAGCGCGACGCTGATGGAATAGAGCCAGGCGGCGCCGGTGCCCAACGCCACCAGGGTATCCATGGTGGCGCTGCCGGTGCGCAGGCTCTTCCAGGCGCTGCGGTAAAAATGGCCGCCGGCGATCACCATCACCGCCAGCGTAATAACACCGATCGCCAGCCACGGCGGGCGGCTGTCGGGCGTCAGGGTCATGCCGCCGCCGAACAGTCCCCAGGCCATCAGCGGCGCCCCAAGCGACAGGGCCAGCGCCGATTGCCAGCAAAAACGCCGCGTTGCCTGCCGTGCGGTTTGCTGCTGGCGCTCGCGCCGCAGGATGTCATCCTGGATGATTTCCGCGCTGTAGCCGGCGTGCTCCACGGCGGCAATCAGCGCCGCGCCGTCCGGCGCGCCCAGCACCAGGGCGCTGCGCTCCGCCAGATTAACCCGCGCCTGCCCGACGCCCGGCACCTGCTGCAACGCCCGCTCGACGCGCGAAACGCAGCTGGCGCAGCTCATGCCGCCGATCAGCAGATGCACGCTGTCATCGGAATCCATATTTGCCGGAGGTAAGGTCGCCGCTGCCAGAGAGTCCGGCGCTGCAGTGTTGCCTGTCAGCGGCTCAGTTTTTGGGTGGACGGCGCTCCCGTCCAGGCTGGCATGGTAGCCTGCCTGCTCTACCGCCTGGATCAGATCCGGGGCGGCCGCGCTGCCGGTGACCGTGGCATGATCCAGCGCCACCTGAGCGCTCTGCACATCGGCGCGGGACTCGAGGGTTTCCCTGACTCGTTTAATACAGTGTTCGCAGGATAGGCCCCGTAGGGCGAGTACAGTGGTCTGTGACATTGAGGACTCCTTAATGAAAAGCGGTCCGCCGCTCCCGTTGACGCAGAGGTGACGAACAGGTTGACGAACTGATGGAAAAGTCGTTGTAATAGAGCTTAAACCTTACCGCAAGGGGAAGGTCAAGGGGGAAAGATGAATATCAGCGACGTGGCGAAAAAAACCGGTTTAACCAGCAAGGCGATTCGTTTTTATGAAGAGAAAGCGCTGGTAACGCCGCCGGTTCGGCGGGATAACGGTTATCGCAGCTACAACGCCCGCCATGTGGAGGAGTTAACGTTATTGCGCCAGGCGCGGCTGGTGGGGTTTAACCTGGACGAATGCCGCGAGCTGGTGGCGCTGTTCAACGATCCGCTGCGCCACAGCGCCGATGTCAAGGCGCGTACCCTGAGCAAGGTTAAGGACATCGAGCGCCATATCGAAGAACTTAACGCCATGCGCCGGCACTTATTGGCCCTGGCGGCAAGCTGCCCCGGCGACGACAGCGCCGATTGCCCGATTATCAATAACCTGTCGGGATGCTGCGCCGCCGATACCCAGCCGGGCTGAATGCCGGACCGCCTTGCCAGGGCGCGTGCCCATCCAGGGCGAACGCCAGCTTGCGCCGGCAATATCGGCCTCTATCGTCTTGCGGTGGGCGATCCGGGGTAGCGGCCCAGCCGCGGGCAATATCAGCTATTTTCGTCGCGCGGGCGCACCCGCAGCGTAATGCCGTCCACCGCGATCACCTCCACCTGGGTGCCCATGGCCAGATCCGTATCGCAGCGCGCGCGCCAGGTACTGTCGCCGATGCGCACCCGGCCCACGCCGTTGACCAGGGGTTCCGACAGGACGGTCTTGACGCCGATAAGCTGGTCGCCGCGCCGGTTCAGCAGCGACGCCGGATAAGTCTTGCTGCGCGTGCGCAGCCAGTACCACCAGCCCAGCGCCGCGCAGATGGTCAGCAGCGCAAACATCGCGCCCTGCCATTCCCAGTCCAACGGCACCACCCAGACCGCCAGCCCGACCAGCACCGCGGCAATGCCGCTCCATAGCATATATCCGCTGGCGCCCAGCATTTCCGCCGCCAACAGCAGGCCGCCAAGCGAAATCCAAAACCAGTGCGGATTATACAGCAGCGCGGCCAGCATGTTTATTTACCCCGGCCGGTTTTACTTTCACCGAGCAGCTCGGCGATGCCGCCGATGGCGCCCATCAGGTTGCTGGCTTCCAGCGGCATCATGATGACCTTACTGTTGTTGGCGGAGCCGATATGCTTCAGGGCATCGGTATATTTTTGCGCCACGAAGTAGTTAATAGCCTGTATATTGCCCGCCGCAATGGCCTCGGACACCATCTTGGTGGCCCTGGCTTCCGCCTCGGCGGCGCGCTCGCGGGCTTCCGCCTGCAGGAATGCCGCCTGCCGTTCGCCTTCGGCGTTAAGGATCTGGGACTGTTTTTCGCCTTCGGCGCGTAAAATGGCCGCCTGGCGCACGCCTTCCGCTTCCAGGATATTGGCGCGTTTGGTTCGTTCGGCCCTCATCTGCGCGTTCATCGCGGCAATCATCTCGACGGGAGGACGCACGTCGCGGATTTCGATACGGGTAACCTTGATGCCCCAGGGGCTGGTGGCCTCGTCGACAATATGCAGCAGGCGGGTATTGATGCCGTCGCGCTGCGACAGCATTTCGTCCAGCTCCATGGATCCGAGCACCGTACGGATGTTGGTCATGGTCAGGTTAAGTATGGCCTGCTGCAGGTTGCTCACCTCATAGGCCGCGCGCGCCGGGTCGACTACCTGGATAAAACACACGGCGTCGATGGTCACGTTGGCGTTATCCTTGGAAATGATCTCCTGGGAGGGGATATCCAGCACCTGCTCCATCATGTTGATTTTGCGGCCCACCCGGTCCATAAACGGCACCACCAGGTTTAGCCCCGGCTTTAGCGTGAGGGTATAGCGGCCGAAACGCTCGACCGTCCATTGGTAACCCTGGGGGACGATTTTTATCCCCGCCCAGACAATGATCAGGGCCAGGACAATAATAATGGGAATAACCGTCATCATTGGTGAAATCTCCATGGTGAAATCTCCATTTCATGAAAGAAAGCATTAACACAAATTACCGCGGCCGGTGCGAAATCATATTCACATCGCATATAGCATGACATAACATTTTCAACGCTAACTTAATAGTACGCTTTTGCCGGGGCAATGACGCGCAAGTCGAGGGGAATCAGTGACGCAGACACGTATTTAATGCGCGTCGGGCAGGATAAATGCCCGCCCGTACCCTCAATCGGCAGGGCGGAGTGCGGCCTGCGGCGCACGCCGGGCAGCATCGGCCCGGTATCGTCAGTAGAGCAGGGAATAAAGCTGACGGCGATATTTCGCGGCCAGCGCGTCGCCGGTGCCGAGCGCGGACAGGATATCCAGCAGGGTCTTGCGCACGTCGCCGTTGGCGGCGCCGAGATCTTTACGCAAATGGCCGATCAGCAATTTCAGCGCTTCTTCATTACGGCCGACCTGGTGCAATTGCAGCGCCAGCTGTATCGCCAGTCCCGCATCCGCGGGGGCGTTTTGCACCTGCTGCTGCAACAGCTGCATTTCCGGCGTATTCGCGGCCTGCTTCAGCAGCTCGATTTGCGCCATCAATCCCTGGTAGCGGGTATCCTTATCCTGCAGCGGAAAGACCGCCAGCACCGCTTCGGCATCTTCGGTGCGCTTGAGCTGGATATAGGTTTCCGCCAGCAGCAAACCCGCCTCGCTGGATTTTTCACTCGGTTGCCAGGCCTCCTTGAGCAGGGGTAACGCTTCGGCATACTGTCCCTGCTGCATCAAATCGCCGGCTTCGATCATTTTCAGCTGCGCCGGATCGGGCAGGGCGCGCAGCAGCAGCTCCCGAATCGCTGCTTCGGGCTGCGGACCCTGGAAACCGTCCAGCGGCTGCCCGTCCTTGAATAAATAGAGGGTGGGGATGGCGCGCAGGCCAAACTGGGCGGCCAGGGCCTGCTGGGCATCGCAATCCACTTTAGCCAGCGCGAACTGGCCGGCGAACTCCTGCGCCAGTTTATCGATAACCGGCGTCATCTGCTGGCAATGCGGACTGTGCTCCGACCAGAAATAGAACAGCACCGGCTGCGACATGGAAAGTTCGAGCGTTTGCTGCAGGTTTGCTTCGTTTATATCAATAATGGTGGCTTGAGCTAACATGAAATTCTCTCTCATTCGTTTTAGCAATATATTGGGGCATCTTTCCCCGCCTCAATGGCTGCCGCGTAAAATCATATCCAGGCAACGGTCCGGCAACCAACGGCGCAGCAGGGATAAAAGGCTGGCGACCAGGGTAACCGGATAACGTAATCGGGGTCGTGGATGCTCTAAAGCATGGCGTAGTTTGGGTAGTATAGCTTCCGGAGGCAATGTAAATCGTGAGGCGATGCCGGGATTGGTCACCGGTTTATCCGCCCGCGACTGGGTCACGTTGCTGGCAAAGGCGGTGCCGATCGGCCCCGGTTCAATCAGGCTGACGCGCAGGCCGGTGCCGTGCAGTTCCATGCGCAGCGTATCCGACCAGGCTTCCAGCGCATATTTACTCGCGGCGTAGGCGCCCCGTCCCGGCGTGCACACCAGCCCCATAATGGAACTGGTCTGGATAATGCGCCCCTCGCCGTGGGGCAGCATGGCGGGCAGCAACAGCCGCGTCAACTGGTGGGTGCCGAACAGGTTGCTGGCGAACTGTTGTTCCAATTGCCGGCGGGAAAGGGTGGACAGCGGGCCGTATACGCCGAAGCCGGCATTGTTGAATAAACCGTACAGCCGGTTGCCGGTCAGGGTGATAATTTTTGCCGCGGCCGTGTCGACGCTGTGTTCATCGTCCAGATCCAGCGCCAGCGTTTCAAAACCGGCGGCGGCCAGGCGGGCCACGTCCGCCGGTTTACGGCAGGTCGCCAGCACACGATAGCCGCGTCGGCGCAGATCCTGCGCCGCCACCCACCCGATGCCGCTGGAACAGCCGGTGATTACGACCGTTTTTTGCATAACTTTACCCATTGGCCGCCCCGCCGGAGGCGGAATCATGTTTAAGTAAGGGCAGCAGCCTGGTGGACATCCATTCGGCGATAAAAGGCTGCGCATCCGCGTTGGGGTGGATGGCGTCATCCTGCATCCACTGCGGCTTCAGGTACACCTGTTCCATAAAAAACGGCAATAACGGCACGCCATATTGCTGCGCCAGCGCCGGGTAGATGGCGCTGAACGACTCGGTATAGCGCCGGCCGTAGTTGGACGGCAGCCGGATTTGCATCAGCAGGGGCTGCGCGCCTGTCGATTTAACCTGTGATATGGCCTTGGCGAGATCGCCGGCGATGGACGGCGGCGGGAAGCCGCGCAGACCGTCGTTACCGCCCAGCTCAATCACCACCCAGCGCGGCTTATGCAACTGCAGCAGGCCCGGCAGGCGCGCCAGCCCCTGCGTGGCGGTATCGCCGCTGATGCTGCCGTTGACGACGTTGATAGGGTCCGACTCCCGGCGCCAGCGGTCGTTAAGCAGGGACGGCCAGGCCTGCGCCGCCGGCATCCGGTAACCGGCGCTAAGACTATCGCCCAAAATCAGTAAGGTGTCCGCGGCGAACGCACGTACACTGAATACTGCCAACAGCAAAAGGAAGAGAAAATGCCCGCGGAAAACGTTCTTGAAGTTCATCATCTTAATAAACACGTCGGTCAGGGAGAAAACCATATCTCCATCCTTACCGGAGTTGAGCTGCTTGTCAAACCCGCGCAGACGATTGCCCTGATCGGCGAGTCGGGCTCCGGCAAATCCACGCTGCTTGGCATCCTCGCCGGGCTGGACGACGGCAGCGAAGGGGAAGTCCGTTTATTGGGACACTCGTTGGCTTCACTGAACGAAGAAGCGCGCGCCCGGCTGCGCGCCAAAAGCATTGGTTTTGTGTTCCAGTCGTTTATGCTGGTGCCGACCCTGACCGCGCTGGAAAATGTGCAACTGCCCGCCCTGCTGCGCGGTGAAAGCGAACGCGAGAGCCGGGATCAGGCGCTGGAGCTGCTGGATAAAATCGGGCTGGCGCGGCGGCTGGGGCATCTGCCCGCCCAGCTTTCCGGCGGCGAGCAGCAGCGCGTGGCGCTGGCCCGCGCCTTCAGCGGCCGGCCGCAGGTCCTGTTTGCCGACGAGCCCACCGGTAACCTGGATCGTAAAACCGGCGATCGTATCGCCGATCTGCTGTTTTCGCTCAACCGGGATTACGCCACCACGCTTATCCTGGTCACCCACGACACGCAGCTGGCGGCGCGCTGTGAACGGCGCCTGCGCCTGCAGGACGGTCAACTGCTGGAGGTGGCATGATCGGTCGATGGTTCTGGCGTGAATGGCGTTCACCGTCATTGCTGATTGTCTGGCTGGCCCTGACGTTATCCGTCGCCTGCGTGCTGGCCCTCGGGAATATCAGCGATCGGATGCAAAAGGGGTTGGGCGAGCAAAGCCGCGAGTTCCTGGCCGCAGATCGGGTATTGCGCGCGGCGCGTCCGGTGGATGACGGCTGGCTGCGGCAGGCCGCGGCCGACGGCCTGACCCTGAGCCGGCAAATCCGTTTTATGACCATGACCTTCGCCGGCGACAATGCGCAACTGGCGGACGTGAAGGCCACCGACGATCGTTATCCGATGTACGGCACGCTGGTGACCCGGCCGGCCGGCCTGCGTTCCCAGCCCGGCACCGTACTGGTGGCGCCACGGCTGCTGGCGTTGCTGGGCCTGAAAATCGGCGACCCGCTCGATGTGGGCGACGCGCGGCTTCGTATCGCCGGCGAACTGATCCAGCAGCCGGATAGCGGCTTTAATCCATTCCAGACCGCGCCGGGCATCGTGATCAACCTGGCCGATGTGGCCGCCACCGGTGCGGTGCAGCCCGGCGGCAGGGTAACCTGGCGCTATCTGTTTGCCGGCGACCCGGCTGCGCTCGAGCGCTTCGAGCGCTACCTGACCCCGCAGCTCGACGCCTCCCAGCGTTGGTACGGCATGGATGATTCCAGCGGCGCGCTGAACTCCTCCATGGAACGGTCGCGCTCCTTCCTGGCGCTGTCGGCGCTGCTGACGCTGTTGCTGTCGGTAGCGGCGGTGGCGGTGGCCATGGGGCATTACTGCCGCAGCCGCGGCGACCTGGTGGCGGTGCTGAAGACGCTGGGCGCCGGCAGGCGCGCGCTGATGAAGCTGATCGTCGGCCAATGGCTGTCGCTACTGGTGTTCGCCGGCGTTTGCGGTAGCGCAATCGGCCTGCTGTTCGAGGCAATCCTGATGCGCATGCTGGCGCCGGTCCTGCCCGCCGAACTGCCGCCCGCGGGCGTGTGGCCGTGGGTATGGTCCCTCGGCGCGCTGGTGGCGATTTCGCTGCTGGTGGGGCTGCGCCCCTACCGCCAGCTGCTGGCAACCCGCCCGCTGCGGGTGCTCAGGCGCGACAATGCCCAAACCGTCTGGCCGTTGCGCGTCTATCTGCCGGTCATGCTGATCATTGTGCTGGCGCTGCTGATGCCGATCGTCGGCGCCAACGGCTTGTTTTGGTCGCTGGCCGGCGGTATGGGCGTATTGTCCCTGCTGCTGGCGGCGGTGGGCTGGGGCGCGCTTTGGCTGCTGCGCCGCCTGGTAATCCGCCGTCTGGCCCTGCGCCTGGCGCTGAACCGCCTGCTGCGCCAGCCCTGGATAACCCTGACCCAGCTGGCGGCCTTCTCGCTGTCGTTTATGCTGCTGGCGCTGCTGCTGGTGATGCGCGGGGATCTGCTCGACCGCTGGCAGCAACAGTTGCCGCCCGAAAGCCCGAATTACTTTCTGCTGAACATGACCGGCGACCAGGTGCCGCAGGTCAGGGATTTCCTGCGGCGCAACGGGGTGGCCCCGGGGACGTTTTATCCGATTATCCGCGCCCGGCTGACGGAAATTAACCAGCAAAAGGCCACCGATCTGATCCATGAGGACGACGCGGGCGGCCGAACGGTTAACCGCGAGCTTAACCTGACCTGGCTGGATCAAAAGCCCGATCACAACCTGCTGGTGTCAGGCTACTGGCCGCCAAAGGCGGGCGAGGTTTCGATGGAGCAACAGGTGGCCGAGCAGTTGAAGCTCAAACTCGGCGATACGCTGACCTTTACCGGCGATACCCAAGCCTTCGGCGCCAGGATCACCAGCCTGCGCAAAGTGGATTGGGAGAGCCTGCGGCCGAATTTTTTCTTTATTTTCCCGCCGGGCGCGCTGGACGGCCAACCCCAGACCTGGCTGACCAGCTTCCGCTACCGGGGGGACGCGACATTTCCGGCGCAGCTCAATCGCCAGTTCCCGACGCTCAGCCTGCTGGATATCGGCGCGATACTGGGGCAAATCGGCCAGGTCCTGCGGCAGGTCAGCCGGGCGCTGGAAATCATGGTCATACTGGTGTTGATGTGCGGCGGGCTGCTGCTGCTGGCCCAGGTACAGGTCGGCATGCGCCAGCGCCAGCAGGAACTGGTGGTATACCGTACGCTGGGCGCCAGCAAAAGGCTGCTGCGCGCTACGTTGTGGTATGAGTTTGCGCTGCTGGGACTGGTGTCGGGCGTGGCGGCGGCGGCGGGCGCGGAAGTCGCCCTTGGCTTGTTGCAACGCAAAGTATTCGATTTTCCCTGGGAACCGGATTACCGTTTGTGGTGGATGGTGCCGGTGTGCGGCGCGCTGCTGCTATCCGCCTGCGGCACGATGCTCGGACGGCGGCTGCTGGGGAAAAAAGGCGCGCACCGGCAATACCAGGGCTGATCTTTTATAAAAAAACGGCATTTTACAAAAAACGAACATTAATGCAACAATTAGCGTTCAGCGAAGTGACAACCCGGTTGACAGTTACCGGCCGTCTACTGCACAGTAACGGCCTGGTACACCATCATTTCGCAGACCCACTCTGCCCAACTGAAGCACCTGGAAGTGTTTCCCGGAAATTGCCCTTTTCCGCTTATGCTCCCGGATGGTGCCGACGGTGAACGCAACGGTCCCGCCTCTTCAAGATAGTTGCAATCGCTATGACATAGAGGAGTTAACGTAATAAATGTCCACAACGTCGAAGATCGTCTATACGCTTACTGATGAAGCACCGGCCCTGGCCACCTATTCCCTGCTGCCGATTATCAGGGCGTTTACCCAATCCCTGGGTATCGCCGTGGAAACCCGCGATATCTCGCTGGCCGGCCGTATCATCGCCAACTTCCCCGAATACCTTAACGAAAAACAGAAAATAGCCGATCACCTGGCCGAACTGGGTCAACTGGCCGTCACTCCCGAAGCCAATATTATCAAGCTGCCCAATATCAGCGCCTCGCTGCCGCAGTTAAAGGCGGCAATCAAGGAACTGCAGCAGCAGGGCTACAACGTGCCTGACTATGTGGACGAGCCCAAGACGGCTGCGGAAAAAGAAGCCAACGCCCGTTACGATAAAATCAAGGGCAGCGCGGTGAACCCGGTGCTGCGCGAGGGTAACTCCGATCGCCGGGCGCCGCTGTCGGTGAAAAACTATGCCCGCAAGCATCCGCACCGCATGGGTGCCTGGTCCGCCGATTCCAAATCCCACGTTGCCCATATGAGCGGCGGTGATTTCTACGGCAGCGAAAAATCCGCCCTGATTGCCGATAACGGCAGCGTGAAAATCGAGCTGCTGACCAAAGACGGCGGTGTCCAGGTGCTGAAAGACAAGACCGCCGTTAATGCCGGTGAAATTATCGACGCGTCGGTAATGAGCAAAAAGGCGCTGCGCCGTTTTATCGCCGAACAGCTGGATGATGCCAAAAAACAGGGTGTATTGCTGTCGGTGCATCTGAAAGCCACCATGATGAAAGTCTCCGACCCTATCATTTTCGGTCAGTTTGTCGCCGAGTATTACCAGGATGTGCTGGAGCGCTTCGCGGACGAACTTAAGCCGCTGGGCGTGGACGTTAATAACGGCATCGGCGATCTTTACGCCAAGATCAGGGCGCTGCCCGCCGGCCGGCAGGCCGAAATTGAACAGGCCATCCAGGCGCTATACCAGGTGCGGCCTGAGCTGGCGATGGTGAATTCCGATAAAGGCATCACCAACCTGCATGTGCCGAGCGATGTGATCGTCGACGCCTCGATGCCGGCGATGATCCGTGATTCGGGCAAGATGTGGGGCGCCGACGGCAAACTGCACGATACCAAGGCCGTGATCCCCGATCGTTGCTACGCCGGGGTTTACCAGGTGGTAATCGACGATTGCAAACGGCACGGCGCCTACGATCCGACCACCATGGGCAGCGTGCCCAACGTCGGCCTGATGGCGCAAAAGGCCGAAGAGTACGGCTCCCATGACAAGACCTTCCATATCAAGCAGGACGGCGTGGTCAAGGTGACCGACGGCAACGGCAGGGTGCTGCTGGAACACGCGGTTGACGCCGGCGATATCTGGCGTATGTGCCAGGCCAAGGACGCGCCGATCCAGGACTGGGTGAAACTGGCGGTAAATCGCGCCCGCGAATCCAATACCCCGGCTATTTTCTGGCTGGATCCGGCCCGCGCCCATGACGCGCAAATGATCCTCAAGGTACAGCGCTACCTGAAAGATCATGACACCGCCGGGCTGGATATCCGCATTATGTCGCCGGAAGAGGCCACCCAATTCTCCATCGATCGCATCCGCGCGGGCAAAGACACCATTTCGGTAACCGGCAACGTGCTGCGTGACTACCTGACCGACCTGTTCCCGATCATGGAGCTGGGCACCAGCGCCAAAATGCTGTCCATCGTGCCGTTGATGAGCGGCGGCGGGCTGTTTGAAACCGGCGCCGGCGGCTCGGCGCCAAAGCACGTCCAGCAGTTCCTGCAGGAAAACCACCTGCGTTGGGACTCCCTGGGCGAGTTCCTGGCGCTGGCGGCGTCCCTTGATCATGTGGGGAGTTCCCGCGCCAACGCCAAGGCGAAAATCCTGGCGAAAACGCTGGATCAGGCCAACGGCGCGTTCCTGGATACCAATAAGTCGCCTTCGCGTAAAACCGGCGGGCTGGACAACCGTGGCAGCCATTTTTACCTGGCGTTGTATTGGGCGCAGGCGCTGGCCGTACAGAACGAAGACACCGATCTGCGCGATCAGTTTGCGCCGCTGGCGAAAACCCTTGCCGGCCAAGAGGACAAGATAGTCGCCGAGCTGAACCAGGTGCAGGGCAAGCCAGTGGATATCGGCGGGTATTATCATCCGTCGCCCGAGCTGGCAAGCCGGGCCATGTGTCCGAGCGCCACGCTTAACACTGCGCTGAAAGACTTTATGGTCTAGGCAACGCGGCGCTGCATAGGCAAAAAAAAACGCCCCGGCGCATTGTGACGGGGCGTTTTTTTTAGCTTCCGACCGGTTGCCGCCGGGGCCATGGGCGTTTTCAGCCCGGATCGGCCAGCTTTTGCCGCGCCCATCGCAGCCCGCCGTGATAATCCGCCGGCAGGAGGGGAGCAAGGCGCTCCAGCGCCCGGCTAAGCTCGGCGGCATCGCTATGGTTTAGATTCAGGTGACCCACCTTACGCCCCGGGCGCACCTCTTTTTCATACCAATGCAAATGTACCAGCGGCTCGGCCAGCCATGCGGCGCTGACGTCGGTGCCAATCAGGTTGACCATCACCGACGGCGCGGTCACCGAAGGCATCGGCATCGGCAGGTCGAGAATGGCGCGCAGGTGCAGTTCGAACTGGCTGATGGACGCGCCGTTTTGTGTCCAGTGTCCGCTGTTATGCACCCGGGGCGCCAGCTCGTTAATCAGCAGATCGTTACCGACGATAAAGCACTCCATCGCCATCACGCCGACATACTCCAGCTCATGCATAATGGCGGAAAGCATGCCCTCCGCCCGGCGCTGCAATGCGTCGTCCGGCCGGGCGAACGCCACGCTGGTGCGCAGGATGCCGTCCTGATGCAGGTTATGCGTCAGCGGATAAAACACCATGGCGCCGTTATTCGCGCGCGCGCCAATCAGAGACACTTCGCCTGAAAATGCGATGCCCTGCTCGACGATGCAGCTGCCGTAGCACTCTTGCGGCAGCGTCGCCTCATCGCCGGGGGCGAGACGCCATTGGCCCCGGCCGTCATAACCGCCCACGCGGCGCTTGACCACGGCCAGATTGCCAAACGAGGCGAATGCCTGCGGCCACTGGGCCGCGGCGGTCAGCTCTTCCCAGGGCGCGGTGGCCAGCCTCAGGCTATCGAGCAATTGCTTTTGCGTCAGCCGATCGGCCAGCCGTGGGAAAATATCCCGGTTCACAAACGCATTATGACGGGCCAGCTCACGGGTAAGGGGCGTTTCCGGCCAACGCTCGATTTCGGCGGTAATCACGCTTTGCGCAAACGGCACCGAACCGGGATCGGCGTCAAGCCCTACCGGGAATACCGCAATGCCCATGGGTTCGCCGGCCTGGCGCAGCATGCGCCCTAATTGTCCGTTGCCCAGGATACAAACCGGTTTCATGCGTCCTCCCTTGGATCGGGATGCGCCAGCACTTCATCGGTTTGCGCCTGGCGCCAGGCCGCCAGCCGGGCGGTTAACCCCTGGTCGTGCAGCGCCAGGATCTGCGCCGCCAGCAGGGCGGCGTTGGCCGCGCCGGCCTTGCCAATCGCCAGCGTGCCCACCGGCACGCCGCGCGGCATCTGCACAATGGAATAAAGACTATCGACGCCGCTCAGCGCCGCGCTCTGCACCGGCACGCCCAGTACCGGCACCAGCGTTTTTGCCGCCAGCATGCCCGGCAGATGGGCCGCGCCGCCCGCGCCGGCGATAATCACCTCAAAACCCGCGGCGGCAGCCTGTTCGGCAAAGCTGAACAGTTTATCCGGTGTGCGATGCGCCGAGACGATCTCCACATGACAGGCAAGCTGCAGCGAGGCGAGAATGTCCGCGGCAAACTGCATCGTGGCCCAGTCGCTTTTGGACCCCATGACGATGGCGATTTTTGCCGGGGCAAGATTGGATTGCATGCGCGTAGTGCTCCTGTGAATGTTGCCAACCGCTCCCTGCCTCGTACGCCGCGTTGTCGCCGGGGTTGGGTTGCAGGGATAAGAGGGCGTAGAGCATATCATGTGAGCCGGGAGAGGAAAACGGTTGCGTGGCCGCCGGCGCCAGAAATTGCGCCGCTCAGTTGTAGGGAAATTCAATCAGCTCGACGCTGTCCCTGGTGACCCTTACCATCGACCCCTGATGATGCCAGGCACCCAATACCGCGCGATGGGCGCTGCCGCCCCGGATGTCCAGGGTGTGGATCGCCGGCCGATGGGTATGGCCATGGATCATCCATTGCGCCTGATAACGCTCAAGCGTGGCAACCACCGCCTGCGGGCTGACATCCATAATTGTTTGGGATTTGGCGCCATTGGCGCGCTGGCTGTCGGCCCGCATCCGTCCGGCAATGCGCAGGCGCCATTTCAGCGGCAGCGCCAAGAACAGACGCTGCAGCCAACGCTGGTTGACCCGCCTGCGATAGCGTTGATAGGCCAGATCGTCGGTGCACAGCGTATCGCCGTGCAGGATAAGGATTGGCCGGTCGTACAGGGTCAGCAGCCGTTCTTCCGGCAGCAGCGTCATGCCGCAGGCCCTGGCGAAATCCTTGCCCAGCAAAAAGTCGCGGTTGCCGTGGATGAAGAAGCAGGGCACCCCCCGCTGCGCCAGCGCGTTCAGCGCCGCGGCTATCTCGTCATGCAGCGGCGCGGGATCGTCATCGCCGATCCAGGCTTCGAACAGATCGCCCAGGATATACAGCGCGTCGGCGTGCGCGGCCTGCCGCCGCAAAAAATGCAGAAAACCGGCGGTAATCGCCGGTTCCTGGACGCTAAGATGGATATCCGCGACAAACAGGGTTGCCATGACAACGATTATTCGTCTAGGGTCACGCCGGTAATGATCACATCGTCTTTCGGCACATCCTGATGCGGGCCGCTGTTGCCGGTCGCCACGTTTTTGATCTTATCGACCACGTCAAGGCCGTCGGTCACCTCGGCGAAGACACAGTATCCCCAGCCGTCGGCGCGTTCCGAACGGAAATTCAGGAAATCATTATCCACCAGGTTGATAAAGAATTGGGCGGTGGCGGAATGCGGATCGTTGGTGCGCGCCATGGCCAGGGTGCCGCGGGTATTTTTCAGGCCGTTGTTGGCTTCGTTTTTAACGGTCGCGCGGGTCTTTTTCTGCGTCATGCCGGGTTCAAAACCGCCGCCCTGGATCATGAAGCCATTAATCACGCGATGGAAAATGGTATTATCATAAAAGCCCTCACGGCAATAGGTCAGGAAGTTTTCGACGGTTAACGGGGCTTTATCGGCGAAGGTTTTGATAACAATATCGCCGTGGTTGGTATGAAGAGTGACCATAAAATAGTTGTCCTACGAGTCGGGAAAAGAGTTGCTCACACGAAGTGATCAAGCAGACTGAATTTATAACATAAGTCCGGCATGGAGTCAGCATTCGCCGCAGCTAATGGTTTTTTCTGTTATTCTGGCGGCCGGCGGCGCGCCGGGCGGCGTTTTTGGCCGGGAATCAGTCCGCCGTTTCGCTTGCCGGCCCCCCGGCCTTGCATTACCGCCGTCTTCAGGGTTCAATACGCTGTTGGAATATAACCTGTCTAAACTTGTCGGTATACACACGTACCCCCGTTAACACCATGGAATGAATGTCGATGCTGAAGATTTATAACACCCTGACACGTCAAAAAGAGGATTTTCAACCTATCCATACCGGTAAAGTCGGTATGTACGTGTGCGGCATCACCGTCTATGATCTCTGTCATATCGGCCACGGCCGGACGTTTGTCGCCTTCGACGTTGTCACCCGTTACCTGCGCTTCAAAGGCTACGAGGTGGAGTATGTGCGTAATATCACCGACATTGACGACAAGATCATCAAACGGGCCAATGATAATGATGAAAGCATCGATACGCTGACCGAACGCATGATTGCCGAGATGCATAAGGATTTCGACAGCCTGAATATCCTGCGGCCCGATGAAGAGCCGCGCGCGACCCGGCACATGGCCGATATCATCGAGATCGTGGAGGTATTGCTGCGAAAGGGCCATGCGTACCAAGCGGCCAACGGCGATGTGATGTTTGCGGTGGACACCGATCCCACCTACGGCGTGCTGTCGCGTCAGGATCTGGAGCAGCTGCAGGCCGGCGCCCGGGTGGATATCGACGATGTGAAACGCAATCCGATGGACTTCGTATTGTGGAAAATGTCCAAAGAAGGCGAGCCGAGCTGGCCGTCGCCCTGGGGCCTGGGACGTCCGGGCTGGCATATAGAGTGCTCGGCCATGAACTGCAAGCAGCTAGGCAATCATTTTGATATCCACGGCGGCGGATCGGACCTGATGTTTCCCCATCATGAAAACGAAATCGCCCAGTCGAGCTGCGCCCACGAAGGGCCTTATGTCAATTATTGGATGCATTCCGGCATGGTGATGGTCGATCGGGAAAAAATGTCTAAATCCCTGGACAACTTTTTTACCGTACGCGACGTATTGAAATACTACGATGCGGAAACGGTGCGTTATTTCCTGATGTCCGGCCATTACCGCAGCCAGCTCAATTACAGCGAGGAAAACCTCAAGCAGGCCAGATCGTCCCTTGAGCGTCTGTACATCGCGCTGCGCGGCGCCGATGCATCGGCCCGGCCCGCCGGCGGCGAGTCGTTTATCGCCCAGTTCACCGCCGCCATGGATGATGATTTTAATACGCCGGAGGCCTATTCAGCGCTGTTCGAGATGGCCCGCGAAGTCAACCGCCTGAAGGTGGAAAACCCGCCGGCCGCCGTCGGACTGGCCGCGGCGCTGCGCCGGACGGCCAATGTCCTGGGATTGCTGGAGCAGGACCCGGAGCAGTTCCTGCAAAACGGCGCCCAGGTCGATATCAGCGAAACGGCGCAGATTGAAGCGCTTATCAAGCAGCGCAACGATGCGCGCAAAAATAAGCAGTGGCAGCTGGCCGACGAAGCGCGCGCCAAACTCACCGAACTGGGCATTGTGCTGGAAGACAGCGCCGGCGGCACCATCTGGCGTCGCGGTTAATCATGCCCGCCTTGGCTTTCGCAGCGGCGAAAGCCAAGGCCGGGGGGGTGCCGCGGCCAAAACCAGCAGGGCGCGGTATTATCCGCGCCCTGCTGGTTTTACAACTGGGCTATTCACCACCCGCCGCTTATCACTTATAGGTTACCGCTTAACGCCAACGCCGGATTCGGCGGCCCGGGCCAAATCCGTCCCTGGCCGATACGCGCCGGTGCGGTTAACGGTCTATTCGACGACTTTTACCACCTGGCCTAAAAATTCAACCTGCTGGTCGGCAACGATCTTACACCGTTTGCGGGTTTCCATCGCGCCGTTGACCTTGACCTGCTGACCATAAATGGCGGTTTTTGCCGCCGCGCCGCTGTGACACCAACCCTGAATCTTCAGTAAATCGCACAGTTCAATGTACGGATGGCCGTCAAGTGAGAAAGTTTCCATCGTGTTCCGCCGTTATGATGCTATATCGTGAAAGTCTTCACATGCCTGCAAAGTGTTTTGAATCAAGGTGGCGACCGTCATGGGACCGACGCCGCCGGGTACCGGGGTAATATAGGACGCGCGCTGCGAGGCTACCTCGAAGTCCACATCGCCCACCACCTTGCCGTTGGCAAGCCGGCTAATGCCGACATCCAGCACCACCGCTCCCGGTTTAATCCATTCGCCGGGAATAAATCCGGGTTTGCCCACCGCCACCACCAGCAGATCGGCATATTCAATATGACGCTGGAGATCCTTGGTAAACCGATGGGTCACGGTTACCGTGCAGCCCGCCAGCAGCAGCTCCATGCTCATCGGTCGCCCGACGATGTTGGACGCGCCCACCACCACCGCATTCACCCCGAACGTCTCTATCTTGTAACGTTCCAGCAGGGTGATGATGCCCCGGGGGGTACAGGGTCGCAGCAACGGCGCCCGCTGACACAGCCGGCCGACATTATAGGGATGGAAGCCGTCAACGTCCTTATCGGGCGAGATGCGCTCCAGCACGTTGATATTATCCATGCCCGGCGGCAGCGGCAACTGCACCAGGATGCCGTCGATTTCCCTATCGGCATTAAGCGTATCGATAAGATCCAGCAGTTCGGCCTCGCCGACCTGGTCCGGCAAACTGTAGGAGCGGGATACAAAACCCACGTCCTCGCAGGCCTTGCGTTTGTTGGCGACATAAATTTGCGACGCCGGATTTTCTCCTACCAAAACCACCGCCAGTCCCGGCGCGCGCTTCCCGGCATTCAGGCGTTGTTTTACTTTTACCGCCACCTCATCCCTGACCTGCTGAGCAATAGTTTTACCATCAATAAGTTTAGCTACCATCAGAATCGGCAATCCATCAGTGTAATCGTGCTGTGATGGGGGTATTTTGGCAGAAGCGCGGCCCGCTGTCAGGCACTGAATGAAATCCTTTTGTTCAGCGAACCACCGGTCGGCAGAAAAGCCATTGACTCAACCGGTCCGCTCCGTATAATCCAACCGCATTATCCAGCAACTTCCCGCAATGCGCCCTTAGCTCAGTCGGATAGAGCAACGGCCTTCTAAGCCGTAGGTCACAGGTTCGAATCCTGTAGGGCGTACCATTTGGAATCAGTAAGTTATGCTGTTTTGATTCTCGCTTCTTTTTCGCCTTGTATCGCTGGCGTGTCGTTATCGCCAAATATCGCATCCAGTTTGCAGGCATGTTGCGTTACATGATTCGGCGCCAGATGAGCATATCTGCGTACCATTTCTATACTCTCCAAGCCTCCCATTTCCTGAAACGATGATAACGGAACACCGGACTGGATTTGGTTTGTAAGCGTACGCCCAGAGCCGTCTGTTAATTACCCGTCAAGTTGTCGAAGATGATGTCCATCATTTTTTTTAATGGACGCTACTCATGAAACAAACCCCCGCAAAACCCTCAAGACATCGTCC
>NZ_WUBS01000016.1 GCF_010131535.1 Acerihabitans arboris
AGATTGTCATTGATACCGTTATCCCGTGCCAGCTTCGCAATGGATACGCCGGGCTGGAGCGCTTGCTCAACCAGGCAGATTTTGAAGTCCAGCGGGAAATTGGGACGACGTCTTGAGGGTTTTACGGGGGTTTGTTTCATGAGTAGCGTCCATTAAAAAAAATGATGGACATCATCTTCGACAACTTGACGGGTAATTAACAGACGGCTCTGGGCGTACGCTTACACTGAAAAAGCGCGGGAAGCCTTGCGGGGACTGGATTTTAGGCATAAAAAAAGCCACCCTTGGGTGACCTGATTGTGTACTAATGGTGCGAAGGCCGGACTCGAACAGCCAAATAATTATTTAATTTTAATAAGTTAGTTAGAATGACTTTCAATTGAGGCCCCCCAAAAGGCCCCCAATTTGTTAAGTAGGGCGGAGCCGACATGTTTCAACGCTGAATTTAGCACTGGTCAAACCAGATTGCGAGGCATTTTTCAACGCCATTTTAAAACTGGTAGCGATGTCGAACGAAGCCCATCAAACACTTATTCCCAGTCATGATTGCGGACCTGACTTTCATAGAGAATTCCGTCAGTGTTGCTATTAGCCCATAGGCCAAACGCATTATCATTATTACCGGCACGATTATCTGCTAGATAGCTGGACAAAGCTTGCCTGATTTACCCCTGCACGGGAGAGATGGCGTATAGCGGCCAGATTATCCCATTGCCGGAGATCTTCTTCAGGTAAATCGATCGCGATGCGTGTCATCAACGCCCTCTCCCGGATAAATATTGATAGGTATATCATCGATCAAAATAGTGCTTCCCTCCACTGATTTCATTAGCATCAGAGCAAGCTGACGTAACCGACCACAAAGGAGACTTGTATCATGACTGCGTCGCACAACGATTTATCCCAACAAAATGTGTACGATGATCCCGACTTTTTCGAAGGGTATAAGACATTACGCCAGAAGGACTCCGGCCTGAACGGCACGTTGGAGCTACCTGCGATCCGCGCGTTATTGCCGGAACTGAGCCATTTGAACGTGCTCGATCTTGGTAGCGGTTTTGGCGATTTTGCACGTTACGCCCGGGCCAAGGGCGCCGCCCATGTCACGGGGATTGAACTCTCAACGCGTATGCTGGCTGAGGCGCAACGGCTGACATATGATCCGGGCATTAACTTTCAGCATACTTCGATGGAGGATTTTGCTACTGATGACAATATTTATGATCTGGTGGTGTCGTCATTAGCCTTGCATTACGTCGAGGATTATTCGGGGATATGCCGCAAGGTTTATAAAATGCTAAAGCCCAGTGGAAATTTTATTTTCAGCGTTGAACATCCTGTTTGTACCGCCTGGCCGGTGGGATGGATCACCACTGAAGCCGGTGAGCATTGGCCGCTGGATAATTATCACGATCAGTCGATACGCCATACCCAGTGGTTTATAAATGACGTCGTTAAATACCATCGCACGACAGAAAACTATGTGAATACCCTGCTGGGTTGTGGTTTTACCCTGCGCGCATTGTCTGAGCCGCAGCCGACAGATGAAGCCCTGGCGAAACGGCCCAAATTAGTTAAACACTGCCGCCGGCCACCTTTTCTGATACTTAAAGCGCAAAAGTAGCTGTCAGCACCGTAAGCGGTCGGGCATCTTGGTCGAGGCTGAAAATGCTCAAATTTTTGGGTAGTCTACTTCGCAGGCTGCTTTCGGCACGTTACCGAGCTCTTCGGCGAGATTCAGTAAACCCACTTTGTGTTTAATGGCAGGATTCTTAGAGAGAAGCATGAGAGTCACCTCGTGTTATGTAAAAGGATTCGACACTCTTACCAAAACCGGTAACTCTCAATCTTTCAAGCTGTTGTGTCAGATGTACTCATGACGAACACATATTATGCGTATTTGGCCGACTTTACTTTCTTTCTCGGTCCCACAATATCCATTTCTTTCTCTTTCTGACCCACTTTGGCGAGTTTATTGCCGTCAATAGTTGCCCAGAAATCTAAGGAGCATTTCGCAGCAGCCATCGCTCTGTCAGAATCGATTCTTTTAGTTTGCTTGATCATTACGCCTCCTTTTTTCTTACTATCATTGCATACAATTCTACATCAACTTTGTTCATTTAACAAACAGCCCCTGTTAGCCATAGAGGTAACTTCTTACTCATCAAGATCAACGCCATTCACCTTGATACGGATCATTTCCAGAATGTCCCGCACTTCAGCCGACATTTTATCGTGATCATTCCACACTTGAGCAAAGCCATACGACCTGTAACGCGGTTTGGCATCAGGAGTTGGATCTTGAATAAAAATCTCTTCAAATTCAATAATATTGCAGAATGTTGTTGAGTATATTAAGGCAATAATCAGCACATTACCTGTCAGAGCTGTCTCTTCATCAGAGATAAAATTCTCCAACATGCAGATAGAGAACTGTTCACGCCGCTCATCATACTTGCAAATAATGACCGCATGTAACGAGCCCGGGTCATCATGATCAATAACCTTGAGGGAGATGTCTAGGATGCCATCGTCGGCGTTGCCTCTGTAACGATTCATCGCCCACGGCCAGTTGAGGATGCTGTGGTCGATGCCCTCTTCCAGCCGTTCTTTATCTGCTTCGCTTAGCACGCCAACCGAGATGTTATCCCACCCAAAACCTTCAATGGCTTGTTGCGTGGTGCCTAGACACCGGTCATGGATTTGCTGAATTGTTAAATCATCCACTTCGATCAGCCTTTCTAAGCTATGTCATCCTGCTTGGAATCATATAGCAGAAACGCTGATATGTTAATCAGTACCTTATTCAGGTTGAGGGAATGTTTGTCCTTCCCGGTTGCATCAATTGATATCGATGTTGAACGAAGCCCATTGATCAGAAGTGAGTCATCAAAACTCTCTCCCTGATGAATTTTAACAGACATCAATACGGGGTATTATGCTGAAATAAACGATTTTTTGCACATCATTTAGCATTAAATCGCCTGTTCTAGCTATTATACGGCAAGTCACTCCTGCGAATTTAAGATTGCAAGGCACAATGCCTTAAGAAATATTCAGTTAGGTGTGTTTTCGTCAATTGATCGCATACCCACCGGGGGCGTAATATAAAATATTCTCACTTTGTAACATATTACCCTAATACTTCAGCATCGCCTGAGACTGTCTGGGTCGTGGAATGCGCATGAATAAATCCAACTTCGATTTTTTGAAAGGCGTTAACGATTTTATTTACGCCATTGCTTGTGCCGCAGAGAATAACTACCCGGACGACCCCAATACCACGCTGGTCAAGATGCGGATGTTCGGTGAAGCCACGGCGAAACACCTCGGCGTATTATTAAATATCCCGCCCTGCGAGAACCAAAACGACCTGTTGCGCGAACTGGGTAAAATTTCCTTCGTCGATGGCAGTATTCTTTCCGTATTCCATAAACTGCGTCGTACCGGCAACCTAGCGGTGCATGAGTATCATAACGACCTGGATGACGCCCAGATGTGTCTGCGGCTCGGCTTTCGACTGAGCATCTGGTACTACCGTCTGGTCACGAAAAATTATGACTTCCCAGTCCCAGCTTTTGTCCTGCCGGTACGTGGTGAAAACCCCTATCACCAGGAACTGCTTACGCTCAAACAGCAAATTGAGCAAAATGCACGGGAGAAAGCGCAAAGCCAAGCGGAACTGCAATCCCAACAGCAAAAGTTAGTGGCACTGAACGGTTATATCGCCATTCTGGAAGGTAAGCAGCAGGAAACCGAAGCCCAGACCAAAGCCCGAGTCGCTGCGCTGGAAGCCCAACTTGCCGAGAAAAATGCCGAGCTATCCAGACAGACTGAACAGGAACGTAAGGCATATCACAGGCAGATCATCGACCAGGCCATTAAACGCACGCTGGATTTGACCGAAGAAGAGAGCCGCTTTTTGATCGATTCCCGGTTACGCAAAGCGGGCTGGGAAGCCGACAGCAAGCAACTTCGCTACTCCAAAGGCGCCCGCCCGCAGCCAGGTGTCAATATGGCAATTGCCGAGTGGCCTACTGGCGTGGATGAAACAGGCAATCAGGGTTATGCCGATTACGTTCTGTTTGTCGGTCTCAAACCTATGGCAGTGATTGAAGCCAAGCGCAAAAACATTGATGTCCCCGCAAAGCTCAACGAGTCTTATCGCTACAGTAAATTCTTTGATAACAGATTCTTACGCGAAACGCTGCTGGAACATAACCATCCAGATAAGGTGCGCGAAGCCGTACCCGAATACGAAGTAAGCTGGCGGGACACCAGCGGCAGTCAAACCTTTAAAATTCCGTTCTGCTATTCCACCAATGGGCGCGAATACCGCGCAGCGATGAAAACCAAAAGCGGTATCTGGTATCGCGATATCCGCCATATCAGCAATATGCCCAAAGCATTACCGGAATGGCATCGTCCGGAAGAGTTGTCCGCCATGCTGGGCAGCGATCCGCAAAAACAGAATCAGTGGTTCGCAGATAATCCCGGCATGAGCGAGCTGGGGCTGCGTTATTACCAGAAAGATGCCGTAAGCGCGGTAGAAAAGGCGATTGTCTCAGGACAGCAGGAGATCCTACTGGCAATGGCCACCGGCACTGGCAAAACCCGCACCGCCATTGCCATCATGTTTCGCCTGATTCAGTCGCAACGTTTTAAGCGTGTGTTGTTCCTGGTCGACCGTCGTATGCTGGGAGAACAGGCGCTGGGGGCGTTTGACGATACCCGCATTAACGGCAATACCTTTAACAGCATTTTCGGCATCAAAGGGCTGACGGACAAATTCCCGGAAGACAGCACAAAAATTCATGTAGCGACCGTACAGTCGCTGGTGAAGCGCACCTTGCAGTCCGATGAAACGATGCCGGTGGGCCGTTATGACTGTATTGTGGTGGATGAAGCCCATCGCGGATATATTCTTGATAAAGAGCAGACCGAAGGCGAACTGGAATTTCGCAACCAGCTTGATTATGTTTCCGCCTACCGACGCATTCTCGATCACTTCGATGCGGTCAAAATTGCCCTTACTGCCACCCCAGCCCTGCATACGTTGCAAATTTTTGGTGAGCCCGTTTATCGCTACACCTACCGTACGGCGGTAATTGATGGTTACCTTATCGACCAGGATCCGCCTGTTCGCATTATCACTCAACGTGCGCAGGATGGCATTTACCTTGCACAAGGTGAGCAGGTGGAACGCCTGAGTAACCAGGGCGAGTTGATTAACGATACGCTGGAAGACGAGCAGCAGTATGATGTAACAGACTTTAACCGCGACATTATTGTTACCGGTTTTAACCGTGCCGTTTGTCAGGAACTGACTAACCATCTCGATCCTACCGGGCTACAAAAAACCCTGGTTTTCTGTGTCACCAATAGCCATGCCGATACCGTTGTAGAAGAATTGCGTAGTGCTTTTAAAAAGATATATCCCGGTCTTGAGCACGACGCCATTATTAAAATCACCGGCGATGCCGATAAAGATGCGCGTAAAGTCCAGACCATGATTACCCGCTTCAAAAAAGAGCGTCTGCCGAATATCGTGGTAACGGTTGATCTACTGACCACCGGCGTCGACATTCCTTCCATCTGCAATGTTGTATTCCTGCGCCGGGTAAAAAGCCGCATCCTTTATGAGCAAATGAAAGGCCGCGCCACTCGCTTGTGCCCGGAAGTGGGTAAAACCGCCTTTCGTATTTTCGACGCCGTCGACATCTACAGCACGCTGGAAGATGTCGATACCATGCGGCCGGTGGTGGTGCGCCCGCAGGTAGAACTGCAGACACTGGTCAATGAAATCACCGATTCGGAAACCTACAAAATTAAAGAGGCCGATGGCCGCAGTTTTGCCGAGCACAGCCATGAACAACTCGTCGCTAAATTACAACGAATAGTTAGCCAGGCGCAGTTTAACCGCGACCGTAGTGCAAATATCGACCACCAGTTCCGTCGTCTTGATGAACTCTGTCAAAATGCAGCCGGCACCGGTTTCAGCAATTTGCCACGTGTGCTGCGGGAAAAAGGGCCACACTGGAGCGCAGAAATATTCAACAAATTACCCACCATTGTCAGCCGCCTGGAAAAACTCAAACTCGATATCAACGCCCTGCGCGATTCGCCCATCTTTATGGATATCGATGACACGGTGATTGACGTCACGCGTCTGTATGGCGACTACGACACTGCGCAAGATTTTCTTGAAGCCTTTGACAAATTAGTAAAAAATTCGCCCAATGCCCAACCAGCCTTGCAGGCTGTAATCAATCGCCCGCGCGATCTTACTCGTAAAGGCCTTGTGGAACTACAGGAGTGGTTTGACCGCCAGCATTTTGAAGAATCCTCCCTGCGTAGCGCGTGGAAGGAAACGCGTAACGAAGATATCGCCGCGCGCCTGATTGGCCACATCCGCCGTGCCGCAGTAGGCGATGCACTGAAACCGTTTGAAGAACGCGTCGACCATGCGCTTACCCGGATCAAAAGTGAAAACGACTGGAACAGCGAACAGCTAACCTGGCTCGATCGCCTGGCCGCCGCGCTGAAAGAAAAAGTCGTGCTGGACGATGACGTTTTCAAAACCGGCAACTTCCAGCGCCGTGGCGGTAAACCTAAACTGCAACTGGCCTTCGACGACGATCTGGACGGCGTGCTGGGTAAATTCGGCGATTACATCTGGGACGAACTAGCCTGACGCGCTATTATTCCCGATAATTTCATCCTTTGATGCGGCCCGTTTTGGGCCGCTGCTTATTTCACGGAACCACGAATGAACAACAACGATCTGGTCGCTAAACTTTGGAAACTATGCGACACCCTGCGTGACGGTGGCGTCTCTTATCAGGATTATGTCAACGAACTGGCTTCCCTGCTGTTTCTGAAAATGTGTAAAGAAACAGGACAGGAAAATGATTTTTTACCGCAAGGCTACCGCTGGGACGATCTGAAAAACCGCATCGGCCAGGAACAATTCCAGTTTTACCGTAATCTCTTAGTACATTTAGGTGCCGACGAGAATGCGCTGGTGCATGCCATTTTCCAGAACGTGAATACCACCATTAACGCGCCAAAACAGCTAACCGAATTGGTGAGCAATATGGATTCATTGGACTGGTATACCGGTACTAAAGGTAAGTCCCGCGACGATTTCGGTGATATGTATGAAGGACTGCTCCAGAAAAACGCCAACGAAACCAAATCCGGCGCCGGGCAGTACTTCACCCCGCGCCCGCTGATCAAAACCATTGTCCACTGTGTAAAACCGCAGCCACGCGAAGTGGTTCAGGATCCGGCGGCAGGTACGGCAGGCTTTTTGATCGAGGCTGACCGTTATGTCAAAGCACAGACCCGTGATCTGGACGATCTGAGTACCGACGATGCGGATTTTCAGATCCACCGCGCTTTTATTGGTCTTGAGCTGGTGCCCGGCACTCGGCGTCTGGCGCTGATGAACTGCTTGCTGCATGATATTCAGGGTAATCTCGACCACGGCGGCGCAATCCGTCTTGGCAATACGTTGGGCAGCGATGGAGAAAACCTGCCAAAAGCAGATATTGTGATGACCAACCCACCGTTTGGCAGTGCGGCCGGTACTAATATTACCCGAACCTTTGTGCATCCTACCAGCAACAAGCAGTTGTGCTTTATGCAACATATTGTTGAGACGCTGGTTCCCGGCGGTCGTGCGGCAGTGGTGGTGCCAGATAACGTGCTGTTTGAAGGCGGCAAAGGCACCGACATTCGCCGCGACCTGATGGACAAGTGTAATCTGCACACCATTCTGCGTCTGCCGACCGGCATCTTTTACGCTCAGGGCGTAAAAACTAACGTGCTGTTCTTTACCAAAGGCAGCCCAACCAATAAACGCCAGGATAAGAACTGTACCGAAACCGTCTGGGTCTACGATCTGCGCACAAATATGCCCAGTTTCGGCAAGCGTACGCCGTTTACCGAACAACATTTAGCGCCGTTTGAGAAGGTGTACGGTGACGATCCGCATGGCCTCAGCCCACGTACCGAAGGGGAATGGAGCTTTAATGCTGAAGAAGCGGAAATTGCCGACGCCGAAGAGAATAAAAACACCGATCGGCATCAGGCTACCAGTCGCTGGCGCAAGTTTAGCCGCGAGTGGATTCGCACTGCTAAATCCGATTCGCTGGATATCTCCTGGCTAAAAGATAAGGACAGTATTGACGCCGACAACCTGCCGGAGCCGGACGTACTGGCCGCCGAAGCGATGACCGAACTGGTGCAGGCGCTGGGCGATCTGGATGCCCTGATGCGGGAATTGGGTGCAGGTGATGAAGCCGATGCCCAGCGCACTCTTCTGAATGAAGCATTTGGTGAGGTAAAGGCATGAGCGAGAGGAAGTTGCCAAAGGGGTGGGTAGATACTCAATTGGGCAAAATTGTCAATTATGGTAAGGCTAACAAACAAATCTTGTCTGATGTTCATCCGGATACCTGGGTATTAGAACTTGAAGATATTGAAAAAAATTCATCAAAGCTCCTTAATCAAGTTAGGGTGACGGATAGGCCTTTTAAAAGTACAAAAAATAGCTTCAAGAATGGTGACGTTCTATATGGAAAACTACGCCCTTACTTAAATAAAGTTATCGTTGCCAAAGAAGATGGTGTATGTACGACCGAAATCATTCCTATCAATGCAGAACCCTTTTGCTTCAATAAATATATTTTTTATTGGTTAAAAAATTCTATTTTCTTAAGTTATGTCGATGAGGTCAGCTATGGCGTTAATATGCCACGTCTTGGGACAACAGATGGTTTAAACGCCCCATTTCGCCTAGCGCCACTTGCAGAACAAAAAATCATCGCCGAAAAACTCGATACCCTACTGGCGCAGGTAGACAGCGCCAGAGCTCGTCTTGAAAAAATCCCGCAAATCCTGAAGCGTTTTCGTCAGGCGGTGCTTGCTGCATCAGTGAGTGGGAAGTTGACGGAAGATTGGCGGGGTCAGGTAAAACTCATCAATTGGAAAAATGGTATACTAAAAGAATTTATAAAAAAACCAACTTATGGCACATCTGCAAAGTCGCAGAAAGAGGGTTTAATCCCAGTTTTAAGAATGGGTAATTTACAGGGCGGCTCCCTCGACTGGACAGATCTTGCCTATACATCGGATCCTGTTGAGATAAAAAAATACAAACTCGAACCTAAGGACATTCTTTTTAATCGTACCAATAGCCCCGAACTAGTTGGGAAAACGTCTATATATAATAGTGAAAATCCTGCCATATATGCGGGCTATTTAATACGAATTCAATGCTTACCAGAACTGAATCCAGAATTCTTAAATTATCATCTGAATAGCCACTTAGCTAAACAGTATTGTTATTCCGTAAAAACTGATGGAGTGAGTCAGTCTAACATTAACGCTCAAAAGCTCGCTGCTTATCCTTTAAATGTTCCTCCCCTAATCGAACAACTCGAAATTGTCCGTCGCGTCGAACAACTCTTCGCTTACGCCAACGCTATTGAAAAACAGGTTAACAATGCCCTCTCACGCGTCAACAACCTGACTCTGTCTATTCTGGCGAAAGCGTTTCGCGGTGAGCTAACGGTACAGTGGAGGGAAGAAAACCCGGAGCTAATTAGCGGAGAAAATAGCGCAGCAGTGTTATTGGAAAACATCAAAGCTGAACGTGCCGCCAGCGGCAGAAAAAGAGTATTGCGTAAGAAGACCTAAGTTTTTAGTTTTCGCGTAATAAATGTGTTTTTTTTGCTACCGGGGCATATTGCGGCAATATAAACTGTTATTCTGTTAGAAACATTCGCGCTCCCGACCAACGGCGGGAGCATGCACTACTTATGACTTCAAAAGCTCGTCCAGTACGTCAGTTTTAAGTTTACTTCGTGACCACAAAATTTCAATACGGATCGTAGCCCATAATACGCAACGCTCTGAATAGGATGTTATCCTACACATTGGCTGAGCCGCAGCCGACAGAAAAGCCTTGCCACAACGGCAAAAATTATCGAAAAATTGCCGCCGACTGCCATGTCTAATGCTTAATTCAAGTAGCTATTAATGCCAAAACTCAATAAGTGTTGACCGCAATTTTCCGCTTCAGAGGTGAATCCTCACACCATCCCTACCATCCCAAATAAACAGTAGTGATCTGGATACGCTCGTGTCCCAGCTCTCGGCTTATGGTCTGGCGGGCGATCACGTCCTGGGCTCGCTCTGTAGGTGTTAGCATGCGGCTGGACTTACCACCTGCCGCCGGAGCTGCCCATCCCGTCAATGCCTGATATCTGACCTGGGCATAATGATGCCGCAGCCCATGCATATTACTCAGCCCTGCCGCTTTGCATTGTCCGTCATAAACATGGCGCTGCTGTATATAGGTTTTATATGCTGGTATCAGCGAACCCGCGCCAGCCAATCTATGCGACCGATCGAGCACGTCTCGTTGCTCAGCAGTGATTATAGGTATCGTTCGTTCACGCCCGCCCTTGGTCCATGTTCTCTTGAGAACGAGACAATCCCCACGGTCAGCATAGCCGGGTCGGAACTTGATGGACTCCTCGCGGCGCAGACCAAAGGCCTTTTGCAAAAGCAGGCTCATGCGTACATAGGGATCATTCACTTTATCCAAACTATCACCTAAGTCACACGCCTTGTTCTCGCTGGCGACAAATCGCCGCTCAGGGATACCCAGTTGCGTATTATCTGCTGGGATAACACCGGCCTTGCCGACCTTCTCGGCCCACCATCGCAAATGCGCCAGGCGATTCTTGAGCGTGCCTGCCGACAAACCCTCACCCTGCCAACGCTCCAGTAATACCGCGACATGCTTGCCCTTAAGCGACGTTGCTCGCATTTGCCGAAATCCCGCGTCGCGTAGCTGGCGGCTGACTAAAGTCAGTGACCGCACCCGGTCAGCCTGCGTGGCATGGCTGCCATCGCGATTTCGCTGGCAAAGCTGGCGTAGCGTATAGGTGAGATCATCCATCGATATCTCCTGTTTAACCGAGTATTTTTTGTCCTGAGCTAAAATAGGTGAGTGTTATTGCCAACTCGCTAAAGCGAGATCCCCGAAGGGCATGGGCCAGGTGCTCAGATCACCTGTTGCCTCGAATGAGGCCACCGTCCCGCTTCCTGTGGGAAGATCGGACGGTATTTGCCGCAAGGAATAGCAATGCAAACAATTTGGATAATGACCTCCTATGAAGTGATGGGAATGGGAAGGACAGCTACGCCAGACAGGCGTTTATAACGCCGAACTGAAACGACAAAATAAGCGCCGAAAGGCATGATGTGATGATGGATGGATGCATAAAGCCAGGGATAAGTCAGGCTCACCCATGGGTAAGGGCGGCGCGCGAAGTTGAGCCGAAACACGCCAGATATGGGCACCGGATGGGTACGGCATCGGTGAAATGGCAACTTCGACCGATGTGGCGCTTATACCCTGCGCCAAGTATCCCGGCATTTAAACCTGCCGGTAGGTCATTACCCTACCAATGTGCCAGGGCATCATCATGTGCGCAGCATGAAATAGGATACAGCGCCAACCCGCATTGTTGCTGCAATTATCAGGGCCGTCACTGCGGGGTGCAGTGACGGCCCATTAGTTGGCTTGAGCCGTTGCAGTAACCTATAAAGCGTTATCTACCCGAGCGCGCAAGATCCATCTGGCGCAACCTCTAAAAAGCTGGCTGACGCGGCCGTGCGGCCTTGTCGGCTCCCCGGCTACATGATGCTATTGGCCCCATATAGCCGGGGGGCTTCCTTGTAAAACGCAATCGCACACAATGTCCTCATACAACCCTGAAAATGCTTTGAGCCATCATACTAGCCGCTGATTCCCTGCCGAAACTGGCTTGCCAAGCATTTTGCGCATTTTGGCGATATGTGCCATGGCAACGTCTCTAGAGGCGGAAATACGCTGAGACGAAGTAACCGGCATGTTATGCGACCAATGCACGGACGACGCTAGGTGGGATGTAGGCGATGCCGCGGGGTGTATGGTCCCGTGCAGCCCAAAGACGAAATTCACCAGCCTGCACTTTTTTGATTAATCCGAACAAGTAGGCAACGGTATTGCGGACTCCGCCCACCCTGCACCGCTTGGTCCATTCATCCAGCATGCCTTGGCGCTGCCCGATTGGCAGCCGTTCTAATCGGGACATTACATCCGGCCGCTGATCGGGAGCCAAGTGTTTCAGGCGCAAAGGTAAGCGTAAACCGGGTGCACTAAGTTCGCTTTCGTTCATCCGATTACGGTATGTACTTTTTATATTATTTAAATAAATATTAGTACGTACTGTACGGCCTGAGTTTGGATTCGGATGGATGGCAGTGTGAGGTGTTTACAAGGCATAGATTCACCCCCGCGCTCAAATTCGTTGGTAGTGCCTGAGTCGTCATTGTTGCCCGAGTCTGGTTTGGGGACCCCACCCGATGACACAATGCGAACCATCAGATTCGGAGGTAAACAGACCCGTTGTTTCGGATCGGTGTCAATCTCCTCTAGCACATCCCGGGTAACTTGGCGGACAACAAGGCTGGCATACGAAAAAATTTTATCGAGCAAATCAAGATAACCACTGGCAATATGGCATACTTCAAGAAACGGTAACGGAATATCCTGGACGGCATAAATATCATTGGGCTGTCGGCCAACCAGATGGATCCATCATGTTAGACGGAGTACCGTGAGGGTGCGAACCACAGACTCCCGCGACGTTTTGTTGCCATGCGGTATGCAGGATGAGGTAGGAACGCAAGCGCCCGTAGCGAAGCAGCATTACCAGACCCTTTTTATCTGCTTCGCAGGAGAGCGCTAGCCAGCAATTGAGTTCTAGGGGAGTAAGCCGCTTATCGGTTAACAGATAATTGAGCACCCGCGAAGTATTTTTTTGATAAAATCAGTGAAGTTTGCACACGGGGCGCCTAAAAGTGTTCGTGATGGTTCATGTTCGGATTCTTTGAGGAGATAGCTTGCTGGCTAGACGACGCCTATGTCATCCGAACATTATTCAGTTGTCTGCAAACAATCAGACTGGGAGGATACTTATATTCATTTTCAATCTAAATACGCCATTATCATCTGATCAGCAGCATATTTATATTGTTAAAATATAGTTAGATAATATCTTATTTCACTTAATTTAAAATGAAAAAATCATTTACTAAAATATAATCTTGAAAATAACAACCACTAATGACACAAGCCAATAGGTGCATTAAATTATTCTTGAATCTCAATTGATCATTAAATATTGAAAAAAAGATATTTTATTAAATATATTTACAAAAAACCTTATACATTTAAGAAATAATTATAATCTTTAAATGAAGATATAGCTTATAATATATCTACTTACTATAATGGGTGCTATCCGAAAAATTTATAGCAAAAAGCTCGGATTTATTCCTTGAAATAGAAATCTCAATAGCATCATAGTGAAAAGTCAGTTTTTAATGCGAGATCGATGTTAAAATTCGGTTTAATCTGTTTAGTGGCTGGCCTTGCTCGATTATCCATTGGGAAATGCCAAATATTAAAATGCTTATTAGGATAGGTATCATAATGTAATTTATCCCATCCTAACACTGCAGACATTTTAACAAATGCAAGTTCTTTAGATTTTGATAATTCCAAATCTTTATTTAGAAATTTCATATATCCAGAATTAACTGAACCAGTGAGTATATCGATAACTTGCAAGCCAAAATGTTCCTTTGAATCTTGCATTTCTACTGCCCTTACATTACTAGCCACTCCAATTTTTGTTAACATATTATTAGCAATAATACCTACAACTTCACCTTGACGGCTATATTTATCGGTTTTTTGATCAATATATACATTGAGCCCGTGGCTAAATTGCTTGGCCATATTTTTCAAAAGATAAGTATAAGTTTGATAGAAAGCTTTTTCCCTATCAATATACCAGTTTTTATAAATGGATTTTTCAACCACAATTGAATGAAAACAGCACGAGGTTTTTAACACCATACAAAGTATGTCGACACAAATATTAGTTTGGCCTGCGCTATTTTTTATTTTTGACCACTTTAATTCTCCTACAATACCCCTATTTTTCTTTAACTTTTGAACATATGCATTGAAACTCACTAATTTATCTGCTGGAACGCCAAGTAGTCCGATGGAGTAGCAAGGATCGCTGCCAGTTGTTCCACTCTCATCACCATAAAAAATATACTCCACTGTGCCACCTCATATATCGATAAAGTGTTTTCATTTTTATATATAACTACTCTTGTCTCCACTAGCTATTTGCAAGGAATTCAATTTCTTAATGTTCACCAATCCATATTTTTTACACATGCTAAGATAAAACTTTGGCTCAACAAATCTTGCAAAAGATAACATACCCTGTAATTTCAAAACGTCGTCAACATCAAGGCGACCGGTCACAAAATAATGAATCATCACAGAAATCAAGCGTTTTTTCTCTCTTCCCACTGATAGATTACTCTCATTCGTCAATGTAATACCAGTCACATGACGATTGTGGCCTTTTGACGAAAAAATTGTTTTTCTATTATTAATTTTAATTGAATCAAAGGAATGTTTTGATAAAATATCTGAAACGATAATAGGCATATCAAATAACAAATCTTTATTATTTGTCGAAAATGTTAAATCGTCTGCATATCGACTGTAGTTTATTCCATGAGCATCACATAAAGATTGGACTTCAATGTCAAAAAAGTACATAACAAAGTTAGATATAAAAGGAGAACTCGGAGCCCCGATGCTCAGTCTTAATGTACTATTTCTTTTTGGCTTAAAAAATAATAATTTTTCAAGAAGAATTAAATCATTATCTTCGAATTGTATTTTCGTCAATTTCAAGATTTCGAAAAAGAGATGAGGTGATATACTTGGAAAGAAATCTTCAAAATCCATTTTCAGAAGATATTTTGTGTTTAAATGTACCAAAGCATTGTGTTTAATACTTAAATTTTTTCTATAGGCATAACAGCTTGCATGAATAGGCAACACATCTTTTAATAGAGAAATAATAATTCTCTGTATGAATTTAAGTTCCTTGGACGGTTGAGCAATAGTCCTTTTTTTCGGAGAATTTCGTTTGGGGATCTCATAAACCTTATAACGATACGGCGCAGTTATCGAAAACTTAAAAATTTCATCCTCGTCCATTACTAATTTTTCACAAAGATGCTTCGATATGTTCATCTTTCGTCCCCTTTTGCGAGAACATCTTTTATAAGCTTCAATACTGTTTTACGTCTCCTTGAGAGAGGATCATTTGAGTCAATGAATGACTGTCTAACACTCATAAAAATTTTCATATTATCTATGATTTCATTTTTTAAGGTCTTACCAAATCGAATCCTTTTATTTTCTTTTTTTGCAGGATAAAAGTATTTATTCGTACTATATGCTATTTGTTTAACAAGTCCCATTTTTTGTAATAAATATATGTAGCGTGAGATCATCTTGGAGCTTGAATTAATATTTATACTATTCAGTGCTTGTTCTATCTCACTTAGTTGAATAGGAAAGCAAAGGGTGATAATTTCACAAACTAGCAAAGCTATATGACCAGAGATATTTTTATCAAATTTTTCAGACTTCGGAATCAATGCCAATTTGGATTTAATTTGCTCACAAAGATCATATAAATGATCTTCTTCATAATCTGCAACCCGTTCATCAGGCCAAGGGAATATCGCTACCGATGTTGAGTCCTTTCTTTTGATATACTCTATCGGACCCAGATATATAAAGGAATCTTCTTTTTCGGTCTCATGTTGAGGCGCTATGATTAAAAGCTTTTTATAAAAATTTGGCTTATTACAAAATATACCAAGTTCAACCAAAGAACCAGGACTTTCTAAAAAAATAAGAATAAGTGTAGAGATACTAGCGATGTCATCTTCGAAAACCAATAAATCAGGGTAAGTATTTTCTTTAAAATAATCTTTGAAATTTTCCGCAAGCACAAAATAATCATGTAATTGTGGTTCTTTCGTAGCGGTATAACCTAGGATCCTATCTCTGAAGCTAGCAGGAATCATAGAACGGACGTTTATTATACCGCCACATAAAAACAAAAATCGCTGGGACAGGTCAACATTGAAGTTATCGATATCAAGCTGGCTGAACACCTTAGTTATCGTTTCTTCAAACATTGATAGCCATGTCCTATCATTCTCAGATAAACAAAGACGAGCCTAAGCCCGTCTTTACACTCTTTACTAAAGGAGGCGCTAGATACGAATCTACCGATCCTTGATGCGCAGCAATCTAGGATCGGTAGATTCGTATCTAGCGCAACCCTAAATGTGCTCAATAAGTTAGTGTCTGGCGAATCGCCCGACAAGGCTAAAAAAGGCCCGTAACGCTAAAGAGTATTAGTACATTAGCAATCATTGCATGCATTGACAAGTGTATATTTTTATTTGTATGACAGTGGCAAAAATTTTTTATTATAATAAAGATAATAAAAAACATAATTCATATATCAATATTTCATAAGAGTTACAGAAAAAATGATTAAATTTAACAAATGTCATACTTTTACTTAATGATTTGTGTTATTTTTTCTGCCATTACAGACTCAAAACTTTAAAGTGTATTTTTAATACAAAATACCATGGTTTGATAGAAATTGTCAATTTTTTAGGCACTGATCAAACCCTGAATTGATGATTTAAAGTTATAAATAAGAGGTTGACTAACTCATACAACTCCCCCAGCACGCGGCGAGAACGGAGCTCCAAGAGGCAGCACCCCTTAATCAAAGGCCACTGTCAGCGAAGGCAAACATTGTATCATACAGGGCGAATGTGCCTTCCCTTACCGGCATCTCCTAAGTGGCAAGGTCTCCAACATTCACCGGCATGTGCAGCATCTTGCGAAGAATGGTGATATGCGCGAAAGCGGTTTCGCATGTTGGGGGATGGATGCTAGCGAGTCCTCGCCCGTTGCGTTGGCGCTATTGTAATAGGGGCGGCTTATTGCGCATGGCTGATCGGTTGTGTGGTCTTCCGCCCTGCCAACAAGCAAAACTCTCCGGAAACCACCCGCGTGCCCGGCCCCTAGAATAGGCGACGACATTGCGCACGGAGCCGCTCTGGCTGCGTGCTTGCAATTCGTCCAGCACGTACTGGCGATACTGGGGCGGCAGCCCGATGCAAGGCCGCCCGCATGTCGTTTTGTTGCTCAGCCTTTGCACTGCCCAGGCAAGGCAACAAGTATCCTGACACAGGGCACCTCGATTTAACCGAACAGTACGTTATGATTGGTTAAATCATTGTGTATAAGTTATATTGATAAGGTACATAAATTGCTTCTTGATCAGTGTGGATTCTTAACCATGAACGCTCAAGCACGGGTTGGGTGGTAAAATATCGATGCAAAAACTTGCATCGAGGGCATCAATTCTGAGTGTGAACCCCGTTGATCCGAAGAATTAATAAATAACAACTCATTCACCTTCATTATTAATACTTGATGTCCGGATGGTTCCTCTGTGCCAATATCCGCCACCATATGTCTTAGCAATAGTAAGAAAGCTGATGCAACATAATACTGTCAAAGATATCAATATAACATAATACCAATTTATATTTCCAAAGTATTTAAAAGGTGGCAAGGAATAGAATAAAAGACCGCACCAAACTAGAGTAATAAATAAACTAATAAGTTGATTTATTTTAGATACAGAAATTGGAGAAGGCCCTGTAAGCACATTATGTAAAATCTCTTTATATCCTTTGGGATTAGCACGCGATAAGATAACCTTATAAAGAGGACCATTTACAGCATCTTCAAGCATATCAACATGATTCTCCCAGTTTTCCTGTCAATATTTACTTCCACGATTAACACAAAGCCACCCAAAAGAGAATACAATACCTAGACTACATAAAAGGATAGATAAATCTGTTTTATTCGTTGATGAAGACGACTGTATAGCCATAAAGCCAGCTAACGTGGCAGCAATAAATGTCCAGAAGTACGTAGCTCTCTTCCAATAAAGTTCGATTTCGAACTTACGTATATCTAACGCATGATCCAGAGATCTTATATTTAATTCTTCACCTTTTAAAAACCTATCTCTATATTCCGCATTTGAAAATTCTCTTGTTGGCATAGAACACCTCTATATAAAAAAATAGTATACGAATTTAATGTCATTTTTTGAATTCATACGGCACCACATACCCCTCCCGATTCGCATCCAGGAAATCCGCCCACCACTGCACCATCAGCTTACGTTCCTCAATATGCTCAGCCCGATGGATATACGCCGCCCTTACTCCACTCCGCTCCTGGTGGCTCATCTGCCGCTCCACCGCATCCCGTGACCAAAGTCCCGACTCCACCAATGCACTACAAGCCATGGTCCTGAAACCATGCCCACATACTTCGGTTTTCGTATCGTATCCCATGGTCCGCAGCGCCTTATTAACGGTGTTTTCACTCATAGGCTTTTTAGGATCATGATCGCCCGGGAATACCAACGTCTGGTTATCGCCGCATAGCGCCCTAATCCGCTTAAGCAATACCACCGCCTGCCGTGACAATGGCACCAGATGCGGCGTATGCATCTTGGAACCGCGCTGAGAGAACTTCACGCCCTCAATAGGCTCACGTTCTGCCGGCAGGGTCCACATCGCGCGTTTCAGGTCAATTTCCTGCCAGCGGGCGAAACGTAATTCGCTGGAACGGATAAAGATCACCAGCGCCAGTTGTACCGCCAGACGCGTTAATTTCCTGCCGCCGTAATCATCCAGGCGTTCTAAGAAATCCGGCAACTGTTCCAACGGTAACGCGGGATGATGATTTGCCTTGCGGGTGGCAATCGCGCCGACCAAATCCTGGGCGGGGTTATAGTCAATCAAGCCGTTTTGCATGGCGTAGCGCATCACGCCGGTGACCCGCTGTTGCAACCGGGAGGCCACATCCAGTTTCCCGGTCGCCTCCACCGCTTTTAACGGCTCCAGCAAATCGCGTATTTTCAGCTCGGTGATATCGCGATCGCCCAAGGCCGGGAAGAGGTAGACCTCTAGGTAATGCATCACCCTGGCGGCATGGTCCGCCGACCAGCGCTGGTTGCTGGCATGCCAGTCGCGGGCCACCGAGGCAAAGGTATGCGCCGGCGCATTGGCCAGCTTTTCTTCTTTGCGCCTTTCGGCGGGATCAAGGCCGTCAGCCAGTAAAACGCGAGCTTTTTCACGCAGTTCACGGGCCTTGGCTAAACCAATAAGCGGATAAGCGCCGAAGGAGAGTTTTTTTTCTTTACCCTGGTAGCGATATTTAAGCTGCCATAATTTCGAGCCAGCCGGTTTTACCAGCAGATATAGGCCGTGGGCATCGCTGAGCTTGTAGGGTTTTTCGAGCGGTTTTGCGTTGTGGGCAGCGCGATCTGATAAAGGCATTTTGGGGGCCTCGTGTAAATCGAACCGAAAGAGCCCCCATTAAAGCCCCCAAATGGACCGGATGTCAATGGATGGAAAACGACCAGTATGGAAGAGGAAGAAATCGACGGGTCAGAAAGTGGTGAAATATTTTCTTTATTTAACAGACGACTATGGAACTCAGTGGAAAAATATGGACACAAAAAAAGCCACCCTTGGGTGACCTGATTGTGTACTAATGGTGCCGAAGGCCGGAATCGAACCGGCATGCCCGAAGGCGGTTGATTTTGAATCAACTGCGTCTACCGATTTCGCCACTTCGGCACTGAAGTTAGTATACGGAAAACGAGGTGCATTATACCGTTAACGCATCCCGGCGCAATACTAATCGGCTGATGTCGTTGCCGATTGCTGAAAAAAACGCCCTTTCCTCTTTTTACATGCTACATGCGCTCACCGCTGGCATCCCGGGCACCAGTAAAACGGCCGGGACGCCACCGTGGTCTTTTCGATCGGCCGGCCGCAGCGTTCGCAGGGCCTGCCGGCCCGGTGAAACACCCGGAAGCGGAATACCGCGCCGTGATGTTTATCGCTTTCTCCTTGTCCGCGGGTGGTATAGGACAAGCGAGGGATCTCAAGTATCGCCTCGCACAGGCAACGCAGCTGCCGCGCGGTTAAATCCCGCGCCTTATGCCGCGCGGTCAGCCCCGCCTGCCAGAGGATCTCCACCCGCAGGTAGTTGCCCAGGCCGGCGATAAACGACTGGTCCAGCAGCAGGCTGCCGAGCTGGCGTCCGCTGAAGCGCGGCGAGGAGAGACGCTCAATCACCTCGTCCACCGTCAGGGTCATATCCAGGGCGTCGGGACCGATGCGCAGCAAAAACGGATGCGCGGCCAGCTCGTCGGCGTTCAGGATTTTAATCTCCGACGCGCTGTAGAGCAGGATAGCGTGCTCGGCATTCTCCAGGCGCACCCGCAGGTCGCGTTTGGTGACCGGCGTTTCCCCTGACTTGACCACCCGCCAGACGCCATAGAGCTGGTTATGGCTGTAGAGCACCAGGCCGTTGGAAAACCAGGTTAGCAAGGCTTTGCCGCGGGTATCGATTTTTTCGATGCGCTGGCCGACCAAATCGGTCTCATAGGGCTTAAGATGGGGAAAAGCGAACCAGGCCAGGGTAATGGGCTTGTCCGCCACCGCCGCCAGCAGGCTATCGGCCGCCCGACGAATTTCCGGTCCTTCCGGCATCAACGATCTCCATGGTGTTTGGTTATGGGATCAGGATAGCACCGGCCGCCGGCGCCAGGCCGCAACATTATGCGCTTTTAATCCCAGCGCCGGCGATTTTGGCTAATGATCCCCTGCTTTTTAAGCTGCAAAATGCGCCTGGCCATTAACAAACGAGTGAGCCTGGTGCCGAGAATAGTCTCAATTTGCCGCCCGGCATGGGCTTTTCATCTGCGTTTGCTGGCGGTACGGCGCCGGTGTGGGTTAGGTTAACCGCAGATATGACAACCGGCGCGCTCGGTAGAGGCGCGCAGTGCAAACTATTTCAGGAGTGTATTGATTATGATCACCACCCGTCGTGTTTTTATGGCGCTGGCCGTTAGCGCCGGTCTATCCATAGGATTGGCCTCAGGCGCGGCCCAGGCGGCCGGCAACTGGATGGATTCGGTTAACAGCGCGGTCAGTGAGATGAATAAGTCCTCCACCGGCAACGGTTCCAGCACCGCCGGCGCCGCCACCGGCAATAACGCCAGTTCGCTGGCCGCGCTGTCGGGCCTGCTGAACGGCGGCGACAAGTCGTTAAGCTCCAGCAGCATGACCAATGCCGCCGGCGTGTTGCAGTACTGCGTCAAGAACAACCTGCTCTCCGCCAATGGCACCTCGACGATAAAAGATCGGTTGCTCGGCAAACTGGGCATCAGCAGTACGCCCAACGCCAACAGCCAGGATTATCAGGAAGGATTGGGCGGCCTGCTGACCACCGGTAAAAACGGCCAGTTGAATCTCAACGATCTGAGCAACTCGCAGCTGGGTCAAAAGGTCAAGACCAAAGCCTGCGATGTCGTGCTGAAGCAAAGCAAGAATTTTATCTCCTGATGGCGCGATAGGCGCGGTGCGGGAATAATAGTGGTTTCACGACGTCTGGCGCGGCGTGGAACCTTGATGTTCCCGTTCGGTGCCAAAGCCGTGGGATAGATTGGAACCCTGTCTTTCGGTGGCGATAGGGCTGTGGCCGTTAGGTTCCTTAGGCAGCCTTCCCGCCGGCAAACCCCATACCTAAGGTTAGTGCACGACCCAGGGCCAAGTTCAACATAAGGCATATCCACAGCGGGTTCGCGAGTATTCTTTTACCTCTACCGCTGATATTCGGTTATTATAAATCCGCCCTTCACATGGTAAACATAATATTAATACCATGCTATTTACATTCAATTAACTATATTATAAAGCGAAACAATAAGGGCAAACCATGCCAGAGCCAGCGCCCTTCCACGGTCATTTTATGGTCTTCCACGGCGTTCCTCCGTCTCGTTGGAGATATTTTCGCCTTGTCATCGTTAAAAAATAAAAGATAAAATCATTAGTCACTGGAAGCAGTACATTAATAATTCTCATGCTATCGATATATAGGAGCAGTAGAAGCCAGGTAATAATTTATCATGCATTTATATCCATTTAGCTATCGGATATCCCTCAAACCAGCGTTCTAGATCATGACTATTATATGAATAATTTTGATTTCAATTTATTGGTAGTACTAAATGCGCTGCTGGAAGACTGTAGCGTAAACCTGGCGGCCAGGAAGCTGAACGTCACCGCGCCAGCCATCAGTAAATCGCTGAATAAGATTAGGGGGTTGTTCAACGATCCCATCCTGGTCCGCAGCGGCACCAAACTGATACCCACGCCTAAGGCTGTCGCACTTAAGGAGGATGTGCGCCAGCTGGTCAACCGTATTGAATCGATGCTGAATACCAATATGGCCTTTGAACCCCATACCACCACGGTGTCCTTCACCATTGCGGCGAACGCCACCATCGTGTTTACCCTTAACGCCTCGTTGTTCAGCGAATTACAGCGCAGCGCGCCCAATGTATTTATTAATATGGTGCATGATTCGGAATTTGACGATGATTTCCTGCGTTCCAATGATATTGATCTCTACATCGGCGAAATGCGCGATCTGAATCCTGAAATTACCATTCGCACTATTCACTCGGCCAAATGTTTTTTTATGTGCCGCTGTGGCCACCCTATTATTTGTGGGGATAAAAACATGGATAATTTATTGAAGTATCATTTTGTCCAAACCAAGGAGAAATATCCGGCCGGCTCGGACGAAGCGATGAAATATTTCTGGTCCACCCGCCATGTGATGGGCACTACGCCCGGTTATATGGCTACCATGAATGCCATTACCCACTCCGACGCCCTGGCCATCGTGCCGGATTTTGTGGTGAACAACCTGCGTAAGCTCAATATCGCGGTGGAGTTTTTCAGCGCCGATTTCGATTTGGGCAAGCGGAGCATTATCCAGGCGTGGCACTCCAAGCATAACCATTCGCCGTGCCATAAATGGCTGCGCGACCTGACCAAGGTGATGTTTGTCGAGAGTATTAAATGAGTTTCCCGCAGCCGGGATGAAAGAACCAAACCTGAAGGTCGATGCAATGGGGCCTGCGCCAATACACACCAGCGCTAACAGGTCAACGCCTGTTAGCGCCACGTCCGGGATATCATTAACGTCTCTTGAGCAGTAGCGCCACGCTTATCACCAGGAAGGCCATGCTGGGAAGCAGCGCGCCGAACAGCGGCGGCATATTGTAGACCAGGCTGAGCGGCCCGAAGATCTGATCCAATACGTAGAACAGGAAGCCGAAGCTGATACCGGTGATCATCCTCACGCCCATCGCCACGCTGCGTAACGGGCCGAAGATAAACGACAGCGCCATCAGCATCATCACCGCCACCGAGAAAGGCGAGAAGATCTTGCTCCACATATTCAGTTGGTAACGACTGGCCTCCTGCCCGCTCTGCTTGAGGTATTTGACATAATCACGCAGGCCGGAAATCGACAGCGATTCCGGATCGAGCGCCACCACGCCTAATTTATCCGGGGTCAGGTTGGTTTTCCATTCGCCGTTAAGCGTCTGCCTGCCGGCGATCTGCTGGTCGTTGGTCAGATCCGACTCGTCCACCTGCGACAGATGCCAGGTGCCGTCGGCAAAGGTGGCGCTGGCGGCGTAACGCAGCGTTTGCAGCCGGTTTTCGTGGTTGAAATGATAGATATTTACCCCGGATAGCTGGTTGTCGCTGACCACCCGTTCGATAAAGATAAAATCACTGCCGTCCTTGGCCCACAGGCCGTTTTGCACCGACAGCATGGAGCCGCCGTAAAGCGACTGGGAGCGAAAATTACGCGCCATCTGCTCGCCCTGGGGGGCAACCCATTCGCCGATGGCCATGGTCAGCAATACCAGCGGGATGGCGGTTTTCATCACCGCAGCGGCGATTTGCATGCGGGTGAACCCGGAGGCCTGCATTACCACCAGTTCGCTGCGGCTGGCCAGGGTGCCCAGGCCCATCAGCGCGCCGAGCAGCGCCGCCATCGGGAAGAAGATTTCGATATCCTTCGGCACGCTTAACAAGGTATATAGCCCGGCGCCCGCCGCGGAATAATCGCCCTGGCCGACCTTGCGCAGCTGATCGACAAATTTGATAATGCCCGATAACGATACCAGCATGAACAGGGTCATCATGATGGTATTGAAGATGGTTTTACCGATATAGCGGTCCAGTACGCCAAACATCAGGCCGCTCCTCTGATATGTAAACGTTCGCGCGCCCGTCTGAAGGGTACGCTGTCCCAAAGATTGAGCAACAGCGCCACGGCCAGATAGGCCAGGTTGACCAGCCACATCCATATCACCGGATCAAGCTTGCCCTTGGCGCCGTTGGAGCGCAGCGAGCTTTGCAGCAGGAAAAAAATCAGATAGAGCAGCATTGCGGGCAGCATACTTAACACCCTTCCCTGGCGTGGGTTAACCGCGCTGAGCGGCACCACCATGATAGCCATGATAAATACCGATACGATGAGGGTCAGGCGCCACTGCAGCTCCGCGAGGGCTTCCGGCTGGTCGGACTGCCAGAGCGCCCGGATGGACATCTGTTCGGCGTCTTTATTGTCCACCGACACCGCCTGGTGGCCGATCACCGCCTGGTATTGGTTAAAATCCGTCACGCGGAAATCACGCAGCAGCGCGGTGCCCTCATAGCGGGTGCCCTTATTGAGATTGACCACCTGCGAGCCGTCGGGACGTTGGGTCATATGACCCTGGTCGGCCACCACCACCGACGGACGGGAGTTTCCTCTGGGGCGCAATTGCGCCAGGAATACGTTTTGGAACTCCTGCCCTTTGACATTGCCGACAAACAGCACCGAATTGCCGTTTTGCGCCGCCTGGAACTGCCCTTCCACCATGGCCGCCATGCTGGGATTGGCCTTGGCCTCCGCCAACACTTCGTCCTGGTGCAGGGACGACCAGGGGGATAGCCAGATCACGTTGATGGCGGCAAGTATGGCCGTCAGCACGCTTAACAGCAGCGCCGCCTTGATCAGCACGCTCTTCCCCAACCCGCAGGCATGCATGACGGTTATTTCGCTTTCAGCGTATAACCGGCTCAGGGTCATCAGTAACCCGAGGAACAGGCTGAGGGGAAGGATTAACTGCGCCATTTCCGGCACCCCCAGCCCGAGCAGGGATAACACCAGGTTTGTCGGGATATCGCCGTCTACCGCCGCGCCCAGCACCCGCACCAGCTTTTGACAGAAAAAAATCAGCAGCAGGATGAACAGGATGGCCAACTGGCTTTTAAAGGTTTCCCGAACCAGATATCTAATGATGATCACGCTTATTTCGCCTGTGAAAACTTGTCTTTTTGCAGGAAAATCGATAATTTCTTCGCTAATGCACTATTAATGCGTATCAATTAGTCACCTTTATCGCCAGATAGAGTATAACAACATTAAGCGTTCGGCTGTGCTATGAGAACGCACTGATTATTGCCGGAATAACGTCCTTTGCGTCGTTCAGATTAACACATAAGAGTTAATGCAAAGGCGGGGGATACGATAGGGAATGATTTATTTTATCCCGGTTGACCGTCTTTGTCTTTAAGATTCAGGAGAGTGCATGGAGTTCAGTGTAAAAAGCGGTAGCCCGGAAAAACAACGCAGTGCCTGTATTGTCGTCGGCGTCTTCGAACCGCGCCGTCTGTCACCTATTGCTGAGCAGCTCGACAAGATCAGCGACGGGTATATCAGTGCCCTACTGCGCCGCGGCGAACTGGAAGGGAAAGTGGGCCAGACCTTGCTGCTGCACCATGTCCCCAATGTGCTGTCCGAACGTATCCTCCTCATCGGATGCGGTAAGGAACGTGAGCTGGATGAACGCCAGTATAAGCAGGTGATCCAGAAAACCATTAATACGCTGAATGACACCGGATCGATGGAAGCCGTCTGCTTTTTGACCGAGCTGCATGTCAAGGGGCGCAATACCTATTGGAAAGTGCGCCAGGCGGTGGAAACCTCCAAAGAGTCGCTCTATACCTTCGATCAGCTCAAAAGCAATAAAGCCGAACCGCGCCGGCCGCTGCGCAAGATGGTGTTTAACGTTCCCACCCGCCGCGAGCTGACCGGCGGCGAGCGCGCCATTCAGCACGGACTGGCCATTGCCTCCGGCATCAAGGCCGCCAAGGATTTGGGCAATATGCCGCCCAATATCTGCAACCCGGCCTACCTGGCTTCCCAGGCGCGCCAGTTGGCGGATAAGTACGGAAAAACCACCACCACCCGCGTTATCGGCGAGCAGCAGATGAAAGAGCTGGGCATGAACGCCTATCTGGCGGTCGGCCAGGGTTCGCAAAACGAATCGCTGATGTCGGTTATCGAATATAAAGGCAATCCGGATCCGGAGGCGCGTCCGATCGTGCTGGTGGGCAAAGGATTGACCTTTGACGCCGGCGGCATCTCCATCAAGCCCGCCGACAGCATGGACGAGATGAAATACGATATGTGCGGCGCCGCCACGGTGTACGGCGTGATGCGCATGGCGTTGGAGCTAAGCCTGCCGCTGAACCTGGTGGGCGTGCTGGCGGGCTGCGAGAATATGGTCGACGGGCGGTCGTTCCGTCCCGGCGACGTGCTGACCACCCTGTCCGGCCAGACGGTGGAAGTGCTCAACACCGACGCCGAAGGACGGCTGGTGCTGTGCGACGCGCTGACCTACGTCGAGCGTTTCGACCCGGACGTGGTAATCGACGTCGCCACCCTGACCGGCGCCTGCGTTATCGCGCTCGGCCATCACCTGACCGGGCTGATGTCGAACCATAATCCGCTGGCCCATGAGCTTATCGCCGCCGCCGAGCAGTCGGGCGACCGCGCCTGGCGCCTGCCGCTGGGGGATGAGTTCCAGGAGCAGCTGGAGTCCAATTTTGCCGATATGGCCAATATCGGCGGCCGTCCGGGCGGCGCCATTACCGCCGGCTGCTTCCTGTCCCGCTTCGCCCGGAAATACAGCTGGGCGCACCTGGATATCGCCGGCACCGCCTGGCGTTCAGGCAAGGCCAAAGGCGCCACCGGGCGTCCGGTATCGATGCTGTCGCAGTTTCTGCTTAATCGCTCCGGTCTCAACGGTGACGAGTAGCCCTAAAAAAGGTAAACTCACCGGGCGGCCCAGGCCGCCCGTAATTTTTTCCGTCATCCCCTCTCAGGCTTAGTTAAAACGGTACATGAAAAACGCAACCTTTTATCTTCTCGACCGGCAGGATCTCCAGGACGGACTAAGCGCCGTGGAGCGGCTTGCCTGCGAGCTGGCGGCGTTCCACTGGCGCGCCGGAAAAAGGGTGCTGATAGCCTGTGATGACGAGGAGCAGGCGCTGAAACTGGATGAAGCCTTGTGGCAGCGGGATCCGGCGGCCTTCGTGCCCCATAACCTGGCGGGCGAGGGGCCGCGCTATGGCGCGCCGGTGGAGCTGTGCTGGCCCAAGCGCCGCGGCAACGCGCCGCGCGACCTGCTGATAAGCCTGCTGCCGCAGTGCGCGGATTTTGCCTCCGCTTTCCATGAAGTGATAGACTTCGTCCCGCACGAAGACGCATTAAAACAGTTGGCGCGCGACCGGTATAAAGGCTATCGCAGCGTCGGCTTCCAATTGACCACGGCCACGCCGCCAACGCAGTGAAATACGACGCATAATGGAAAAGACATATAACCCGCACGATATCGAGCAGCCGCTGTACGAGCACTGGGAAAAACAGGGCTATTTCAAGCCGCACAACGATACCAGCAAAGAAAGTTTCTGCATCATGATCCCGCCGCCGAACGTGACCGGCAGCCTGCATATGGGTCATGCCTTTCAGCAGACCATTATGGATATCATCGTGCGTTACCAGCGCATGCAGGGCAAAAACACCCTGTGGCAGGTGGGCACCGACCACGCGGGCATTGCCACGCAAATGGTGGTGGAGCGTAAAATCGCCGCCGAAGAGGGTAAAACCCGCCACGATTACGGCCGCGACGCCTTTATCGAAAAAATCTGGCAGTGGAAGGCGGAATCCGGCGGCACCATTACCCGCCAGATGCGGCGCCTGGGCGCCTCGGTGGATTGGGAGCGCGAACGCTTTACCATGGACGCCGGGCTGTCCGACGCGGTGAAGGAAGTGTTCGTCCAGCTGTTTAAGGAAGATTTGATTTACCGTGGCAAGCGCCTGGTGAACTGGGATCCGAAGCTGCGTACCGCCATTTCCGATCTGGAAGTGGAAAACCGCGAATCCCAGGGTTCGATGTGGCACCTGCGTTACCCGCTGGCCGACGGCGCCAAAACCGCCGACGGCCAGGATTACCTGGTGGTGGCCACCACCCGCCCGGAAACCATGCTGGGCGATACCGGCGTGGCGGTCAATCCGGCGGACCCGCGCTATAAAGACCTGATTGGCAAATATGTGCTGTTGCCGCTGGTCGGCCGCCGCATCCCCATTCTCGGCGACGAACACGCCGATATGACCAAGGGCACCGGCTGCGTGAAGATCACCCCGGCCCATGACTTTAACGACTATGAGGTCGGCAAGCGCCACGGCCTGCCGATGATTAACATATTCAGCCTGGACGGCGATATCCGCGAGCGGGCGGAAGTGTTCGATACCCTGGGCGAAGCCAGCGACGCCTGGAGCGGCGAGATCCCGGCCGAATTCCGCGGACTGGAACGTTTTGCCGCCCGCAGGGCGGTGGTTGCCGCTTTTGACGCCCTGGGCCTGCTGGACGAGATCAAACCCCATGCCCTGACCGTGCCTTACGGCGATCGCGGCGGCGTGGTGATTGAACCCATGCTGACCGATCAGTGGTATGTGCGTACCGCGCCGCTGGCCAAGGTGGCCATCGAGGCGGTGGAAAACGACGACATCCGGTTCGTGCCGAAGCAGTATGAAAATATGTATTTCAGCTGGATGCGCGATATCCAGGACTGGTGTATCTCCCGCCAGCTCTGGTGGGGGCATCGTATCCCGGCCTGGTACGACGCCGCCGGCAAGGTCTATGTCGGGCGCGACGAGGCCGAAGTGCGCCGCGAAAACCACCTGGATGCCTCGGTGGTGCTGCGCCAGGACGAGGACGTGCTGGATACCTGGTTCTCCTCGGGACTGTGGACGTTCTCCACCCTGGGGTGGCCGGAGCCGACCGCCGCGCTGAAGACCTTCCATCCCACCAGCGTGCTGGTGAGCGGCTTTGATATTATCTTCTTCTGGATTGCCCGCATGATCATGCTGACCCTGCATTTCGTCAAGGACGAACGGGGGCGCCCGCAGGTACCGTTCAAGACCGTGTACATGACCGGCCTTATCCGCGACGACGAAGGCCAGAAGATGTCGAAATCCAAAGGCAACGTTATCGACCCGCTGGATATGGTGGACGGTATTTCGCTGCCGGAGCTTATCGAAAAACGCACCGGCAATATGATGCAGCCGCAGCTGGCGGATAAAATCCGCAAGCGCACCGAAAAACAGTTCCCGCTGGGCATCGAGCCGCACGGCACCGACGCGCTGCGTTTTACCCTGGCGGCGCTGGCTTCCACCGGCCGCGATATCAACTGGGATATGAAGCGCCTGGAAGGGTATCGCAACTTCTGTAATAAGCTGTGGAACGCCAGTCGTTTTGTGCTGATGAACACCGAGGATCAGGACTGTGGCCAACGGGGCGGCGTGATGAGCCTGTCGCTGGCGGATCGCTGGATCCTGGCGGAATTCAACCGTACGGTTAAAGCCTATCGCGACGCGCTCGATGGCTATCGTTTTGATATGGCGGCCAATATCCTGTACGACTTCACCTGGAACCAGTTCTGCGATTGGTACCTGGAGCTGACTAAACCAGTGATGACCGGCGGCGGCGAAACCGAGCTGCGCGGCACCCGTCATACCCTGGTGGACGTGCTCGAAGGCCTGCTGCGCCTGGCGCATCCCATCGTGCCCTTTATTACCGAAACCATCTGGCAGCGGGTGAAAGTGCTTAAAGGCATCAGCGACGATACGCTGATGCTGCAAGCCTTCCCGCAGTTTGACGCCACCCTGGACGACGCGCGGGCGCTGGCGGACGTGGAGTGGATCAAGCAGTTGATCATCGCCGTGCGCACCATTCGCAGCGAAATGAATATCGCCCCCGGCAAACCGCTGGAGGTGCTGGTGCGTGGCGCCACGCCGCTGACCCGCCGGCGAATTGCGGATAACAAGAACTTTATCCAGACGCTGGCGCGGCTGCACAGCCTGGATATCCTGGCGGACGGCGAGAAGGGTCCGGTGTCCATCGTCAAGCTGGTGGAGGAAGGCGAACTGCTTATCCCCATGGCCGGCATTATCGACAAGGCCCTGGAGCTGGACCGGCTGGCAAACGAAGTGCTGAAAATCGACACCGAGATCGGGCGCATCGAGGGCAAGCTGTCCAACGAAGGTTTTGTCGCCCGCGCGCCGGAAGCGGTGGTGGCGAAGGAGCGGGAGAAATTGGCGGGCTATGCCGACGCCAAGGCCAAGCTGCTGGAACAGCAGGCGACCATCGCCAATTTGTAATGGACCACGCCGCTATTACGCGGGCGGATTAGCCCAACGACCAAGGCGTTGGGCCTTCGCTACCCGCACGGAGGTTTAACCTCCGTTTAATTTGTTTGCATCGTCGGCATGCGCGATGATATTACTCATAACAATAAACCAGAACGATTCGTTTCTTTTTCCTGGGTAATGACAATGTCCACAGCAACTTCAGTCAATATTCTGGTGCGCCCCATCACGCCGGAAGATAACCATGCCATTGCCGACGTCATTCGTCAGGTATCGGCCGAGTTCGGCCTGACGGCGGATAAAGGCTATACCGTCTCGGACCCGAACCTGGATAAGCTGTATCAGCTCTACAGCCAGCCCAAGAGCGCCTATTGGGTGATTGAGTTTGAAGGACGCATCGCCGGCGGCGGCGGCATTGCACCACTGGCCGGCGCGGACGAAGGCATCTGTGAATTGCAGAAGATGTATTTTTTATCCATCCTGCGCGGGCGCGGACTGGCCCATGAGCTGGCGCTTAAGGCGCTGGACTTTGCCCGCGCCCAGGGGTTTAGCCACTGCTACCTGGAAACCACCGCCACCCTGACCCGCGCCATTGCCCTGTATGAACGGCTGGGATTTGCGCATATCGACGGATCGATGGGCAATACCGGCCATGTGGATTGTGAAGTGACGATGCTTAAGCCGCTGGGCTGAACGGCCGGGCGGCTTACCATGGATTAGCACTGGACTGGAACGGCCGGCCTGAAACACCACAGGCACCAGCGCGGCGGGCTGAAAAGGCGTTATGCCGGTAAAGCTGTTCAGTTGAACAGGGCGGGCGGTTAGTGGCGGGTGCCGTTGTCGTCCTGATCGAGAAGGCCGCGCGCCGGTGGAGCGGAACCGTCCACGCCGTCTTCGCTGTCGTCGTCGTCGTCCTCACCTTCTTCGTCGTCCTCACCGTCTTCAAAATAGGTGCCCCAGCCGTCATAGTTGACTCCCAGGCGTTCGGCCAGGGTAAACAACTGTTCGACCTGGGTGTCGATAAGCTCCGCGTTCAGCGCTATTTCACTGATGGCGTCGCAGCACATCAGCACGGAGCCGTCCTCGACTTCCAGCTCTTCGGCATCGGTCACTTCGTAGCCCAGCTTGAAGGCTTCGACCGCGGCTTTCTCCAGCGTATCGAAGTTTTCGGCGGACAGGTGGTGTTCAATGGTGTAAAGCGCTTCCGGATCGCTTCCATCTTCCAGCAGCTCTTCGATAATCAAACGTGTTTCATCACGCTGCTCTTCCAGAAATTGATGTGCCATGCCCTCAATCCTCAATGCGTCGGTCGGCCTGTTAGGAACCTATTTTCCCACAGCCACGGGTAAGGCTCCAGCTTAAACATGAAAGAAATGATATCAATACTTGAAATTGAATATTCATACATATAAAGTGAATTTAAATTCAATTTACCGTTGATTAAGTCCGGAGAACACTGCCTATGAGCCAGTTCTATCACCGCCATTTCCTGAAGTTATTTGATTTCACGCCCGCCGAGATCCTCGATTTACTGGCGCTGGCCGCCAGCCTGAAACGGGAAAAACAGTCCGGACGGGAAAAACCGCGCCTGGCCGGTAAGAATATCGCGCTCATCTTCGAAAAAGACTCGACCCGTACCCGCTGCTCTTTCGAAGTCGCCGCTTTCGACCAGGGCGCGCGCGTCACCTACCTCGGGCCGAGCGGCAGCCAGATTGGCCATAAGGAATCCATCAAGGATACCGCCCGTGTCCTGGGCCGGCTGTATGACGGCATTCAGTATCGCGGTTACGGTCAGGAGATCGTCGAGACACTGGCGCAATATGCCGGCGTGCCGGTATGGAATGGGTTAACCACCGAATTCCATCCGACCCAGTTACTGGCCGATCTGCTGACCATGCAGGAGCACCTGCCGCGGAAAACCTTTCCCCAGATGGCGTTTGCCTATGTGGGCGATGCCCGCAACAATATGGGCAACAGCATGCTGGAAGCGGCGGCGCTGACCGGCCTGGACATGCGCCTGGTGGCGCCCAGCGCCTGCTGGCCGGATCAACGGCTGGTGGCCCGCTGCCGCGCGCTCGCGCAGCAGCGCGGCGGCAATATTACCCTGACCGAGGATATCGCCGCGGGCGTGCGGGGCGTGGATTTTATCTACACCGATGTGTGGGTTTCGATGGGCGAGGATAAGGCCATCTGGGGAGAACGCATCGCCCTGCTGCGTCCCTATCAGGTCAATATGCCGATGATCCGGCTTACCGGCAATCCGCAGGTAAAATTCCTGCATTGTCTGCCCGCGTTCCATGACGACCAGACTGTGATTGGCAGGCAGATGGCCGAACAGTACGACCTGGCCGGCGGCATGGAGGTGACCGACGACGTGTTTGAATCGGAGTACAGCGTGGTATTCGATCAGGCGGAAAACCGGCTGCACACCATCAAAGCGGTCATGGTGGCGACGCTGGCGCGGGATTAAGGCAGCCAGACGTTTGCGCCGCTGCAACGCGGCATTGGGGGCCAACGGGTCTGTTGCGGCTTAAGCGCGCCCGGCGCTTAAGCCCGCGCGGGCTGTCAGCGTACCAGCGCGGTATCGATTTTCACCACCGCTTTACGCACGTGGGCCGGCGCGCCGACCGCGCACAGCGGTTTATGCACTTCGCCGGGGTAATACACCACAAAGTCGCCCGCCTGCATCACAAACTGTTTTTCCTGCGCGCCCGCGCCCAGGAAAGCAATATCCTTATCCGCCAGCCAGTCGGTGTCGGTCTTGCCCGCAGGCAGGTTGCTGAAGGTCATCCCTTCCTCGCCGTTCAGCACAATCTGGATGTCCAGGTATTTGGCATGGAATTCGGCGCGGCGTTTTTCCACCGGTTCGGTGCTGTCGTTGGAGATCAGGACAAACACCTGGTTGCCTTCGATATCATGCTTGCCCAGCGGCGTCTCGGCGGTGATGTGTTGTTTGACGTATTCGATGGCTTCACGCAGCTTGGCGGGCAGATAGGGCACGAGTTCCAGGTGATGGATATTTCCGGTAATCATAACTTTTCCTTAAATTGAAATAGCGTTTCATTGTAAAACATTCAGCGTTCAAAAAGTGAGAGTTATTTAACACTTATTTTGATTAGCAAGCCAACCGTTTGCTTATTGATAAATATCGGCGTTTTTACGCTTGAAGTGTCCCGGCACGCGCGTATAATTCCGGGCAGTTTGCCGGGAGGATCAATGAACAGCACCGTGATTTTTGATGCCTATGATTATCGCCGCCTGCCCGTCGGCAGCCAACTGCCGTTGTTGCTCCCGTTGCCCATTATTATTCGGTATCAGGATTCAGTATCAGGCCCCTCGTTGAGGGGCTTTTTTTTGCGCGCTATCCCGGGTGCGACCTACACTTGCGTCAGGCACGGCGTCACCGACATCCGTAAGGAGGAAATACATGGCTAACCCCCTTTATCAAAAACACATCATTTCCATTAATGACCTGAACCGCGAGGAGCTGGAGCTGGTATTGCACACCGCAGCCGACCTGAAAGCCCGCCCGCAGCCGGAGCTGTTGAAACATAAAGTGGTGGCCAGCTGTTTTTTTGAAGCCTCCACCCGCACCAGGCTGTCGTTTGAAACCGCGATCCACCGCCTGGGCGCCTCGGTGGTGGGGTTCTCGGACGCCGGCAATACGTCGCTGGGCAAAAAGGGCGAAACCCTGGCGGATACCATTTCGGTTATCAGCACCTACGTCGACGCCATAGTGATGCGCCATCCGCAGGAGGGGGCCGCCCGGCTGGCCACTGAGTTTTCCGGCGGCATCCCCATCCTGAACGCCGGCGACGGCGCCAACCAGCATCCTACCCAGACCCTGCTGGACCTGTTTACCATCCAGGAAACGCAGGGGCGGTTGAATAATCTCAACGTGGCGATGGTCGGCGATCTGAAATACGGCCGCACCGTCCACTCGCTGACCCAGGCGCTGGCCAAGTTTGACGGCAACCACTTCTTTCTTATCGCCCCCGAAGCGCTGGCGATGCCCGCCTATATCCTGAACATGCTGGCGGAAAAAGGCATCGCCTACAGCGTGCATCCCACCATTGAAGAGGTTATGCCGCAGTTGGATATACTGTATATGACCCGGGTGCAAAAAGAACGGCTGGATCCATCGGAATACGCCAACGTTAAGGCCCAGTTTGTGCTGCGCGCCGTCGATTTGCTTAAGGCGCGCGATAATCTCAAGGTGCTGCACCCGCTGCCCAGGGTGGATGAAATCGCCCACGAGGTGGACGCCACGCCCTACGCGTATTATTTCCAGCAGGCCGGCAACGGCATATTCGCGCGCCAGGCGTTATTATCCCTGGTATTAAACGATCAACTGGCAGGCTAAGGGGGAAATGATGACTCAGGATAATAAACTGCAGGTCGAGGCAATCAATCGCGGCACGGTCATCGACCATATTCCGGCGCAGGTCGGCTTTAAGCTGCTGACCCTGTTTAAGCTGACCGCCACCGATCAGCGCATTACCATCGGGTTAAACCTGCCCTCTAACCAGTTGGGCAAAAAAGACCTGATCAAGATCGAGAACGTGTTCCTCACCGAACAGCAGGCGAACCAGTTGGCCATGTACGCTCCCCATGCCACCGTCAACCGTATCGATAATTACGAGGTGGTGCGCAAGCTGACCCTGTCGCTGCCGGATCGTATCGACGGTGTGCTGACCTGCCCCAACAGTAACTGCATCAGCCGCAGCGAGCCGGTGGCCTCGGGCTTTACGGTAAAAAGCCGCGGCAACCAGGTGCATCTGAAATGCAAATATTGTGAAAAAGAGTTCGAGCATCAGGCGGTTATCCAAAACGCCTGATCTGTGCACGCGCCGATTTAGTCCTTATAATGGCCGGCAACGCTTTTTTCCCTCGCTTATCAACACCAGGAGACAGCATGTCCCGTATTATCAATACTGAAAACGCACCGGCAGCCATCGGACCCTACGTTCAGGCGGTCGATCTCGGCAATATGCTGTTTACGTCCGGCCAGATCCCGATTAACCCGAAAACCGGCCTGGTGGCGGATGATATCGCGGCGCAGGCTCGCCAATCGCTGGAGAACGTGCAAGCGATTGTGGAAGCCGCCGGCCTGAAAGTGGCTGATATTATTAAAACCACGGTATTTGTGAAGGATCTAAACGACTTCGGCACCGTCAATGCCGCCTATGAGGCGTTTTTCAAGGAACATAACGCCCCGTTCCCGGCGCGCTCGTGCGTGGAAGTGGCGCGTCTGCCAAAAGACGTGCAGATTGAAATAGAAGCGATTGCCGTGCGTAGCTAAGCCATCACGGGCGCGCCGGCCCTGGCGCGCCTGAAAGCGGGATCAGTTAATCCAGTTTTCCACCAGCAGGCCGTCAACCCGTTTAAATTCAAGGGTATTGCTGGTAACCACCACAAAACCCTCGCTGCGGGCGTGCGCCGCGATATGGACATCGTTTACCCCAATCGGGGTGCCCGCGCGTTCCAGGTTAGCCCGGATATCGCCAAAATGTCTGGCCGCTTTGGCGCTGTAGCCCAGGACCTCCATGCGCGAGGCAAAATTCTCCACCGCCTGGTAATTTCGCGCCACGTCCGCGCTTATTTCGGCGGCATATAACAGCTCGGCCAGCGTGATGGACGAAATAACCATTCGTCCCGCATTGGCATTAAATAATTCCAGCATTTCCATCGGACGCCGCTTAATGACGTAGATAACAAAGTTGGTATCGAGCATATATTTATACATTAAAAGGACTCACGCTTCGGTTGTTCTTGAGAAGGCCTGTGCTCAAGAAAATCCTCGGACACCGGCGGGTCGGTCAAAAAGAAGCTATCCCAGATATTTTGCGCGGGGGAGATAATGCGTTCGTTTCCGACCACCCTGACATTAACGATTTTGACTTCGTCGGCAAAGCGTAATTCGGCGGGTATTCGTACTGCCTGAGTGCGATTATTGATAAAAACTGTGCTGTAGGTCATACAAACATCTCATTTAGCTTATTTCTTCATCAAAATATACGTCCTATTTGTATATAGCAAGCGTATATACCGACGATTCGGATTAGTTACCCCGCCCTATTTTGGGGAATAAACCCGCTGCATTTGCCGGGGCGCACTAAAATAATGCAACCCGGTGTTGCATTGCGTTGTTTTTTCCTATGGCCGTGGTCCTTAGGCTGGCGCGCTTTATGCATGGAGCTGTTATCAGCGTTGATGGGCCAGCAAAGGTAAACAGATGATTAAAATAAATCTTTCCGGGTCGCCTTTTTTTGATGAGATGCTGTTGGCCGGCGGAGGGCATCGCGGCCATTATGGCGCGTACTGGCAATGGCTGCAGCAGGCCGACCGGCAGGCCATCCAGCAGAAAAAGGAAGAGGCCGAGCTGCTGTTCCACCGGGTGGGCATTACCTTTAACGTCTACGGAGAAGAGGGCGGCACCGAGCGGTTAATCCCCTTTGACAGCGTGCCGCGCATTATCCCGGCCAAGGAGTGGGCCTGGATGGATCGCGGCATCCGCCAGCGGGTAAAAGCCCTGAACGCGTTCCTTTATGATATCTACCACGGGCAGAACATCCTCAAGGCGGGCATAGTGCCGACGGAACAGGTACTGGCCAACGAACAGTACCAACCCTGCATGCACGGGGTGGATCTGCACAATAATACCTATGCGCACATTGTCGGCACCGATATGGTGCGCAATAGCGATGGGCATTATTACGTCCTGGAGGATAACCTGCGCACCCCGTCCGGCGTCTCGTATATGCTGGAAAACCGTAAAATGATGATGCGGCTCTATCCGGACCTGTTTGCCAGCCAGCATATCGCCCCCATCGAACGTTATCCCTTTGACCTGCTGCAAACCCTGCGCGAAAGCACGGCGGTGGAAGATCCGACGGTGGTGGTAATGACGCCGGGGCGTTTTAACAGCGCCTACTTTGAGCACAGTTTCCTGGCGCAGCAGATGGGGGTGGAGCTGGTGGAGGCCGCCGACCTGTTTGTTAAACAGGGCGCGGTCTTTATGCGCACCACCGAGGGTCCGTGCAAGGTGGACGTGATTTACCGGCGTATCGACGACGCCTATATCGATCCGCTGGCCTTTCGCGCCGACTCCAGCCTTGGCGTGCCGGGACTGCTGTCGGTGTACCGCGCCGGCGGCGTGGTGTTGGCCAACGCGCTGGGCACCGGGGTGGCGGATGATAAGTCCATCTATCCCTACGTGCCCGAGATGATCCGTTTTTACCTCTCCGAGGAGCCGATCCTCGGCAATATCCCCACCTGGCAGTGCCGCGATCCGGGCGCCCTGTCCTATGTGCTGGCCAATCTGGAAAAGCTGGTGGTGAAAGAAGTCCACGGCGCCGGCGGCTACGGCATGCTGGTGGGGCCGAAAGCCTCGCGGGCGGAGCTGGCCGAATTCCGCCAGCGGCTACTGGCCAACCCGGGCAATTATATTGCCCAGGAGACGCTGGCGCTGTCCACCTGCCCTACCTTCGTGGAGGAAGGCCTGGCGCCGCGCCATATCGACCTGCGCCCGTTCGCCCTGACCGGCGACGAGGTGCGGCTGGTGCCGGGCGGGCTGACCCGGGTGGCGCTTAACGCCGGTTCGCTGGTGGTGAACTCGTCCCAGGGCGGCGGCACCAAGGATACCTGGATTATGGAGGACGACGAATGCTAAGCAGAACCGCCAGCGAACTCTATTGGATGGCCCGTTACCTGGAACGGGCCGAAAGCATTGCCCGGGTATTGGACGTGACCTATAAACTGTCGCTGATGCCGATCCGCAGCCAGCAAAACGAGGATTTAACCCTGCCGCTTAACCTGACCGGCACCCACCAGCTGTTTGAAGAGCATTATCCCCGCCTCAACATGGCAAATCTGCTGAACTTTTTTGCTTTGGATCCGCGCAATCCCAGCAGCATCTACAGTTGCTTCGAGGTGGCGTGGAACAACGCCCATGCGGTGCGCGGCAGCCTGTCGTCGGAGGTATGGGAAAGCATTAACGCCACCTGGATCGAGATGAAGCTGATGCGCAGCAAAGGCGTGGCCAAGGTGGGCACCGACGCGTTTTTCGATTGGGTCAAGGAGCGGGCGCACCTGTTCCGCGGCGCCATGTTCGGCACCCTGCTGCGTAACGACGCCCTATGTTTTATCCGCCTCGGCACGCTTATCGAGCGCGCCTACGCCACGGCGCAATTGCTGGGCGTCAAGGATCAGCAGCTGGATGCCGACTCCGATCCGGTGCGCGAATACTATCGCCTCGATACCCTGCTGCGCGCGGTCAGCGCCCGCGAGGCCTACCACAGCCTGTATAAACATCCCGTCAGCCGCGAAACGGTGGCCGAGCTGCTGGTGCTGCGCAACGATATGCCGCGCTCCCTGCGCGCCTGCGTGGGCGACGTGGTGCAGCAGTTGGAGCGCATCGGCGGCCAGCGGGCCAACGTGCCCCGGCGGCTGGCCCATACCCTGAACGTGGAGCTGCGCTTCAGCACGCTGGATGAGGTGCTGGAACTGGGTTTGCAGGCCTATATGATGCAATTCCAGGCCAAGATAAACGCGCTGGCGGAAAGCATTAACCATACGTATCTGGAGGCGTTATGAAACTGGCCGTCGATCACCTGACCCACTATCGCTACGATCATGAAGTCAAATTCAGTACGCAATATCTGCGCCTGACGCCGCAGAATACCGCCCGGCAACAAATTGTGGAATGGTCGCTGAACCTGCCGGAGCAGGCGACGCAGGTTATCGACGGTTTCGGCAATTTGCAGCATGTGCTGACCCTCGACAGACCTCATGAGGTGATCGCCATCCGCGCCAAAGGGGTGGTGGAAATTGCCGATAACAGCGAGGAGATCCTGGAGGAATGCGGCCCGCTGTCGCCGCTGGTGTTTTTACGTTCAAGCCCGCTGACGCAGGCGGACGAGGCCATCCGCGCCTTCGCCGCGCGTTATTACCGCGCGCAGGCCGCGGACGAGAGCCTGCGCGAGCTGATGGCCGAGCTGCGCGAACGCATGCCCTACACCCCCGGCGCCACCCAGGTGCAGGATTCGGCCGCGAAAGTATTTGCCGCCCGGCATGGAGTCTGTCAGGATCATGCCCATGTGTTCCTGGCCTGTTGCCGCAGCCTGCATATTCCCGCGCGCTACGTCAGCGGCTATATTTACAGCGAAGACACCAAACACGTGGCGATGCACGCCTGGGTGGAAGTGTGGCTGAATGAACATTGGCAAAGTTTCGATATTACCAATAACACCTGCAACCCCAGCCAGCACCTTAAGCTGGCGGTCGGCTTCGATTATCTCGATGCCTGCCCGGTGCGCGGCTCGCGTATCGGCGGCGGCTACGAAGAAATGTTTTCGGAGGCGACGGTGGAGCAAACCGAGGAAAGCCAAGCCGGTGGCCAACAACAATAACGGGTTCTACGAGGATATAGTGCTATGACCTACTGCGTGGCGATGCGCCTGTCGGGCGGACTGGTGTTTGCTTCCGACTCCCGTACCAATGCCGGAGTGGATCATATCTCGACCTTTCGCAAACTGCATGTGCTGCATCAGGACAGCGAGCGCACGCTGGTGCTGCAAAGCGCCGGCAACCTGGCGACCACCCAGAGCATCATCAACCTGCTGCGGCTGCGCGCCGGGGATGCGGAGCGGCCGAACCTGCTGACCGTGCCGACGCTGTTCGACGCCGCCGGCCTGATTGGCGAAACGGTGCGCGAGGTGATTTTCCGCGACAGCAGCGCCCAGCAAAGCGGCTCCAGCACCGATTTCAGCTGCAGCATCCTGCTGGGCGGGCAGATCGCCGGCGAAGGGCCCAGGCTGTTCCATATCTATCCTGAAGGCAACTTTATCGAGGCCACGGAAGATACCCCCTACTTCCAGATTGGCGAAAGCAAATACGGCAAACCGATTATCGATCGGGTGCTGTCCTATGACACCACCCTGGAACAGGCCATGTGCTGCGCGCTGATTTCCATTGATTCAACGCTGCGCAGCAACCTGTCGGTGGGACTGCCGCTGGATGTGATGATCTACCGCCGCGACAGCTTTGCCAGCGACGAGCAGTATCGCATTACCGAACAACATCCCTATTTTGCCACCATCCGCAAAGCCTGGGCCGAGGGTCTGCTTAACACCTTCCTGCAACTGCCGCCGCTACAGCTGGCGGTGGACTGACCCAGGCCGCGGAGCTGGCTCCGGGCCGGATGCGGTTTGCGGCGGTCGAGCCAGGGCCTGAATATGATCGGTGGCATACATGCCACTGATTTTTCTGTTAAAATTTTCATTGGCCGCGTTAAATTCCGCTGGGGGTAACCGCGCGCGCGGCGAGACAATGCAATCCATTTCCAGTAATCCGCATCGTTGCGGCAATTAACCGGCGGAAGGCTGACACGGCAGCCTTCCGCGGACAGACTAGATGAGATCTTGCCGGCAAGGGCGCGATCGCCGTTTCCCCCGCCGATGGGATTGATCAAAATGATATCGCGTCCCCGATAGGACGCGGGGGAGAAATTATCGATATCCGTCTCGCGGGAAGCAGGGGAGCGGCTATCGATATCCCCGTTGGGGTCGTGTGTCGTGGCTGGACAAGGGCAACAGACACTGTCTATTTTCATGTTTAACCCCCACTATTTTTTTGCATGGCAATGTTACCGGATTAGAGGCTATTGCCAGCCATACCGGCGCACATACCAGCCTTTCATCGACTGGACCAGCGCCATATAACCGGCAAGGATGGCCACCAGCCACGGCCAGTAGCCGCCCGGCAGCGCCTGGAGGTGCAGGAATCCCGCCACCGGCGTAAAGGTCATGCCGATGGTCGCCATCATCACCGCCAGGGTGGTGACGCCAAGAGCCCAGGACGGCCGGCTCTGCAAAAACGGGATTTTGCGGGTCCGCAGCATATGGACGATCAGCGTCTGGGACAGCACGCCCACCACAAACCAGCCGGTCTGGAACAAACCCTGCTGCTCCTGCGTATTGGCCTTGAACACCCACCACATCAGGCCGAAGGTCAAAATATCGAAGATTGAGCTGATGGGGCCGAAAAACACCATAAAGCGCCCCAGCTCGCCGCTGCGCCAGCCTTGGGGCCGCCGCAACTGTTCCTCGTCCACCTTGTCGAACGGGATGGCGATTTGCGAGATATCATAAATCAGGTTCTGCACCAGCAGGTGCAGCGGCAGCATCGGCAGGAAGGGCAGGAAAGCGCTGGCCACCAGCACGCTGAAGACGTTGCCGAAGTTGGAGCTGGCGGTCATGCGGATATACTTCATCATATTGACAAAGGTGCGCCTACCCTCGATAACCCCCTCCTCCAGCACCATCAGGCTTTTTTCCAGCAGGATGATGTCGGCCGCTTCCTTGGCGATATCCACCGCGGAATCCACCGAGATGCCGATATCCGCGGCGCGCAGCGCCGGCGCGTCGTTAATGCCGTCGCCCATAAACCCCACCACGTGCCCATCGCGGCGCAGGGCGCTGACTATGCGCGCCTTTTGCAGCGGCGTCAGTTTGGCGAATACCGTGGTCACGCGGGCGATAAGCCCCAGTTGCCGATCGTCCATCCCTTCGATCTCATCGCCGGTCAGCATCCGGTTGACCGACAGGCCCACATCGCGGCACACCTTGGCGGCCACCCGTTCGTTGTCGCCGGTGAGGATCTTGACCTGAATGCCATGTTTGGCCAATGCCTCCAGCGCCGGCGCGGCGCTCTCTTTCGGCGGGTCGAGAAAGGCGATATATCCTTCGAGGATCAGGTCCGACTCGTCCAGCCGGCTGAAGTCGCCGCGATCCGCGGCCACCGGGCGGGCGGCCACCGCCACCACGCGCAGGCCCTGTAGGGAAAGCCCGGCGGTCACCTCGCCGATTTGTGCCAGCAACCCGGCGCTGAGCGGTACGATCTGGTCGCCGTGCCGCACCCGGCTGCATACGCCGAGCATTTCCTCCAGCGCCCCTTTGCAGATCAGGTGCGCCTGCCCGCCGCCATCGGCGACGATCACCGACATCCGGCGCCGTTCGAAGTCAAACGGGATCTCGTCGATTTTGCGCCACCGCGCCAACGCCGGTCCGGCGGCGTCATCGGCCATTTTTTCCTGCACCGCTTTGTCCAGCAGGTTTTTCAGGCCGGTCTGGTGGTGGCTGTTGAGCCAGGCGTTTTCCAACACCCGCTCGCTGCGATGGCCGAACGCATCGATATGGCTGGCCAGCACGATTTTATCCTGGGTCAGGGTGCCGGTTTTATCGGTGCACAGGATATCCATCGCGCCAAAATTCTGGATGGCGTCCAGCCGTTTGACAATCACCTTCTGGCGCGAGAGCTGCACCGCGCCTTTCGCCAGGGACGAGGTGACGATCATCGGCAGCATTTCCGGCGTCAGGCCGACCGCCACCGAAAGCGAGAACAGCGCCGCTTCCCACCAGTCGCCCTTGGTGAACCCGTTGACCAGCAGCACCACCGGCGTCATCACCAGCATAAAGCGGATCAGCAGCCAGCTGACGCGGCTGATGCCCAGTTGGAAAGCGTTTGGCGGCGCGCATTGCGACGTGGATTGTTCGGCCAGTTGGCCGAACCAGGTGCGGTCGCCGGTGCCAATCACCATCGCCAGCGCCGTGCCGCTGATCACGTTGGTGCCCATAAAACACAGGTTGCCGCACTCCAGGGGGTTGGTTGGCCGATCGTTTAGCGCCCCGGCCTTTTTTTCCACCGGCAGCGCCTCGCCGGTCAACGCCGCCTGGCCGATAAACAGATCGCGGGCCTGGAGGAGGCGCAAATCCGCTGGGATCATATCCCCGGCCGCCAGTTTAACGATATCCCCCGGCACCAGTTGATCCATGGCGATTTCGTGATAAACGCCGCCGTCCGGCCGGCCCGCGCGCAGTACCGTGGCGGTATTGCTGACCATGGCCTTGAGCGCGTCGGCGGCCCTGTTGGAGCGCGCCTCCTGGATAAAATTAAGCAGGGTGGCAATCATCACCATCAGGGCAATCACCACGGCGGCGATAGTGTCGTCGGTGCCGTAGGAAACGATGCCCAGCACCGTCAGCAGGATATTAAACGGGTTGCGGTAGCACGCCCATAAGTGCCGCCGCCAGGTTAGCGGCTGCTCGGCGGCAACGTTGTTAAGGCCGTATCGCCGGCGCGCGGCGGCGGCTTCCGCCTCGTCCAGGCCCTGCGGCCGGCTGGCAAAACGCATATAGAGCGCCGGCACGCTGGCCTGGGCGCATTCCAGGCAGATGCGGGCCAGGGCGGCCGGCACGCCGCGCCGGGCGTTGGTTTTCAACCCGTCCAGCATCAGGTCCCGCTGGAACAGGCGACGGGGAAGGTGGCGGTAGAACCGCGTGAAGAGTTGGCGTGCGTAAATTTTGATCATGATGCTGTCTTCCTTGCCGCGCCGGGACGTACCGGGAAAGGGCAAAAAGTCTAAGCAGCAGAAGCGTATTGCTCCTGCCTACCGTTTATCATCCGGTAAGGCAGACGCAAAAAAAGCGGAAGGCTTTACCGGGTGGGCGAATAACAATCAGGATTAGGTATGGGGTCCATACGGGTGATCCACCTCCGGTGAGAAACAAAAAACAGGCTATTGCCGACAAATCCGCCGGTGGGATAACGAAACTACTGTCCCTGGCGCGGCAACTTCTTTAGGGTAGGTAACGTCAACGCAGGGCATTTATTGCGGGCTGCGACGTTTATTCACTGCGGAATATACGGCCACCAACCTCAACGCATAATAAACGACATTAATTTATCGTTTTTATTCGCAGCACCCGGCAATAAAAACCCGTATTGACCGGCTGATGCCACGTTCGGTATACCTTCACGACGGAAAACATCAGGGAGACAAGCGCATCGACATACCTAGAAATACCGGCGCACCGACCCCGGCCGCAAGCGGCCGCCACCATGGCGGACAACGCCCATGAGGACGTCCTGGTGGCGCAACGCCGTGATTTACCAGATTTATCCAAAGAGTTTCCAGGACAGCACCGGCAACGGCTCAGGCGATCTGTCCGGGATTACCCGGCGCCTGGATTATCTGCGCCTGCTGGGGGTGGATGCCCTTTGGCTAACGCCTATCTATATATCCCCGCAGGTGGACAGCGGCTATGACATCGCCGATTATTACGCCATCGACCCGGCCTACGGCACCATGGCGGATTTCGAGGCGCTGGTGGCCGGCGCCCACCGGCGAGGCATGCGCATTATTATGGATATGGTGCTTAACCACACTTCCACCTCCCATCCCTGGTTTATCGCCTCGAAAGACCCGCACGGCCCCTACCGCCGCTATTATTTCTGGCGCGACGGCCAGGGCGACGGCCCGCCCAACAACTGGTTGTCCAAATTCGGCGGCAGCGCCTGGCACCAGCCGGAGCCGGGCGGGCAATATTATCTGCATCTTTATTCCCGCGAGCAGGCGGACCTGAACTGGGATCATCCGCCGCTGCGCGAGGAGCTGAAAAATATTTGCCGGTTTTGGGCCGGGCGCGGTATCGACGGCCTGCGCCTGGACGTGATCAACGTGATAGCCAAGCACCCACAGCTGCCCGATGCGCCCGAGGGCGACGGCCGGCCTTTTTATACCGACCTGCCGCGGGCGCAGGACTATTTGCGCGAGATGAACCGGGAAATCTTTACGCCGCTTGGCCTGATGACGGTGGGCGAAATGTCGTCCACTTCCCTGGAAAAATGCCGGCATTACGCCAATATCGACGGCGAACAGCTGTCAATGGCCGCCCATTTCCACCATCTTAAGGTGGATTACGCCGGCGGCGAAAAATGGGCGCCGGCAATGCCGGACTTCGTCCTGCTCAAGCAAATCTTCAACCGCTGGCAGCGGGGCATGCACCATCGGGCGTGGAATACGCTGTTCTGGTGCAACCACGATCAGCCGCGCATTGTGTCCCGCTTCGGCGACGAGGGCGAACTGCGGGTCGCGTCGGCCAAGATGCTGGCCATGGCGCTGCACGGCATGCAGGGGACGCCGTTTATCTTCCAGGGCGAGGAGTTGGGCATGACCAACCCAGGATTTGCCGCGATTGAAGAATACCGCGATATCGAAAGCCTGAATATGTACGCCGACGCCACGGCGCGGGGCATCGCGCGCGAACAGACGCTTGGCGTCCTGGCCGCCCGTTCCCGCGATAACAGCCGCACGCCGATGCAATGGGATAACGGCGTTAATGCCGGGTTCAGCTCCGGCACACCCTGGATTGCCTGCGCCGGCAATGCCGATCGCATCAACGCGCAGGCCGCGCTGGCCGATGCGGATTCGATATTTTATTGTTATCAGCAACTGATCGGATTACGCAAGACCCTGGCTATCCTGACGGAAGGGGACTACCGCGATTTGTGCCCGGCGCATCCCGCGTTATGGCATTACCGACGCGCCTGGCGCGGCCAGCGCCTGCTGGTGCTGGCCAACCTGAGCCGCCAACCGCAACAATGGCGGCCGGCAATAGCCCGCGGCGGGCCATGGCGGCGGCTTATCAGCAATTATGGGGATACGCCGCATGCGCCGCAGCCGCTGACGCTGCGGCCTTATGAGGCGGTTTACTGGCTACGGGGGTGAACCGCCCCGCCCTCTGGCTTCGCTGCGGCCGGCATTATCCCCGCAGTGCGCGCGGCGAATGCCGATAAGGGCATAGCCGACGGTAAGGCGGGACGGCATCCGGCCCAGCGGATTTAGCGCAACGGCTAAAATACATCCTTTCCATTGCCCCTGATGGCAAAATTCGCGGGCAATTCCCACTTATTTTTTATTTTTTTGCGGATTGGCGCCGTCAGGCGAATTTTATGATTCATTTTCAGCAGCATAAACCGCGACGCTGCTTTTTTTGATTAAAACTCACGCTGTACAACTCTTCGACCAGGGGTCGATTTTATTGCGTTAGGTCAAGTTTAGTTACATTTAAGTAGCTCATAATCTATATCTAGTAGCATTATCCATTATAACAAACTAGATATAGTGTTTACCTTCCCTACCGATAGTTATCGCACCCGGCGCAACCAGCAGGGAAAACCGTCGGCGAAAGGGGTAGCACCTAACCCGCCATCAGGCGTAAAGGAGTCGCATCGTGAAACCGGTAGTGATCAAACGAGACGGTTGTCAGGTCAATTTCGATGAGCAAAGGATTTACCAGGCCATAATGCACGCCGCGCAGGCCGCCGGTGTACAGGATAACGATTACTGTGCCACCGTCGCCGCCCTGGTGGGCCAGCAGATGAATTCCCGCTCCCATGTCGATATCCGCGATATCCAGGACGCCGTGGAAAACCAGCTGATGGCCGGTCCGCATAAGACATTGGCCCGTTTGTATATCGAATACCGTCACGATCGCGACGTCGCCCGCGAGCAGCGCGGACGCCTGAACCAGGAGATTCGCGGCCTGGTGGAGCAAAGCAATATGGCGTTGCTCAATGAAAACGCCAATAAGGACAGCAAGGTTATCCCCACCCAGCGCGATCTGCTGGCCGGCATCGTCGCCAAGCATTACGCGCGCCAGCATATCCTGCCGCGCGACGTGGTGCTGGCCCACGAACGGGGCGAAATCCATTATCATGACCTGGATTACGCGCCGTTTTTCCCGATGTTCAACTGTATGCTGATCGATCTGGAAGGCATGCTGACCAAAGGCTTCAAAATGGGCAACGCGGAAATTGAGCCGCCCCGCTCCATCTCCACCGCCACCGCGGTGACCGCGCAGATTATCGCCCAGGTGGCCAGCCATATCTATGGCGGCACCACCATTAACCGCATTGACGAGATCCTGGCGCCTTATGTGGCCGCCAGCTACGATAAGCATCGCAACACCGCCACGCAATGGAAGATTCCCGATGCCGAAGGCTATGCCTTGTCACGTACCGAAAAAGAGTGCTACGACGCTTTCCAGTCGCTGGAGTATGAGGTTAACACCCTGCATACCGCCAACGGCCAGACGCCGTTCGTGACCTTTGGTTTCGGCCTGGGCACCAGCCGCGAATCGCGCCTGATCCAACAGTCGATCCTGCGCAACCGCATTGCCGGCCTGGGTAAAAACCGTAAAACCGCGGTCTTCCCGAAGCTGGTGTTTGCCATTCGCGACGGCCTGAATCACAAATTCAGCGATCCGAACTATGATATCAAGCAGCTGGCGCTGGAATGCGCCAGCAAGCGCATGTACCCCGATATCCTCAATTACGATCAGGTGGTGAAGGTCACCGGCTCGTTCAAGACCCCGATGGGCTGCCGCAGCTTCCTCGGCGTTTACGAGGAAAACGGTAAGCAGATCCACGACGGGCGTAACAACCTGGGCGTTATCAGCCTGAACCTGCCGCGCATCGCCCTGGAAGCCAAACGGGACGAAACCCGTTTCTGGCAACTGCTGGACGAACGCCTGGCGCTGGCGAAAAAAGCGCTGATGACCCGCATCGCCCGCCTGGACGGGGTAAAGGCGCGTGTGGCGCCGATTCTGTATATGGAAGGGGCCTGCGGCGTGCGGTTAAAAGCCGATGATAATGTGGCCGAGATTTTCAAAAACGGCCGGGCGTCCATTTCGCTGGGTTATATCGGCGTGCATGAAACCATTAACGCCCTGTTCGGCGGCCAGACCCATGTGTTTGACGATCGGGAGCTGCGCGCCAAGGCCGTGTCCATCGTGGCCTACCTGAAAGCGGCCACCGACCGCTGGAAAGAGGAGACCGGCTACGGATTCAGCCTGTACAGCACGCCGAGCGAAAACCTGTGCGACCGTTTTTGCCGTCTGGACACCGCCGAGTTCGGCATCGTCGAGGGCGTGACCGAAAAGGGCTACTATACCAACAGCTTCCACCTCGACGTGGAAAAGAAGGTGAATCCTTACGACAAGCTGGATTTCGAGGCGCCCTATCCGCCGGTCTCCAACGGCGGGTTCATCTGCTACGGCGAATATCCGAACCTGCAGCACAACCTGAAAGCGCTGGAAGATGTTTGGGATTACAGCTATACCCGCGTCCCCTACTACGGCACCAACACGCCGATTGACGAATGCTACGAGTGCGGTTTCACCGGTGAGTTTTCCTGTACCAGCAAGGGTTTTACCTGCCCGAAATGCGGCAACCACAATCCGGCCAAAGTATCGGTAACCCGCCGGGTGTGTGGTTATCTCGGCAGTCCGGACGCGCGGCCGTTCAACGCCGGCAAGCAGGAAGAGGTGAGACGGCGGGTAAAACACCTGCCCGACGGTCAGCTTGGATAACCAAGGATGAACTATCATCAGTATTATCCGGTGGATGTAATTAACGGCCCCGGCACCCGCTGCACCCTGTTCGTGGCCGGCTGCGTACATGAATGTCCGGGCTGTTATAACAAAAGCACCTGGCGGCTGAACTCCGGCATGCCGTTTACGCCGGCCGTGGAAGATCGGATTATCGCCGATTTGCGGGACATCCGGATCCACCGCCAGGGGCTGACGCTCTCCGGGGGCGATCCGCTGCATCCGCAGAATCTTCCCGCCGTGCTGCATTTGGTGCGGCGCGTGCGCGAGGAGTGTCCGGGCAAGGATATCTGGGTCTGGACCGGTTATACCCTGGCGGAATTAAACGACGCCCAGCGGCAGCTCACCGCCTTGATCAACGTGCTGATCGACGGCAAATTTATCCAGGAACTGCGCGACCCGGCGCTGATCTGGCGCGGCAGCAGTAATCAGGTGGTGCATCATCTGCGTTAAGATTTGGAATCACCCGCAATGAGGTAAATGCAACGCTGCCGGATTACCTGCGCGGCGTTGCCAAAAACCTTCCATCTTTATCATCCAATCCAGCATTTCCCCCTTTGCCCGCTGCGGTTTATGTTAAAACGGCCCGGTAACCATTCATAACCGCCAATATGGCTGCTTCTCGCCCGCGGCGAACGAGGGTTTACAGCGGCTATGTCTAAACGTATCCGGCAAGGTATTAACGCATAAACATCAACGCATAAAGAAGCACATCGCTTTTTATATCAGTTATGTAGTAATCAGGGAGGAATAACAACATGGATTCCAGATTCCCGAAGCGGCCGGCTGGTTTTCATGGCGCGGGTGTGCTCGACATCGTCGAAAACCATAACGGCGATACCTATCGCGCCGTTTATACCCTGAGGTTTCTCCATGCAGTCTTTGTCCTGCATTGTTTTCAAAAAAATCCAATACAGGCATAGCGACACCCAAGCATGATATCGAGTTAATACCATGCCGCCTCGATAAGGCCAGGAAAATTTATGGGGAGATGAAAAATGGCGAACTATAACCAACAGGATCTTGTGCTCGGTTCGGGCAATGCCTTTGCCGATCTGGATTTGCCCGATGCGGACAACATGAAGCTGAAAGCGGATATCGCCCTGCAGATCATCACCGCGATCCAGGCGCTGGGGTTGAACCAGGCCGACGCCGGCAAACGCATGAACCTGCCCCAGGCCCGGGTTTCAGCACTCTATAACGGCAAATTCTTCAATATGTCGGAACAAAAGCTGATGGATTGCCTGAACCGCTTGGGATTTGATATCGAAATCACGGCAAAACCCAACCATGGATGCACCGGCCACAGGACTTTTTCCGTCGTTTAAACAAGCCGGCACAGCATCCAGGCTACCGGTCATCCTGTCGTTAACCGGCTATAGCGCAGGGATTGCCGCCCTAAAGAACGCATCGCGGTCTCGCCCCAGGATTTGTCAGTTAATGCAAATTACCCTTGTCCTTTTTTGTTTATCCAGCGAAAGTTGATGCGCATCAATAAGCTGTCCGGGTTTTTCGCGTTCACTTAAGCCGACCGGTGCCCTAACGCACCGGGATTGCAAAACAAGGGAATTATCGTGTCCTCCGCTTCAGTAACAGAATTCATGGTCAAGCTACGCTGCCGCAGGCGGCGGGTATTTGCCTTGATTCTGCTGGCCTTTTGGCTGTTGCTGAACGCCCAGCTGGCGCTTGCCAGCCACCAGTGCTCGATGCCGATCACCGCGCTGCCGGCGGCGCTTGAGCATAACGAACAAATGCTGCACGAGAATATGCCGTCGCAGCAGCATGCCGCCGCGCCCGGTTTATTATGCGATAAGCACTGCGTGCCGGATTCCGCGCAAAAAGATGCCCAACACGCGCCCTTCGCTGTCCTGCCCAGCCAAACCGATCTCCAGGTGGCCGAGTGGCGCGACGCGCCGCGCCTGTTGGATGTCGCCTGGCTTACCCCGCCCATTGTAGGGCCGCCGGCGGAAATTCAATTCTGCCGGTACCGGTTATAGATCCTGACATAACGCCAATGGTTGCCGTCGCCCGATAGCGACGGTAGTGGATGACTTATGTTCAGGAATCAATTCAATGCGTACTTTATTTATTATTTTTCTCTCCGCCGTCTCTGTATTCACAATTCCCGCGCTGGCCGACGGTATGGCCGGCATGGGCGATATGGCCAATATGCATCCAGATCACGGCATGATGGCCGCGTCGGATGTTAACGCCACCCCCGCAGACTACCGCTCGCACGGCATTATCAAACGTTGGGATAACCAGCATGTGGCGATCGCCCATCAGGCCATCCCGGCGCTGAACTGGCCGCCGATGACCATGACCTTCAGCGTGCCGGCCAACCTGGCCGACCGGAGGCTGGCCGCCGGAACGCCGGTGGATTTCAGCTTCCGCCAGGATGCGCAGGGCTACGCGCTCACCGCCATTCATCCCGTCCAGCCGTAAGCGAGGATCCTTATGTTGCGACCCTGCTCCCCCCGGACGTGGCTGGTCCTTATGCTGTTCGTTTCCGCCGCGGCTCCCGCGGCGCAGATGAGCCTGGATGAGGCGTTGGCCCAAGCCGAACGTTATTCAGCGGATCTTTCCGCCAACCTCCATCAACGACAGGCGCTGGAAAACGAGGCCGACGCCGCCACGCAATTACCCGATCCCAAGCTGAAATTCGGCATCGATAACCTGCCGGTGGGCGGCGGCAACGCGCGCCGCTTTACCCGCGAAGATATGACCATGCAACGCATCGGCGTCATGCAGGATTACGTCAGCAGCACCAAGCGGGAACGCAAAGCCGACGCGTTCCGCGCCGAAGCGGCCGCCACCGCGGCCGGTTATCAAAACCTGCGCGCGCAGCTGCAGCGCGATACCGCCCAGGCCTGGCTGGATCTGGCCCTGGCGCGGCAGGGCGTCGAGGCGGCGACCAACCTGCTGGCGGAAAGCGAGCGGCAGATTGCGGTGCAGCGGGCGGCGGTAGCGGGCGGCGGCAGCGCTGGCGCGGTGCTGGACGGCCGCCTGGTGGTGATCGAGATGCGTGATGCGCTCACCGACGCGCAGCGGGATGTGGCGATGGCGCAGGCGCGCCTGACGCAGTTGACCGGCATCGACCGGATCCGGACCGCAGGTCCCCTGCCGCGCTTCGATCGCCTGCCGGCCGACCCGGCGGTGCTGGCCCAAGGAGTAAATCAACATCCCGAAGTGCTGCAGGCACGGCGCGAGTCCGAAGTCTCGCAGGCCCGTTCGGCGCAGTCGGCGGTGGCGGCCATTCCGGATGTCGGCGTGGAAGTCTATTACGGCAAGCGCGACAGCGGACGCGAGGATATGGCCGGCATCATGTTTACCGTCGATCTGCCGCTGTTCCAGTCCCAACGCCAGGATAAAGATCATGCCGCAGACCAGTCGCGCACCTTCGAGGCCAACGACCGCCTGGCGCAGACCCTGCGGGATCATACCGCGCAGCTGGATATCCTGGTTGCCCAATACCAGGCGGCCCAGGCCCGCTGGCTGCGGCAACGGGACGAGGCGCTGCCGCTGCAAAAACAACGGCTGCAGCTGGCGCTGGCGCAGTACCGCTCCGGCGGCGCCACGCTCGCCGACCTGCTGGGCGCCCGCCGCTCGCTGCTGGCAAGCGAACAAACTGAAAACCGCGCCGCTCGGGAGCTGGCGCAAAGCTGGGCCGCCATTCGTTATCTTATCCCGCAGGAGAACAGGTCATGAACCGTATTACCACCGGCCGTATTATTGCCGCCGCGCTGGCCCTGGCCGCGTTATGCGCCGCGTTTGCCGCCGGCTATTTCCTGCGCCAGCCACCGGGGGCGGCCATGACGCCGGCAGAGGCCAACCCGCACCCGGCGGCAGAGGGCGGTCGCCGGGTGCTCTATTGGTATGACCCGATGTCGCCGGCACAACGTTTTGATAAACCGGGCAAGTCGCCCTTTATGGACATGCCGCTGACGCCGCGTTATGCCGACGAGGCGCAGCAGGACGGCGGCGTGACCGTCAGTTCCCGCCAGCAGCAGAACCTGGGCGTGCGTTTGGGCACGGTGGAGCAGCGGGTGGTGCAGCCGCGTTTCGCGGCGTTCGGCACCGTCAGCATCGACGACCGGGGAATAAAGGCGATCCCGGCCCGCGCCAACGGGCTGGTGGAAAAACTCTATGTGCGCGCCGAACAGCAGCAGGTGAAGAAGAACCAGCCGCTGGCACGGTTATGGATCCCGGAATGGAGCGCCGCCCAGCAGGAGTATCTGGCGGTGCGCCATTTGGGCGATGCGTCGCTCACCGCGGCGGCGCGGCAACGGCTGCAGTTGCTGTTTATGCCGGAAGAGATTGTCCGCGCGATCGAAAAAACCGGCCAGCCGCAGACCCGTATCGAGGTGCGGGCACCGGAACAGGGTTTCATCAGCCGGCTGGAGGTGCGTGAAGGCAGCCAGGTGAGCACGTCGCAGGCAATGTTTGAGCTCAGTTCGCTCGATCCGGTATGGGTAGTGGCGGATTACCCTGAATCCCAGGCCGGCGCCGTCCAGCCGGGCAGCGATATCCTGGCCGCCACGCCACGCTGGCCGGGGGAATCCTTCCATGGGCGGATTGCGGAAATACTGCCGGTGGTGGATAACGCCACCCGCACTTACCGGGCGCGCATTGCGCTTGAAAACCATGACGGCAGGCTGCAGCCCGGCATGTACCTTAACGTGCGCCTGGCGCAGGCGGCACGGGGCGAAACCGTGCTGGCCATGCCGCAGGACGCGCTGATCCAGACCGGCAGCAGCAATACCGTGCTTCTGGCCAAGGGCGACGGGCACTTCACCCCGGTGAGCGTTATCGCCGGCCGGGAGTTCGGCGATTGGGTCGAAGTGCGCAAAGGGCTTTCCGCCGGCGATCGCGTTGTCACCTCGGGCCAGTTCCTGATTGATTCGGAAGCCAGCCTGCGCAGCGCTCTGCCGCAGATGGCGGGCGACGGCGCGGACGCATCATCACCGGCAACGGCTGAAGCAAATCCACCCGCCGCCGCCGACGCAGCGATGGAAGGAATGGCTCACTCCGATCCGGCCGCAGCCGCGAATCAGCCCGCCACAGCCGCAAACCCGGCCATGGACGGAATGGATCATTCATCCCCGGCCGGCGCGGCGAATCCGCCGGCCGCCGCCGATGGGACGGCCAAGAACGGTACGGCACGATCCCGGCCCGCAGCCACGCCGGAATACGCCACCGAAGGGGTTATCGACGCGGTGAACGGCGAAATGGCGACAATGTCGCACCACGCCGTGCCCGGCCTGAACTGGCCGCCGATGACCATGGATTTTATCCTGCCCGCGGGCGGGTTGCCCAAGGGAATAACCGTCGGCGGCCGCGTTTTGTTCCACTTCCGGCTTGACGACAGCGGCGCGCGCATCACCCAGATGATGCCGCTGGGGAGCGCCAAATGATTGCCTTTATTATTCGCTGGTCGCTGCGCAACCGGCTGCTGGTGCTGCTGGCGGCGGGACTGCTCACCGCCTGGGGCATCTGGTCCTTGCAACGTATGCCGGTGGATGCACTGCCGGACCTGTCCGACGTGCAGGTGATTATCCGCGTCACCTACCCCGGCAAGGCGCCGCAGGTGGTGGAGGATCAGGTCACCTATCCGCTGACCACCACCATGCTGTCGGTGCCGGGCGCCACCACCGTGCGTGGTTTCTCGATGTTTGGCGACGCCTATGTCTATATCCTGTTCGCGGACGGCACCGATCCCTACTGGGCGCGTTCCCGGGTGCTGGAATACTTAAGCCAGGTGCAGTCCACGCTGCCGCCCGAGGCCAAGGCCAGCCTGGGACCGGACGCCACCGGGGTCGGCTGGGTATATGAATACGCGCTGGTGGATAAAACCGGCCGCCACAGTCTGGCCGATTTGCGCGCCATCCAGGATTGGATACTGAAATTCGAGCTGAAAACCGTACCGAACGTGTCGGAAGTGGCCAGCGTCGGCGGCATGGTGCGTCAATACCAAATCCTGCTGCAGCCGGATCGGCTGCGGGCGCTTAACGTTTCCCATCAGCAGGTTATCGACGCGGTAAGGCAGGCCAACCAGGAGGGCGGCGGATCGGTGCTGGAGATGAGCGAGGCGGAATATATGGTGCGCGCCGCCGGTTACCTCAAAACCCCGGCGGATTTTGAGCATATCGTGATAGCGTCGCGCGGCGGCGTGCCGGTACTGCTGTCCGACGTGGCCGCCATCCGGCTCGGGCCGGAAATGCGGCGTGGCGTGGCGGAGCTGAACGGCGAAGGGGAAGTGGCCGGCGGCATCGTTATCATGCGCTACGGCAAAAATGCGCTGGAGACCATTAACGGCGTAAAACAAAAGCTTAACGAGGTTCGCCGCAGCCTGCCGCCGGGCGTGGAAATCGTGCCGGTCTATGACCGTTCGAATCTTATCAAGCAGGCCATTGAAACCCTATCCCATAAACTGCTGGAAGAGTTTATCGTCGTGGCCCTGGTCTGCAGCCTGTTCCTGTTCCACTTCCGTTCGGCGCTGGTGGCGATTATTACCCTGCCGCTGGGCATCCTCGGCGCGTTTATCGTCATGCATTACCAGGGGGTCAACGCCAATATCATGTCGCTCGGCGGCATCGCCATCGCCATCGGCGCCATGGTGGACGCGGCGATTGTCATGATTGAAAACATGCATAAGGTGCTGGAAAAGTGGCGGCACGAGCATCCCGGCCAGGCCCCGTCGGGCGAGGATTACTGGGAGATTTCGGCCCGCGCCTCCACCGAGGTGGGGCCGGCGCTGTTTTGCAGCCTGCTGATCATTACCCTGTCCTTTATTCCAGTGTTCTCGCTGGAGGCGCAGGAGGGCAAGATGTTCGGCCCGCTGGCGTTTACCAAAACCTATGCCATGGCCATTTCCGCCGGCTTGGGCATCACCCTGGTGCCGGTACTGATGGGCTATTTTATCCGCGGGCGTATTCCGGATGAACATGCCAACCCGCTTAACCGGGGGCTGATCCGGATGTATCAGCCGCTGCTGGACAAGGTGCTGGAATGGCCGAAAACCACGCTGGCCCTATCGCTGGCGCTGCTGGTGGTCACCCTGCTGCCGCTTAGCCGCCTGGGCACCGAGTTTATGCCGGCGCTGGATGAGGGGGATTTATTGTACATGCCCTCCACCCTGCCCGGTATTTCGGCCCGGGAAGCCGCCAGGTTGTTACAGCAAACCGACCGGCTGATCAAAACCGTGCCCGAAGTGGCCACGGTATTCGGCAAGGCGGGGCGCGCCGAAACCGCCACCGATCCGGCGACGCTGGCCATGCTGGAAACCACCATTCATTTCAAGCCCAGGGATCAATGGCGGCCCGGCATGACCACCGATAAACTGGTGCAGGAGCTGGACCGGGCGGTGTCGCTGCCGGGGGTGGCCAATATCTGGGTACCGCCAATCCGCAACCGGCTGGATATGCTGGCCACCGGCATTAAAAGCCCGGTGGGGATCAAAGTGAACGGCAATAATATCGAGCAGGTCGAAGCGGCGGCCCAGCAGATCGAACGGGTGGTGAAAAACGTCCCCGGCGTCACCTCGGCGCTGGCGGAACGGCTGAACGGCGGGCGCTATATCGATATCAATATCGATCGGGTGCGCGCCGCCCGCTACGGCGTGTCCGTAGGCGAGCTGCAGTCCATCGTGGCGTCGGTGGTCGGCGGCGATAATATCGGCGAAACCATCGAGGGCCGCGAACGTTTCCCCATTAACGTGCGCTATCCGCGCGAGCTGCGTGATTCGGTGCAGAAACTGCGCGACCTGCCGGTGGTCACCGCCGGGGGCGCGCAGGTCAGCCTGGCCGATCTGGCCGATATCCGGGTCAGCGACGGCCCGCCGATGCTGAAAAGCGAAAATGCCCGCCTGTCGGATTGGATCTACGTGGATTTGCGCGGCCGCGATTTAAAATCCGCCGTGCAGGAGATGCAGCAGACGGTGGCGCGGCAGGTCAAGCTGCCGGAGGGAGTATCGTTAAGCTGGTCGGGACAGTTTGAATACCTGGAACGCGCCAGCGCCAAGCTGAAAATCGTGCTGCCTTTTACCCTGGCGATTATATTTATCCTGCTGTATGTCACCTTCGGCCGGGTCAGGGACGCGTTGCTGATTATGGGCACGCTGCCCTTTGCCCTGATTGGCGGCGTCTGGCTGCTGTACCTGCTGCATTATAATCTGTCGGTGGCGGCGGCGGTGGGCTTTATCGCCCTGGCTGGGGTGGCGGCGGAGTTCGGGGTGATTATGGTGCTGTACCTGAACCATGCCATGGAAAACCACCGCACCGGCGGCGAGCCGCTTAACGAGGCGCAACTGCTGGCGGCCATCCGCGAAGGGGCGGTGTTGCGTGTGCGGCCCAAGGTGATGACGGTGGCCACCATCATGGCCGGGCTGCTGCCCATTATGTGGGGCGGCGGCGTCGGATCCGAGGTGATGCAGCGCATCGCCGCGCCGATGATCGGCGGCATGGTCAGCGCGCCGCTGCTGTCGATGCTGGTGATCCCGGCGTTATACCGCATCCTGCACCGCAAAGGCTAAAGCGCGCCATGACATGCCGGGGCCGCTAACACCGGATTAACCCCGGCGTGTTCAAGGGAGTGCCGGCCGTCTTCAGAACGGCGTCGCAGCCGACGCCTTAAGCTCCAGCATCTGCTTTTCATACGCCAGGGCCTTATCGCTATCGAACTGGTTTTCCCACTTGGCAATCACCAGCACCGCCAGCGCGTTGCCCACTACGTTCAGTGCGGTGCGGGCCATATCCAGGATCCGATCGACACCGGCGATAAACGCCAGCCCTTCCAGCGGGATGCCCACGCCGCCAAGCGTCGCCAGCAACACCACAAACGACACCCCCGGCACGCCGGCAATCCCCTTGGAGGTCACCATCAGGGTCAGCACCAGCACGATTTCCTGGCCGATGGACAACTCGATACCGTACAGCTGGGCGATAAAAATGGCCGCAATGCTTTGGTAGAGCGTGGAGCCGTCCAGGTTAAAGGAATAGCCGGTCGGCACCACAAAGCTGGTGATGGCCTGGGGCGCGCCATAGGCTTCCATCTTCTCGATAATACGCGGCAGCACGCTTTCCGAACTGGCGGTCGAGTAGGCCAGGATCAGCTCCTCCTTGAGGATGAGGATCAGCATCCAAATGCGCAAATGGCATAAACGCGCCACCAGCCCCAGCACCACCAGGGCAAAAAACAGGATTGCGGCATAGACCAGCAGCACCAGCTTGGCCAGCGGCACCAGCGAGGCGAAGCCGAAGTTGGCCACGGTCACAGCTATCAGCGCGAACACCCCGATTGGGGCGTAACGCATGATCATATGCGTCACCTTGAACATGGTCTCGGCCACCGCTTTAAACACATTGAGCAGCGGCGTCTTGGTCTCGGCGGGCAAAGCCGCCAGGCCCAAGCCAAACAATACGGAGAAGAAAATAATCGGCAACATGTCGCCGCGCGCCATGGCGGCAAAAATATTCGGCGGGATCAGGGACAGCAGCGTGCCCGCCAGGCTGTGGCTACCGCTTTGCACCTGCTCGGTGGTTTTTTCATACTGGGAAATATCCACCGCCGCCAGCGTCGACATATCGATGCCATGCCCCGGCTGGAACACGTTGGCGAGCGTAATGCCCAGGATAATGGCCAGAGTGGTGATGATTTCGAAATAAACAATGGTCTTCAAGCCCAGGCGCCCGAGTTTTTTAGCGTCGCCGACGCCGGCAATGCCTACGATCAGCGTGGAAATCACAATCGGCACCACGATCATCTTGATCAGGCGGATAAAAATATCGCCCGCCGGCGAGAGAATATTACCGGTAAGCCACACCTTGGCCTCCGGCTGGTTATGCAATATCGCCCCGACGCCAATACCCAGGATTAGGGCCAACAGAATTTGCCAGGCAAGACTAATTTTTAACTTTATCATAACATTAATATTTTCCCGAAGTGATCCCGTCGTGGCCAATAGCGATCCATATACGTCATCGTTTGTGCTTTTTTACATCCGGCTATCGGATGCGGCGGCGCCTGTCTACAGACAGCATAAAAAAAAGAACGTCACTCTGTACCATCTTGAAAAGCCTCAATGCAAGCACTGATTTATATGGTCTTGGCGGTGATTTATCTTACTTTTGTTGAATTTTGGAAAATATGAATAATAATTACCTGTAATAAAAGGATAAATTTAGTTAATTAAATCACTATACTCGCATTAACCCCTCTCCTTTTCAGCCGGTATTTTTTTGTTTTGCGGCTTTTATCAACCACAAAAACTCACGCAAAAAAACAGCTTATGTATGATAAATATGCCCCTATCGATCGTTAAAAAAGTTTCACCGATTGCAGATTTTTGCACGTTCTAGCAAAACCTCATTATTGATGCGTGATCTAACGCGCAAAAAGGAAACAAAGCCCTCATGACTGGTTTAATTAACTAGCGCTTGACATAGTATTAACAAATACAAGGAGGAAACCATGAGCCATCCGCATACTTACCCGATTCCTGAGGCTATTGCACAACGCGCCCTGTTATCAGAAGAGCAATATCGGCAGCTTTATCAACTGTCTGTGGCCGATCCCGAGGCCTTTTGGGGTGAACAGGGAAAGATTATCGATTGGATCACGCCATACCAAAGGGTGAAAAATACCTCTTTCGACCCCGGTCACGTGCGAATTCGCTGGTTTGAAGACGGAACGCTCAACGTATCCGCCAATTGCCTGGACCGGCACCTGGCGGAACGCGGCGATCAGACCGCCATTATCTGGGAAGGCGACGACGCCCGCGAAAGCCAGACCCTGACCTACCGGCAGCTGTATCACGCGGTGTGCCGCTTTGCCAACCTGCTTAAAGAGCAGGGCGTCGCCAAAGGGGATGTAGTGGCTATCTATATGCCCATGGTGCCGGAAGCGGCGGTGGCCATGCTGGCCTGCGCCCGCATCGGGGCGATACACTCGGTGATCTTCGGCGGGTTTTCCCCGGAGGCGATTGCCGGACGTATTGTCGATTCCAGCGCCAAAATGGTGGTCACCGCCGACGAGGGCATCCGCGCCGGCCGTAAAATACCGCTGAAAAAGAATATCGACGACGCGCTGAAAAACCCGGCGGTGAAAACCATCGAGCGGGTGATCGTATTTAAACGCACCGGTAAGGAAATCGACTGGACCGACGGGCGCGACCTGTGGTGGCATGACGCGGTCGCCGCCGCCGCGGACGCATGCCCGCCCGCGGCGATGAACGCCGAAGACCCGCTGTTTATCCTTTATACCTCCGGTTCGACCGGCAAACCGAAGGGCGTGCTGCACACCAGCGGCGGTTACCTGGTGTATGCCGCCATAACCTTCAAATACGTCTTTGACTATCATCCCGGCGATATTTACTGGTGCACCGCCGACGTGGGCTGGGTGACCGGCCACAGCTATTTGCTCTACGGCCCGCTGGCCTGCGGCGCCATTACCCTGATGTTCGAAGGGGTGCCGAACTGGCCGGACGCCCGGCGTATGGCCCAGGTGGTGGATAGGCACCAGGTCAATATCCTGTATACCGCGCCGACCGCCATCCGCGCGCTGATGGCCGAGGGCGATAAGGCGATTGAAGGTACCAGCCGTAAATCCCTGCGCATCATGGGGTCGGTGGGCGAACCGATCAATCCGGAAGCCTGGGAGTGGTATTACCATAAAATAGGCAACGCCGCCTGCCCGATCATGGATACCTGGTGGCAAACCGAAACCGGCGGTTTTATGATCACGCCGCTGCCGGGAGCCGTGCCGCTAAAGGCCGGTTCCGCCACCCTGCCGTTCTTTGGCGTACAGCCGGCCCTGGTGGATAACGGCGGCGTTATCCAGGAAGGCACGGGCGAGGGAAACCTGGTGATCACCGACTCCTGGCCGGGGCAGGCGCGCACCCTGTATGGCGATCACGACCGGTTCGAGCAAACCTATTTCTCAACCTTTAAAGGCATGTACTTCAGCGGCGACGGCGCCAGACGCGACGACGACGGCTATTTTTGGATTACCGGACGGGTGGACGATGTGCTGAACGTGTCCGGCCATCGCCTCGGCACCGCCGAAATCGAATCGGCGCTGGTCTCCCATCCGAAAATCGCCGAGGCGGCGGTGGTCGGCATCCCCCACGCCATCAAAGGCCAGGCTATCTATGCCTATATCACCCTTAACCACGGCGAAATGCCCACCGCTGAACTGTATAACGAAGTGCGCGGCTGGGTGCGCAAGGAAATAGGTTCCATTGCCACGCCGGATATCCTGCACTGGACCGACTCATTGCCCAAAACCCGCTCCGGCAAAATTATGCGGCGCATTTTGCGCAAAATTGCCGCCGGCGATACCGGTAATTTGGGCGATACCTCGACCCTGGCCGATCCCGGCGTGGTTGAAAAGCTGCTAGAAGAAAAACAATCCATGAACATGCCTTCATAAAAAACCTCGCCGTCCCCGGACGGCGCTTTCCGACCTTTACCTCTGACCCTACTGGAGAGTCCCTGATGAATGACACCATTTATCAAAGGATAGCGATTAATCCGCATTTCAAGGAATTGGTGCAAAAACGCCAGCGTTTCGCCGTGCTTCTCTCGCTGATTATGTTGGTGGTCTACTACGGTTTTATCATGCTGATTGCCTTTGCGCCGGACTGGCTGGGCACGCCGATCCATGCAGGCACCAGCATTACCCGCGGTATCCCCATCGGCGTCGGCATTATCGTTCTCTCTTTTGTCCTGACGGCGGTGTACGTGGTCCGCGCCAACGGTGAATTTGAACGCTTAACCCAACAGCTCCTGCGCGAGGTACGGCATAATGTCTAAATCCTTCAGGTTCCCGGCGGGCTTGCTGTGCGCCTTTCCTCTGCTGGCGCAGGCGGCGCCGGGGGATAAACAGCCGCTTAACATCCAGGCCATCATCCTGTTCGTGCTGTTTGTCGCCCTGACGTTATATATCACCTATTGGGCGGCAAAAAGAACCCGCTCGCGTAAGGACTATTATACCGCCGGGGGAAAAATTACCGGACTGCAGAACGGGCTGGCCATCTCCGGCGACTATATGTCGGCGGCCTCGTTTTTGGGTATTTCCGCGCTGGTGTATACCTCGGGTTATGACGGCCTGATTTATTCGCTTGGTTTCCTGGTCGGCTGGCCGATTATCCTGTTTTTAATCGCCGAGCGGCTGCGCAATCTCGGGCGCTATACCTTTGCCGACGTGGCGTCCTTCCGCCTGAAGCAAATGCCGATCCGCACCCTGTCCGCCTGCGGCTCGCTGGTGGTGGTGGCGCTGTACCTGATTGCCCAGATGGTGGGCGCGGGCAAGCTTATCCAACTGCTGTTCGGCCTGAATTACCATGTGGCGGTAGTGCTGGTCGGCATCCTGATGGTGATGTATGTGCTGTTCGGCGGCATGCTGGCCACCACCTGGGTGCAGATCATCAAGGCGGTGCTGCTGCTGGCGGGAGCCACGTTTATCGCGCTGATGGTGATGAAAACCGTTAATTTCAGTTTTGATACGCTGTTTTCCGAGGCGATGAAAGTACACGGCAAAGGCGCGGCAATCATGCGCCCGGGCGGGCTGGTCTCGGATCCGGTCTCGGCGCTGTCGCTGGGATTGGCGCTGATGTTCGGCACCGCCGGGCTGCCGCATATCCTGATGCGTTTTTTTACCGTCAGCGACGCCAAGGAAGCGCGCAAGAGCGTGCTGTACGCCACCGGCTTTATGGGTTATTTCTACTTTTTGACCTTTATCATCGGTTTCGGCGCCATCCTGCTGGTCGGCGCCAATCCGGTGTTCAAGGACAGTACCGGCGCGCTGATAGGCGGCGCCAATATGGCGGCGATCCATTTGGCGAACGCGGTGGGCGGCAATTTCTTCCTGGGCTTTATCTCGGCGGTGGCTTTCGCCACTATCCTGGCGGTAGTGGCCGGCCTGACCCTGGCCGGGGCGTCGGCGGTCTCCCACGATCTTTATGCCAGCGTCATCAAGAAGGGCAAGGCCACCGAGCGCGATGAGCTGCGGGTATCAAAAATCACCGTGCTGATCCTGGGCGTCGTCGCCATCGGCCTGGGGATTTTGTTCGAGAACCAGAATATCGCCTTTATGGTGGGGCTGGCCTTCTCCATCGCCGCCAGCTGTAACTTCCCTATAATCCTGCTGTCGATGTACTGGTCGAAGCTGACCACGCGCGGCGCGATGGTGGGCGGCTGGCTGGGGCTGATTACCGCCGTGGCGCTGATGATCCTGGGGCCGACCGTTTGGGTAAAAGTGCTGGGCCATGCCACGCCGATTTATCCTTATGAATACCCGGCGCTATTCTCGATGCTGGTGGCGTTTATCGGTATCTGGCTATTTTCCATTACCGATACCTCGGCACAGGCGACCAAAGAGCGCGCCCTGTTCTTTGCCCAGTTTATCCGCTCGCAGACCGGCGTGCATGAACCCGCCGCCGTCAGCGCGCAAGCGCCCGCTCCGGCAAGCTTCAAAAAGGCCTGACTGGCCTGCGGGAAAAAACCAAGGCGCCCCAGGCGCCTTTTTTTTACCACATCAGGTGGCCAATCAGCGGCGCCACCAGTACCGTGACCACTCCCGCCAGCATCATCACCAGGCTTGAGACCACGCCCTCCTCCCGGCCCATCTCATAAGCGCGCGCGGTGCCCGCGCCGTGTGATGACGCGCCCAGCCCGGCGCCTTTGGCCATCTTGCCCGTCACCGACAGGCGCAGGAAAACAATATCGCCAATCGCCATGCCGAACACGCCGGTAATGACCACGAACAGCGCCACCAGATCCGGCTGGCCGCCCATCTGCCTGGCCGCCTCAAGCGCGAACGGCGTGGTAATCGAGCGCACCGCCAGGCTGCGCTGAATCACCTCCGGCAATGCCAGCAGGCGCGCCAGCCACACCGAACTGATCACCGCCACCAGGGTGGCGGTGATGACACCGGCGCCGAGCGACAGCCAGTGCTGGCGGATAATCGACAGGTTCTCGTACACCGGCACCGCAAACGCGATGGTAGCCGGCCCCAGCAGCCAAAGCAGCCAATGGGTCTCCACCAGATAGTGCTGATAGGAAACATGGGTCACCGCCAGCAATGCCACCAGCACCGCCGGGGTAAAAATCAGCGGCATCAGCAGCAGATGATGATAATGGCGATACAGGTTTTTATTGGCAAAATACAAGACCAGCGTCACAAACAGACAGACAATGCCCAGGATAAGATCAATCATGATGGGTTTTCCTGCGCGTGAGCCACTGCTCGAAACGATAAACCCGGTCGACCACCATGCCCGTTATGCCCAAGACCAAGACGGTGCTGACGGCAATCACCACAAAAATACGCCAGCCGTCCACCATCAGCAGTTGGGTGTAGTTGATTACCGCCACCACCGCGGGCACAAAAAACAGCAGCATCTCCGCCAGCAGCCAGCGCGCGCCTTCCGCCACCCAGTTTAACTGCACAACGCCCGATAAAATCAACGCCAGCAGCATAAACATGCCCACCACATTGGCGGGCAGCGGCAGATGAAAACGCGCGACCAATTGTTGGGCAATCAGGAACAGGCCGACATATAGCCCCACCTGCAATAGCAGTTGACATTGCAGTACGCGCAGCGGCATGTTGATACGCCCCGGCAACAGCATGATCAGGTCCTTTTAGCGATAAAGAAGAAGCATTATAGGCGGGCGGGAAAACCTGCATAAAATGAATTAATATCATGAGTATCATTACCAATCGGAATAGTAATGGACATACGTACCCTGCGGTATTTTGTGGAAGTGGTCAGGCAGCAAAGCTTTACCCGGGCGGCGCAGACGTTATTCGTTACCCAGCCCACCATCAGCAAGATGCTGAAGCACCTGGAAGAAGAACTGGACTGCACCTTGCTGATCCGCGAAGGCCGCCAACTGCGCCTGACCGACAGCGGCCAGGCGGTCTATAGCCGCGGGCTCGGCATCCTGGATCAATTCCGCCAGCTGGAGGCGGAGCTGGAGGATATCGGCTCGCTGAAAAAAGGCCGCCTGCGGCTGGGCATTCCGCCTATGGTCGGCACGCAGATGGCCGACCTGATCCGGGATTTTCGCCGCAAGTATCCGGGCATAGAACTGCAGATCGCCGAATTCGGCGGGTTAACGGTGCAGCAGGCGGTGCTGTCCGGCGAGCTGGATCTGGCGCTGACCGCCCTGACGGCCGATACCCAGGACGCCCTGACCGTACTGCCGGTGTTTAGCCATCCGCTGTGCGCGGTAGTGCCGCGCGCCGCGCCGTGGCTTGAGCGCGACACGGTGCCTTTCATCGAGCTGGGCGACTGGCCGATATTGATTTATAACGAAGACTTTGCGCTGTACCGGCAGTTAATCACCGCCTTCCAGGCCGAAGGCATTAATCCGCAAATTGCGGTACGCAGCGGGCAATGGGATTTCCTGGCGGCCATGGTGGAGGCGGGCATCGGCATCGCCATCCTGCCCGAGCCTATCTGCCGGCGGCTGGATAAAACCCGGCTGCTGTCGCTGCCGGTGGCGCCGTTGATGATGTGGCAACTGGGGCTTATCTGGCGCCGGGACAGCTATCTGTCGCACGGCGCCCAAGCCTGGATAACCGCCTGTCGCCGGCACTGGCCGCAGCCGAGGCCGCCGGTGGCGCGTTAACACAGGTTAATGCCGCCCTCCGGTCCAGCGCGGCAAAATTCGCAGCGCCGCGCGCCAGACCGGCCTCGTCTCGGGCTGCCGCAGAGGCAATTCCCGTCCGGCCGGCAGCGCCCCGGGGGAAACCAAACCGCTACTCATGCTCGACCAGCAGCGCCTCGAGCAAATCCAGATCGTGCAGCAGTTTCATCAGGGTTTCATTGCTGATTTTCTGCTGGGCGCGCAGATGATAATACTCGCCCCGCTCGGCGCGCAGCGCGTTCAGGCGCATGCGCCGCTCCAGGTTTTCCGCCAACAGCGCGTCGCCCTGGTCGCTCTTGCCGTCGATCCGCCGGCGCAGGTTGCCCACCACCCGCGCGCCGACCTCGTTGAGCAACTGGCTGTCGATATTCTCCTCCCGATCGTTAACCAGCCGCTCCTGCATTTTACGCAGGCTTTCAATAGCCACTTCGGCGGCGGCGGCGCGCGCCGTGCGCTCTTCCTTGCGATGCAACGCCTTATCCGACACCACGATGCCGCGCAGCAGCAGCGGCAGCGCAATCACCCCGCAGATCAGCGAAAACAGGATCACCCCGGCGGCGATAAACACCAGTTGGTAGCGCGAAGGAAACGCGGAGCCGTCGCTCAGCAACAGCGGGATGGAGAGCACGCCGGCCAGGGTTATCGCGCCGCGCACCCCGGCAAAGGAGGCGATAAGGATTTCACGCATACTGTAGTCGCCGAATACCATCGGCCGTTTTTTCAAAAACCGCTGGCTGAATTTTTTCATCAGCAGCAGCCAGCAAAAACGCAATAGCATCAGCGCCGCGTAGATCACCACGATATCAGTGAACAGCATCCAGGTTTCAATGGTCGGGTCCAGCTCGGCCTGGGTGATGGAGGTGGCCAGGATTTCCGGGAACTGCAGGCCCAGCATGATAAACACGATGCCGTTAAACACGAACTCCAGCATCGCCCAGACGCTGTTGGCGCGCAATCGCATGGCCAGCGGCGCGTTGCGGATGATGCCGGACTGGCCGATGGTCATGCCGGAGGCCACCGCCGCCAGGATGCCGGACACGCCGAGATGTTCGGCAATCAGATAGGAGGCGAAGGGCAATAGCAGCAGCAGCACGGTCTGGGTGGCCGGATCGTCGCCGCTCCAGCGGTTAATCAGGCGCAATGATTTACTGTAGGCCCAGGTCACCGCCACCCCGGCCAGCAAACCGCCGGCCGCCACTTTCACAAACTCCAGCGACGCGCCGCCCACGGTAAACACCATGGTGCCCATGGCCACGGCAATGGCGAACTTCAACGAAACCAGGCCCGACGCGTCGTTCATCAGCGCCTCGCCCTGCAGGATATCCATCAGCTTTTTCGGGATGCGCCCTTCGCCGACGATGCCGGAGAGCGCCACCGCATCGGTGGGCGACAGCACCGCCGCCAGCGCCAGCGCGGCCACCAGCGGGATGCCTGGCACCATCCAGTAAATCAGGTATCCGACCCCGACCACGGTAATCAGCACCAGCACCAGGGCCAGCGCCACGATTTCGCCGCCGTGGCGCAGAAACTCCCGCGCCGGGGTTTTCCAGCCGTCGGCGAACAGCAGCGGCGGGATAAACAGCACCAGGAACAGCTCCGGATTAAAATCCACATGCAGGCCGAACTGCGGCCAGGCCAGCAGCGCGCCCAGCGCAATCTGCATTAACGGCAAGGGGATTTGAAACGGGAGAATGCGCGTGATCACGCCCGACAGGGAGACAATCAAGGTGAGGATCAGAATTGTAAAAAAGATTTCCATGCGTACCTTAGTCTGTCCCTCTGGCAACGTTTACCGTCCGGCCCGGGAGGGTCCTGGCCTAAAACGCGAGTTTTGATAGTAGATCATTTTGGCAAAAGTTAAAAACCGGTTATCGGCCATGGGCGGCTTTTTTTTATGCCGGCGGGCGAAATGCCGGCGGGGGAAGACCAGAAAAAGCCGCGCCGGTTGAGGAAGCCGGTACGGCCTGGGCGAACGGCAGGACAAGGCGAGGTCTGCCCGCCGGCGCAGCGGCGGACCGCGCCGGGTCAGCGTGATAAAACGCGCGAAGCCGGATCAGCGCATCATGATGGAGTGGCGCGTCAGATGGCCCAGCCGCCGGCATAAAAAGTCACCAGCGCCACGGCGATAACCACCGTGCCGGCGTTAAGCTTGCGCCACTCGCCGGCAAAAACCCGGCCGATAACCAATGCGCCGAAACCCAGCATGATGCCGGTGACGATATTGCAGGTGAGCACGATAAAGGTGGCGCACAGCAGCCCGGACATGGCATCGACAAAATCACTGAAATCCAGTTTGGCGACGTTGCCGAGCATCAGCAGGCCGACATACATCAGCGCGGGCGCGGTGGCATAACCCGGCACCAGATAGGACAACGGCGATAAAAACAGGATAACCAGGAACAGCAGGCCGACGACGGTCGCGGTCAGGCCGGTCTTGCCGCCGGCGGCGGTCCCGGCGGCGGATTCGATATACACCGCGGCGGGCGACGCGCCCACCAGCGACGAAAAAATGCTGCTCAGGGAATCCGCCGTCAGCGCCCGGCCGCCGTTGATAATCTGTCCGTCCTTATCCAGCAGGTTGGCCTGCCCGGCCACCGCGCGAATGGTGCCGGTGGCGTCGAACACCGCCGTCATCACCAGCGCCAGCACGCTGGGCAATACCGCCGGCTGCAATGCGCCTGCGATATCCAGGTTAAAAATCAGCGAATGGCCCCCGGCGTCGGACAGGGTCGGCAGGGCAAACAGCCCGCGATAGCTGACCTGGGGATCAAACATCAGGCCCAGCAATGAGATGGCGACGATCACCAGCAGGATGCCGCCCGGCACCTTGCGTTTTTCCAGGCCGAAAATAGCCGCCAGACCCACCAGCGACATCATCGCAGGGAAAGAGGCGAAGTCGCCCAATGCCACCGGCAGGCCCTCGATTGGGTTTTTGACCACCAGCCCGACGCCGTTGGCGGCGATGATCAGCAAAAACAGGCCGATACCGATACCGGTGCCGTGGGCCACGCCCATGGGCAGGTTATGCAGGATCCACGAACGGATGCCGGTGGCGGAAATCAGCGTAAACGCCACCCCCATCAGGAATACCGCGCCCAACGCCACCGGCACGCTGATATGCTGGCCCAGCACCAGGCTGAAGGCGGTAAAGGCAGTGAGGGAAATGGCGCAGCCGATAGCCATCGGCAGGTTGGCCCACAGCCCCATCAAGAGCGATCCGAACGCCGCCACCAGGCAGGTGGCGACAAATACCGCCGCCGGGGGAAACCCCGACTTGCCCAACATGCCGGGTACCACGATCACCGAGTAGACCATGGCCAAAAAGGTCGTCAGGCCGGCTAATAATTCCTGGCGCACGCTGCTGCCCCGCGCGGAAATGTTAAACCAGGCATCAAGCCAGGAGCGCGGCCGGACGTTTTCGTTCGCCGGATGGATGGAACTGGACATAAAAAATCCCCTGGAGTTATGCTCTTATCGTCACCACGCGCCGTAGCGACCCTGATGATATGACCGTGCGAGGGCGGGGATTATCCTGCCCTAGGCGGGGGGATTTCAACCGAAAATTCCACTAGCTGACAAATTATTGATTTGGATTGGGTACCGGCGCCGGCGAGGGTTGCTGTTCGCGAATTTTTGCCCGTTGATAAGCCGGACGCTGTTGCAGTTTGTCAAGATAGGCCCGTATCGCCGGATAACCCTCGATGCCGACGCGCGACGCCATACCCTCCAGCGGAAAACTCATCTGGATATCCGCCGCGCTGAACCTTTCGCCCGCGAACCAGGGATGCTGGCCCAGATGGTTTTCCAGATACCGGCCATGGTTGAGCAACTGCGGATCCAGATATTTCTGCGCGACCCCCCTCCCCATCGCCGCCCCGATGGGCCGCACCAGCAGCGGCACCGGCGGTTTGCCCAGCATGCCGAAAATCAGCTTCATCACCAGCAACGGCATTAACGACCCCTCGGCGTAGTGCAGCCAGTAACGATACCGCACCCAGTCATCACCGTGGCTGTCCCGCGGCGAAAGCAGATGCGCGCTGTCATAGCGATCCTCCGCATAATCGATAATGGCCCCCGACTCCGCCAGCGTTAGCGCGCCGTCGGTGATAATGGGCGACTTGCCCAGCGGATGGATTTTCTTTAATGATTCCGGCGCCAGCATGGTTTTTTCCCGCTGGTAATAAATAACGTCGTAAGACAGGCCAAGCTCTTCAAACAGCCACAGAATACGGTGTGAACGTGATTTGTTCAGATGGTGGACGGTTAACATCGCGCGCTCCTTCAGGGAAATTCCTGTTATTACTGTAGACCACCGGCGAGCCGTCAGGCCGGATAAACCACTCCCGGCGCGCTGTTTAATATGTACCGTACCCCACCCGGCCACAACATCGATCGCGTCGCTATGCCACATGCGCCCCGGTCTTTCAATAAAAAAAACCGCACGGGCCGGGACCGGTGCGGTTTGTTTATGCCGACGTCTTATCAGAAATCGACCGTCATGGACACTTTCGCCTGGCGCGGCTCGCCCTGGGTCAGGTAACCGCCGGTGGCGGAAGCCCAATATTTCTCGTTGGCGACGTTCTCAACGCCGGCACGCCAGATAATATTGTTTTTCGGCAGGTTCATATTGTAGCGCATGCCCAGGTCCAGCCGGGTCCAGCTGTCCACCTTCAGATCGTTGGCGGAGTCGGCATATTGCGAACCGGTATGAATTACCTTGCTGGTGGCGGTAATGCCGGTCAGGCCGGGGATATCCCACTCGCCGCCGACCACCATCTGGTAGCGCGGAATGCCGATAGCGTTATTACCGTCATAAGCGCCGTCCTGGGTCTTGGTCATTTCCGGGTCCATCCAGGTCATGCTGCCGTTTAAACGCACGCCGTACAGCGGTTCGCCAAAGGCATTCAGCTCCAGGCCGCGGTTACGCACCTCGCCGCCATTGCTGAATACGTAGCTGTCGACGCCGCTTTGGGTGTAGACACCAATGGGTTTCTTTATTTCAAACAACGCAATGGAGCCGGCAACGCGGCCATAGTCCGCCTTGATCCCCACTTCGTTTTGCTTGGAGGTCTGGATGCCGGAAACCTGTCCACCGTTGGTCACCAAAACGCCATTATATGACGTGCCCGCGGTTTCGCCGGCCTGCAGTGCTTCGATATGGTTGGCGTACAGCGAGATATGATCCCAGGGTTTAACCACCAGGCCGAAGGCCGGGGTTACCTTGGTCTCGTCGAACGAGGTGCTTTCCGCTCCGGTGTAATCATAATTGCTTACCACCACGTTCTGGCGCCGGGCGCCGGCGGTCAACTGTACTTTATCATCCAGTACCGACATGGTGTCGGCTATCGCGATACCGTTATTGCGTACCCGATTGGTGACGCCCGGATCGCCCATGCTGCCGCCGGTATAGAGATCGGTCATCGGCTCGCCGACGTTTACCGGATCATAGATATTCTCGCTGACCGAGGCGGCGGTCATGGTGTAGGCGGTGCTCACCTTGCGGTTCAGGGTGGAGAAACCGACATTGACGTTATGCTTCACGAAGCCGGTATCAAATTTGCCGCGAACGCCCGCCTGGCTGGAAATGCTGTCGGAAAAATACGGCACCGTCATCCGGCTCATGGTGACATTGCCGTCGTCGTCGCTTAGCGTTGGCGATGAGTACTTGCCGTACTCATGGGTATGGTTGGCGCCCACCGCCCCGTACGCTGTCCAGGAATCGGTCAGGTCATATTCGCCGCGCAGCATGCCGAACTCATTTTCCGTATCGGTATAGGCCCATTTCTGGCCATAGTTGCCGGTGGCGGAGGGGACTTCCGGTATTTCAGTGGCGCCGCCGAGATAAACCACCGGCCGGCCGCCGTGCACGGTCTGTTTGCTCATGCCGAAATCCAAAGAGGTGCGGAAACGATCGCCACGGTAATCCAGGCCTATAGAACCCATGGTCAGGCGACGTCTTTCATCATCGATGGCGGTGCCGCCTTCGCGATGCGCCCCGTTAACCCGCACGCCAAACTGGTTGTTGTCGCCATAACGGCGGGCGATATCAAACGCGCCGCCCACCTGCGACTTGGAGGTATAGTCCAGGGTAACGCGGTTAAGCGGTTCGTCGCCGGCGCGTTTGGGCTCGACGTTCACCGTGCCGCCGACGCCGGTGCCGCCGGGCGGCACGCCATTAAGAAACGCGCTGGAACCTTTTAACAGTTCGATACGTTCGGCAAATTCGGTGGGCAACTGCTGGCGGGGCAATATGCCGTACAGACCACCGTAGGAGATATCATCGCCATTAAGGGAAAAGCCGCGGACGACAAAGGTTTCAGCATAGTTGCCGTAACCGTAGCCACTTTGTACCGAAGCATCGTTATTCAACACATCCGCCAGCGTGCGCGCCTGCTGATCCTGGATCAGTTTTGACGTGAATCCGACGACGCTGAAGGGAACGTTATTGGCATCCTGCTGCCCTAAAAAGCCTACCCGACCGCCGTTGGCGATTTGGCCGTCCATATACGCCGGCACCAGCCGATCGCCGCCCGCCCGGAAGTTGGTTTCCGGCGCAGCCACCACCGTGATGGTATCGCCCTTGCCCGCCGCTGCTTTGGCAGCAGTTGGCGTGGCGGCGGGCGTAACGGTGCCGGATGTCGCGGTGGCGGCATTGGCGGATAAGGCCATCGCGCCGCAGCACGCGCCGATAATTACTGCCAGCAGGCGTGGAGAGGGCGTGATTCGCCCCAGGGGAGAAAAATCGGCAGTACGCATGTGCAGAAAACCTTCATTGAATAAAAATGAGAATGATTCTTATGAGAGTTCAGGATTATGCAAGAGCGCGTGATTTTTGCAAGAGAATATTTAGGGAATTATTAATTCCATTGTTTCAGATTAAGAAACTTAATGCTTTTACTGGTGTCCCTAGCTGTTTCCCCGCAGTTTGCGGGGAAACAGCCGCGGTAAGCCGACCTGACGCTCCCGCCGACGGGTAAACAGACCCATTCGCCAATCAGGGTACCCGGCTACCCTTATATCTCCTGACAACCGCAATCAGCCGGCCTGGCGACGCAGCAGGTAAATAAAATACGGGGCGCCAAAGAAGGTGGCCAATAGCCCGGCGGGTATTTGATAGGGGAAAATGATAAACCGGCCGCACCAATCGGCGAGCATCATCAGCGCGCCGCCCAGCAGGCAGGCTGCCAGCATTTGCGGCAACGGGCGGCGAAAGCCGGTCAACCGGGCCATATGCGGCGCCATCAGCCCGACAAAACTCAGCGGACCGACGTTGAGGGTGGCGGTGGCGATTAACCCGGCGGCGAGCAATAAAATGGCCATGCGCGCCGGTTTTAGCGCCACGCCGGCCGCGCGCGCGGTGGCGCCGCCGAGCGGCAACAGCGCCAGCCAGCGGCGCAGCAGGGGCGTCGTCGCCAGCAGGATAACGGCGATGGCGGCGGTGCGCAGCGCCTGGGCGCCGCTGACCTTGTAAGTGGAGCCGGATAACCAGGTCAGCACCGATGACATGCGCGGATCGCCGCTGACCAGCAGCAGGGTCAGCAAGGTGGTGAACAGCGTGCTCAGCGCAATGCCCACCAGCAGCAAACGCCCGCTGGAAAAGCCGCCGCGCTGCGCCAGCAGCATAATCAGCAGCAGGGTCAGGGCCGCGCCCAGGCTACCGGCCGGCAGCAGCCACGCAAACGCGTCATCCGGCGCCAGCAGCAGCAATAACACCACGCCAAAGGCCGCGCCGGAGCTGATGCCCAGTACTTCCGGACTGGCCATCGGATTGCCGGTCATTTTCTGGATCAGGGTACCGGCCGCCGCCAGCATGGCGCCCGCCGCGCCGGCCGCCAGCACCCGCGGCCAGCGCCAGCGCCACATCTCCTGCGCCGACCAATACCAGCCGTGGCTATCGCGTCCCAGGGTCAGCGCCACGACGGCCACCAGCGCCAGCAGCGCCAGCCCCGCCAGCACGCCGGACGGCGTCAGCCGCCGCTCCGGCCTGAGCGTCTGGGCGTAATCGGTCGCCGAAACCCGGGTATCCCGTAGTTTGGGCAGCAGCCACAGCAGCAGCGGCGCGCCGATTAACGCGGTGGCGGCGCCGGTGGGGATTTCCCGCCACAGCCGGGCCAGCAGGATCATCAGCTGATCGCTGAGCAGCAACAGCAACGCGCCCAGCAGGCAGGATAACCCTAGCCGGGGCAGCAGGCGCCGCGCGCCCAGCACCCGCGCCAGCAGCGGCGCAAACAGGCCGATAAAACCGATGATGCCGGCGGCGTTGACCAGGAAAGCGCTCAGCACTATCGCCACGCCTAACCCGCCGACGCGCGCGGCGCCAAGTCCCAGGCCCAGGTTACGCGCCACGCCGTCATCCAGCCCCATCAGCATCAACGGCCGCAGCATCAGCAATATCAGCAGCAGGCCGATCGCCAGCCGGGGCAGCAGGAATTGCACCATTCCCCAGTCCTGCTGGTTCAGCATGCCGCTGCTCCACAGATAAATCGTTTGCAGCCGCTCATAGTTGAGCAGCGCCAGCAGGCTTTTGGCCGCCCCGCAGTAAAGCCCCAGCACCAGTCCGGCGAGGATCAGCGTCACCGGCGACAGCCGGCGTCCCCAGGAGACGCCGAACACCAGCCCACCCACCGCCAGTGCGCCGATAATCGTAGCCAGCTGGCGGGTCGCCTCGCCGCCGGGCAGCGCCCAGAGGGTCGCCACCGTCAGCCCCAGCTGCGCGCCCGCCGACACCCCGAGCGTGGTGGGTTCGGCCAGCGGATTACGCAGGATCTGCTGGAACACCACCCCCACCAGGCCCAGCCCGGCGCCCACCAGCAGCGACAGCGCCGTGCGCGGCAGCAGGCTGTAGTGAAACAGCATTTGATCGATACTGCCGGTATCGGGATGACCGGCCGCCCGCCACCATAAACCGGTTGGGAGCTGATGGGTTAAGTTCAGCACCATCAGCGCCAGCCCGGCCAGCGCCAGCAGCAAGACCAGCCCGGCGGATAGGGGGGAAATGCGTTTGCTCATGCCCGCGGCCCCATGGCCTGCTCAAGTACCTGGCTAAAGCGCATTGCGGCAATAGTGGCGCCAAAAAACCATACCGCGGGCATGACCCTCAGCTGCCGCTCCCGCACAAAAGGGAGCGTCCGCCACAGCGTGGACCCGGCCACTTCCGCGAGCGGGTCCTGTTCGCCACGGTGAAAACATATCGCCCTGACGCCCCGGAATTGCCCCAGACGTTCAAGGCCGACCGTAGCGCTGCCCCAGATATTTTCATCGCCGTCCCAGGCGTTCACCACGCCGACCCGATCAAGCACATCCTGGAACAGGCTGTTTTGGCCGATGACCATAATGCGGCGGCTGTCGATAAAGGAAAACAGCAATACCGGAGGAAGGGGAGACGCCAGCGACGCCAGCCGCTGCCGGGTGTGGTCCAACTGACGCTCGATAGCGGCAAAATGCAGCGCTGCCCGGCCCGGCAGCCCCAGGCGCCCGGCCAGGGAGGTTATATCCTGCCGGGCCACGGCCAACGGCCGATCGCCCTGCCTGCTAAAACGGAAGGTCATGGTGGGCGCGATAGGCGCCACGCTGTCAGGCGCCGGGCCAAAGCCGTCGGAGAGCAGGATCAGCGACGGACGCAGGCGCTGCATGGCCTCCATATTGGGTTCGTTGCGCAAGCCCAGATCCAGCACCGACGGCGGCAGCGCCGGCGCCACCACCCAACGGCGATAATTCGGCACATCGGCGATGGCGAGCGGGGTCACGCCAAGGGCCAGCAACAGCTCCGCCGGCCGCCATTCCAGCGCGATGACCCGCGCCGCATCCGGCACGAGAGCAGCAGCGGCGCGCTGGGAAAGCCACCACGGCAACACGGCCATCGCCTGTAAAAGACGTCGGCGATAAGCATCATGAGTTTGCATAAATTTTAAATATAAATAGTTATCATTATGATTTTGATCGCCTATTATGCGCATTCGGAGAGAGACCGCAAGCCGCCCGCCTGCTCCAGGCTCTTTCCCTGGTTTTTAATCAATGATTTGATCGTTACAGGAAGCGTATGATGCCTGCCGCAGCGTTACCCACTGCCGAATGCGCCGACGATATTGCCGGCAGTTTTTTATTCTCCGTCCCCCGCGGCGGCGTGGCGTTTTGTGCGGCGGATTTGTGCATGCCGGAAACGGCGCTGGTGGTAATCGAACCCTTCCTGCGCCTGAACGAGGGGGGAGACCGGGCGGCGGTAATCTCCATGTGGTCGCAGTGGTACTTTGCCCTGCTGGTGGCGCCCTGGACCCGGATCGCGCTGCTGCACGGCTGGCGACTGCCGGTGGATCCGCGCGATATCAGGCTTACCCAGTCGGAATCCGCCGTGCCGGAAAAATTTATCCTGGCCGATCGGGGAAGCAAAATAGCGGCGCCGGGCGATACCTTCGCATTGTTCCGCCAACTGGTGGACACGCATTTGCTGCCGGTGTGCGTGGCCTTTGCCCATTTGTCCGGGATTAAACCGGGCCTGTTCTGGAATAACGCCGCCATCCGTGTTGCCCACGGCATCGGCATGGCGGGAGAACAAGGCGCCGACACTGGCGAAGCCAGGGCGTTTCTCGACACCAAGACCCTGGCGGACGGCACGCCCAACCGGTTATATCAGCCGGTACGTTTGGTCGGGCACGATGTCGGCCCAAAAATCATCCGCCGCCTGTGTTGCCTGCGCTATAAGCTCAGCGGCCTGGAGTATTGCCCGAGCTGTCCGCTGTTGGTCGCGGACGAGCGCAAAGTACGTCATCGGGAACGGCAGGGCTAAGCATTAACGGAGCTCCGGGCTGAACATTGCCCGCGCGGCGATCAGAGCAGTTCCATCACGCGCCGGGTTTTCTCGACGCCCACCCGCTAGATGGCCAGCATCTCCTCGTCGGCGCGCTGGTAATAACCGCCGTAGTTGCCGTCGCCCAGCATGGCGCGGGCCTTGGCCGGATTCAGCTTGCGAAAGCCGACCAGGTCAAGCATCGGTTTTTGCCGGTCAGGCTGAGTGACGCCCGGTAGTCGGGTCCAGGGGAAATTCTCCATCCAGGAGGCATGGGAGGCCACCGGGTCGGTTTGCCGCACCTTTTCCCAGGTCCCGGGCGCGCACCACCAGTTATGCAACTGCACCATCACCTCAGGATTGGCCACCATCCATTCGCTGACGATATTCTGCGCCGGCAATATCGCCGCCGTGGCCGTTGACCAGCAGGCGCGCCACACCCTCGGGCCGACAGATGGCATGCCATCTGGCTTAAGCGGATCCTGTTCACAGTACTACCTTCAGGCTATACCCGCCCGCCGGAGGCACCGCGGGACGTCGTCGATACCCCCTGGTCCGCCGGAGCTTACTGAACCTGGTTTACCGCCTCGCCCACCGCGTCAAACAGCCGATCCAGCTCCGCCGGCGTGGTGTTGAAGGTGGGGCCGAACTGCAGGGTATCGCCGCCAAAACGCACATAAAAACCGGCTTTCCACAAGGCCAGGCCGGCGTCCATCGGCCGGATGGTCCCATTGCCGTCCCTGGGCGCCAATTGGATGGCCCCGGCCAGGCCGCAGTTGCGGATATCCACCACGTTCCGCGCCCCCGTCAGCCCGTGGATGGCGCGCTCGAAGTGCGGCGCCAGTTCGGCGGACTGCTCCACCAGATCCTCGCGCGCCAGCAGTTCCAGCGTGGCCAACCCGGCCGCGCAGGCCACCGGATGCGCCGAATAGGTATAGCCGTGCAAAAACTCCACCGCGTACTCCGGCGTATCCTGGCGCATAAAGGTGTCGTAGATCTCTTTGCCTGCCACCACCGCGCCCATGGGGACAGCGCCGTTGGTCACCTGTTTGGCGATATTCATCAGATCCGGCGTGACGCCGAAATACTCCGCGCCGCTATATCGGCCCAGGCGGCCGAAGCCGGTGATCACTTCGTCAAAAATCAGCAGGATATCGTGGGCATCGCAAATGGCGCGCAACCGCTGCAGGTAACCCTCCGGCGGCACGATAACCCCGGCGGACCCGGACATGGGTTCCACCATTACCGCCGCGATATTGGACGCGTCGTACAGCTCAATCTGCCGCAGTAACTCATCCGCCAACGCCACGCCGCCGCCGGCCGCCTGGCCTCGGGTAAACGGCAGGCCGGTTTGCAGGGTATGCGGCAGATGGCTGGCCTCCAGCAGATGCCCGAACATTTTACGGTTGCCGCCGATACCGCCCACGCTGGTGCCGCCGATATTTACGCCGTGGTAGCCGCGCGCGCGGCCAATCAGCCGGGTCTTGGCCGGCTGCCCCTTCAGGCGCCAGTAGGCGCGGGCCATTTTCACCGCCGTATCGGCGCATTCGGACCCGGAGTTGGTGAAAAAGACATGATCCAGGCTGCCCGGCATCAGGGCGGCAATTTTTTCCGCCAGGATAAAGGACAGCGGCTGACCGTACTGAAACGCCGGCGAGTAGTCCAGCCGGCCCAGCTGGCGCGCCACCGCCTGCTGTATTTCCAAACGGCAGTGCCCCGCCCCGCAGGTCCACAGGCCGGACAGGCTGTCGAAAATGCGCCGGCCCCGGTCATCGGTCAGCCAGTTGCCCTCGGCGGCGACGATCATGCGCGGGTCACGCTGAAACTGCCGGTTGGCGGTAAACGGCATCCAGTGCGCCGGCAAATTCAGCTTGGCGGTGTCATAGTCCTGGTCTGGCGGCAACGTGCTCATGTAAAGCTCCTGCAACGATCGGATGAAAATTCAGCTTGCAGGAAAAACATAGGTGAGTTAAAGCTTAAATTTCTTTTCATTAGATTAGATATTACTCACCTATGGCCCAACGCAATCCCCTGCAGCAGGTGAGCGATTTTGATCTGCGCCTGCTGCGACTGTATATCACCGTGGTGGAATGCGGCGGTTTTACCGCCGCCGAGGGCGTGCTGGGCATCACCCGCTCCGCCATCAGCCAGCATATGAACGACCTGGAAAAACGGCTGGGCATGCGCTTATGCCAACGGGGCCGGGCCGGCTTTGCCCTGACCGCCGAAGGGCGGGAGGTGTTGCAGGCGGCGCAGAAGGCGCTGGCGGCCATAGAAATCTTCCGCGCCGACGTAAACCAGCTGCATCAACAGCTGCGCGGCGACCTGAATATCGGCATTATCAATAACCTGGTCACGCTGCCGCGCATGCGTATCACCCGCGCGCTTAAGCTGCTGCGCGATCACAGCGCCGGCGTGCGTATCAACCTGGGCATGACCACCCCGGCCGAAATTGAGCGCGGCGTCCTCGACGGCCGGCTGCATGCCGGGGCGATCCCCGCCATCGCCTCGCTGTCCGGCCTGGACTACCTGCCGCTATACCAGGAAAATTCCTTTCTCTATTGCAGCCGGGAGCACCGGCTGTTCAGCCTGCCCGACATGGATATCAGCGACAACCTGCTGGCGGGCGAGGACGCCATCGTGCCAACCTACCGCCTGCCCGCCGCCGCCATAACCCTTTACCAGCGGCTGCACGGCGCCGCCAGCGCCTCCGATCGGGAAGGCATCGCTTTTTTAATCCTGTCCGGCAGCTTTATCGGCTACCTGCCCGATCATTACGCCCGGCAGTGGGAGGCCAAGGGTATGCTGCGCCCGCTATGCCCTGAACGTCTTCAATTTGCCACCCCGCTGGCGCTGATTACCCGGGCAGCAAGGGGCAATAACCTGATATTGGATCGTTTTCTCGAGGCGCTCGGCAAGGAAGAAGCGGGCATATAATATCTGTAGATATCAACTATCTAACTTATATATAAGTTAGCCATATCACTATCCATCCTTTTTTTTCCTCGATGATTCATTCTACCTCCATTTAGCCAGCTGTGATTTTTGGCATATTTTAATTAACCAAAAGTCGGCATTATACCGGAGTATATAATACACCGGTAAGTTCCTCACGGAGTTATTGCGCCGCGCGGAATGGTTTCACCCTGGGCAGATCTCTTAACTTATTGGAGTGACAAAGATTATCGAAAAACAGGTCTAAAGCTTTGCTGGAGGACCTGACGTAAAAATCATGCAGTGCCGGCCGTATCAATGCATGAGTCCGGTAAAATTAGTTTCATTTTCATATGGATTATATATTTTTATGGCAATAAGGCTTATACACAAAATAAAATACTTTTTTTAGATGAACACCCACATTTCTCGTTGAAAATATCAATTAATTTATTGGACCAAGATCTATTAATAGCGAAGATGGAAGCAAAGTATCTGAATGGTCAACTGATTTACTGATTATTATCGTTTTTTATAACAGTCTACAATAAGTTCATCCCCGGCCAACTCACTTCGCCGGGGATTTTTGCTTTAGCCTGAACTGCTCTTTTCGAGGTAGCCTTATCCTGACGAAAACCGCTCTAACCTGCGTGATTTCAGTCATAAATTGTGGCTGACTAAGCATGCTCGCTGCTTGTTACCCGCTGGCGGGCGTAAAAAATAATTTGATCTTGCTCACAAACAATCATATATGATTAAATATAATCATTGGGTCGGGTAAGAAACCGATTTTCTTACGGGAATGTGCCTAACCGACGACTTAATCAGGGGAAGCGTTATGCCGGACAGGCAGCATAAAACGGACATTCTGGTGATTGCCGATGATTTTACCGGCGCCAATGACGCCGGCGTCGGGCTGACCCGGTATGGCGCGCGGGTCAATGTGCTGTTCAACGGCGGTTTTCCCGGTAATACCGATGGCGCCGATGCCTGGGCAATCAGTACCGATAGCCGCGCCCTGCCGGCGGCGCTCGCGGCGGAACGGGTGGCCCGGGCGGCGTGCCGATGGCGCGCTATTGCCCCCGATGGATGGCTATATAAAAAGATAGATTCCACCCTGCGCGGCAACCTGGGGTCGGAAATCGAGGCGGCGCTTACCGCCGGCCGCGCCCCGCTGGCCGTCATTGCCGCGGCATCGCCGTCCATGGGGCGGGTAATCCGCAACGGCGATTGTCATGTGAACGGCATCCCGCTTATCGATACCGAGTTCGCTAGCGATCCCAAAACCCCGGTCGGCACGTCGTCCATCGCCGATCGGATCAAACAGCAGAGCGATTTACCCCTGGCCGGGCTCGACCTTGCCGCCGTGCGCGGCGATCGGCTGGCGGCCCGGTTGGCGGAACTGGCGCAACAGGGCTGCCGGATGGTCGTGCTGGACAGCGAAACCGACGCGGATCTGCAAACAATCATTGCCGCCCTGGCACAACTGCCGTTTCGTCCCCTGCTGGCAGGCTCGGCCGGACTGATTGATGCCCTGGCGCAAAGCCTTTCTTATCAGCCGGTTCGCCCGTTGCTGGCGGTTATCGGCTCGATGAGCGCCACGGCCCAGCGGCAAATCGACCATGCCGTGGCCCATGCGCGCGTCACCCTGGTGGATATTGATGTCCTGCAGGCATTCGCGCCGGATCAGGCACCGTTTATTCACCAGTGGACCGGACAAATTACCACCGTCCTGGGCACCGGGCGCCACTGCGTGGTGCGTACCTGCCAGGATGCCGCGCAGCGCCAGCATATCGAGGCGTTTTGCCAGCAACATGACGTCAGCCGCCAGCGGTTGGGGGAGGAGATTTGCCGGATGCTCGGCCGGCTGACGCGCCGGATTATCAGCATGCAGCCTGTGGGCGGACTGTATCTCAGCGGCGGCGATGTCGCCGTTGCCGTAGCCGGCGCGCTGGGCGCCTCCGGTTTCCAGCTGCGCGGGCAAATTGCCGCCTGCGTTCCTTATGGACGGTTATTAAACAGCGCGGCGGGCACGATTCCGGTAATGACCAAAGCGGGCGGTTTCGGTGATGAAACCACGCTATCAGAAGTGATACGCTTTATTGAGGAGATGTTGCGTGACTAAAATTATTGCGGTAACCATGGGCGATCCGGCCGGGATTGGCCCGGAAATCATCATTAAAGCGTTAGCTGACGGCGAATTGTCAGGCGCGCCGGTGGTGGTGGTGGGCTGCGCGCAAATCCTGAGGCGCATACTGTCGCTCGCCATCACGCCGCCCGCCGAGTTAAAAATCATCGACCGTCCCGCCGATGCGCAGTTTGCGCCCGGGGTGATTAACGTTATCGACGAGCCATTGCAGGATCCGGCGGCTTTAAAGGCCGGGCTGGTACAACCGCAGGCGGGGGATCTTGCGTACCGCTGTGTAAAACGCGCCACCGAACTGGCGATGGCCGGGGAGGCGCAGGCCATTGCCACCGCGCCGCTGAACAAGGAAGCGCTGCACTCCGCCGGGCACATTTACCCGGGCCATACCGAGCTGCTGGCCAAGCTGACCCACAGCCGCGATTACGCCATGGTGCTGTATACGGACAGGCTAAAGGTGATCCATGTTTCCACCCATATCGCCCTGCGGCAATTTCTCGATACCCTGAGCCGCGAGCGCGTGGAGACGGTGATCCAGATGGCGGATACCTTCCTGCGCCGGGTGGGGTACGCCCATCCGCGCATTGCCGTGGCCGGGGTCAATCCCCACGCGGGTGAACATGGCCTGTTCGGCGATGAAGAGATTACCATCGTCAATCCGTCCGTCGAGGCGATGCGCGCCAGGGGATTGGATGTGACCGGCGCTTGCCCGCCCGATACCGTTTACCTGCAAACCTACGAAGGGCAATATGACATCGTCGTGGCCATGTACCATGATCAGGGTCACATCCCGTTGAAACTACTGGGTTTTTATGATGGAGTCAACATCACCGCCGGCCTGCCGTTTATCCGCACCTCCGCCGACCACGGCACGGCGTTTGATATTGCCTGGACAGGTAAAGCCAACTCTGACAGCATGGCGATATCGATAAAATTAGCCATGCAATTGGCCTAACGAACGGGCGCTATGAAGGGACAAAGTCGTTTAGACCAGATTATGGAATACCTTAAAAGCCATAATCTGGTCACCGTAGAACAGCTGGTCGAGGCGATAAACACCTCCCCCGCGACCATTCGCCGCGACCTGATCAAACTCGATGAGCAAGGCGTTATCAGCCGTACCCACGGCGGCGTCACGCTAAATCGCTTTATTCCCTCGCAGCCGACCACCAACGAAAAACAGCGGCGCAACCTGCTGGAAAAACAGGCCATCGCCGAACTGGCCGCGCAATGCGTGCGCCCCGGCGACGCCGTGGTGCTGGACGCCGGCACCACCATGCTGGAACTGGCGCGCCATTTGACCCATCTGCCGCTGCGGGTCATTACGTCGGATTTGCATATCGCGCTGTTTTTATCCGAATTTAAACAAATCGAAGTCACCATTACCGGCGGACGCATCGATGACAGCAGCCAGTCCTGCATCGGCGACCACGGCCGCCAGCTGCTGCAGAAAATCTATCCGGACGTGGCGTTTATCAGCTGTAATTCCTGGAGCCTGGAAAAAGGCATCACCACGCCAACGGAGGATAAATCGGCGCTCAAATTGGATCTGGCCGCCCATGCCAAGCGGCGGATCCTGCTGGCGGACAGCAGCAAATACGGCGCTTATTCGCTGTTTTGCGCCATGCCGCTGACGCAGTTGACCGATATTATCACCGACAACGGGCTACCGGCGCCGGTGATGGAGGAACTGCGCCAGCTGCCCTGCGCCCTGCTGCTGGCGGATATCACCGCCCGCCGCGTCAGATAAACATGCCGCCGGAGGCCTCGATGCGCTGGCCGGTGATCCAATGGGTGCCGTCGGTAAGCAGGGCGGCCACCGCGCCGCCGATATCGTCGGGCAGGCCTGCCCGGCCCAAGGCGGTATTGGCGGCGATAAGCTGATTGACCTGCTGGTTATCGCGCACCATCCCGCCGCCGAAGTCCGTTTCTATCGCGCCTGGGGCCAGTGCATTAACACTGATCCCCCTGCCGCCCAACTCTTTGGCCTGATAGCGGGTTAATACTTCCAGGCCGCCTTTCATCGTGGCGTAGGCCGCCGCCGCCGTCGAGGCGGTGAAACGCGTCAGGCCGGTGGAGATATTCAGGATGCGTCCGCCGTCCGCTATCAGCGGCAGCAGTTTTTGCGTCAGGAAAAACGGTCCTTTTAAGTGAATATTGAACAACTCATCAAACTGCTGTTCGGTCGTGTCGGCAATGGCGGCATGCAGGCCGATGCCGGCATTGTTCACCAGGTAATCAAAACTGTCGCGCTTAAACTCCCCGGCAAGGATACGGCCGATCCCGGCCGCGAACTCGCCGAAAACGGAGCTGTCGCCCACGTCCAGCTGCAGCATGACCGCCTTGCCGCCGGCCTGTTTGATTTGCGCCACCAGCGCCTGCGCCTCGTCGGCCCGGCTGTGGTAGGTGCCGATGATGTCCACGCCCTTTGCCGCCAGGTGCAGGGCGGCATTTTTGCCCAGTCCGCGACTGGCGCCGGTTATCAAAGCAATTTTGTTATTCATCTCGGTACGCTCCGGTTGGTCTTTTGATACGTCTATTTACAGCTTATTAGCCGGCGGGGTATAGATAAACCGGACAAAAGCGGAAATACTGTTCGCTATGGCAGGACAATAATCCGGATCTTAGCAAATGGTGAATAAACTAGAGCTGCTGCGCAGCTTTATCCGCGTAACCGAATTGTCGAGCTTCACCCAGGCGGGCGAGAGTCTCGGCCTGCCCAAGTCAACGGTGTCGGAACATATCCAGGCGTTGGAAGCGCTGGTAGGCGCCCGGCTGCTGCATCGCACCACCCGCCGGGTTACGGCCACCCAAGACGGGCAGGTGCTCTATGAGCGCGGCAAGGATATGCTGGCGAATATGGATGAACTCGAGGGATTGTTTCGCCAGGACGGCCTGGTGCTGGCCGGGCGGCTGCGGGTGGATATGCCCGCCGCCTTTGCCCGCGCCATGGTGCTGCCGCGCCTGGGCGACTTTATGCAAAAACACCCGAACGTGCGTATTGAAATCAGCTGTACCGACCGGCGGGTGGATATCGTGCGCGAGGGGTTCGACTGCGTCCTGCGCATCGGCGAACTGACCGAGGCGTCCCTGGTGGCCAGGCGGCTGGGCTGGTTGCCCATGGTTAACTGCGCCAGCCCCTCTTATCTCGCGGCCCACGGCGTCCCCCGCACCCCGGCGGATCTGGCCGGCCATGTCCTGGTCCACTACGTCTCCATCCTGGGCTCGCGCGCGGAGGGATTCGTTTACCGCCACCAGGGTAAGGCCTTGAATCAGGATTTGCCCTCCCTGGTCACGGTAAATAATGTCGATGCCTATGAAGCGGCCTGCCTAGGCGGGCTCGGTATTATCCAGGCGCCGGCCGTCGGCATGGGCGGGCACCTGGCCGCTGGCCGGCTGGTGGAAATACTGCCTGATTATCCCGCGCCGCCGATGGACGTCTCGCTGGTGTATGCCCATCGTCGTTATCTGCCCCAGCGCGCCAGGGTGTTTATGGATTGGCTGGCGGAACTGCTGGCGCCGGCCATCAGCGCGCATCGGCCATGAGCTGACCGCGGATGGGGGCCTTGATCGGCCGGCCTGATATGCAGATGTTCACCCGTTGATGCTTAAACGCGCCGTGCCCAAAATACCGTGACAACGGCTAATATTTGCGATGCCCATCGCTAATCTGTTGTTAATTAATACGTTCCCCTCTCCTCTTCCGATGAATTTGTTACCCTCTACCGGCAGATTGCCGCAAATCACCGTTGACAACTGTCAACAATCATTCTACATTACCTCAGGCAATAGGGAGGGAGATGAAGGATCATCCCAACAAGCATATTCAGGCTGCTATTGAATATGCGCTCTCCAAAGGCTGGCGATTCCGTCATGGTAAAGGGCATGCGTTCGGCCGCCTTATCTGTGGCACGCCGGAGCATGGCGAACACCAGGTGAGCATCTGGTCCACCCCGCGCAAACCGGGGAATCATGCCAAACAGCTGCGCCGCAAGGTCAATAGCTGCCTGTGAAATGACGTATCAACGCTAATCCAAGGCGGGAAACCGCCTTTAATCGAGGTGATAATGGCATTGTACAATTTCGCGCTTACCCTCTCCGGGGTAACCGCTGATACCAAAGGATTGGAAGACCGGCTGTTTGAAAGCGGCTGCGATGATGCCCTGGTCTGTTTTTATGGCAAATCCGTGTACCTGGAATTTGATCGCGACAGCGAGTCCTTCGCCCAGGCGGCGCTAAGCGCCATCGGCGATATCGAGTCGGCGGAACTGGGCGCGAAGGTCGTCTCGGTCGATGCCGACCTTGTCGGCTTAAGCGACATTGCCGAGCTGTCGGATATGTCGCGCCAGGCGGTTGCCATGCTCAAGGACGGCACCCGCGGCTCCGGCGATTTTCCCTCGCCGGTACAGAGGATAAAAGGCGTCTCGCCGCTGTGGCGCTGGGCCGACGTGGCCGAATGGCTGGCGGCAACAGGGAGGTTGCATCCGGATATTGCCGTCAACGCCCGGCAACTCGATATTATCAATATGGCCCTGCAGCTGCGCGAATCCCAGCAACGCAACCAAATCGCGGATTACCTGAACATACTGGAAGCGTCGTAGCCCAAATACCGGGCGCGACGGGCTTATGCCTGTAGGCTGGATGCCATGGGAGCCGGCCAGCATGACCCCGCTCTTGATAAAACACCTAAGGTCACGCCGGCCAGATCGTTTTGATGATTCCCTGGCGGGCGCGCATCAGTCAAGTTTAATGAAAGCCAGCAAATCCTGGTTCAACTTATCCTTATGGGTGAAACACAGGGCGTGGGGCGCGCCCGGATACATCTTCAGGATGGACGACGGGATGGCCGCCGCCGCAAGTTTACCCGTCGCTTCAAAAGGCACCACCCGATCGTCATCGCCATGGATAACCAGCGTCGGCAATGAAAATGCCTGCATATCCTGGCGGAAATCCGTTTCCGAGAAAGCGGTGACGCAGTCGATAGTGCCCTTGATGGAGGCCAGCAAGGCCATGTTCAGCGTCTGGGCAAGGATGCCGGCCGACACCTTGCTATCCGCACGATTGGTACCATAGAATACCGCGCTGAAATCGCTCAGGAACTGCGGCCGATCGGCGGCCAGGCCCGCTTTGATACCGTCAAATACCGATTTATCCACCCCTGCGGGATGATCGGCGGTTTTGATAAACAGCGGGGTTACCGCGCTAATCAGCACCGCTTTCGCCAACCGCCTGGTGCCGTGGCGGGCAATATAACGCGCCACTTCGCCGCCTCCCATGGAAAATCCGATCAGCACCGCCTGCCGGATATCCAGTTTTTGCAGCAGTTCGTCCAGGTCATCGGCAAAAGTGTCGTAATCATAACCGTCCCAGGGCTGGCTCGACCGGCCGAAGCCCCGGCGATCGTAGGCGATGGTCCGGTAACCGTTTCCGGCCAGGAAATTCATCTGGTATTCCCACATATCGGCGTCCAGCGGCCAGCCGTGCACAAAAATAATCGGTTGTCCCCGCCCCCAGTCCTTGAAATAGATTTCAGTGCCGTCACGGGTAATGAATGTGTTCATGTAGTTACTCCTTACAGGATGAGTACGAGAAAGTCTGCATGTTGGAACACCCTCTGTTCCAGGACGTCATGTCCGCCATCAATAACCCTGATGCTCTATTCCGGCGCCACCAGATGACGCACCTCCGGCGGCTGCTCGCCGTGATGGAAGGCGCGTACCCGGTCCTGGATGCGTTTGTCATTCACCGTGTGTCGCTCATGTTGCCGCAGATGCTCAAGCCAGGAGCCGACGACAAACACCTCGACACATTTGCCGGGAAACCGGATGTCCTCATAAACCGCCCAGGTCAGCGCTCCGCCGCGCCGGCGTACGCGTCGCATTTCCTGGATCGCCCGCATAAAAACGGGGACGTCGCCGGGGTCGACCTGATACTCGACGCTGACCATCACCGGCCCACGGTCATGATCCATAGCGGACTCGGGCGCCAGGGGGTGCCCGATCGGCTCAAGGTTTAAATCGGGGTCCTGGTTTAACCGCCAGCGCAGGGCGGTGGCGGTGCCCAACACCATGCCGATGGCGGCCACCGTCAGGGAAGCGGGTATATCCAGCTGCGATGCCAGCTTGCCCCAGATGGCGCTGCCGGCGGTCATGGAGCCAAAAAACACCGTCAGGTAAACGGCCAGGGCGCGCGCTTTAACCCAGCGCGCCGCGCTGCGCTGGGCACCGACGTTGAGGGTTGAAAGGATGGTGATCCAGGCAAAGCCGGTAAAAAACTGCATACCGGCCAGCCACCAGAAATGGCGGATAAAGGCGAGCGTCAGCATGGTGAGCGCAAACAGCAGGCTGGCCAGTACCGTCAGGCTATCGGGGGTCAGCCTTTTGCGCAGCCCCGGCAACAAAATAGCGCCGCAAATCGCGCCGATGCCGATGGCGGCCAGGAGAATGCCGTAGCCCCCGGGTCCCAGCCCCAGCTCTCGTTGCGCCACCAGCGGCAACAATGCCCAGCCGGCGCTGCCGAACAGGAAAAACGCCATGGCCCGGACCAACACCGTCCTTAACACCGGCGCGGCATGGACATAACGCAGCCCCACGCGCATGGCGGAAAAAAAGTGCTCGGGCGGCAGGCGCTGGACGGCGGTGTCGGTTTTCCAGCGATACAACACGACTATGACGCCCACCACCGACAGCGCGTTAAGCATAAATACCACCGCCGGGCCGGCAAACGACAAAATCAGCCCGCCCAGGGCGGGGCCGATGGCGCGGCTGATATTGATGCCGAGCGAATTAAGGGCGATGGCCGGCGCGAGGTCGGCACGCGGTATCAGGTCCGGCACGATGGCCTGGAACGGCGGCGAGCTCATGGCGGCGCCGGTGCTTAACAAAAACGCCGCGGCCAGCAGCAGGGGCGGCGTCATATGACCGGACAAGGCCAGCAGCGCCATCGCGGCGGCCACCGCCAATACCCAAAATTGCGAAAACAGCAGGTACCTGCGCCGGTCGACGATATCGGCCATCACCCCCGAGGGCAGTGCAAACAAAAACATGGGCAGGCTGCCGGCGGCCTGGACCATGGCCACCATCAGCGGATCGGAGTTCAGGGTGAGCATCATCCAGCTGGTGCCGACATCGCTCATCCATGAGCCGATGTTGGAAGCTACCGTGGCAATCCACAGCATGCGGAACACGCGCCGGCGTAGCGGGCTCCATGAGGAGGGCGACGCGGCCGCCCCGCCACCGGCGGCTTCCCGCGCGACAACCTGGTGTTTGCCTGATGCCGTCATCGCGGATCTCCCGATCCGCCGGGCCACAGGCTCAAACGGCCGGGACCGGCTAACGCGATGGTGGTGAAGATAATCAACAGCAGCCAGCCAAACTGCCCTTCCGCCACCGACCAGTCCGGGTGGACCGCCACCATGGCGATAAGCAACACCACGACGATGGGCAAACAGGCCATGCGCGTGAAAACGCCGAGCAGGATAAACACCGGGCAAACCACCTCGGCGAAAATGGCGGCCCACAGGCTCAGGGACGCGCCCAGGCCGAAAGGGTCCTCAATCCTGGCGAGCTCATCGGCGTAGTGCAGCACTTTGGGCGCCCCGTGCACGTACAGCAGCATAAAACAGCCGGCCAGGCGCAGGAACAGCAGGCCCAGGTCAACCTGCGGGGTAAGGTAAAACAGCCGTATGGTCTTCATGATCAAAACGCAAAGCAGCTGCAGCCCAGCGCGCCCCAAAAACCGGCGTGATTGGCAACGGGCACCGAGGATCCGCGCGCGGCGTCATGGGAATGGCCGTGAACGCCGCAGGGACCGATGCAGGCATGGGGCAACACGCAGGCCTTGGCGGCGCTCGGCTGGCGGTAATGCCCCGGCACCAGGGTCACGGGCGACCAGTCAGGCAACACCGGGATCGCCGCCGGACCGTGGAAGGTAAATTCGCCGGCGGCATACACCACCTGACCGTCGACGATGGTCATCAACGATTCAATGGACTTGATGTCATCCTCGCGCACGGCAAAAAAATCAGCGGTCAATACCGCCATATCGGCAAGCTGGCCGCTCTTGATGCGCCCCTTTTTGTCCCGATCGCCGGAGAACCAGGCGCTGCCGGCGGTCCATAATTCGAGGGCGACATGACGGGGCAGGCGATCCGCGCTGTCGTAGAGCTTCATGCCGCCGACGGTACGGCCGGAGACCAGCCAGTAGAGCGCGGTCCAGGGGTTATGGCTGGCCACCCGGGTGGCGTCCGTTCCACCGCCCACCGGCACGCCCATCTCCAGCATACGCGCGATGGGCGGGGTATGGCTTGCCGCCTCCGCGCCGTAGCGATCGACAAAATATTCGCCCTGGAAGGCCATGCGGTGCTGGATGGCAATCCCTCCGCCCAGGGCGCGCACCCGCTCGATATTTTGCGGCGTGATGGTTTCGGCGTGGTCAAATAACCAATGCAAACCGTCAAAGGGGATCTCGCGATCCACCTTTTCGAACACATCCAGCATGCGGCTGATGGATTCGTTATAGGTGGCGTGCAAACGGAAGGGCCAGCGATTGGACACCAGATGCCTGACCACGTCCTCAAGCTCATTTTCCATGCCGGCGGCCAAATCCGGCCTTGGCTCCAGGAAATCCTCGAAATCAGCGGCGGAAAACACCAGCATTTCACCCGCGCCGTTATGCCGGTAAAAATCATCGCCCTGGCCCATCTTGACCAAACCGGTCCATTGTTGAAAATCCTCCAGCTCCGCGCCCTTGCGCTGGGTAAACAGGTTATAGGCGATGCGCACCGTCAGCTGTCCATCCCGCGCCAGTCGGTCGACCACGGCATAATCGTCGGGATAGTTCTGAAAACCGCCGCCGGCGTCGATGGCGCTGGTCACGCCCAGCCGGTTAAGCTCACGCATAAATTGCCGGGTGGAATTGACCTGATATTCCAGCGGCAACGCCGGCCCCTTGGCCAGGGTGGCGTAAAGGATCATGGCGTTCGGGCGGGCTACCAGCATGCCGGTGGGATTGCCCGCCTGGTCGCGCTGGATTTCGCCGCCCGGAGGATTGGGCGTTTCCTTGGTATAACCGACGGCCCTGAGCGCGGCGCGGTTAAGCAATGCGCGATCGTATAGATGCAGCACGAAGACCGGGGTATCCGGCGCCGCCGTATTAAGCTCCTCAAGGGTCGGCATACGGCGTTCCGCGAACTGGAACTCCGTCCATCCGCCCACCACCCTGACCCATTGGGGATGCGGCGTGCGATCCGCCTGCGCTTTTAACATCATCAGGGCGTCGGATAAAGAGGGCACCCCTTCCCAGCGCAGTTCAAGGTTATAGTTCAGCCCGCCGCGGATCAGGTGAAGATGGGAGTCGTTCAGGCCGGGAATGACGGTGCGGCCGCCCAGGTCGATGACCTTGGTCATCGCGCCCCGGTGACGCATTACCGACGCGTCGTCACCGACGTACAAAAATTTCCCCGCGCGGACGGCGATCGCCCCGGCAAGGGGATTTTGCCGGTCCAAAGTGTGGAATTTTCCGTTCACCAGGATTAATTCTGCTGTATCTGCTTTATCAGGCGAAACCATAAAACCTCCGGGACAGACAGTGAGAGGGCAGCATCAGGCTGCGGACGAAGCGCGGGCCGGCAATAACGCGCCGTGGCTTTGGTTATGCCTGGATTATTGTCGGCGGTCCGGATCACCGTCTAGTTATACATAGAGATAATGGTTTCGCTTATTCCGCCGTCCTACCATCCCAGCAGATAGGTAACGCGCATCCCCGATTGCCGGGAGGTTCCGCTATCTATCGTCCCAACCGGCGCGCCGCAAATCCGCGCGCGACCCTTTTATTCAACCCTCGCGGGATACCATTATGATTGACTCGAAACTTGAAGTGCTGACGCCAACCAACTGTCAGATGATCTTTATCGATCAGCAGCCGCAAATGGCGTTCGGCGTACAGTCGATAGATCGTCAGGTGTTAAAGAACAATACGGTGGCGTTGGCTAAAGCGGCAAAGGTGTTCGGCATTCCAACCATCATCACCACGGTGGAAACGTTAGGTTTTTCCGGCCATACCTATCCGGAACTGCTGGATGTGTTCCCCACCCATGACATTCTTGAACGCTCATCGATGAACTCCTGGGACGACCAGAAAGTGCGCGACGCGCTGGCCGCCACGGGCAAGAAAAAAGTCGTGGTCTCGGGCCTGTGGACCGAGGTGTGCAACAACAGTTTTGCCCTGTGCGCCATGGCCGAAGGCGATTATGAAATCTATATGGTTGCCGACGCGTCCGGCGGCACGTCCAGGGAAGCCCATGACTACGCCATGCAGCGCATGATCCAGGCCGGGGTGATCCCGGCGACCTGGCAACAGGTGATGCTGGAATGGCAGCGGGACTGGGCGCGCAAGGAGACTTACGACGCCGTCATGGACATCGTGCGCGAGCATTCCGGCGCCTACGGCATGGGCGTGGATTATGCCTATACCATGGTGCACAACGCGCCGGAGCGCGGCCATGGCGATCACCGGACGCTGGCGCCGGTGCCCGCGAAATAGCAGTTCTCCCGGCCGGTTGTGTGGCTATGGGACGCAACCGGCGATCGCCGATGTAGTCAGGGGGTATCTATGAACGCTTATTTTATTTCGCCGGGTGCCGGAGTCTTGATCGGGCTGGTCTATGCGCTGCTGAAAGTGCGCTCCCCCGCCCCGCCCGCCATTGCCCTGATCGGCCTGCTGGGGATGCTTATCGGCGAACAGCTGTCGGTGCTGGTGGTCCGCCAGGCCGCGGCGGCGCAGGCGGCGCCCCGGCAGAAGGCCACCGGGGCCATGGGGATTAACACGGTGGCCTCCCCGGCGGCTCAAGGCGCGGATGTACATAAATCACCCTTGCGGGGCGGGCAAACCGCTGATGGAGACGAGGCATGAAACCTTACGTCATTTCACTGCTTACCGGCATTTTAGCCGGCGTGATCTATTCATTGTTGCAGGTGCGTTCGCCTGCGCCGCCGGTTATTGCGCTGCTGGGCCTGCTCGGCATGCTGATAGGAGAACAGATTGTGCCGGTCTGCAGACGCCTGGCGAAGCGTGAGCCGGTTACCATGGCGTGGTTTCGCGCGGAATGCGTGCCCAAGATAAGCGGCGCCCCGCCGTCCGATGTCAGAAAGTCACCGCCTACCTAGGGAGATGACCGCCATGACGGCCTCGTTGCTTATATCCATTATCGACGACGATCGTTCCGTAAGGAGCGGATTAAGTAATTTATTGCAATCCGCCGGATATGCGACGATATGTTTTGAATCGGCGGAGGAATTCCTGAATGATGAAGCGCTGGAGAACAGCGATTTTGTTATCCTGGATTTCAAGCTAAAAGGGATTAACGGTTTTGAGCTCATCCGACGCCTGGAGCAATCCCGGCCGTCGCCGCCGGTGATGTTGATCTCCGGCCATGGCGACGAGGACATGGGAAAACCGGCGATCAGCGCCGGCGCGGTCGTTTTTATGCGCAAACCCATCGACGTGGATCTGTTGCTGGAGCATATCCAACGGGTATTAGCCAAACGTGGGGGAAGTCCATGATCAATCCGATGCCGCCGGCGCCGCGATCGCGCTTAACCGATGACGATACGGAACACGCCCTCGAACACCGGTCCCCGCCGGGCAACGGCGATATTGCTACTTTTCTCGCCCAAGCCCTCAGTATTTGCGCCGCGCTGCGGCAGTGGCATGCCGCCGGGTTAATCCATGGCAACCTTACTCCCGCCACCCTATTTATCACGCCCGCGGGCATTTGCCGGCTCGACCGGCGCGGCCTGGCGTCGCACCCGGCATTGCCGCCGACGGGCGCGCGGCTTGTCAACCGTACCCTGGCCTTTATTTCACCTGAGCATACGGGACGCACTAAAAGCGGCATCGACGCCCGCAGCGATCTGTATTCATTAGGAGCGGTTTTTTATCAGCGGCTGACCGGCCGGCCGCCGTTTGAGGTCCCGGCCGGCGGCGGGCTGGCCGAATGGGAACATCATCATATCGCCTGCGAGCCGGACGCGCCCCATGCCATTCTGGCGGCGATTCCCGACATGCTGTCGCTGGTGGTGATGAAACTGCTGGCCAAAGCCCCGGAAAACCGTTACCAAACCGTGGAGGGTCTTGCCGCGGATCTTAAGCGATGCCGCTTTTCGCTGGCGGCGTTCGGCTCTATCCCGCGCTTTATACCGGGATTACAGGATTTCTCACCCGCGCCGCAGCTGACCGGCGGCCCCTTCACGCGCGCGGCCGATACTCAAAAAGTGCTCTTGGCGCTGGCGGCGGTGAAACGTCAGGGAACCCATACGCTGGTGGTTATCAGCGGACCGGCGGGGATCGGCAAGTCATCGCTTATTGCCGGCGCCCTGGACCTGCTACGGCGGGAAAATGCCTTTCTGGCGGTCGGCAAGGTCGAGCCATCACGGCGGGTATTGCCCTACGCCGCGCTGTCGGAAGCATTCCGGTCCCTGATACTGTACGTGCTCGGGCAACCAGAGGCGGAGGTCGATGCGCTGCGGGGCCGCCTCGTTTCGGCGCTCGGCGCGTATGCCGGGCTGGCGATCGGCCTGGTGCCCGGACTGGCGCTGATATTGGGTGAAAAAAGCCCGCTTTACGCCATCCCCGCCGTGGAAGCGGAGACGCGCTTGCACCGTATGTGGTATTGCCTGGCCGTGGCCTTTGCCACCGCAGCCCGCCCATTGATATTGCTTATCGACGATATACAGTGGATCGACCCCGCCAGCCTGCGCGTGCTGGAATACCTGATGGCCAATACCGCCGCCTCGCCTGTGTTGCTGGTGGTTGCGCTGCGCGCCCCACCGGTCACCGGCGACCGGTCGTTTGCCGCGCCGTTGACGGCGTTGCGCAACAACGCGGCGCGGGTGGTGGACATCGAACCCGCCCCCCTGTCCATCCCCTCCCTGGCGCGATGGCTGGCGGACGCCTTCCGTACCGCGCCGGGCCGGGTAAGCGCGCTGGCCGGCTTGGTGCATGCCAAGACCGGCGGCAATCCTGCCGTCGCCCGGCGATTTATCAGCATCATCATTAAAGAAGGGCTGGCGACCAGGAGCAAACGAAACGGCAAATGGCAATTTGCCCTGGCGGCTATCCAGGCGCGCCGGTACGCGCAAAATCCGGCCGAGGCGTTTGCTTTAGCGGATAACGGGGAAAACAGCGGCGAAGGCGGCGACGGGGCGCCCGAAGGTGTTTCCCTTACGCAGGCGAGGGAGAACCGGGATCTGCAAAGCGTTATCAGCGCGTCCAGGGCATTATCCGAGGAAATCGACCTCGGCCGGCTGATCCATATCCTGATGAAAATGACGTTGGAACATGCGGGCGCCCAGCGGGGACTGCTGATCAGGGTGACCGCCGGCTCACCGGTTATCGAGGCGCGGGCCGACACGACCCCCGCCGGGGTTAAGGTGCAGGTGGTCAAGGCCGTGCCGGTGGCGGGCGATCTGCCGATATCGGTGCTAAACGCGGTCATTCGCGCCGGCCAGGAAATTCGCCTGGGCGCGCCGGGGGAATTCAGCCCGTTCAGCCGCGATCCCTACCTGATGGCGTCCGGCGCGGCGGCGCTATGCGTGCCGATGTTTAAACAGGCCAGGCTGGTGGGGGCGTTATACCTGGAAAACCGGCTGATGCCGGATGCCTTTACCGCCGACCATTCAAAAGTGATTGCGCTGTTGGTGGCGCAGGCCGCCATTTCCATTGAAACCGCCACCCTGTACGCGGAGCTGCTGGAGGAGAATATCCAGCGCCGTCGCGTCGAGAACGAGCTGCGCACCAGCCAAACGTCATTAATGCTCGGGGAAAAGATCGGCCATACCGGCAGCTGGCGCTGGGAAACCACCCAGGAAACGCTGGATATCTCGGCCGAATACGCGCGCATATTCGGTTTGGATGATGAACGGCGGACCCTGTCCTTTACCAACTATATCGCCTTTGTCCACCCCGATGACCGAAACAGGATACTCAACCAGATAGACTATTGCCTGAGCAAGGGTTTGGCCATGCAAGCCGAGTATCGTATCGTCAGGACGGACGGCACCCTCCGCTACGTCGCGGGGATCGGTGAACCGATCCAGACCGGCGGCAATATCAGCGAATATTTTGGCACCGTGACCGACATTACCGCCCGCAAACAGGCCGGGGACGCCGTCAGGGCCGCGCAGGCCGACCTGGCGCGCGTAGCCAGGGCAACGACGGTCGGGCAGCTCACCGCCTCTATCGCCCACGAAATAAACCAGCCGCTGATGTCAATTGTGTCGAATGCCGGCGCCAGCCTGCGCTGGCTCAACCGCGAGCCGGCCCAGCTGGATAATGCCCGGGTCGGACTGGAAGACATTATTGCCGAAGGCAGGCGGGCCGGAGAAATGATTCGCAGCCTGCAGGCGTTAACCCGCAACGAACCGCCCCATTTTATCCCGGTCGATTTGCACCATACCGCGCATCATATCCTCACCCTTTCCCACAGCGAGCTGGAAAGACGCAAGATCGCCATCGAAGATGCGCTATGGGCCGATGCGTTCATCGTCTATGGCGACAGCGTGCAAATCCAACAGGTGCTGCTCAACCTGGTGATGAATGCCGCGGAGGCCATGGCGGAGGTGGACGATCGTCCGCGCATCCTCACGCTGTCATCCGCCAATCCGGCGCCCGACCTGATCACCTTTGCGGTCGCCGATACCGGCACCGGCCTGAGCGACGAGGTCAAGGCACGGATGTTTGAGTCTTTTTATACTACCAAAAAGCAGGGGATGGGCATGGGGCTTGCCATTAGCCATTCCATTATCGAAAGCCACCGCGGGCGGATGGACGCGTCTCAACGACATCCGCACGGCAGTCATTTTTCTTTTACCCTGCCGACGCTGCCCGCCGACGGTTAAAGGGAAAGTCGGGCCCCTACCCTCACCGGTTGCGGCTACCGGCTACCAGAGCCCGCCATGATGGCAAAATTCTGAATACCTTGACGGCGCCACGGGTAATCGTCTCCCGGCGGGCATTCTGTGGTTTACTGTTATCCACGACGATTCTTGTCGTTGCTTGTGCCGCGGGGCGGTCAAAGCTGACGACGACGATAACCAGGGGGGTAAAAATCGAGACCATCACATCGCCAATCAACCCGCTGGCCACCGGGGCGGCCCGGCTGGTCGTCAGCCGGCATCTGGAAACGACGCCGCCGGAACATGCGCCGGTTATCGCCATCCCCAACCGCGAAGCGTTTTCCGTTATCGTGCAGTTGCGGGATTTTGCATCGCACAAACTCTGGCGTGATGGCCGCCTGGTCCATGCGGGCGGGCATGTGCAACAGGCCGTCGCCATCACCCGGCTTACCGAGGACTGGCGTTGCCAGCATTTAAGCGCCTTTGATAACGTGCGTTTTTTAATTACCCGTCTGGCGCTGGACGAATTTACCTATGACAGCGGTCAAAAACGCATCGGTCATTTTGACTGCGCCCCCGGCGCGGTGGATCCGGTGATTTATCACCTGGCGCAGGCGTTGATACCGTTATTGGGCCAACCCGGCGACAAACATGATTTTATGTTTGATCATATCTCCCTGGCGCTGTTTGCGCACATCGCCGGGGTCTATGGCAAGGCGTCCCAGGACTGGCTGCGGCAAAAAGGGCGCCTGGCGCCCTGGCAGGAGCAGCGGGCCAAGGATTTTATGCTGGAGAACCTGGCAAAAGGGGCGTCGCTGGAGCTGATCGCCCGGGAGTGCGGCCTGTCGCGCGCGCACTTTGCCCGCAATTTCAAGAATACCACCGGCACCTCCGCCTGTGCCTGGCTGCAAACGATGCGCATCCATAAAGCGCGCGAACTCCTGTGCGCCAATCAACAGACGCTGACGGAGATCGCGCTCGAATGCGGGTTTACCGATCAAAGCCATTTTTCCCGGGTATTTAAAACCCTCACCGGCACGTCGCCGGGCTACTGGCAACGCACCCATGGCCGCGGCAACAGCCCGGCCGCGCCCGACGATCCCTGGTTGCCGGTGCAACCCGAGCCGAGCCATGGCCCCCGGGCCGGTTGATATCCAGATATTATATCGGCGCATTACCCTCCACGCCGGACGCATCATTAAGCAAAAACAGCAGATGCCGCAGGGCGCCGTGCGCCATCGCCACGTCCGTTGATTCCTGGAGCGCGGCGATATATTTTTTAGAAAATTCCGTATCGTTCTCCGGCCCCAGCGCAAGCAAACGCTCAATGACGGATTTATATGACAGGACCGTCGCGGCCTCGATCTCATCCGGTTCATCCAGACGCTCGTCCAGTTCCACCAAAATCTCCGACAGTCGCCGGATCCAGGCGAACTGCGGATGGCAGCTCACCAGTTGCAAATGCTCAAACGGGCTGCCAATCTGGCCAAAGCGCGCTGTCTCCAGATCAATCAGGGCCTTATGCAGTTTACGTAATGATGCTGAAATGGTTTTGAGGCTGGCGAGGCGATCGCCATTCATGTTGGCAGGCATAATGATGGTCCTCACGTAACGATGTTAACTAGCGACTTTGTGATTTGACGATGTGCAGGCGTTCCGCCGCCCTGACCAGGTCGGCCAGGGAGCGGGTTTGCATTTTTTCCATCACCCGTCTTTTATGGACCTTGGCGGTAATTTCACTCACGCCCAGCGCCGTGGCAATTTGTTTATTCAGCAGGCCGCCAATCGCCAGGCCCAGCACTTCGCGCTCACGGGGCGTCAGGGTTTGATGCCGCAGGGTCAGGCTCGATTGCTCCATCAGGAACGAGAAGTTTTTTTCCGCCGCCGACAACCCCTCGCGCACGGCGTTGATCAGGTCCTCGGACCTGATCGGCTTGGTTAAAAACTCGCAGGCCCCGGCCTTCATCGCCCGAACAGAGAGGGGGATGGTGCCGAAACCGGTGATAAAGATAATCGGCATTTCCCGGCCCGATTTTTCGAGTTCGGCCAGGACCTGGAACCCATCCGCCACCGGCATGTTCATATCAAGAATCAAACAGCTGGGCAGGGTGCCAAGACGCTGGTCAAGGAACGCCCGCGCCGAGGAGAAATCGGCTACGTTCAGGTCTTCCGACCCTAGTAGCCGAACGATGGATTGTCTTACCGAATCATCATCGTCAACAACATACACAATATGATCCATAGTATGGCCCCATTATTGATACGACTTTTATTGAAGCGAATTCTGTAAAAAGGAATAACCCGGTTTGATAATCGCCACAAGGCCGGAATTGATCTTGTAAAATAGTACGATTTTTTAACGAAAGAAGTGATTTTCGCCAACAATTGCCCGGTAAAGGGTAACTATCATCGGCCGGGGCGTTAAATCATCCGCTAGGGATTTACCCTCGCTTGGCCGAAGCGACTTATTCGGCGCGTGTATGGAGGTAAGGCGGGAACGTCAAGCGCGGGTAACAATGGACTGATAGACATAATTTATTTTAACGGTTAACAATTTCTCTTGAGCGTATATACATATTGGTGTCATGATTGTCATGAATGAATGCTGATGTTAATTCCCGCGTTATGGTTTAGGAGGCTGAGTCATTTAACATGGCCAGAGCGAAACGCCCGACAGATGAGAATATGCAGGCCGCCGCTACGCTGTGCGCCAGGGATCGCAGCGCGGTTTATGAGATATTGATGAATGCTATCTCAGAGCATCGCCTCAAGCCCGGCACCAAGCTAACGGAAGAAAAGCTGGCGACCATTTTTAAGGTATCGCGCACCGTGGTAAGGGAAGCCTTGCAACAGATGGCGTTTGAGCGCGTGGTGGAGATCCTGCCTAACCGCGGCGCCTTTATTGCCAGCCCGACCATTGCGGAGGCGAAAGAGTTTTTCCAGGCCCGGCGCTATGTCGAGGTACCCTTGCTGGAAAATATTTGCCAGCGTGTCACGGCCCAGGAAATCAAGCTGCTACGCCAGCACGTTAAGCAGGAAGAGGAAGCCCGGCTGACCAGCGATCGCCGTAAAATAGTGCGCTTATCGGGCGAGTTCCATGTGCTGCTGGCCTCCCTGGCGGGGAACCGTTTTCTTGAAAGAACGGTACGCGGGCTGCAGTTACTGACCTGCCTGACCATCCTGCTGTATGACACGCCGACGGATGTAACCTGTCAGCACAATGAACATGAACTGCTGGTCGATGCGGTCGAAGCGCGGGACAGCATGCGCGCGCAAAAGCTGATGCTGGATCATCTGCTGGGAATCGAAAATTCACTTCATCTGGAAGAACCTGAGGATGAAGAGAAAGATCTGGAAGAGATCCTGCTCGGCACGGGGAGTTAAATTTCTTATATCTGGCGCCGTCGGCCGGGAAGCCATTTTTTTATCCTCATCATATCATCCGCTGGTTTTACCAGTAAAAAGAGCGCCTTAGGCGCTCTTTTTTTCCCGCCATATTTTCCCCCGCGCAAAGCGTAAAAACGCCTTTCATAAGAAATGCATATCACTAAAATAAAACTGATGAACAATTTAAATAATTATTGACATCAATTTTACATGATCTTATTGTCAAAACTAGCCCATATCCTCTGCCGCAACGATCCTCAAGCCACGTTGCCGTAGGCGATTGTCGACAATCCTTGATCACCTTGTGGATTACGCACATGACTGAATTGGTACTGGCTCATGGTGAAGCGCTTTCCAACCTGCCCTTGTTCGTGGCGCAGGCGCACGGTTATTTCCGCGATCAAGGATTGACGGTGAGGGTGCCGGAGCTTAACGGCACGGCCTCCACCATCGCATTACTCAGAAGCGGCGCAGCGCAGATAGGCACCACGGGATTTACCCAGCCGTTGCGTGACTTTTACGCGGCGGATCCGCTGCGGATTATCGCGGGCAGCGGCATTGGCGGCATGGCGGTGATGGCTCACCCCGATTGCGTCGCGGCGAAACCCGCCACCCTGCGCTGGGGTACCTTTTTCGAGGATCCGATGGAAGTGCTGCTGCACGATGTCATTTGCCATTACCAAGGCGCGTGGCGCCACGGTGATATCCGTTATTTTACCACCCTGGGCCACGCAATAACCGCCATGCATCGGTGCGAGGTAGACGCCTGCACCTTTATCGAACCGGTGATAAGCCAGTTGGAACAACGGGGCTATAAAAAAATGTGTGATGCCGGGGAAGTCTGGGGAACGGCCTATCCCGATACCGTGCTGGTCGCGCGCGCCGGTTTTTTACAACGGCACCCGGACCAGGTCGACGCGGTGATCAAAGCCCTGATACAGGCTGAAAGCACGATCAGGCAGGATCCGCAGGGCGCCCTGGCAAGCGTGGCGCCATTTTATCCCGGTTTTACCCCGGACGTATTGTTGCAGGGCTTGGCGCGGCAGCCTTCACAAATTGATATACGCCATCTGGCCGATACCATCACCAATCGATTCCAGTCGCTGGGGGCGATGGGCAGGCTGACGCCGCCGGACAACCCATCGGCCGTGCTGGATTTCAGCCGGTTATCCGCCCTGCTGGCGCAAGCGGCTTACTGAATACACGCGGCGACAGGCCGCAATACGCAAGATTCGCAACAACAGGCCACGCTAGTCCACCGACGGACAATATGCTTTCCAGGCAGGGGTTCGTTCGCGCTTTCATCGACACCAGGAGAACAGGATTATGTCAACAAAACGGGTTTTCCCGCGGCTAAATGGCTTCGATATCAATCGGCGCCACTTCCTTAAGCACAGCGCGCTGGCGGCCGGCGGACTGGCGCTGGGCAAATACCTTATCGCCCAACCCGCCCTGGCGGCGGATATCACCACCTTTAAAGCGACGCATGGCACGGGCTTGTGCAACTGCCCGTTCTTCCTGGTCAAAGAGCGCGGGCTGGCGAAAAATGTCGCGCTGGATTTCGTGACCACGCCGACCAATGCCGACATTGCGGCCCTGTTCGGCGCCGGGTTGGTGGATGTGACCGTGCTCCCTTATACCAACTTCATCACGCTTTACGCCCAGGGAGCGCCGATCAAAATCGTGGCCGGTTCCGGCGTGCAAGGCTGTGTCATTGTTTCCCAGCAGGGCATCGACTCCGCCGAAAAGCTGCGTGGCAAGACGTTGGGAACCTTCCAGGCGGATACGCTGGAAATGCTGCCATATGACTATCTCAAAAAAGCGGGTATGGGCTTCGCCGATGTGAAGGTGCGCTATTTCGGCACGTCGCCGGAGCTGGCCCAGGCCTTTATCAATGGCAATATCGACGCCATGTGCCATATCGAACCCTACGCTACCCAGGCCGTGCAATCGCGCCCGGGCGCAGTCCGGCTATCCGACGGCGTCGACATTTACGGTAAGAACTACAGCGATTGCGTGCTGGCGGTGCGCGCCTCCGTCCTGGCGGAAAACCGTGACGCGGTTAAGGCCTTGATCAAGGGCATGATGATTGCGCAACACCAGGAAGAAACCGATCGGGCGGCGGCGGTAAAAGACACCGTGGGCAAATACTTCAAGACCAGTTACGAAGCCACGCTGGATGCCGCGACAAAACAACCCGCGATGATCGATCAGCGGCAAAACCAGGATTTTATCCTGCAACGCGCCAACAATCTTAAGGAATTACGTTATATCCAGCAGGTTCCGGGCGCGGATATCTTCGACTGGTCATTGCTTAACGAGGTGATTAAGGAAAACCCCGACTTATATGGCGCGCTGGAGCTGAAAAGCGCATGAAGGCGGATACCCTGCAAAAGCCGGTTAAAAATGCCGGCGTTTCTCCCGGTGGTCTCAATCCCCCGCTCAGGCGGCCCAAAGGGCGCGGCTGGGGACCATTCTTCTCCCGCGTCGGCTGGGGCGTGGCCTCGGTCGCCCTGTTTACCGGGATCTGGGAGGCCATGTGGGCTTTCGGAGGATTAAATCCGCTGTTATTGCCGCCGCCGCATATCTTCCTGGCGAATTTTGCCCGGCAGGCACAATATTTTATCCCAACCGATGTCATCGGCCAGATCACCGACGACACCGCCTTATTGTCGTTGGGAAAAACCATTCTCGCCACGGTGGGCCGCGTGATGGCGGGGCTGGCCCTCGGTTTTATCCTGAGCCTGTCGTGCGGCCTGGCGATTTGTTATTTCCGCCTGTTCGGCAAGCTGGTATTGCCGACGATTACCCTGCTGGCGCCTATCTCGCCCATCGCCTGGCTGCCGGTCGCCATCTTTATCTTTGGCATCGGCAATCCGCCGGCGATTTTTATGGTGTTTATTTCGCTGTTTTTTGTCATGACCGTGTCCACTATCAGCCAGATTGAGGGCGTCGGCAAAACGCATCTCAACGTGGCGGCGGTGATGGGGGCGACCCGGGCACAAACCTTTCGTTACGTCATCATTCCCGCCATCCTGCCTTCGTTATTTTTCGTGCTGCGCATGAATCTGTTCGGCGCCTGGATGATTGTGCTGGTGGCGGAGGCGACGGGGGTCGGCAGCGGACTGGGGCAAATCGTGATGCAGGCGCGCAACACGTTTAATTCCAGCCTGTCGTTCTTCACCATGACCATCATCGGCATCACCGGATTTGTTTTCGATCTGTTATTGCGCAACGTACAGAAAAAACTTCTTTACTGGGTACCTGAAAACCATGCTGGAGGAAGCAAATGACGCAGAACATCGGCTCCCAACCCCCGCTGATCGATTGCAGCAACGTGGGTAAAGTCTGGATTGACGCGCGCGGCGCCTCTTTCGCCGCGCTGGAGAACGTCAATTTGCAGGTGGCACGGGGTGAGTTTGTCGTGCTTCTCGGCCCCAGCGGCTGCGGTAAAAGTACCTTGCTGTATATGATTGCCGGGCTGGAACCGGTCAGCACAGGAACGATTCGCTGCGGGGGCGCCGCAGTGGCCCGGCCGGGCACCGATCGCGGGTTTGTGTTTCAGGAAGCGTCGCTCTATCCCTGGCTTACGGTGGCGGAGAATGTCGCCTTCGGCCTGAAGATGCAGGGCATGTCTAAAGAGCAAAGGTTAAAACGGGCGCAGGCCATCCTGCAAAACGTCGGGCTGGCCGATGCCGCGGATAAACGGCCGGATCAACTCTCAGGCGGCATGCGCCAGCGGGTGGCGATGGCCAGGGCGCTGGCGCTGAATCCCGAAGCGCTGTTGCTGGATGAACCCTTTGCGGCCCTGGATGTCCAGACGCGGGCGAAAATGCAGGACTTTCTCATCCGCATCTGGCGGCAAACCGGCGTATCGATGATTTTTGTCACCCACCATATTGATGAAGCCGTGGCGCTGGCGGATCGGGTGGTGGTATTTACCGCGCGTCCGGGCGGCATTAAAGAAATCATCCCTATCGACCTCCCCCGGCCGCGCGATCCCAAAAGCCCCGCGTTCCATCAGCTCAGCGATCATCTTATCGATCTCCTGCGTGATGAAGTAGATCGCGCATTTGCAGAACAGGAGGTGGGCTGATGAGATCGCCCAGCCTGCCTGTTGCCGCGTTGCAAATGCCGCCGGGCAGCCTGGACCTGGCGCGTAATCGCCAGATGTTGACGGCCGCCGTTTCCCGCGCCGCCGACGCCGGCGCACGCCTGGTGGCGCTGCCGGAATTGGCGCTGACACCCTATTTTTGCGCGGCGCCGGCGGAAAGATACCGCCACTGGGCCGAATCCGTCCAGGGTGAGAGCGCCGGCTGGTGCGCGGCGCTGGCCCAACGGCTGGAATGCGCTATTTTACTGCCGCTTTATGAGCACGATAGCCAACGCGGGCGTTATTACAACGCGGTCATCGGCTTTGATCGGCGCGGACAGATGTTGGGCGACGGCGCCCTGGCGCGAAAATTACATTTGCCGGTAAATGACTATCCCGCGCCCGGCTTTGACGAAGCCGCGCATTTTACACCGGGCGACGGGCTGCAAACGTTTGATATTGAAGGTTGGCGCTGTGCGGTTTTGATCTGCTATGACCGCCGCTTTCCCGAATGCTGGCGCGCGCTGCGCCAGGCGGGGGTCGAGCTGGTCATTGTTCCCGTCGCCGGCAGCGGCGGCGATGACACGGCCTTCTTCCTCGGCGAATTGCGTACGCATGCCAAGGAGAACGGCCTGATGGTGGTTTGCGCCAACAAAGTGGGCCAGGAATGGCTGGATGGCATGGCAACGGATAATTACGGCGAGTCCTGCGTCATCGACGCCGACGGCGCGATGCTGGCGCACCGCCCTCGCCACCAGGGAGCGGGGGAAGTGAAGGCGACGCTGCATTACCAGCGGTTCAGTCGGATCCGTCGGCAAATGCGCTATTTCAACGATCGTCGCGGCGATCTGTTTGGACCCGTGCCACACGGCTGGGTGCGATAATCTCACAGATACAGGATATCAATATGTCTGAATCATTGATGTTAGCAGGTACCCTGATCCAGGGGATCGGCGACGATGGTCGCCCGATCGTGGTGGAACAGGGCGCGCTTTACCAAAAGGACGGCGTCATCCAGGACATAGGTAAAGCCGATGACCTGATCGCCCAATATCCGCAGGCCCGGCGCTTCGGTTCCATGCAACACGTCCTGATGCCGGGTTTTGTCAACAGTCATCATCATGTGGGATTAACCCCGCTGCAACTGGGCTCTCCCGATTATGCGCTGGAACTCTGGTTTGCCAGCCGCATGGGCGCGCGCGAAGTGGATTTGCGGCTTGATACCCTGTATTCCGCTTTTGAGATGATCGCCTCCGGCATCACCACGGTACAGCATATCCACGGCTGGCGGCCCGGGACGCTGGAAACGATCCATGACGCGGCCGGCGCGGTGCTTGCCGCCTACCGGGAGATTGGCATGCGCGCCTCCTACAGCTTCGCGGTGCGCGAGCAGAATTTGCTGGTCTATGACGCCGATGAACAGTTTGTTGCCCGGGTGCCGGCTGACATCCAGCCGCAGCTGGCCGCTCACCTGAAAAAGCAGCGGCTGCCGCTGGACGATCACCTCAAGCTGTTCCGTATGCTGGCGGCGGATAACCAGGGCCAGTCGCTGACGCGCATTCAGCTGGCGCCCGCGAACCTGCACTGGTGCGGCGATGAGGCATTACAGGCGATCAAAGCGGAAGCGGATAACGCCGGCGTGCCGATGCATATGCATCTGGTCGAAACCGCTTACCAGCGTGAGTACGCCCGCAGGCGCACCGGCGGAACGGCCTTGGCGCATTTACATAAGCTGGGTTTGCTGGGGCCGTCGCTGACCCTCGGACATGGCGTCTGGCTGAATGAGGCCGATATTGAACTGGCGGCGGCAACAGGGACCTGCGTGTGCCATAACTGCAGTTCTAATCTGCGCCTGCGCAGCGGCGTCGCACCGCTGAACGCCTTTCGCCGGCACGGCCTGGTGGTGGGGCTTGGGCTGGATGAAGCGGGCATCAACGAAGATCGCGATATGCTGCAGGAGATGCGCCTGGCGTTGCGGGTGCATCGCGTGCCCGGCATGGATGACGATGAAGTGCCGTCCTGCGCTGAAATCGTGCGCATGGCCACCGAAGGCGGCGCCAGGACTACTCCGTTCGCCGGGCAGATCGGCCGGCTGGAACCGGGGAAACTGGCGGATGCGGTGCTGTTCGACTGGCAAAGCATCACCTGGCCCTATCAGGATGAGGATATTCCCCTGCTGGATGTGCTGGTCCAGCGGGCGCGCGCCAGGGATATCGAGAGCGTATTTATCCAGGGCGAGGAGGTCTGCCATCGGGGGCAGTTTACGCGGGTTAATCGCACGGACGTGCTGAATGACATCGCGCAAAAGCTGGCCGCGCCCCGCACCGCCGACGAGCAGGCCCGCCGCGAGCTGGGCAAGGCGGTATTCCCGCATGTAAAGGATTTTTACCGCGATTACCTGGCGGCGGAAACGCCGCGCGAGCCGTTCTACGCGCCGTCGTCCCGCCGTTAACGGGGTAAGTGCCGCCCCCAGGCAGGGCGGGGGTTCTAAGGCTCAGTCAGGTTCGAAATAGGCGATCCGTCAGCCTATGACTATCACAAAAGACACAATAACCATTTGTTTCATATAACAAAATCGCAATCAGAACGGAATGTCATCGTCAAAATCCATCGGCGGCTCATTGCCGCCGGCGGGCGCATTGTTCTGCGCCGCGGGACGACCGGCCGCGGGCGCTGCCGGCGCCGCGCCGCCCGGGTTGCCGCTGAACTGGGCATTGTTGCCCTGCGGCTGCTGAGGCTGGCCCCAGCCGCCCTGCTGGCCGCCACCGGCGCCAGCGCCGGCACCCGCAGCGCCGCCGCCCTGGCGACCGCCCAGCATCTGCATGGTGCCGCCGACGTTTACCACGACTTCAGTGGTGTAACGTTCCTGGCCGCCCTGATCGGTCCATTTACGGGTCTGCAACGCGCCTTCGATATACACCTGCGAGCCTTTTTTCAGATACTCGCCGGCCACTTCCGCCAGCTTGCCGAACAGCACCACGCGGTGCCATTCCGTTTTCTCTTTGGTCTCGCCGGTCTGCTTGTCGCGCCAGCTCTCGGAGGTGGCCAGGGTCATATTGGCCACCGCGCCACCGTTCGGCATGTAGCGGACTTCCGGATCCTGGCCCAGATTTCCGACTAGAATCACTTTATTAACGCCTCTGCTGGCCATGTCGACTCTCCTGATAAGATGTTTTACTTTTGTGTTTACGTAAGTGTAATCGGTAAAGTTTACCACGCAAATGCCCAAAGGACACGGGTGAAAATCAATGCGGCGGCGATCGCAGCGCGCCGAATGCAGAGTTTAACGTTACAATCAATACTGGATATTCGTTCAGCTTTTTTTGTGTCATAATTGTCCGTTTCGCGCCGGGTGTGCCGTTGCAGGCATCCCCGGCGGTAAATATTCATCCGGTGTCGGGATTAAGTTGAATGGATAAGATCGAAGTTCGGGGTGCTCGTACCCACAATCTGAAAAACATTAGTCTGATTATTCCCCGCGACAAGCTCATAGTCATTACCGGCCTGTCCGGCTCCGGCAAGTCCTCGCTGGCGTTCGATACCCTGTATGCCGAAGGGCAGCGCCGCTACGTCGAATCGCTGTCCGCTTATGCCCGCCAGTTCCTGTCGTTGATGGAAAAACCGGATGTCGACCATATCGAGGGCCTGTCTCCCGCCATTTCCATCGAGCAGAAGTCCACCTCGCATAACCCGCGCTCGACCGTCGGCACCATTACCGAGATCCACGACTACCTGCGCCTGCTGTTCGCCCGCGTCGGCGAGCCGCGCTGTCCCGATCACGACGTGCCGCTGGCGGCGCAGACCGTCAGCCAGATGGTGGACAACGTGCTGTCGCAGCCGGAAGGCAAACGCCTGATGCTGCTGGCGCCGATCGTCAAAGACCGCAAAGGCGAGCACAGCAAGACCCTGGAAGGCCTGGCCACCCAAGGTTATATCCGCGCCCGTATCGACGGCGAAGTGTGCGATCTCTCCGACCCGCCCAAGCTGGAGCTGCAAAAGAAGCACACCATCGAAGTGGTGGTCGACCGCTTTAAGGTGCGCGAAGATCTGGCCCAGCGGCTGGCGGAATCGTTTGAAACCGCCCTCGGCCTGTCCGGCGGCACCGCAGTGGTGGCCGAGATGGACGACGGCAAGGCCGAAGAGATGCTGTTCTCGGCCAACTTCGCCTGTCCCATCTGCGGCTATAGCATGCCGGAGCTGGAGCCCCGGCTGTTTTCATTCAATAACCCGGCGGGCGCCTGCCCTACCTGCGACGGCCTGGGCGTGCAGCAGTACTTCGATCCGGAACGGGTATTGCAGAACGAGGAAATCTCGCTGGCGGGCGGCGCCATTCGCGGCTGGGATCGGCGTAACTTCTACTATTTCCAAATGCTGCGCTCACTGGCGGACCACTATAAGTTCGACGTGGAAGCGCCGTTTAACGCGCTCGACGCCGCGGTCCAGCAAAAAATCCTGTTCGGCTCCGGCAAGGAAACCATTGAGTTCAGGTATATCAACGATCGCGGCGACAGCTCCGTCAGGCGCCACCCCTTCGAGGGCGTACTGCCGAATATGGAACGCCGCTATAAAGAGACCGAATCCTCGGCGGTGCGCGAAGAGCTGGCGAAATATATCAGCAATCGTCCCTGCGCCAGCTGCGGCGGCACCCGCCTTAGGCGCGAGGCGCGCCATGTGTTTGTGGAAAACACCACGCTGCCGACCATTTCCGATATGGGCATCGGCAACGCGCTGGGTTTCTTTGATGAGATGAAACTTAGCGGCCAGCGCGCCCAAATCGCGGAAAAAATCCTGAAGGAGATCCGCGACCGGCTGAAGTTCCTGGTGAACGTCGGCCTGAACTACCTCTCGTTGTCCCGCTCGGCGGAAACCCTGTCCGGCGGCGAGGCGCAGCGCATCCGCCTGGCCAGCCAGATCGGCGCCGGCCTGGTGGGCGTGATGTACGTGCTGGACGAACCCTCCATCGGGCTGCACCAGCGTGATAACGAGCGCCTGCTGGAAACGCTTATCCATTTGCGCAACCTCGGCAATACGGTGATTGTGGTCGAGCATGATGAAGACGCCATCCGGTCGGCGGATCATATTATCGATATCGGCCCGGGCGCGGGGGTGCACGGCGGCGAAATCGTCGCCGAAGGCACCGCCGAGCAGATCATGGCTAATCCGGCCTCGCTGACCGGCCAATTCCTGAGCGGCAAGCGCGAAATCGCCATTCCCGAGCACCGGATACCGGCCGATCCCACCAAGGTGCTGAAGCTTATCGGCGCCCGCGGCAATAACCTCAAAGACGTGACGCTGACCCTGCCGGTGGGCCTGTTTACCTGTATCACCGGCGTATCGGGCTCCGGCAAATCGACGCTGATTAACGACACGCTGTTTCCGGTGGCGCAGCGCCAGCTGAACGGCGCCACCACCACCGAAGTCGCGCCTTACCGCGATATCCAGGGCCTGGAGCATTTCGATAAGGTGATTGATATCGACCAAAGCCCCATCGGGCGGACGCCGCGTTCCAACCCCGCCACCTACACCGGCGTGTTTACGCCGGTGCGGGAACTGTTTGCCGGGGTGCCGGAGTCCCGTACCCGCGGTTATACGCCGGGACGTTTTAGTTTCAACGTGCGCGGCGGACGTTGCGAAGCCTGTCAGGGCGACGGGGTAATCAAGGTGGAAATGCACTTCCTGCCGGATATCTACGTGCCGTGCGATCAGTGCAAAGGCCAGCGTTACAATCGCGAAACCCTGGAAGTGAAATATAAAGGTAAAAATATCCACGAAGTGCTGGATATGACCATCGAGGATGCACGCGAGTTCTTTGACGCGGTGCCCGCGCTGGCGCGCAAGCTGCAAACCCTGATCGACGTGGGCCTGTCCTATATACGGCTGGGACAGTCGGCCACCACCCTGTCCGGCGGCGAGGCGCAGCGCGTCAAGCTGGCCCGCGAGCTGTCGAAACGCGGCACCGGCCAGACGCTGTATATCCTTGATGAACCGACCACCGGCCTGCATTTTGCAGATATCGAACAGCTGCTGGCGGTATTGCATCAGCTGCGCGATCAGGGCAATACCATCGTGGTGATTGAGCATAACCTGGACGTGATTAAAACCGCGGACTGGATTGTCGATCTGGGCCCTGAAGGGGGCAACGGCGGCGGGGAGATCCTGATTTCAGGCACGCCGGAGACGGTGGCGGCCTGCGAAACCTCGCATACCGCGCGGTTCCTCAAGCCGATCCTGGCGCGCAAACATCACCCGGTGGCCACCGCCGGCTGATGGCTTATCCGGGCAGCCTGCTGGCAAACCAGCACATCATGCCCTTGAGCGCGGATTTTCCTTTTAACCTACGCCGGGGGCTTGCCCGGCGTAAATTTATTCCGTATAAGCCGCGCCGTGAAAATCAATTTCCCATTCCAGCACCCGCCGGTAAAGGACCGAAAGACGCCGGCGCTCGTCGTCCGCCATGGCCGCGGCGCAGGCATCCAGCTCTTCTTTTAACCAGCGCGCCTGGGCAAAAAATTCCTCGGCGGCATGCATATCCACCCAGTGGCGCAAATCGCCGTCCGCCTGCGCGGACTCGCTTACGCGCCGGCACCAGGTGTAATACATCCACTCGGCGCCAAACATCAGCGTAATGATATCGGCGTAGCCGCCCTGCTGCGCCGCCGCCAGCATCCCGTCGCGAAAACGGCCGACCGCCGGCAAATCGCGCCGATAGTCGTTAACATCGATTTTGCGCCGCGCCAGCACTTCCTCGAAATACCCCATCTGTTCATCCACCAGCGCATTGAGTACCCCCACCAGCCAGCGCTGCTGGCGGATGCCCGGCGCCTTGCTGACCGCCAGGGCGAAGATGCCGATGGCGGTAGCGACAAAATCGCCTTCAAATACCAGGTACTGGTTAAATACCCGGTCCGGCAGCTTGTCCTGTTCGATATCGGTGACAAAACGGTGCTGCTGCATGGCCCGCCAGGTGGCTTGATGTTCGGCCAGTAGCTGTTCGGTAAAACTGGCCATGATCACGCCTCCAGCGCGGCCCGCGCCGCGGCCATAAAGTGCTTAACCCGCGCCGGTTCCACTTCGTTCCACCACACGCCGCCCACTTTCAGGGTGCTGGCCACGATCACGCCCTGGGTGCGCAGCAGGATCTGCCCGACGTTATCGGGAGTGACGCCCGAACCGACCAGCAGCGGCAATGCCGTGGCCGAGCGGATTTCATCAATTTCCTCCAGGGTCGCGCTGTCGCCGGTGCGCTGGCCGGTGGCGATCACCGCGTCGGCCTGGAAAAAATCCACGTCGCGGGTCAGTTCCTGGATGGAACGATCGGCGACGATGGCATGGCTGCCGTGTTTAACATGGCTGTCGGCAAACACCCGGATATGCTCGGCGCGCAGCAGGCTACGATAACGCAACGCCTTGGCCGCCGCCCCCTCGATAAAACCCTCGTTGGCGATATAGGCATTCGCCCACTGATTGACCCGGATAAAATCCGCGCCGCCCGCCAGCGCCGTCGCCAATGCCGGCAGCGCCGCATTAGCCAATACGTTAATGCCGAGCGGCATGCCGAATTCCATTTTGATACGGTCGGTAATTACCGACATCAGCGCCGCCGTTTCCGGGCCGATATCCTCGGGTTTGGAAAAAGGAATATCGCCATGGTTTTCGACAATTAATCCATGCACACCGCCTTCGATATAACTTTTGGCGTCATAAAGCGCGCGATCGATTATTTTATCGAATGACTGGCCTTTATATTGTGGCGAGCCGGGAAACGCCTCGCAATGTACTACCCCAATAACTGCTTTTTTCCTTGAAAATATATCTTGTATTGCGCTGGGTTTTTCTGCTGATATAGATGCCATTGTGTTTCACCTTCTAAGGAATAAGTTATGCACGTCTATGTCGTGGGTAATATGGGCGTCGACCAGACCTATCTGATTGATGAATTGCCTGAAAAAGGCGCATCGATTCACGGCCACAAAATATCGCAGGATCTGGGCGGAAAAGGCGCCAACCAGGCCGTAATATTGGCCCGTTGTGGTGTAAAAACCACCCTGATCGCCGCGCGCGGCAATGACCATCAGGGAGACTGGTGCCGCGATAAATTAACTCATGAACCATTGACGTTATTTCCAGCCGATCCGTTGGACTGCGCGACGGATACGTCGATTATTTTGAACAGCGCCGACGGTGATAACGTCAATATTACCACCACCACCGCCGCCGACACGTTATCGCTGCGGCACATTACCGCCGTATTGGCCGACGCCCGGCCGGGGGATGTTGTATTGCAGCAGGGCAATTTCTCCTTTGACAAAACCCGCGCTATTTTTGAGTATGCCCGCGGCCGCCGGTTATATACGGTATTTAACCCCTCCCCGGTCCAGTCCGAATTCGCCGGGCTCTGGCCGCTTATCGATCTGGTGGTACTGAACAGCGTCGAAGCCCGGTTGCTTGGCGCGGACCTGCAAACGGCAGATGCCGCGCGGCACCTGCTGGCCGGCGGCATCGGCGCGCTGGTCGTCACCCTCGGCGCCGACGGCGCGCTATTGTTCCAGGGCGCAAGGCAACTGCGGGCCGAAGCCGCGCCGTGCCGGGTGGTGGATACCACCGGCGCGGGCGATACCTTCCTGGCGGTGATGCTGGCATCCGCGCTGCTGCGCGGCCTGCCGGTGGACGAAACCGCCTTACGGCATGCCGGCGCCGCGGCCGCGATCACCATCGGGCGCAGCGGCACGCTTAACGCCTTTCCCACCCGCGCCGAACTGAGCGCCATCCTGGCCTGATCGGGCGGGCTAATCCGGCCCCGCCGGGGCCGGGATGCCTGGCAAACCAGGAAGACCCATCCCCCGTAATGCATCGTAGCGTTCATCGGCGGCCCGAGCGGGTTTATTTAAACAGCGGCCGATAGGTATCGACATTGGCCTTGGTCACCACCTCGGCCGGCACCAAAATGGTTTTTTCCACGCTTTTGCCGGCGGTAACCGCATTCAATGCCTTCAAGGCTTCCGAGCCCATTTTCCGCGGATCCTGCTGCAACACCGCCGCCACGTAACCCTGATCGATACCGGTAATCGCCTGGGCGGTCAGGTCCCAGCCGAAGACCTTGATATCGCCCTGGCGTCCCTGGTTGACCACCGCGGCCATGGCGCCCAGCAGCGCCGGTTCGCCGGTGGCATAAATCGCGGTCATATCCGGATTGCCGGTGATCAGGTTTTCCGCCGCGGTCAGCGCGTCATCCTGGATATTGCGTCCGTCCACCACATCGGCGACGTTGATGCCCGGATTCACTTTTATCGCATCCTCAAAGCCTTTCTGGCGGGCATTCTGGATGGCTGAATTCAGGGCGCCGACGATGCCGATCTTCGCTTTGCCGCCCATATTTTTCTGAACATAATCGGTAAAATAATCACCGAGGATCTTGCCGCCTTTGACATTATCCACGCCTACCTGGGACTTATGCGGGCCATCCGGCAGCACCGCGTCGATGGCGATCACCGGTATATGGGCGTCCGCCGCTTCCTTGATGGCCGGCATAATGCCATTGACATCGATAGCGTCAACCAGAATGCCTTTTACACCCTGTTGAATATAGTTTTCGATGGCGTCATTCTGCGCGACCGGGTTATCGTTGGCATTAAATATAACCAATGATTTGCCGCTCTCTTTCGCCGCTTCCTGCGCCCCTTTATTCATCAGGTTAAAGAATAACGCCTGCTGATTAATTTGTACCAGCGCATAGGTAGGCGGCGCGTCCTTGGCCATCGCCCCGGAGGTTAAAACCCCGCCGACCAAAAGCGCCGCGGCGCTCAGCGAGCAGGCCAAAGTACGGATGAATCGTGTGCTGGCGTGAAATGACATAATGGTGTCCTCGTCGGAAATAATACGCTACAGGCATGATGAGAAATCTAAAGCGTTAGCCGCTTTACGCATCAGGGATTATTTTTTGGCGGGACAAATATCGGATAGCGCGAAAGAACATTCCAAGGCGAAAATAGGTCTCGCCAAGTTCTGTCATATCGTCACTGCTGAACTCCCTTCCATAACCTGTCCATGTAGGTTATTTAGCGGACGGAGCCGACAGGCTTGGGAATAATTCCCGGTTACTCTTTGGTGCAGGTAAACTGTTAATTACAATTAATCGCCGCCGTTTTTTTGTCAAGCGCTAATTTGATTATCGGCGCGCAGAATCGCGCCCGGAAAAGGTAAAAAAGGCTATAAACCACTGACCTAAATGTGTTAACAATATCTCTGGGTTCGCTGATGGCGGTGGGATGGATGGTTAAAAAAAGGGTCATACTTGCGGATGTCGCCAACCTGGCGGGCCTGTCCAAGGCTACTGTCTCGCGCTACCTGAATAACAGCATCGTCCTGCCGCAGGCCACGGTCAAGCGCATCGAGGATGCCATCGCCAGCCTGGACTACCGGGCCAACAGCCTGGCCCGCCGCCTGAGCAAAGGCGGCAGCGAAACCATCGGACTGGTGCTGCCGGATATCACCAACCCGTTTTTTGCCGAGCTGGCCGATGCGGCGGAAGAAGCGGCCTCCGAACATCACTACAGCCTGGTGCTGTGCATTACCCGCAATAATCCCGACAAGGAGTGTCAGTTTATCCGCTGGCTGGACACCTGCCAGGTGGACGGCCTGCTGTTCACCACCAACCGGCCCGATAACGGCCTGCTGCGCGAAGAAATCGCCGGTCATCAGCGTATCGTGCTGATTGACGAGGATATTCCGGGCAGCGCGGTGCCGAAGGTATTTGTCGACAACGTGCAGGGCGGCATATTGGCCACCCAGCATTTGCTTGACGCCGGGCACCGGCGTATCGCTTTTGTCGGCGGACCGGACGCCCTGATGAGCGTGCGTGAACGCCATGAAGGATTCAGGCTGGCAATGGCGCGCGCCGGTTTGACCTGCCCGCCGGAATGGGTGTTGTATGGCGATTACAGCCGCGAGTTCGGCCAGGCCGCCCTGCACCGGCTGCTGGCGCTGCCTGACGCCCCGAGCGCGGTGTTCGCCGCCAGCGATTACCTGGTGCTGGGCCTGCTCGACGGCCTGCGGCAACGGGGCGAAAGCGCTCCCGACGCATTGTCGCTGGTCGGTTTCGATGACGCCAGCTACGCCGAGCTGATAACCCCGCGCCTGTCCACCATTCGCCAGCCCGCCCGATTGCTGGGCCGTACCGCCATCGAAATCATGATGAAGCTGCTCGGCGGCGGCCAGGCGTTCGAACAGATCACCCGCATCCCGGTGGAATGGATTGGCCGCGACTCGGTAAAACGCTATCCGCCGGTGTGACATTTTTGCACCATCGCGGCACAGGCCTGCACAATCATGCGGCACGGCGCGGCAATCAGTTCCGGACCCGGCCGCCCGGCTAACGGCGGGATCGTTAACCGCGGAATTTTTTTATTTCATTAAAAAACAGCCAATTGCATAAACAATCCGGCAACATTTTTCCCCACGTCCATTCACGATGGCATGAAAGCTGCTTGATGGGATTCGGCGATACAAATATCCATAAGCGACGATGTCTTGCGAGTGGAGCGGCAACGGGTGATTTTTCGTCGTTTTGGTAAACCGGTTTACAAAGGAATTGTTAACCGGAAACGATGGGTTATTTTACCGCTGCCGGCATAACGGCCCGCCGGGCCGTTATGCCCCCCTTCGTATTTGTTAACCAGATTGGAGGTTAATCAGATGGCTGTAACTCAGAGGGTGCCACCCCGGGTGGAGATGGTGGATATCACCAAAACCTACGGATCCATACGTTCGCTGCGCGGCGTCAACCTCAAGCTGGCGCCCGGCGAGGTGCTGGGGCTGGTCGGCGATAACGGCGCGGGCAAATCCACGCTGACCAAGATTTTATCCGGCGCGGTGGTCCCCTCCAGCGGCGCCATCCGCATCGACGGCAGCGAGCAGCGTTTCGCCACCCCGGCCGATGCCCGCCGTTGCCATATCGAGATGGTCTACCAGGACCTGTCGTTATGCGACACGGTGGATGTGGCCGGCAATTTATTTATGGGCCGCGAGCCGCAGACGCGTTTATTGGGCATGCCCTTCCTGGATGAAAAACGGATGCATGCCGAGGCGCGGGAGATGCTGCAGGGGCTGGGCATTTCCATTCCCGATACCCGCCTGCTGGTGCGCAACCTGTCCGGCGGGCAACGGCAGGCCATCGCCATTGCCCGCGCGGCCGCGTTTGAGCCCAAGGTGCTGATCATGGATGAGCCGACCGCCGCCCTGGCCGTGGCGGAAGTGGAGGCGGTGCTGGCGTTAATCAAACGCGTCAGCGCCCGTGGGGTCAGCGTCATCCTGATCACCCATCGCTTACAGGATCTGTTCCTGGTTTGCGATCGCATCATGGTGATGTATGAGGGCACCAATGTCGCCGAACGACGGGTGGCCGACACCAGCCTGTCGGATATCGTCAACCTGATCGTCGGCGAAAAGTTCGAGGCGCACTCCGCCCGCGCCCATTAACGGGGATCCCGCATGAGTATGATGAATATGTCCAGTACCCGAATGATCCGGCACTCCTTGCCCAGGCGCATCCTGCACAACCACTCCGGCGTGGTCAGCATCGCGCTGTTTTGCCTGTTCTGCTGCATGGTGTTCGCGCTGATTACCGACAACTTCCTCAGTGGCCCCAACTGGCTGAATATTATTCGCCAAAGCGCGCCGCTGCTGATTGTCGCCACCGCCATGACGCTGGTGATCACCACCGGCGGCATCGACCTGTCGGTCGGCTCCACGCTGGCCCTGGTCGGCGCGCTGTCCGCCATTGCCCTGAACAACTGGGGACTGCCCTGGCCGGTGGTGTTGCTGGGCGGCCTGCTGCTCGGCGGGCTGATAGGCGCGCTCAATGGTTATTTTATCGCCTATGAAGGCATCCCGGCCTTTATCGTCACCCTGGCGACGCTTGCGGTGGTGCGCGGCGTGGCGCTGCTGATTACCCAGGGTTATTCCATTCCCATCCCGGCCGATAGCCCCTTTACCCTGCTGGGGCGGGCCTGGGTGATAGGATTGCCTTTGCCTGCCATCCTGGGCGTGCTGGCGCTGCTCGGCGGGCATATTTTACTTAACCAGACCCGCTTCGGCCGCTATGTCACCGCCATCGGCTCCAATACCGAAGGGGTGCGCCGCGCCGGGGTCAATACCCGTGCCGTCACTCTCTGGGTCTATGTGCTGAGCGGCATGAGCGCCGCGCTGGCGGGGATGATAATCACCGCCCGCCTGGGCAGCGGCTCATCCAACCAGGGCGAGGGGTTTGAACTACAGGTTATCGCCGCGGTGGTGCTCGGCAGCACCAGCCTGTTCGGCGGGTTCGGCACCATTATCGGCACCCTGCTGGGCGCGCTGTCCATTGCGGTGATCCAAAACGGCTTGATCCTATCGCATATCTCGCCGTTTTATACCCAAATTGCCACCGGCACCATTATCCTGCTGGCGATTTGGCTCAATACCCGTATTTTCAACCCGGCGCGGCCGACCAAAGGATAGACGCGATGCAGAACTCTATTTTCCGCCACCCCGATCCGCTGCCGCTCGGCGTCGCCAGCGGTTATGCGATGACGGTGCTCGGGCCGCTGCCGGTGGCGCAAATGGGCGTGACCCTGATGCATGAGCATATTTTGCTGGACGCTTCCGGCAAATGGGTGCCGCCCTGCTGCTGCAGCGAACGTCACCTGGCCGAAATGCCGGTACGCATGGAAAACCTCGGCGAGCTGGCGCTTAACCCTCTGTCCAGCCGCGATAACTGCCGGCTGTTCGACCCGGACCTGGCGGTGGAAGAGCTGATGAAGTTCCGCGCGCTCGGCGGCGAGACCGTGGTCGACCCCACCAATATCGGCATCGGCCGCGATCCGCTGGCGTTGCAGCGCATCTCGCGCCTCACCGGCCTGAATATCGTCATGGGCACCGGCTTTTACCTGGAGCCCTCACATCCGGCGTACGTGAAGACCCGTTCGGTGGAGCAACTGACGGAACAGCTTATCCATGACGTCGGCGGCGCTGAAGAGAAACCAATGGTCATCGCCGGCCTTATCGGCGAAATCGGCGTGTCCGCCGCCTTTACCCCGGATGAGGAAAAGTCACTGCGAGCGGCCGGACGCGCCAGCGCCGCCACCGGCGTGCCGATGGAAATCCATCTGCCGGGCTGGGAGCGCCATGGTCACCGGGTGCTGGATATCCTGGAACACGAAGGCGCTGATTTACGCCATGTCGTGCTGTGCCATATGAACCCCAGCTTTGCCGATAAAACCTATCAGCGCGACCTGGCGCGGCGCGGCGCGTTCCTGGAATACGATATGATCGGCATGGGTTACTATTATGCCGACGAAGCCGCGCAGTCCCCGTCGGACGAAGAAAACGCCCGCGCCATCCGGGAGCTTATAGATGACGGGTTTATCCGGCAGGTGCTATTGTCCCAGGACGTATTCCTGAAAACCATGCTGACCCGCTATGGCGGCCATGGTTATGGTTATATCCTGAAGCATTTCGTGCCGCGCCTGCGGCGCCACGGCGTTAGCGGCGAGCAGTTGGAAACCCTGATGATCGATAACCCGAGGCGCGTCTTTACGCGCTGAATGTCGCCAAGGGATAGCCCTTCAATGACGCATAACCCCGGACCAGGCCATGAACCCGAACGATGAAGTGATTTCGCTGACCCGCGCCCTGCTGCGTTTTGATACCATCAATCCGCCCGGCGACGAATCCTTGTGCATGGCGTTCCTGGCGGACTACCTGCAACAGCACGGCTTTAGCATCCATCTGCAGCGCTTCGGCGAGCGGCGGTTTAACCTGGTGGCGCGCCTGGCGGGCCGGCGCGCGTACGATAAACCGCTGGCGTTCACCGGCCATGTGGATACCGTGCCGCTAGGCAACGCGGACTGGCGGTTTGACGCCTTTGCCGGTGAAATCAGCGACGGCAGGCTGTACGGCCGCGGCGCAAGCGATATGAAAGCGGCCATCGCGGCCTTTATCGTCGCCTGCCGCCAGCAACATGAGGCCATTACGTCCGGATCGGGAGTGGTATTGGTGCTGACCGGCGGCGAGGAGACCGGCTGTGACGGCGCCCGGGCGCTGATCAACGAAACGCGCGACTATCTGCCGGCGGTAGGCGCGCTTATCGTTGGCGAACCCACCGCCAATTATCCGGTCATCGGCCATAAGGGCGCCCTGTGGCTGCGCTGCGAAACGCGCGGCAAAACCGCCCACGGCGCCATGCCGGAACTGGGCATCAACGCTATTTACCTGGCCGCCGAGGCGATAGGCAAGATCCGTTATTTCGAGCCGGGCGCGCCGCATCCGTTGATGAAACAGCCGACCCTGAATGTCGGCACCATCAGCGGCGGGCTGAATATCAACTCGGTGCCGGACCGCAGCTGGTTCGACGTGGATATCCGCACCGCGCCCAACCTGCGCCACGAAGAGATCCGGCAACGGCTGACCACCCTGATGGGCGATACCGTGACGGTCACCACGCTGGTGGATCTGCCCTCGATATTGTCCGAACCCCACAACGGCTGGATTCGCCGGGTATTCGAACGCTGCGCGCCGCTGCATGACGCGCCGCTGCAACCGCGCGTGGTGCCGTATTTTACCGATGCCTCGCTGTTGCTTGAAGCGCTTGGCGCGCCGCCGTGCATTATCCTGGGCCCCGGCGAGCCGGCAATGGCGCATCAAACCGACGAATATTGCGCGGTGGATAAACTTCTGCAGGCCGTGACGCTGTATGGCGACCTGATCAGCGACTGGGGAAGGCGTGGCGCGGCTTAGCCAACCAGGCGCCGGCATCCCAAGCGGGCGGCGATCGCCCGGTCAGATATTCAGTTCCTGGCGCAACGAGTCCGGCAGGGTGTCCACCGCCAGTTGCCAGGAGGCGTCGACCAGGTAATAAAACTGCGAATCCGGAATATCCCCGTCCAGGAATAGCGTGTTCCAATGGGTTTTGTTCAGCAGGCCGCAAGGGACGATGGCGTGATACTCCGACCGCAGCGATTCCGCCATTTTCGGACTGCTTTTTAAGGAAATCACCGGCTTGCCATCCATTTCATGGGTCATGGCGAACATCACCTCCCCGACCTTGATCTGGTTGGCCTGCCATTCTTGCCGCAGGCTTTGTTGAGCGCCCGGTTTATCCATGCAATAGGCAAGAAATGTCGATTGATCCATGTTTACTCCCCTTGAAGGGTAGCGATAATATGGCGTTCGCCTCCCCGGTTACGATGTTCACCCAGCCAAATGCCCTGCCAGGTCCCCAATAACAATTTACCCCGGCCGACGGGGATCAACAGTGACGCACCCAGTAAAGACGATTTAATGTGCGCCGGCATATCATCCAACCCCTCGTAGTCATGCTCATAAGGGGCCTCTTCCGGGACATGGCGTAAAAAATGGGTTTCCATATCGGCCCGGACGCTGGGGTCGCAGTTTTCATTCAGCGTCAGCGACGCCGAGGTATGCTGCAGCAATAGATGCAGCAGTCCGGTAGTAATCTCCGCCAGGGGGGTCAGTTGGCCGGCGATGTCGTCGGTCACCAGATGAAACCCGCGCGGGCGGGCTTTGAGAACCAGGGTTTGTCGATACCACATAGCGATGCTCCTCTCATTAAGCTTAAGTATAGCAGCGGGGGCACCGGGGCAAACCGGGCTGAAACAGCGTAAACGCTGGGGGATCAACAGAGGGAACCGAGAGGAAAATAGCGGGCGTCGAAAGCCCGTCGCCGGCAAAGCCGGCGCGGACCTGTATTATGCGGCCCGATCCACGCGGATTACAGCGCGGCGATCGCCCGCGCCACCCGCTGGACATTATCGGTATTCAGGCCGGCCAGGCACATCCGGCCGCTGCCGATAAGATAGACGCCGAACTCATCGCGTAGCCGGTCAACCTGCCGCGGGCTCAGCCCGGTGTAGCTGAACATACCGCGCTGCCGCAGCAGATAATCAAAATTACGCGCGGGCAGCGCGACTTTCAGCGCATCCACCAGGTCATGGCGCATCTGCAGGATACGCGAGCGCATGGCTGAGACTTCCTGGCGCCACAGCGCGTACAGCGCCGGATCGTTAAGCACCTTCGCCACCACCTGCGCGCCGTAGTTAGGCGGGCTGGAATAGTTACGCCGCACGGTGGACGTCAACTGCCCCAGCACCCGATCGGCTTCCCCGGCGCTGGCGCAGACCACGGACAAGGTTCCCACCCGCTCGGCGTAGAGCGAGAAAATTTTCGAGAACGACTGGCTTACCAGGCAAGGCAATCCCAGCCGCGCCATTTCGCGCACCGCATAGGCATCCTCTTCCAGTCCCTCGCCAAAGCCCTGGTAGGCAATATCGAGGAACGGGATGAGTTCACGCTCCGCCGCCACGCGGATGACATGGTCCCATTGCCCGCGGGTGAGATCGGAGCCGGTGGGATTATGGCAGCAGGGGTGCAGCAGCACGATGCTTTGGGGCGGCAGCTGTCCCAGGCATTCCAGCATGGCGCTGAAATTGACCGCCAGCTTTTCGCCGTCAAAATAGGGATAACGATTGACCTTAAAACCGGCGCCGGAAAAAATGGCCACATGGTTTTCCCAGGTCGGGTCGCTGACCCAGACCTCGGATTGCGGGAAATAGTCCCTGAGGAAATCCGCGCCAATCCTTAACCCGCCCGAACCGCCCACCGTCTGGATGGTGGCGATGCGCGCGGCCTGGCGCATCGGATGATGCTCGCCAAACAGTACCGACTGGCTGGCGGCGCGGTACGACGGCAGGCCCGCCATCGGCAGGTATGACGCCGCCTGCGTCGGGCTGACTTCAAGCATGGATTCAGCCCGCGCCACCGACTTCAGTTGCGGAATAATCGCCTGCTCATTGTAATACAGCCCGATGCTCAGGTTGACCTTATCCGGTCGCGCGTCCTGTTTGTAGGTTTCCATCAGCGACAGGATCGGATCCCCCGCGTAAGCGTCAACATTCTGGAACAAGGTGCAGCTCTCCTGGGTTGTCGGGTTGAAATATGAAACCCCGCCCTTACATTACCAAATAACGATAATCAGTTGTTATAAGCGCGATTAAAATTTACCGGATTCAGCCGATCCCCGGCCGGCGTCGCCACCGTCCACATATTCGCGCGTGACCCGCGAGGTGACTTTCGTTATCAGCTCATAGGCGCTGATGCCGCTGGCGGCGGCAATCCGCTCCACCGGCAGCGCCGGCCCCCAGAGTTCGACGCTGTCGCCGACCTGCTCATGGCCCGCCGGTCCCAAATCGACGGTTAACATATCCATCGAAACCCTTCCCGCCAACGGCACCTCGCGTCCATTGACCAGCACCGGCGTACCGCTCGGCGCTCCGCGGGGATAACCGTCGCCGTAGCCGAAGGCCACCACGCCGAGACGGGTATCACGGGGACTGACCCAGATGCCGCCATAACCACAGGCTTCGCCGGCGCGATGGTTGCGCACCGCAATCAGCGCGGAGGTCAAGGTCATCGCCGGGCGAAAGCCATACTCGACCGCCGTCCCGCTGCCGAGCGGCGACACGCCGTACAGCAGGATGCCGGGCCTGACCATATCGCGATGGGATTCAGGCCACAGCAGGATGCCGCCGGAGGCGGCAATGGACTGTTTGCCCGGCTTATCCTGCGCAAAGGCGTCAAAAAGGGTCAGTTGCCGGAGGGTGGCATCCAGTTCCGGCTCGTCGGCGCGGGCAAAGTGACTCATGACATTCACCGGCCCCGCGACATTCGGACAGGCCGCCAGCCGCGCGTAAAACGCGTCGGCCTGTGGCGGCTGGACCCCCAGGCGGTGCATACCGGTATCGAGCTTCATCCATACTTCGAGGGGCCGCGCCAGGGTGGCCTGTTCCAGCGCCTGCAACTCCTCGGGGCTGTGCACCGCGGTGGCGAGGCGGTATTCCGCCAGCAACGGCAGCTCATCGGCGCTGAAGAACCCTTCCAACAGCAAAATCGGCTTGGTAATGCCGCCTTTACGCAGCCTGAGCGCCTCGTCAAGGCGCGCAACGCCAAAATAATCGGCCTCATCCTGCACGGCGAACGCGGTTTCCAGCAGCCCATGACCATATGCCTGCGCTTTTACCACCGCCACCACGCGGCTATGCGGCGCCAACCGGCGAACCTGCCGCAGGTTATGGCGCAATGCATCGCGGTCAATAACGGCAATAGCCGTTTTCATTATCCTTGTCCTAATCGTTATTCATCATCATATTGCGGCCCGGCGTAACTATCGAACCGCGACCACTGCCCGTTAAAGGTCAGCCGCACCGTCCCGATGGGGCCGTTACGTTGCTTACCCAGAATGATTTCCGCGATACCTTTCATATCGCTGTTTTCGTGATAGACCTCGTCACGATAGATAAACATGATCAGGTCGGCATCCTGTTCGATGGAACCGGACTCACGCAGATCGGAGTTGATCGGCCGTTTATCGGCGCGCTGCTCAAGGCCGCGGTTAAGCTGGGACAGCGCCACCACCGGTACCTGCAATTCTTTTGCCAACGCTTTAAGCGAACGGGAAATTTCGGCGATTTCCAGGGTACGGTTTTCCGACAGCTGCGGCACGCGCATCAATTGCAGATAGTCGATCATGATCAGGCTCAGGCCGTCATGCTCGCGAAAAACGCGCCGGGCGCGGGAGCGCACGTCGGTGGGCGTCAGTCCCGAGGAGTCGTCGATATACATATTGCGCTTTTCCAGCAGGATGCCCATGGTGCTGGAAATGCGCGCCCAGTCCTCGTCATCCAGTTGACCGGTGCGGATACGCGTCTGGTCGACGCGGGATAGCGACGCCAGCATACGCATCATGATTTGTTCGCCGGGCATTTCCAGGCTGAAGATCAGCACCGGTTTATCCTCGGTCATGGCGGCGTTTTCACACAGGTTCATAGCGAAGGTGGTTTTACCCATCGACGGACGCGCCGCGATAATAATCAGATCGGATTTTTGCAGGCCGGCGGTTTTTTTATCCAGGTCCGAATAGCCGCTGGAAACACCGGTAACGCCGTCGTGGGGTTTTTGGTACAACTGCTCGATGCGCGCCACGGTATCTTCCAGGATGCGGTCGATGCTCTTGGGACCTTCATCCTTGCTGGCGCGGTTTTCGGCAATCTGGAATACCCGGGATTCCGCCAGGTCGAGTAAATCTTCGCTGCTGCGTCCCTGGGGATCGTAACCGGCGTCGGCGATTTCGTGGGCGACGGCGATCATTTCGCGCACCACCGCCCGTTCACGCACGATATCGGCGTAGGCCGAGATGTTCGCCGCGCTGGGGGTGTTTTTGGATAATTCCGCCAGGTAGGCAAACCCGCCCACCGAATCCAGGGAGCCTTTCTGCTCCAGCGACTCGGAGAGGGTGATCAGATCGATGGGCTTGTTCAACTCCAGCAGGCGCTGCATTTCCCCAAATATCAGCCGATGGGGGCGATTGAAAAAGTCCTTGGCGGTGACGCGTTCCGCGACATTATCCCAACGTTCATTATCCAGCATTAATCCACCCAATACCGACTGTTCCGCTTCCAGCGAATGGGGAGGAAGTTTCAGACCCTCGACCTGGCGGTCACGGGAGAAGTTTGTTTTGGCGGCTGTTTTTTTTTCTGACATGTAATAATGACTTTGCCTGATAGATGAGACATTGGGTAAAAACGCATTGTAGCGTTGATTGTCGCCAAATCCTATGTGGCTTTGCAAACCCGTGTTAAGAGCTTATGGTTAAATAAAGGGTACACAACATTGTTCAAGCGAGGAACATACATGGCCAAGCATATTCAATTTGCCGCCAACGGCGGACCGGAAGTGATGGAATACCTGGATTTCACCCCGATGGATCCGGCTGCGGGCGAGGTGCAGGTCGAGAATAAAGCCATAGGCATCAATTACATTGATACCTATGTGCGCAGCGGATTATATCCGACACCGGCCAAGCCGTCGGGCCTCGGCACCGAGGCCGCCGGCGTTATTACCAAGGTGGGGTCCGGCGTCTCCGGCCTGAAGGCGGGCGATCGCGTGGTATATGCGCAATCCCCCTTGGGCGCCTATAGCGAGGTGCATAATGTGCCGGAGAAAAATATTGCCGTCCTGCCGGATGCCATCTCGTTTGAGCAGGCCGCCGCGTCATTTTTGAAAGGCCTGACGGTCTTTTACCTGCTGCGCCAGACCTATGAGATCAAACCGAACGAAATCTTCCTGTTTCACGCCGCCGCCGGCGGCGTCGGCCGCATTGCCTGCCAGTGGGCCAAAGCGCTGGGCGCCAAGATGATCGGTACCGTCGGCTCGGCGGAAAAAGCCGCCCTGGCGCAAGACGCCGGCGCCTGGGAAATCATTAACTACCGCGAGGAAAACGTGCCGGAACGGGTCGCGGCGCTGACCGGCGGCAAAATGGTCAGCGTGGTGTATGACTCGGTGGGTAGAAGTACCTGGGAAGCCTCGCTCGACAGCCTGCGCCGGCGCGGCCTGATGGTCAGCTTCGGCAACTCGTCCGGCCCGGTGACCGGCGTTAACCTGGCGCTCCTGAACCAAAAAGGCTCGCTATACGTTACCCGCCCCTCGCTTAACGGTTATGTTACCAATCGCGAGGAGCTTAAATTTGCCAGCAACGAACTGTTCTCGATGATTGCCAGCGGCGCGATTAAAATCGCGGTGCCGGAGCAACAAAAATATCCGCTGGCCGAGGCGCGGCGGGCGCATCAGGCGCTGGAAGCGCGGCAAACCAACGGCTCGTCGCTGCTTATCCCCTGAGGACAGCCTCACCGCGGGTAACGCGGGCTGCCATGTGAAGTCCGACCGGGTGCGGCTTGCACATAAAAAAAACGGGCTTCTGTAGGAAGCCCGTCAGGGGGATTGCTTTGTGAAGTAATTGAACGCGTTGATTTTGGAATTATTATATTGGTAGGTACAGCAGATGAATCATCGGAAGATGCCGCTTTTGCCGCTATTATTTCCGATGAACTTGTTGGATCCACAGTAACGGGCGCTATCGTATCAGCAGCCATAACGAAAAAATATGTTTAATAACCGTCTTGTCTAAGCAATGATTAAAGCTGTGATCGGCAGCACGTTAATGACGATAAAACTGCGCCGGGTATTAGCGGTCGCGGCCGCTGTTTACCGGCGGTTAATAACGGCGCAGTTGAGGACGTTTTACCGCCCGCCATACCCATACCACCACGACTGCCAGCAACAGCCACGGCAGCAGTTTAAACGCCATCACGAATAAACCGGCAAACATCATGGCAACGGTCCCCACGACCAGCGCGGCAAGCACACCCAGGATCGAAATCCCGGTCAGCAATAGCATCATGAAAAACCCGATGACGAAGAAAATCTCTAACATGGCTGGCTCCTGGTTAACGGGGGAATGCCGTCGTTTTTCAGCTTCTCGTTTCTCTTTCAAGCAAGCGGATACGAGAAAGATATTTCAAGAAACATGCCAGTTTTTACTGCTGGCAACCCGTTGTTAAACAGACTTATTTATTGACGCCGCCACAATCAGGAAGGTTATTTTCGCCATAATCTGGTCAATTTCATCAACGACCCCGGCGCTGTTGTTGCCGGGGGGACCTTATGCGACATTCTCAGGAAGCCGCGGGGGAATAAGCCGGGCGGCGGGAAAGTTTGGCTAACGCCTGGCGGACTACGTCGACGCCGGCGCCGGGTTTATGGGCATTCTCGCTAAGATAACGCCGCCATTGTCGCGCGCCGGGAACGCCCTGGAACAACCCGAGCATGTGACGGGTAATGTGGCCGAGGTAGGTGCCTTGCGACAATTCACGTTCGATATAAGGAAGCATGGCTTCCACCACCGCCTCCATATCGGCATGGGGATCGGCGGCGCCAAACAGCCGGCTGTCGACACGAGATAACATTCCGGGATTCTGATACGCTTCGCGTCCAATCATCACGCCGTTCAGGTAGTCCAGATGCCGTTCCGCTTCATCCAATGTCCTTATGCCGCCGTTAATGGCAAGCGTAAGAGAAGGGAAATCGCGCTTAAGCTGGTAGACACGTTCATAATCCAGCGGCGGTATTTCGCGGTTTTCCTTCGGGCTTAACCCCGACAGCCAGGCCTTGCGCGCATGGATAATGAAAGTGTCGCAGCCGCCACGCTCAGCCACGGCCTGGATAAATTCGCACAGGAATTCATAGCTGTCCCGTTCGTCAATGCCGATGCGGGTTTTTACCGTTATTGGAATCGACACCGCTGAGCGCATTGCGGCGATGCAGTCCGCCACGCGCTCGCGCTCCGCCATCAGGCAGGCGCCAAAGCGGCCGTTTTGCACCCGATCGGACGGGCAGCCGACGTTAAGATTAATTTCATCATAACCGCGCAGCTCAGCCATCCGGGCGCATTGCGCCAATGCATCCGGCTCGCTGCCGCCTAATTGCAGCGCCAGGGGATGTTCGGCTTCGTTATAGGCCAGGTAGTCTCCTTTGCCGTGCAGCAACGCGCCGGTGGTCACCATTTCGGTATACAGCAGGGTATGACGTGTCAGCAGACGCAGGAAATAGCGGCAGTGGCGATCGGTCCAGTCAAGCATCGGCGCGACGGAAAAGCGCTGGGCGGAGAACGATGTCGCCGCTACTGGATGGGTCTTGGCATCGGCTGAAAGCGTCATAAGGTCATCTGCAGGCATAGAGTTGGTTCAATAAATGTGGATGATTATCCCGCTATTGTATCACAGAAAATCCCTGGGCCGAGGCGCGGCCTAAGGCTATTGATTAAACGTGTTAATGTTTGATTTACGCGGTAAATTCACCACTGTTTATTTTACGTTAGGAGATGGGGGGAGGCGGTGAGGGGAAGGATCATTTTATCCCAAATAACATTTATTACGTCCCAATACATTCTCAAGTGATTTACAAAGTGATCATAATCCTTTATCACATAATCTTAATGCATATTTAATCAGCTAAATTGACTCAAGGTTGGACGATGATTAAGCACAACAAGCGGTGAAATGTATCTTTTATATCCTTTGATTTTCATTATTATCCGAACCCGCTATTTATCATTGGATGAATTTAATTGCAGATATCATTATCATTATGACAGTATTTATTCTTGATCCATGCAACTATACTAAATGCGCGCTTAAAAGCTCCTTATCCTCAAGCGGTATCAAAGGGGCGATTCGCGATGTTGATAATGTTAACAGCTTGCGGCTGAAATGCCAAAAAACCAACCCTTCCATCATTTTCATAAACCAAAATTGTTTTCAATATCAAGATGATGGAGTCAACCTGAAATCAATCATCGACGAGCAGCCATTAACGCTTTTTTTTATCTTTATTGGTAATGAAAATATAAAATTCCATGATTTCGTGCCCATAAGGGACAATGTGGTTATTTTATCTAAATTTACAAAAATCAGTACTATGTTAATGATAATCCGCTACTTTATGGACACAAAGGCGTGGAAAAAAGAAAATTCCCCCATCGGATTCCCGCCATTGCGCTTTAGCAAAACCGAAGTAGAAATTTTAACAATGTGGATGTCGGGTTATGACACCATGTATATCTGTACTCATTTACGCATTAAAGAAAAAACGCTCTCATCCCATAAAATAAATATCAAACGAAAGACCAAGGCCAGCAATAAGCAGGTGATTTATCATTTGATCTCGATTGCCAATCGCGTCACGGACAATCTCAATATCCACTATCCCGTTTGCTGAATACCGTTAAGCCGTGCACGGGCGCCGACGTGGCGGTCAACCCTACCCCTTCAGATGTCACTAACGGGTTAAAATGCGTCCTGACATTCGGCGTTTTTTCACCTTCATGGTAAGATGGACCGTGATATCAGCTGCGGGGAGTTTTTATGAATACAACCGATCGGGCTCAAATGCTCAGCCAGGCTGAACAATTGTGCGAACAACGTAATGTGCGCCTGACGCCGCAGCGATTGGAAGTGTTGCGCCTGATGACACAGCAAGTCGGGGCGATCAGCGCCTACGACCTGCTTGATTTGTTGAGAAAAACCGAACCCCAGGCCAAGCCGCCGACGATTTACCGCGCGTTGGATTTCCTTCTGGAACAAGGGTTTATTCATCGCGTTGAATCGACCAACAGCTTTGTATTATGCCACCATTTCGAGCAACCCAGCCATACCTCCGCCTTTTTTATCTGCGATCGCTGCGGGCAGGTCACCGAACAATCGACCGAGGGCATTGAGGAGATTTTGCAAAAGATGGCGCAGGCAACCGGATTTACCATGCGTCATAATGTCGTTGAGGCCCATGGTTTCTGCACATTGTGCGCGGAAGTACAAGCCTGTGATAATCCGCAGGGCTGTGGGCACGATCATACGATGACAATAAAAAAACGCTGAATCGGCGGGTAAGGGTCAAAAGAGGGGTGGGTCAAAATCAGGTGGTACGTCCTTGTACCTTTGGGTAGGAACACTTTTCAAGAAATAACCTGCACACAAGTAATTTCTTATATAAATCATTACCAACGATATTTATTACGTGTTTCCCAATCCTTTACTTCGGTTTCGGCTGCTTCTTTACCGTAACCGTACCGTTCCTGGATTTTGCCGATCAGCTGTTCGCGTTTGCCTTCAACCACGGTCAGGTCGTCGTCGGTCAACTTGCCCCATTGTTCCTTCATTTTACCTTTAAACTGTTTCCAATTACCGCTGGCTTCGTCTTTGTTCATCGGAGTTCTCCTTGGTTATCGGTTTATCAGTCAACTTTTTTTCGTTCCAGGTTCCTGTATACATGATTCTTTTAATCCAGGAACTTGGTATGACATAAGCTAACCGTATGAATAAAGTATAGCAGGGGATTTGGCAGAAGGTTTAATCAGCAGAAGATTAGACCATATAGACAGGGTTATTCACGCCGGACGGTATATAAATTGAAGTAAAACAGCGGGTAGAAGGCAGGTGGCTTAATAACGCCAAGTGTAACAAAACATGAACTGGAGCTACCTCAAAGGATTAACCTGAACATTTTTACGTTGCGGTACGCCCGCCGCGCTATGGCTATAGCGGCATGGCATACCGGCATGGCATACCGGTATAGTACCAACCGCCGGCTTAACGGCCCGCGCGGGCCTAAATCCAGTTACCGTTGCGGATAACGCCTACCGCCAGACCTTCAATGGACAGTTCCTGTTCGCGCAGGTCGATGATGATAGGCGAGAACTCGCTGTTTTCCGGCAGCAATTCAACGATGTTGCCATGTCTTTTCAGGCGTTTAACCGTCACCTCATCATTAATGCGCGCGACAACCACCTGGCCGTTATGGGCGTCCTGGGTTTTATGCACCGCCAGCAGGTCGCCGTCCATGATGCCGATATCCTTCATGGACATGCCGCTGACACGCAGCAGGAAATCCGCATGGGGCTTAAAGAGATCGGGATCTATTTGATAATGGCTTTCAATGTGCTGTTCCGCCAGCAGGGGCTCGCCCGCGGCTACACGGCCTATCAGCGGCAGGCCGGTCTCTTCTTCTATCAACAAGCGGATGCCGCGCGAGGCGCCGGAAACAATTTCGATGGCGCCCTTGCGTGCCAGCGCCTTCAGGTGTTCCTCAGCGGCGTTGGGGGATTTAAACCCCAGACGATGCGCGATCTCCGCCCGGGTCGGCGGCATACCGGTTTGCGAAATATGATCGCGGATAAGGTCAAAAACCTCTTGTTGTCTGGCGGTTAATGCTTTCATTCCGTCCCCTGTTTGTTTATACAGTCTTTCTGTGAGTATATACAGGTCCGTAGCAATTGAAAACCACAAGCGTAGCAAAACGTAATAAAACCTCGGCAACATCCGGCCATGGCAAACATGTTAAGGAATATGCCGCCATAACAACGTGCCCCAGACAAACAGGGCCAGCACGATGGCCAGGGTAACCGCCGCCGAGCCCAGATCCTTCGCCCGTCCCGAAAGCGGATGCCGCTCGGGCCCGATACGGTCCACCACGGCCTCGATAGCGCTGTTGATGATTTCAACGATAAGCACCAGCCACACTGAACCGATTAACAATATCCGCGCCACCGGGCTTGGCTCGAGATAACAGGCTAAAACAATCGCGACCACGGCGACTACCGCTTCCTGGCGAAAAGCGGCCTCATGACGCCACGCGGCGCGATATCCCTTGATTGAATATCCCATGGCGTTATAAATGCGACGAAGCCCGTTGGTTTGGTTTGACATAATTTTGTGCACTAGAGGAAAATTGCGCCCATATTACCGTTTCTTCGCGTTCGCATCACCACAGATCTGTCGCGCGGTTTCTGGTATTCTTGTGGCGCAATGCTAACAAGAGGCTTTACACCGATATGTCAGGTTGGCGTACTATTTATTATACGTTGTTGGATTTACCGCTCAAGCTACTGGTGAGAAGTAAAGCTATTCCCGCCAATCCCCGGCAAGAAGCCGGTTTGGATCCGCTGCGGCCGATGATGTATGTCCTACCCTATAACTCCAAGGCGGACCTGCTCACCCTACGCGCGCAATGTCTGCAACTGGGGTTGGCCGATCCTTTGATACCGCTGGATATCGATGGCGTTATCTTGCCGCGTTATGTCTTTATCCACGATGGTCCGCGCGTCTTTCGCTACTTCTCCGAAAAGCTGGAATCTGTAAAGCTGTTTCACGATTATCTGGATTTACATCGCAATAATCCGCAGCTTGATGTCCAGATGGTGCCGGTCTCCATCATGTTCGGCCGTTCACCCGGCCGGGAAGCGCAGCAAAACCAGCCGGCGCCGCAGCTGCGCCTCCTGAACGGTTTCCAGAAATTCATTGCGGTCCTGTGGTTGGGCCGGGATAGCTTTGTACGCTTTTCCCGGCCGCTATCCATGCGCTATATGGCGACCGAACATGGCACCGACAAAACCATCGCCCAAAAGCTGGCCCGCGTCGCCATGATCCATTTTGCCCGCCAGCGTCTGGTGGCGGTAGGGCCGCGCTTGCCGGTGCGCCAGGATTTATTCAATAAGCTGCTGGCGTCCAAGGCGATTGAAAAAGCCGTGGAGGATGAAGCCCGTACAAAAAAAATCTCGGCGGAAAAAGCGCAGCAAAATGCCATTGCGCTGATGGAGGAGATCGCGGCGGACTTCTCTTATGAAGCCGTGCGCATATCGGATCGGGTATTAAGCTGGACCTGGAACCGTCTTTACCAGGGCCTGCACGTGCGCAACGCCGAACGCGTACGCCAACTGGCCGAGGACGGGCATGAAATTGTCTACGTGCCCTGCCACCGCAGCCATATGGACTATCTGCTGCTGTCCTATGTGCTTTATCACCAGGGCCTGGTGCCGCCGCATATCGCCGCCGGCATCAACCTGAACTTTTGGCCGGCGGGCCCGATTTTCCGTCGCCTCGGCGCATTTTTTATCCGGCGCACGTTTAAAGGCAATAAGCTTTACTCCACCATATTCCGTGAATACCTGGGTGAATTATTTACCCGGGGTTATTCGGTTGAGTATTTCATGGAAGGGGGACGCTCGCGCACCGGACGCCTGCTCGATCCCAAGACCGGCACGCTGACCATGACCATCCAGGCGATGCTGCGCGGCGGCAACCGGCCGATTACGCTGGTGCCCATTTACGTGGGTTATGAACATGTCATGGAAGTGGCCACCTACGCCAAGGAACTGCGCGGCGCCACCAAGGAGAAAGAGGGATTCGTGCAAATGGTGCGTGGATTACGTAAATTACGTAACCTGGGCCAGGGCTACGTGAATTTTGGCGAGCCGCTGTCGTTAAGCACCTATCTCAGCCAGCAGGTGCCGGACTGGCGCGACTCCATCGATCCTATCGAAGCCCAGCGCCCCGCCTGGCTGGCGCCGGCGGTGGATGATATCGCCGCCAAAATCATGGTGCGGATCAATAACGCCGCGGCGGCAAATGCCATCAACCTCTGTTCCACGGTGCTGCTGGCCTCCCGTCAACGCTCGTTGACCCGCGAACAACTGCTGCAACAGCTTACCTGCTATCTGGAGCTGATGCGCAACGTGCCCTACGCCGGTGATGTCACGGTGCCGGATACGACGGCGCAGGACCTGCTGGAACATGCACTGGCGATGAATAAATTCAGCGTCGAGCAGGACACCATTGGCGATATTATTTATCTTTCCCGCGAGCAGGCGGTGTTGATGACCTATTACCGCAATAATATCCAGCATCTGTTTATCCTGCCTGCGCTGGTGGCCAGTATCGTCATCGGCCATCCCGGCATCAATCGCGAGCAGCTGTCGTACCGTATCGACCTGCTTTATCCCTTGATGAAAGCCGAGCTGTTCATGCGCTATGAAAAACCGCAGCTCGGTCCGGTCATCGAATCGCTTATCGAAGAACTGGCGCGCCAGGATTTGGTTGTCGAGCGGGAGCGGCGGTTGTTTTTTAACCCGACGCGGGCATTTACCCTGCAACTGCTGGCGGCCGGCGTGCGCGAGACCTTGCAACGCTATGCCATTACCTTCTCGCTGCTGCGCTTTAATCCCCGGATAAATCGCGGCGCGTTGGAGAAGGAGAGCCGGATCATGGCCCAGCGTCTCTCGGTGCTGCATGGGATTAATGCGCCGGAATTCTTCGACAAGGCGGTATTCTCCACCCTGGTGGCGACCCTGCGCGATGAAGGTTATATCAGCGATGCCGGCGATGCCATTAGTGAGCAGGTCAATGAGATGAGCGAGATTCTCGGCGAGCTGATGACGCCGGAGGTACAGCTGACCATTAACAGCGCCAGCCTGCTGGCCGTAGCGCCGGAAAACGATCCCTCCCCCGCGCTATGATATCAACGGCGGGCGGATGCTTGCGCACCGCCCGTTTTCACCCGCAGGCCTATAGACGACCCTGGCCGAAAAAGCACAGCGCAATGCCGATAAAAATCACCAGGCCCACCAGGTTATTATTTAAAAAAGCTTTGAAACAGGCGTCCCGATCCCGCTGCGCGATCAGTTTCTGCTGGTAGGCAAACAAAACGCCCGCCACCGCCAGGGATGCATAAAACATCACGCCCAGCCCCTCCAGCCTGCCCAGGTAAATTAGCAGCAGCAGCGTCGCCGCCTGCAGCAAAGCGATAATCAGTTTGTCATAGCGTCCGAAAAGAATAGCGGTGGACTTGACGCCGATACGGATATCGTCATCGCGATCCACCATGGCATATTGCGTATCGTAAGCCACCGTCCATAGGATATTGGCGGCAAACAGCAGCCAACAGGACAGAGGTAAGGACTCACTGACCGCCGCATACCCCATGGGGATTGACCAGCCGAACGCCGCGCCCAGCACCAGCTGCGGCAGATGGGTCACCCGCTTCATAAACGGGTACACCCAGGCCAGCACCAGCCCCGCCACGGATAACGCAATGGTCATGGTGTTCAGTGTCAGGACCAGTCCGAATGACACCGCCACCAGAATAACAAACAGGATCTTGGCTTCTTTTTCGCTGATAAGCCCGCTGGGCAGCGGACGGGCGGCGGTGCGCTTGACCTGGCCGTCTATCTTACGGTCGGCAAAATCATTGACCACGCACCCCGCGGCGCGCATGAAAAATACTCCGAGTATAAACACCAGCAGCGTGCCTAAGGCGGGCGTGCCGCTGCCCGCCAGCCACAACGCCCACAGGGTCGGCCAAAGTAACAACAGAGAACCAATGGGTTTATCAATGCGCATCAGACGGCACCAGGCCTGCCATTTGCCCATTGTGGCGCTTTGTTCCACTTTTTTCTCCTTCACTTCATCATTTTTTGCACGGCGCTTAACAATACAGCGGAGCATCGGGTAAGAACAGTTCGGTCAGCAATAAGGGTTTACCATTCGGCCGCAGGCATGAACGACGCGCCCAGAGCCCTGCCGTTCGGCCGAGTTGGATAAAGTCACGCTCTGGCGCCCGATCCCGAAATAGCCAGCGTCCCAGGGGCATATCGCCAAGCGTGGTAAGCGCCCACTCCGCCCCGTCCATGGCATTTTCGGGCATCAGGGTACGGCCGGCCAGCCAGGGCCGGTCATCGCCGCACAATATGATTTCCCGCAGCCAATAACGTTCGCAGGGCGGCAGCAGCGCCACCTCGTCTTCTCCCAGCGCCTGGGCCGGGAAATAGCCTTCGCGGCCACGGCGGATACTGACCCGCTGACAATGACGTTCAAAACGCCGGGTCATCGAGCCCCGTTCCAACAGCCAGTCCGCCACGGCGGGCTCCGGCGGCGGGTCCAGGTCAGACAGCCAGGTAATAGATGCTAATAATGAGATATGAGGATCGCCCGTCATCCTGTTCCCCATCGTTTCAGGTGGCCAGAGCCGATATTGTAGCTCAGAACGACATTTTATTAACCTGCCGTTGCCGGAAGATTGCGCTTCATAAGGCGTTTTTACCGCACCGCCGTTCTCCCGGGGCGCCGCCGGCAAAAAAAAAGCCCCCATAAGGAGGCCTCTGAAATCGGGACTATCCGGCCGATTATTGCAGCGCCGGCGAGCGTTCGTCGGTCAAGCCGTACAGATAGTATTTACGGCCCACCATCTGGCCGCCGTCACGCGTCAGCGGGATCCAGTTCAGCTGCGCCCGGGTACGGTTCGGCGTCGGCGTCAGCAGATCCAGCGGAATGGACAGGTAGAACCCTTTGGTAAACGAACCTTCGCCATAGTCCTCTTTGGACACATTGGTAAAGGTGGCAAAGGCGCCGGCGGTAACACCGCTGTCAAAGCGGCGGGAGACATCGAAGGTCACGCCCTTATCCTTGGCCAAATACCGTCCGACGCTGGCTTTAACCAGCACGCCGTCCATAAAGTCCGGCCGCCAGTAGCCGGTCAGGTTACCGGTCGCCACGGTGTAATCGGCGAACTGCATCATGTTGTCCCAGTCGCGCTGCTTGACGTAGTTACCGTCGATGCCCACCGCCCAGTTCTTATCCAGCGGACGGTATAACACTTCGCCGCCAACGCCGCCGTACATCATCTCCAGATAACCACCATAGAGCTGGCCATACCAGCCGTCGCCCAGGCGGTCCATATAGGTGGTTTGCAGGTTGCTGATATAGACATCGTTTTGCACATATTCACGAATCCGGGTACGGACCCGCGGCAGATGGGAGTCGCCAGGCGGCGCGGTGAAGTTGAACCGGTCATAGTTGTTAACTATATTGCCGAACAGGGTGCCGGAGGTCACCCAATGGTCGGTCAGCCAATAGCTGGCCGTGCCTTCGACGCCGATTTGATACATATAGAACGCTTCAGGCCCGCCGAACGATTGGTTAAGCACCGGCGCCCAACCCAGTTGTAAGCGATCCCGATCTATATAATAACCCTGCTCGGCGTTTTTCGGCACGTCCGGCTCGGTGCGGCGCTGCTTCAGCGGCTGTTCATGGCCCAAGGGGTAACCCGCCAACGTATCCTGCAGACTCTTCACGTCGGTTTCCGTGGTCACCAGCGGCAGGTTCTGCCGGGTCTGGGTTACTTTCAGCGTGTCGACATTGGCCGGCAGGTTGTTGACCAGGATACGATTGGCGCGATCGACGCCCTCATTATCATCCCGGTACTTATACTGCTCGCCGGTCATATACAGGGTACGGTCTTTTACCTGGATATGCGGCGCGTTAAACCCGGCGTTGCTGTCCATATCGGTCAGCTGCTGCGCCACCACCTGGTGCTGCAGCATATCGGACTGCGGCTGCGGCGCGTAGGCCGGCTTTTCGCTGTCGCGGTGCTGCTGGGTCAAATCATTAAAGTTGGTGCGCAGCGTCACACCGAACATCATGGTGTTGCCGCGTTCATAGCTGAGGTTTACATCAGCCCACTTGCCGACGCGGTAAACCGCGCCGACGTTAACCGGGGAATCCTGCTTCAGCCGGCCGGCGAAGTCGCCCTCGTAATCGTTGCCTTCATATTCCAGCTTGAGGCGCAGCGGCTGCCACGGCGTCTGGTATTCAACGCCGCCGAACAGCGAGGTGGGGCCGTGGAAAAAGTCGCCGGTATTAAATGAACCGGCGCTGCGGTGGGCGTTATTGCGCGTACAGTAGCCGTCGGAAACTTCGCAGAACGGGTTTTTGACATTACCGCTGTTGCCCAGGTAGCCCCAGCCGAGACCCAGGGTAAAGTCCAACGGCCCCCAGGCTTTGCTGGCGGCGATAAACTCGCTGTCAAACAGGCCGGTACCGCCAAAATCGCGGATGCCCACCGAGGTCTCGGGCAGCCAATATCCCTCTTCCCATAACCTCAGCTTAAGATCGATGCCTTTATCTTTGTAGGTTTGATCGCCGCTGAAATTTTCATTGGAGCTATATAGCCGGGTGCGGACATCGGTATACCTGATGGTGCTTTCCAGCCAGGGTAACAGTTGCACATTAACAGAATAAAACCGGTACTGGTCGTTATCCCGATAGTTCAGGCTGAATTCACCATCCTTCGCCATCCGTCCGGAGGGAGTTTGCAATAAGCCGGCGCCGCCCATATCCATCTGCGAAGGCCCCAGCGGCTCGGTGTAGGAGGCCGCCTGGCAGGCGGAGGCCACTGACAGCGCGATGAGACTAAGTAGATATTTTGTTTTCATCAGTCAGGGATCCGGTGAGTCAGCAAGGAAACAATGTTTTCATTTACGTCCTGATAGGCCCTCGGCAAGGCCCACGAGGAAAACCCCACGTAAATCGCACTGCCCGGCGCCACTTCGTTATGACGGCGGTTCCAATAGGCCACCGGCACCGATTTGGCTTGTCCATCCGGCAGTATCACCCAGGCATAGCTTCTTTCCGCTCCGCTCAGGCGCTGGTGGGTCTGCAAATAGTCATCGGCGTCGCGGCTGACCTGGAACGGCTGCGAACCGGTTGGCGTCAGCACGCCAAAAATATGCACGCTGGTCGGTTTCGCCAGGGTATACAGGCTGTAATCACCGCTTAACCTGCGATTGGCCCCGGGCTGCAGGCGAATTACATCCGCGTCCAGTGACACGAACTGACGGCCGGTAACGCGTAACGCGGCAACCTGGCTACGCACCCGGTCAACGGAATTGGCCAAATCGAGATCGTTATCCTGCCTCAGGTCGGCGCTCAGGGCGCCCAGGCGCGCCAGCAATTGCCTTTGCCGCTCAAGCTGGACGGCGGTAGCCAGCTGTTCGGCGATGACGGTGCCGGGCCACCAGGTCCGCCCGGCCAGTTTTGGATTCAGGGTCAGCTGTTGAAGGGTATTGATGCCTTCAAGCACTACCGGCTGCGATTGCCCAGGGGAATAGACCGCCACGCGGCTGTCGGCAGCGGCTGAGGCAATAAAACCAGCACATAAACCCACTACGAGTAAGAGTTGTTTTTTCATGGCTTATAAGGATTTAAAGTGATGGTTTCAATCGGCAGAGTACCCGGCCCGACAAATTGTTGGGCTTTGCGCACGGCGCCGGTGCCTGGTTCGATCCAAAAGCGGTTTTGGTAATGTATGTTCAGTTCCGTCACCGTAACATCCTCATTGAGGACGCGGTAAGCGTGGGGGGCGTTTAATACGGTAATAGTTTCGGTACCCGCCAGGCTGAAACGGGAAGTCAGGGTTGCCGAACGTAATTGTTTATCTTCAGTCCAGGACTGGGTACGCGTCCATTCGGTGCCGTCGGTAATGCGTTGGGCATGAGCCAGGGGATCCGAGGCCAGGTTGGTTACTTCGAGGAGATTATCAGGCAGGCCAAGGGTTTTTACCAGGCGGCCGCTGCGGGTAACCAGCATGGCTTTATCGCGTGAAACCCATTTCAAATCGCCGTTTTCGGCGTAGGCCAACACCATAAATATTTGCGAACCGTCATTCACCCGGACATAAATACTGGCGTAGGGGACGTCATGGACCTGCTCGGGAGTTAATTCAACATCCGGCGTGCCGAACAGCGCCAGTTTGAACGTTTCACCGATACCTTTTTGCGACTGACTGCAAGCGGCCACCAGAAAGCACAGCACCACCATGAATAAATAGCGCACGTCGTTTATCCCAAACGAAAGGAGACCAAAAAATAACCACACTTGCGTGTGGTTATCGAGTAATTATTATTACTGCACCGTTGAGGTGGTGGTACCAGTACCGGTGGGCGAGTTGCCGTCACCGTTATTGTCGTTATGAGCGCCGATTAAAGCAACCCCAGCTAACAGTGCGACCGCACCAACGCCAACCGCGGTAGCAGCCCCGGAGCTTAAGCCGGAAGCAGTTTCGGCGTCGCCGCTACTGTTACCGGTGGTGGTGGTCGGCGCGGCAGCTAACGCATAAGAACCACTAGCCATCAACATTGCAGCTATTACTATACTAAACAGTTTATTCATATTTATTACCTTTGATTCATGAGGATGATGACTATAAAGCAATGATATGTTGATTTGCCTTATATAAGCATCATAAAGCAATATAATGCAATAAAATATATCTTGCATACCTCAAGCCCGTTTTAGCCGAAAAAATGCGCAGGACCAGCATGGTGAACGGTAAAGCAGTGAATTGAGCTGTTTTGCGGCGTGAAAATAAAATTAATCACCGGCAATGGTATTTAGGGCACAATAAATCCGCGCTGGACAAGTTCAGTCGATGGTTAAAAATCAGATAATTCCGCTTTCCTATTGCCATCGGCGAAGGTTATCCGCCAAAAATGATATAAGCCCCAAACATGTTATTAAAATAATACCCTGCGGTAATTTTTTATATTTCAGGCGCGTTACAACAGACCATATTCTGGTAATAACCGGCGTGGTTTTTTAAGAATATCCTTAATTGAGAACCAGAAATAACAATAGTAACAATCAGTTAACATGCTCCCGTCCGCAGGAGCAACGTTAGCCAGCATAATGAAAACCCCCTCTACCCGACGCCAAGCCAGACGGCCTATCCCTGGCCGGCCTGGGATGCTATCCGGCTATCAGCCGCGCCAGTCCTTGAAGCGGTTAATCAACCCATTGGTGGAACTGTCATGGCTGCTGACCTGATCATCGGCCGCCAGTTCAGGCAGTATCCGGTTCGCCAGCTGTTTACCCAGTTCCACGCCCCATTGATCAAAGGTATAGATATTCAGGATCACGCCCTGGGTAAAGATCTTATGCTCATACAACGCAATCAGCGCGCCCAGGCTGTAGGGGGTGATTTCCCGCAGCAGGATGGAGTTGGTCGGCCGGTTGCCCTCGAAGACTTTAAAGGGCGCCACGTGCTTGACCTGGTCCGGGGTTTTGCCCGCCGCGGCGAACTCCTCTTCAACCACCCGCAGGGATTTGCCAAACGCCAGGGCTTCGGTCTGGGCAAAAAAATTCGACAATAGCTTGGCGTGATGATCGCTGAGCGGATTATGGCTTACCGCCGGGGCGATAAAATCGCAGGGGACCACTTTGGTGCCCTGGTGAATCAACTGGTAAAAGGCATGCTGGCCGTTGGTGCCGGGTTCACCCCAGATAATCGGGCCGGTCTGGTAATCGACCGGATGCCCGTCGCGGTCCACATACTTGCCGTTGGACTCCATGTTGCCCTGCTGGAAATACGCAGGGAAACGGTGCATAAACTGGTCGTAGGGCAGGATGGCTTCCGTTTCCATGCCATAGAAATTGTTATACCAGATGCCGATCAGGGCCAGCAGCACCGGCAGGTTCTGTTCCGCCGGCGTGTCCTTGAAATGGCGATCCATGGCGTGGGCGCCGCTGAGCAGTTGCTCAAAATTATCGAACCCCACGGACAGGGCAATGGACAGGCCGATGGCCGACCATAAGGAATAACGGCCGCCGACCCAATCCCAGAATTCGAACATATTGTCGGTATCGATGCCAAATTCGCCCACCGCCCTGGCATTGGTCGACAGGGCGGCAAAGTGCCTGGCCACGTGTTTTTCATCGCCGGCGGTCTTCAGGAACCAATCGCGCGCGCTATGGGCGTTGGTCATGGTTTCCTGGGTGGTAAAGGTCTTCGACGCCACCAGGAACAGGGTGGTGGCCGGGTCGAGATGCTTTACCGTTTCCGCGATATGGGTGCCGTCGACGTTGGACACGAAATGCATGGCAAGATGGTTTTTAAACGGCCGTAACGCTTCGGTCACCATATAAGGGCCGAGATCCGATCCGCCGATACCGATGTTCACCACGTCGGTAATCGGTTTGCCGGTATAGCCTTTCCATTCGCCACCGATGACGCGGGCGCAGAAGCGCTTGATTTTAGCCAACACCGCGTTGACGTCCGGCATCACGTCCTTGCCGTCCACCAGGATGGGGGTATTGCTCCGGTTACGCAGGGCGACATGCAGCACCGCGCGATCTTCGCTGCGGTTGATTTTTTCGCCGGAGAACATTGACTTGATGGCGCCGTCAAGATCGCATTCCCGGGCCAGCGCCTGTAATTTTTCCAGCGTTTCAGCGGTAATGCGGTTTTTGGAATAATCCACCAGCATCTGGTCGTCAAAGGTGGCGGAGAAGGTGCTGAAACGGTTGCTGTCCTTGGTAAACAGGTCGCTGATGCTGACATTCTTCATCTGTTCAAAATGCTGCTGCAGCGCTTTCCAGGCCGCGGTGTGGCTAGGGTTTATGTTTTTCATAGGCAACGCTCTTATTGAGAATAAATAAACATGATGACCATGATTGTATCGCGTAGCTCACGAGTTGCGACCCCTTTTCTTGCGATTACGCTCTTTTAAGGATAAATGCGTTTCATCATGCGTTGCCCGTTGACACAGGCGACATTACCCGCTATTTGTAAGGTCCTAGTAGCGCACCCGTTGCGTGAACCAGAAGAGGCGCGTCGCCCAGGCAGGGTTGCGGAGGATCCGTTTTCCGCAGAAGCAACCCCAGGGGGAGCGACGCCGAGGCAGCATACGGCAAACGGGCCGTCGCTGCCGACCGCATGGGCTGAATCCCATGGGTTGTCACCCGCATTTTCGCCATTGGCGATAGGCACGGTGGGGCGCTTCTGGGTGTATCGTAGTTCTCTACGCCTGCTCCCTGTTTCCCGCCCCTGACTCGTGCCAAAGCTTAAAACGTTGTCATCAAGGATGGCATCCTGACACGAGGCATTAGAGGCATTAATAGCATGGCTGAATCATTACATTCTCCTATCGTGGCGAAGTTCGGCGGCACCAGCGTCGCCGATTTCGACGCGATGAACCGCAGCGCGGATATCGTGCTGTCCAACGCCGCCGTCCGTCTGGTGGTATTGTCGGCCTCGGCGGGCGTCACCAATTTGCTGGTCGCGCTGGCCGAAGGCAAAGACCCCGACCGCCGCGCCTTTCATCTTGATGAAATCCGCCGTATCCAATACGCCATTATCGACCGGCTGGCCGACTCGCAGGTCATCCGCGAGGAAATTGACCGCATGCTCGATAATATCGCCATGCTGTCCGAAGCGGCGGGCCTGGCGACGTCCCATGCCCTGACCGACGAACTGGTCAGCCACGGCGAGCTGATGTCGACGCTGCTGTTCGTGGAAGTGTTGCGCCAGCGCCAGGTGACGGCGCAGTGGTTCGATATCCGCAAAGTCATGCGCACCAACGACCGCTTCGGCCACGCCGAGCCGGACATCGGCATCCTGAAGGAGTTAACCCATAGCCTGCTGTTGCCCCGTATCGACGAGGCCCTGATCATCACCCAGGGTTTTATCGGCAGCGAGGCCAAGGGCCGCACCACCACCCTGGGCCGGGGCGGCAGCGATTATACCGCCGCCCTGCTGGGCGAAGCGCTGAAGGCGCAGCGCATAGATATCTGGACCGATGTGCCCGGCATTTATACCACCGATCCGCGCGTGGTGCCGGAAGCCAAGCGCATCGATGAAATCAGCTTCGAGGAAGCGGCGGAAATGGCCACCTTCGGTGCTAAAATCCTGCATCCGGCCACCCTGCTGCCCGCGGTGCGCAGCGATATCCCGGTCTTTGTCGGATCGAGTAAGGATCCCCATGCCGGCGGCACCCTGGTGTGCAATAAAACCCTCAACCCGCCGCTGTTCCGCGCCATCGCCCTGCGCCGCCGGCAAACGCTGCTGACGCTGCACAGCCTGAATATGCTGCAGGCGCGCGGTTTCCTGGCCGAGGTGTTTAATATCCTGGCGCGCCATTATATTTCCGTGGATTTGATTACCACCTCCGAGGTGAGCGTGGCGTTGACCATGGACACCACCGGATCGACCTCGTCCAGCGTCAGCTTGTTAACCACGTCTCTGCTGACGGAACTCTCCTCGCTATGCCGCGTGGAGGTGGAGGAGAACCTGGCGCTGATCGCCCTGATAGGCAATAAGCTTTCCCAGGCCTGCGGCGTGGGGAAAGATGTGTTTGGCGTACTGGACCCGTTTAATATCCGGCTGATCTGCTACGGCGCCAGCAGCCATAATTTATGCCTGCTGGTACCGGGACAGGATGCGGAACAGGTGGTTAAAACGCTGCATCACAACCTGTTTGGTTAATGGTTAACATACGGCTTGAGCGACAGGAAGGGCTTTACGACGCCGGTGACCATCACAGCGGGGTGGCGGCCTTGTCGCGCCGCTCATCGGGATCTTGCGCCTCATCCTCTTCGTTCAGTTCCAGCGCGTTATAGGCTACCGAACAGAACAGGGAGTTGACGCGTTTCATATCCCCCAGCAGTCCCAGATGCAGCGAACTGGTTTCCAGGCTCTGCACGTTTTGCTGATGCAGGCGATCCACATGGGCATGGGCATAACGTCGGTCGATGATGCGAAAGCGATGCTTTGCCCGGCGCAGGCGGCGGGCGCTGGTGATATCGCCTGTCAGGAATACCGACAGGCTCAGGCGCAGGTTCGACATCAGCTGTTCGTGCAGGATATCAAGCTCCTGGAGCCCCTCGGTGGAGAAAGCCCGGCGGGTAGCCAGCGACTTGGCGGCAACATCGCCGGCCATGCGCTCGATAATATCCCCGGCCTGCTCCAGGTTGAGCGCCATCTCGATAATCTCGGCCCACCGCCGGGAATCCGCTTCCTCCAGATCCTCTTTCGGCATTTGGGCCAGGTAGAGCTTGATCGCGGTATAGAGTACATCGACATCATCATCCAGCCGGCGTATTTCCCGGTCTTTATTCGGCTGGCCGTGCAGCACTTCGCGATGCAGCAGCAGCATGCTCTCCACCACATCACCCATGCGCAGGGTTTCACGCGAGGCATTGGCCAGCGCCAGCGCGGGCGTATCCAGGGCGCTGGTATCCAGATGGCGCGGCCGCACGCCCAGCTCGCTTACCGCCGTGTCGCCGATCCATTGCGTACACAAGCGGGCCATCGGCCCGGCGAACGGCACCAGGATCAGGCAGCGGATCAGGTTATAGAACACATGGAAATAGATCACCAGCTCGGAGGCGCTGACCGGCAGGCGCTCAAGCAACCCGGCTAAAAATGAAATCGCCGGCAATACCACCAGGCCGCCTATCAGCTTGAACAGCAGGCTGCCCAGCGCAACGCGTTTACCTTCCGAGTTTTGCCCGCTGGCGTTAATCATCGCCAGGATGCCGCTGCCCAGGTTGGCGCCGATAACCAGGCAAAGGGCCACCTTGAATGAGATCACATCGGTGGCGGTCAGCGTTGCGGTCAGCAGCACCGCCGCCAGGCTTGAATAACTGATAATGGCGAATAACGCGCCCAGCACGGCGTCGAGCACCACATCGCCGGTGAGCGACGAAAACAGCACCTTGACGCCGTTGGCCTGGGTAATGGGGGTGGAGGCGGCCACAATCAGCTCCAGCGCCAGCAGGATCAGGCCAAGCCCGATGCATACCCGGCCGATTTGCCCGACGCGCGATTGTTTACGGCTGAGGAACAGGCAAACGCCGATAAAAATCAGCAGCGGCGAAAGCCAGGACAAATCAAACGTCAGTATCCGCGCCATCAGCGCGGTGCCGACATCCGCGCCCAGGATAATCACCAGGGCGGGGGTCAGCGCCACCAGGCCCTGGGCAACAAACGACGTGACCAGCATCGCCGTGGCGTTACTGCTCTGGACCAGCGCCGTAACACCGATACCGGCCATAAACGCCATCGGTTTTTTTTCTACGCTTCTGCTCAGCACCTGCCGCAGGCGGGCACCGTACACACGCATAATCCCGGTACGGACGATATGAGTCCCCCATACCAGCAACGCCACCGCGGAAAGCAGATGCAACAAAGTTAACACTCTTATTAAAACTCCATAATGACCAATTATTTACCAACTCAGAACCGGCCATCCAGCCAGTTGCGCATGCCGAAGCAGGATGCTATCAGGGTTAACGGCATAAGGATAACCGACCTGTTGTAACAACGGCAGGTCATTACAGGAATCGGAATAAAAACTGGCCTGCGCCAGCATCGACTCCCTGCCCTCAATCAGGCCCAGCAAACGGGACACCTTACCCTCACGATAGGTTAATATGCCGCGGGTATTACCGGTATAAGAATCGTCACAAACTTCAAGCTGTATCGACAAGGTTTCATCGACACCGAAACGGCGGGCAATCGGCGTCACCAAATGTTCGCCGGACGCGGAAATAATGATGTTCCGATCCCCACGCTGCCGATGTTCGGCGATACAGCCAATGGCGGATTGGCGCATGGCGGGCACGATAGCCTCGTCGATAAACGCCTCAACGCACTGCGCCACGTCCCGCGGTGAGCGCCCGGCCAGCGGCTGCAGGGTAAACGACATATATTCCTCCATGGATAATGTCCCCTGCTGATACTGTAGCATCAGCGCCTGCTCCCGCTGCGCAAATCCGTCGTTTTGCGCCCAGCCCAGTTTAATCATGTACCGGCCCCACAGGCTGGCGCAATCTCCGTTAATCAAGGTTTCATCCAAATCAAACAACGCCAGGCTCATGCCACCTCACATAATGTCGCTATATCTAACTGTAGACCAACCGGCGTGCCGTTTGGGTGAAGATCGACCACCGATCGGTTTAAAACATCGACCAACAGTTCAACACCCTGCGCTGACACGCGATAACGGATCACGTTGCCCAACAGGCTATGGCTAACGATGCGCGCGTCGATGCCCTGCCCGGCCGGCAACAGCATAATGGACTCGGGACGCACGGCAACCCGGCCCTGCCAGCCGCGCCCGGTCAGCAGGGCGGCCTGTCCGGCGTCCAACAGGTTATAACTACCGATAAACCCGGCGGCAAAGGCGTCCACCGGCTGGGTATAAAGCGTCTCCGCGCTGCCGTTTTGCACGATTTTGCCTTTGTTCATCAGCACCACCCGATCGGATAAGGTCAGCGCCTCCTCCTGATCGTGGGTGACAAAAATGGCGGTCAGGCGCAGCTCTTGTTGTATACGGCGGATTTGATCGCGCAGATGTTTGCGGATCCTGGCATCCAGGGCCGAAAGCGGCTCGTCAAGCAGCAGCAGCCGAGGGCGGGTGACCAGCGATCGCGCCAGCGCCACCCGCTGGCATTGGCCGCCGGAGAGCTGGTGCGGATAACGATGGGCAAATTCATGCAGCTCCACCAGATCCAGTACCTCATCAACGCGGCGTTTAGTCTCGCTAGCCGAGAGCTTTTGCATCTTCAGCCCAAACGCCACGTTGCCGGTGACCGTCATATTGGGGAATAAGGCATAGCTTTGGAATACCATGCCGATGCCGCGCTGCTGGGGCGATAACGGCACCAAATCCTCGCCCTGGAGCAGGATTTGCCCGCTGTCCACCGGCGTAAGGCCCGCCAGGCAACGCAGCAAGGTGGATTTGCCGCAGCCGCTCGGTCCGAGCAGGGTGACAAACTCTCCCTCCGCCGCGTCAAAATCGATATTCTCGAACACCTGGGTCGGCCCGTAGTGTTTATTAAGCTGTTTTACCGCCAGATAAGACATGATTATTCCTTGCCCTTGTTAACGGTATTCGCCACCAGCGTCAGCAGCAGTACCACAAAGAAGTAGGAGATCACCAGGGCGCTGGTGAAATGACCGCTGCCGTTGCGGCTGTTATAGAGATACACCTGCAGCGTCTCGAAACGATTGCCCACCAGCAGGTTGGCAAACACAAACTCGCCGATGAGAAACGAAAACGACAGCAGCACGGCAATCATGCAGCCCTTACGCAGGTTGGGCAGCACCACCAGCAGCGCCGCGCGCCAGGTACTGGCACCGAGCAGCTGCGCGGCATCCATCAGGTCACGCAGATGAATGGCCTGCATATTATTGGTGATTGCCCGGTAGATAAACGGCAGAGCGATGGTGAAATAACAGCCGATCAAAATCCACGGCGTCCCGGTAATGGCCACCGGGCCGTCGGAATAGAGCTGCAGCAGGCCCACCGACGAGACCACCGGCGGCACGGCGAAGGGTAGCAGGATAAGAATATTCATCAGGGCATCAAGCTGCGGAAAATAGTAAGCAATTACAAACATCAGCGGCAGCACCAGCAATACGGCGAGCGCCAGCGCGCCAAAACAGATCAGCAGCGAGTGCCAGAGCGCCGTCAGGAAACGGGGATCCCGCCAGAGCTGGGCCATCCATTTCACGGTCAATCCCTCCGGCAACACCGTAGAGCCCCATTGGGTTGAAAAAGCGTAAACCAGGGTCGCGGCCAACGGCAACAGCAGGATCAACAACAGTACCGTGACCACGCCGCGGTGATAGAGGCTTTCAGCACGCGACATCAATAACCTCCTTCATTGCGGGGAGTACAACATCAGGCCCGGACATGGGTATAGCTCCTGCGCATCACCCATTGATGCACCAGGGTGATAAACACCATCAGCAACACCAGGAACATGCCCAGCGCGCTGGCCATATTCGGATCAAGCTCCAGATCGCCCGCCACCAGGGCCGCAATGCGGATCGGGATAACGTTGAAATTGCCGCTGGTCAGGGCAAAAATCGTGGCATAAGCGCCCAGGGCATTGGCCAGCAGGATTACAAAGGTGCCCAGCAGCGCGGGCGCCAGCACCGGCAGGCCAATATAACGCCAATAATGCACCTTGCCCGCGCCGAGCAAGGCGGCGGATTCGCGCCAGTCCTCGCGCAAGGCGTCAAACGCCGGGTACAGCAGCAAAACCCCTAGCGGGATCTGAAAATAGGTATACAACACCATCAGCCCGGTTTTGGAATAGAGACTGAAGTCCCCCAGCAGTCCGTAACGACGCAGGATAAGCGTGACGCAGCCGTTGGTGCCGAGCAGGATAACAAAGGCGAACGCCAGCGGAACGCCGGTAAAGTTACTGGTCATATTGGTAAAGGACATCACCGCGGTGCGCAGGCGCGTGGCCCCGAGCTGGCGCAGCGAGTAGCTGCCCACCAGGGCAATCAGCAGGCCGAACACGCTGGACCAGAAGGTAATCTGCAACGAGAAGGCGATAGCCTGCCGGTAAAACGGCGAGCCCAGGATCTGCCGGTAATTATCAATCCCCCATCCATCGATTTCACTGTTAAAACTGTGCACGGCCATCCACACCAGCGGCGCGACCTGAAAGGCGCAGAACACCAGCGCAAAAGGCAACATGACCAATGCCGCCAGCCATTTCGCCCTCATTTTAACAACCCCGCGCAGACCGGCCGGTCGTGCTCCACCCCCAGCAGGCCGCACACCGTGCCGCACAGCTCGGTTTGACGCGGCGCGGCGGGCGCCAGGCTGAAGGCCGGGCCGAACACGAACAACGGCACCTGCCGCTCTTCGGGCAGGATGCCGCCGTGACTGCGATCGTCATTCATACCATGATCCGCCGTGACGATGACCTGGTAACCGGCGGCCAGCCATGCGGGCAGATATTGCGACAGCAGGCCGTCCGCCGTGCGGGCCATATTGCGGTATTGCGGCGACGACAGGCCGAAACGGTGGCCGGCGTCGTCGATATTCATCGGATGAAGCAGCAGGAAGTCCGGCTGGTAGAGCAGGCGCAGGCTTTCGGCATCTTCAAACAGATGGGAATCGGGATAGTGATCGGCATGATAAAAATGCCCGTACTGAATAGCCGCTTCCGGCGCAACGGTATGGCGATCGCGCACCGCGTCGAAGGGCGCGCGGTTATACAGTTCGCTAACCCAGTGATACGCCGCCGCCGCGGTGGTCAGGCCGGCGGCGCGGGCAAAATGAAAAATACTGCGATGGTGCGACAACCGCACCACGTTATTGTGCACTACGCCGCTCTCCACCGGCGGCACCCCGGTCAGGATGCATTCGTAAAGCGGCCGCGACAACGACGGCAGCTCACACTCCAGTTGGTAGAGGCATCCATGCCCCGCCGCGCACTCGCCGTGCAGATAACCCATGGCGTCATAGGCCACCTGGTAGTTCAGTCCGTCCAGTATCACCAGCAGGGTCTTCATCACGGCTCCTTTATTGCTGCATGGCCATCATGACATTTTCCTGCCACAGGCGCGGCAGTTCCCTGGCGCTCTTTTCCCAGGCAACCGGATCGGCGATGGGATGGGCGTTTTTATACTGTTCGACCGGCAGCAGCTTGGCTTTCACATCGTCCGGCAGGGTAAGTTTTTCCACGCGGATCGGTCGGGCATAACCCCGGGCCAGGTTAATCTGTCCGGCGTCGGAAAAGATATATTCCCGCGCGAACTTCGCCGCGTTGGGGTGTTTGGCATATTTATTGATAATGGTGGTATAGCCGGAGGTAATAGACCCGTCGGAGGGGATCAGCACATCAAAACGGGTCTTATCGATGGTATCGCGATAATTAAGTCCGTTGAAATCCCACACCACGCCCACGTCCACTTCGCCTTTTTCCAGCGAGGCGATAGTGGGGTTATTCAGCCCCAAACGCCCGGCCTTGGCCAGCTTGGCGAAGAAATCCAGGCCCGGCTTAAGGTTCTTCTCGTTGCCGCCCATGGCGTAGGAGGCCGCCAATACGCCGTTGGTCGCCTGGGCCGCCGTGCTGACATCACCGATGGTGACCTTGTAGTCGCCGTTGAGCAGATCGGCCCAGCTGTGCGGCGTTTGTTTAACGGTTTGCTTGTTAACGATAAAGGCGATGGTGCCGGTATAGGCCAGCGCCCAATGTCCATCCTTGTCTTTCGCCCAATCGGGAACCTGATCCCAGGTGCTGGGTTTATAAGGCAATGTCACCCCTTTTTGCACCGCCACCGGCCCGAAAGACGAGCCCACGTCGCCGATATCCGCGCTGGCGTTGCTTTTTTCCGCCAGGAACTTGGCAATCTCCTGCGCCGAACTCATATCGGTATCGCTGTGCTTCAGGCCATATTTACTGGCCAGATCCGCCCAGGTATCCTTCCAGTTTGCCCAGCTGTCAGGCATGCCGACACTATTGACCTCGCCTTCCTGGCGCGCCGCCTTTTCCAGCGCCGCGACGTCCGCGGGCGCGGCAAAACCAGGCTGGCTTGCCATCAGGATGACGGTGGTTAACACGGAAGCGAACAGAAGTTTCATAGATGATGCTCCAGGTGAATGATGAGGGTGACGAACTCTACTGGTCTAGTCCAGCAAGAACCAAGCCAATCTACCTAAGTAAGATGAATATTTGATGTCAGTAATTCTTTTAGACGATTTTTTGTTATGGTTTTACCACCCCATCCGCAAAGGCAGAAAAAATGTGCACTATGAACATGCAGATTGGTAAAAAGAATGCTGCATAATAGCGCTTCTTTTTGCACCAGCCTGTCCCGGCAAAAAACCGTTACCGCGATTTGCCAGGCCATTTCCGGCTGGATTGAACAGGGCGAATTGACGCACAACGACCGTTTGCCCGCCGAGCGGGTATTAAGCGAACAATTTACCACTACCCGCATTACCCTGCGGGAAGCGCTGGGGCAATTGGAAGCCCAGGGGATGATTTACCGCGAGGTGCGCCGGGGATGGTTTGTCAGTCCGCCGCGCATTATCTATAACCCGCTGCAGCGCAGCCATTTCCATGCCATGGCGCGCGAGCAGGGGCGCAAACCCGCCACGGAAGTATTGGATGCCGGCGAGATCGTCGCGCCGGAAGTGATAAACGCCCATCTGACCTTGCCGTCCCGGTCGCGGGTTTATTGCATCCGCCGGATAAGGCGCATCGATGGGCGGGCGGTGCTTTACGTGGAACACTACCTGAATCCGGAGTATTTCCCGGCGATTCTGCATGAGGACCTGACATCCTCGCTGACCGAACTTTATGCCAACACCTATGGTATCCGCTACGGCAAAGTGCGTTTTGCCATGTTACCCACCACCTTTCCGCTGGCGGCGTCACGGGCGCTAAAGGTGGCGGATAATAGCCCGGCGCTGTTTATTACCCGCATCAACCGCGATCAGTATGGACGGATTATTGATTGCGACCTGGAATACTGGCGCTACGATACCCTGCATATCATGGTGGAGGCGGAGTAGCGCCATGGTCGTTAACCTCCACATCAAACACCAGCACCGAGCCAGCGCCGTCCGCCAGCACCGGGAACAGGACGTTTTCACAGACGTAGAGATGGTGACGATGGGTCAAATAGTGTTCCAGGGCCGCGCTGTCGGCAAAACAGAGCCGGAGCAGATACCTGAAGCCCTTATCCCGTTGTTCCTGGCTGGCATTGTCATGCCAAGACGCCGCCTGGATACCGGGAATATAGTGGTCCATGGCTAGCAGCTGGTTCGCCACCCGCCGGATTTCCGCCTTATCCAGCGCGGATTTGAAGCGAAACAGGACATTATGTTCAATCATCTTTCCCTCCTATGGCCTTTGCCTTGCCCGGGCGGATAATTGCGTTTCATATAACGATGCGTCGATCTGAAGGCCGCCACCAGGGTCGCCAGGAAAATTTTTTGTTCATGTGGGTTCATCTGTCGCCTCCTGGCCGCGTAGTCTTTTGCCATGCCGGGTCCGGCATCTCATTTGCGTGGGTCGCCGCGCCGGCCATGGTGACCCACGTGCGTGTCCCCGGCCGCGGCGGATGGTGCAGCAGTTCATCCGGCAAATGGCGCAAACGGATTTTTTTGCCCATCATTGAACTGAAAAACGGCTGATGCTGCTCCAGGTAACGCACCGCCTGGGTAAAGGCCGTTGGCGTGCAACCCGCCCTGGATGCCAGCAGGGTCAGTTCGCGGTCAAGAAAGGTTTCGCTGGACACGGGCAGGGTTTGCCCGGCGGCGGGTATGCCATACAGCATCACCACGCCGGCGCGGCGCACCGCCGACAACGCGGTATCCAGCGTTCCCTCGCCGCCCGAGCATTCGATCACCGCATGATAATGCGCCGCAGCAGGCATCCTCTGGCAGTCAATGGGCCAGTCCTGGGCCCATTGCAGGGCATCATTATCAATGTCGCACAGGGTCAGGCGGGCGGTGGTCCGATGCAGCAGCAGATGGGCCATCATCTTGCCCGCCACCCCGGAGCCGATAACCAGGATCCTCGGCTCGGCGTTACCCCGCAGCGCGGGCATGGCCATAAGCCGCCCGAGGCCATGGATCACACAGGCCAGCGGCTCGACCAGGATGCCGAGCTGCGGATCGTGTAACCGCAGCGAATACATACAGTGCTTTGGGGCGCTAATTCGCGTGGCATAACCGCCGTGGTGCGTCACGCCAAGCTCGCATATCCCGCTGCAATGACCGGTCAAACCCTCCCGGCAGTATTCGCAGGCGCCGCAGCCTATCTTATTATTCAGTGCGTAATAATGGCCGTCACGATCGCAGCAGACCACTTCATGCCCCAGCACCAGGCCTTCATTACTTGCCGACCACGCCAATGCACGATCGGTTTTACAAATGCCGCAGCAACAGACCTGCCACTGCGGCCAGTCGCCATTTTTTTGCTCTAGCCTTTCCACGTATTTCAACCTTCCGGCACCCAAGCTCACGACTGCTGACATGCTCATTCCCCCATCTCGATAAGGTTGGCGATGATCCGATCGAGGATGGTCATGGTGCGGTCTATTTCCGCCAGGGTAATATCCAGATAAGGCGCAAGCTTGATAACTTCGCCGAAAGTGCCGCCGCTATTTAGCATCATGCGATAATATTGGCCGTTATAAGAATAATCATAATCCTGACCCAGCGTCACGGCGGGCTTGCCGGCGTTTTTCCAGGGATCGCCCTGGGAATTGGCTAAAGTCACGTTGAATAACATACCCAGGCCGTCCACCTGCTTAACCACGGAATATTTTTGGTTTAACCGTTTTAATCCCTGTAAATAATAAGCGGATTTTTCCGGTAGGGTGCTTTGATAATCGCGGCTCATCATATAACGCCGGGTTTGCAGCGCCGCGGCGCTGCCAAGCGAATGGCCGGCAAAATTACCGTGGGCATGCCCGGAGGTAAAGATATCCCTGCCCGCCGGATCTTTCCTTGCCCATACCGCGCTGAGCGGACTTACCGCGTTGCGGTAACCGAGATTACAGCGTGAATGCCGCATGTGGGTATCAATATAAATATCAACGTCAATACCGGTCAGGGTTTCACCGACACAGGTTTGAGCGATAGTGAGGCGCGACGGGTGATTGTCGCCCCAGGACATATATTTTTCATCGATATTGCGTAGGTACTTAGTTTTTTTCGCCCGCGCCATGGTGCCGTCGTCATGAATGGTAACCATAGGGTCGCCCTCGATTATAAAAATAGGTAACACTCATCCTTGCTTTCCATCGAAAAGTATTAATAAAGATTTCAAAAATAATAAATATCAATTAAATTATATTAAATCTTCTTTTCCATACCCCTCCTGGAGTACCTAAAATTTAAACCTTTCATCACAATAGGTAAAATAATTATATTATTAGCCATAATTAATTAGCGCTAAATCATTCGGACTAAAAATTGAATATTGCTAATAAATTCAATATTAAGCATATCGAAATTTTTTATTTTTGATTAATATATATTTATTCAGCAGGATAACTATAAGCTCAGCAGCGGCTAGCAGCGTGAATTATCAGCATGGGCGCATACCCCGGATTCAGCAGCATGGCGCCATTAGCCGGGTTGCATTGTTGCCAGGATGTGGCAGCCGGCGAGGCTCTTCTGTCACCGGCAAATACGGGTAAAATCAGTCTGCGTCGTAGCCCAGGTTCGGCGCCAGCCAGCGTTCGATTTCAGCGATCGGCATGTTTTTGCGCCGGGCGTAATCCTCTACCTGATCCCGCTGGATTTGCGCCACGGCATAATATTTGCTGTCCGGATGGCTGAAATACCAGCCTGAAACCGACGCGCCAGGCCACATGGCATAGGACTCCGTCAGGCGCATGCCGGCGGTTTCATCAACATTAAGCAGTTGCCAGATTGCCGCCTTCTCGGTGTGGTCGGGGCAGGCCGGATAGCCCGGCGCCGGACGGATCCCCTGATAGTTCTCCCGAATCAGCTCGTCATTGCTCAGGTTCTCGTTGGGCGCATAGCCCCAGTACACCTTGCGCACCCGCTCATGGAGATATTCGGCAAACGCCTCCGCCAAACGGTCGGAGAGGGCTTTGATCATGATTTTATTATAATCATCATGTGCCTCGTCATAGGCCGCCGCCAGCGTATCTTCCTCAAGACCGCCGGTAACCGCAAAAGCCCCCAGATAATCCGCCTTGCCGCTGGCTTTCGGCGCCACAAAATCCGCCAGGCAATAATTGGCAAACTCGTTTTTTTCCGTCTGCTGGCGCAAATGATGGCTGACCACCAGGATTTCGCGACGGCTTTCGTCCCGATACACCTCAATATCGTCGCCAACCCGGTTGGCAGGGAAAATGCCCACCACCCCGCGCGGATTTAATGATTTTTGCCCGGAAAGCTGGTCCAGCAGGGCGTTGGCGTCGGCGAACAACCGCTTGGCCTCGTCGCCGACCACCTCGTCCTCGAGAATGCGCGGGTATTTACCGGCCAGCGACCAGGTCATGAAAAACGGTGTCCAATCGATATAATTGCGTAACGTCTCGATTGAGGCGGTGACGGACTGAATACCCTGGCGATGGGCTACGGGCGGGGTATAATTTTCCCAGTCCATGGCGCTGTCATTATCACGGGCCACCTGCAGCGGGACCGGCGGCGTACGGGGTTTTTTCCGGCCGTGCTGGATGCGCGCCTGGTCATACTCCTTACGAATGCGCAGCACAAATTCGTCGCGCTGCTCATCCGACAGCAGCGCCGATACCACGCCCACGCTGCGCGAGGCATTCTGTACATATATCGTCGGCCCGCTGTAATTTTTTTCGATTTTAACCGCGGTATGCGCCTTCGAGGTGGTGGCGCCGCCAATCAGCAGCGGCAAGGTGAAACCCTGGCGTTCCATTTCTTTGGCGACGTTGACCATTTCATCGAGCGACGGGGTGATCAAGCCCGACAGGCCGATAATATCCACGTTAAATTCACGCGCCGATTTCAGGATTTTATCCATCGAGACCATAACGCCTAAATCTATGATTTCGTAGTTATTGCATTGAAGCACCACGCCGACGATATTTTTGCCGATATCGTGCACATCGCCTTTGACCGTCGCCAGCAATATTTTACCGGCCGCTTTTTGCTTTTCTTTTCCCGCCTTGATAAAGGGTTCCAGGTAGGCGACCGCCTGCTTCATCACCCGCGCCGATTTGACCACCTGCGGCAGGAACATTTTACCGGCGCCGAACAGATCGCCTACCACGTTCATGCCGGCCATCAGCGGCCCTTCAATCACCTCGATAGGCCGTGCCGCCTGTTGCCGCGCTTCTTCGGTATCCGGTTCGATAAATTCCGTAATGCCCTTTACCAGCGCGTACTCCAGCCGTTTATTTACCGGCCAGCCGCGCCATTCCGCCTGCTGCTGTTTGGTATCGTCGTCGTTTTTGCCGACACGGTATTTCTCCGCCAGATCCAGCAGCCGCTCGGTGCCGTCCGCGCGGCGATTAAGCACCACATCTTCCACCGCCTCGCGCAGCTCGTCGGACAGGTCATCGTAGATAGCCAGTTGCCCGGCGTTAACGATGCCCATGTCCATGCCGTTCTTGATGGCGTAATAAAGGAAAACCGCGTGGATGGCCTCGCGCACCGGCTCGTTGCCGCGAAACGAAAACGACACGTTTGAGACGCCGCCGGAAATCAGCGCATGGGGCAGCTCGGCCTTGATATCGGCGCAGGCGCCGATAAAGTCCTGGGCATAATTGTTGTGTTCTTCGATACCGGTGGCGATGGCGAAAATATTGGGATCGAAAATGATATCTTCCGGCGGGAAGCCGACCGTCTCGGTGAGAATGTGGTAAGCGCGACGACATATGTCGATTTTGCGCTGCCGGGTATCCGCCTGTCCCTCTTCATCGAACGCCATCACCACCACCGCGGCGCCATAACGGCGAACCAGGCGCGCATGATGGATAAAGGTTTCCTCACCCTCTTTCATCGAGATGGAGTTGACGATGCCCTTGCCCTGTATACACTTCAAACCCTGCTCGATAATGTCCCATTTGGACGAATCGATCATGATCGGCACCCGGGATATATCCGGTTCGCCGGCGATCAGGTGCAGGAAACGCACCATGGCGGCAGCGGAATCCAGCATGCCTTCATCCATGTTGATATCGATGATCTGCGCGCCGCTTTCCACCTGCTGCAACGCCACCGCCAGCGCTTCATTGTATTTCTCTTCCTTGATCAGCCGCTTGAAGCGCGCCGAGCCGGTAACATTGGTACGCTCGCCCACGTTGACAAACAGAGTATCTTTATCGATATTCAGCGGCTCTAGCCCCGCCAGGCGGCAGGCCACCGGCCGTTCCGGCGGGACGCGCGGCGTTATGCCCTCTACCGCGCGCGCCATGGCGGCGATATGCGCCGGGGTGGTGCCGCAGCAGCCGCCCACTATATTCAGGTAGCCGGAAGCGGCCCATTCCTTGATCTGCCCGGCCATTTCATCCGGGCCGAGATCGTATTCGCCAAAGGCGTTCGGCAATCCGGCATTGGGATGGGCGCTGACAAAACAGTCGGCAATGCGCGACAGCTCGGCCACGTACTGGCGCAGTTCGTCGGGGCCGAGCGCGCAGTTCAGGCCAAACGACAACGGTTTTACATGACGCAGGGAGTTATAGAATGCCTCGGTGGTCTGGCCAGAAAGGGTTCGTCCCGACGCATCGGTAATAGTGCCGGAAATCATCACCGGCAACCGCACGCCCATGGCTTCGAATTCGGTTTCGATGGCAAAAGTCGCGGCCTTGGCGTTAAGCGTATCAAAAATGGTTTCCACCATGATTAAATCCACGCCGCCTTCCACCAGCGCGTGAACAGCCTCACGGTAAGCACTTACCAACTGATCAAAACTGACATTGCGGAAAGCCGGATCGTTGACGTCCGGTGATATGGAGGCGGTGCGGTTGGTGGGGCCCAGGACGCCGGCCACATAACGGGGTTTCTCCGGTGTGCGCGCCGTCCATTCGTCGGCGCTGAGCCGGGCGAGACGGGCAGCTTCGAAATTAAGCTCGCTGACCAACGACTCCATCTGGTAATCGGCCATGGCGATGGAGGTAGAATTAAAGGTATTGGTCTCTAGGATATCGGCGCCCGCGGCCAGGTAGTCGTCATGGATAGCGGCGATCACCTCGGGCTTGCTCAGCACCAGCAGATCGTTGTTGCCTTTGAGATCGCTCGGCCAGTCGGCGAAACGTTCTCCCCGATAGTCCGCTTCCTCTAACCGATAACTCTGGATCATGGTGCCCATGCCACCGTCCAGCACCATGATGCGCTGTGCTAACTGCCGGCGCAGTCCGTCAATTCGATTGATTACCATTACCCCATCCGCCGCTGAAAAAATCGTCGTTTATTGAGCCAAAATAGGCAGGACATCCTACCATAAGTTACACAGGATCGACGGCGGCGGCTCATGAGACTTTTTCAAATCCCGCCGCGCAGGCCAAAAAAAGCGCAGTTCGATTGTAAAAAAAATGTTTCACATTACATTTATTATTTGAAGCAGATCACAGTTAGCATGAAAAAAAGATCAAGCGTCTGGCAACCGCAGTAAAAATCCGGATAATGTTACCGGTAACATCAACACACTTATTTATCTGGCCACGGAGCCTTACGATGACAACAACAGCTAACCACATCTTCGTTTTAATGGGCGTTTCTGGCAGCGGCAAGTCCGTGGTGGCCAATGCCCTGGCCCGTGAGCTATCGGCCGCGTTTCTGGACGGCGACTTTTTGCATCCGCGCGCCAATATCAACAAAATGGCGGCGGGACACGCGCTGAATGACGACGACCGCGCGCCCTGGCTGGCGGCCATTAACGATGCCGCGTTTGCGATGCAGCGTACCAACGCCATTTCCATTATCGTCTGTTCCGCGCTGAAAAAGCATTATCGCGACCGCCTGCGCGAAGGGAACGACAACCTGTCCTTTATTTACCTCAAGGGCGAGTTTGACGTCATTGAAGCCAGGATGAAAGCCCGTAAAGGCCATTTCTTCAAGTCCCAGATGCTGGTCACCCAGTTCGATACCCTGGAAGAACCCGGCGCCGATGAAAAAGACGTCCTGGTGGTGAATATCGATCAACCGGTCGACGCAGTGATTAACGACACCCTGCGTTGCATTAAGGATCTTGACGCGCGTAACGCAGGCTAACATCCGGCGCGTTACGGCAGATCCAAGGAAGCACCGGCATTGCGGCTATGCTTAATGGGTAAGCGATAACGGTTGCGGTGCCCGGCCGGTAGCCTGGGAAAGGTTAATCCGGCTTTTTATGGCTTTATCAGCTGAAACGATTCAATTTTTAGCTTATTGACGCTATGACCGGCACGATGGCCAGCAGGCCGCTCCGCTACCACTATATTTTCACGATAAAAAAAGCGATTCGGCGGCTTGCCCGCTGGCTGGGACACCAATTCCGTTGTTTAGCCCGGCTCCGCCGACGGCGCGAGCAATGCTAAACCATTTAATCTTAAGTGTGAGGCAAATATGAATCCTACAGTCGCCCGTGTGACGCAACGCGTTATCGATCGCTCCTTAGCCACCCGCGCCGCTTACCTGGCGCGTATCGACGCAGCGCGCGCCAAAACGGTACACCGGTCGCAGCTGGCCTGCGGCAACCTGGCCCACGGCTTTGCCGCCTGCCAGCCCGACGATAAGCTCGCGCTGAAAAGCATGACCCGCAACGATATCGCAATTATCAATTCCTATAACGATATGCTGTCCGCCCATCAGCCTTATGAGCACTATCCGCAACGCCTGAAAAACGCCCTGCACGGCGTCGGCGCGGTCGGCCAGATGGCCGCCGGGGTACCGGCGATGTGCGACGGCGTAACCCAGGGGCAAGACGGTATGGAACTGTCGCTGATGAGCCGGGAAATCATTGCCATGTCCGCCGCCATCGGTTTGTCGCATAACATGTTTGACGGCGCCTTATACCTGGGCATATGCGACAAAATCGTCCCCGGACTGGTGATGGCGGCGTTATCCTTCGGCCATCTGCCCGCGGTATTTGTCCCCGCCGGCCCGATGCCCAGCGGATTGCCGAATAAAGAAAAGGTACGCGTCCGCCAGCTCTACGCCGAGGGCAAGATAGACCGTGAGGGCATGCTGGAAGCGGAAGCCGCGTCTTATCACAGCGCCGGCACCTGTACTTTTTACGGTACCGCCAACTCCAACCAGATGGTGATGGAGATGATGGGCCTGCATTTACCCGGCTCGTCGTTTATCCAGCCCAATACCCCGCTACGCGATGCCCTGACCGATGCCGCCGCCGTCCAGGTAACGCGCCTGACGGAAAACAGCGGCAACTACCTGCCCATCGGCCGCCTGGTGGACGAGAAGGTGATCGTCAACGGTATTATCGCGTTGCTGACCACCGGCGGTTCCACCAACCACACCATGCATTTAGTGGCCATGGCCCGCGCCGCCGGCATTATCATCAACTGGGACGACTTCTCCGAGCTGTCGGACGTGGTGCCGTTGTTGTCGCGCATCTACCCCAACGGCCCGGCGGACATCAACCAGTTCCATGACGCCGGCGGCGTTCAACTGGTGATACGCGAATTGTTAACCGGCGGCTTGCTCAATGAAGATGTGCATACCATCGCCGGTTTCGGCTTAAGCCGCTACACCATGGAACCCTGGCTGGATCAGGGCGTGCTGGCCTGGCGCGAAAGCGCCGAAACCTCGCGCGATCCCAAAGTCATCGCCAGCCTCGACAACCCGTTTGAACATCACGGCGGCACCAAGGTACTGGACGGCAATCTGGGACGCGCGGTGATGAAAACCTCCGCCGTACCCGCCGTCAACCAGGTTATTGAAGCGCCTGCGGTGGTATTTGAAAGCCAGCATGACGTCGGCCCGGCCTTCGACGCCGGCGAACTGAACAAAGACTGCGTGATCGTAGTGCGCTACCAGGGACCGCGCGCCAACGGCATGCCGGAGCTGCATAAACTCATGCCGCCGCTGGGCGTCCTGCTGGATCGCGGTTATAAGGTCGCCCTGGTAACCGACGGGCGCCTGTCCGGCGCATCGGGTAAGGTGCCGGCGGCAATCCACGTTACGCCGGAGGCCTACACCGGCGGATTAATGGCTAAAATCCAGACCGGCGATAGGGTAAGGGTGAACGGCCTTACCGGTGAGCTGTCGTTGCTGGTGGATGCCGCCGTACTGGCGCAGCGGGTGGTGTCGCAACCCGATTTAAGCGCGGAGCATATCGGCTGCGGCCGCGAGCTGTTCGGCGCGCTGCGCGGCCAGCTTTCCGGCGCTGAACAGGGTGCGAGCTGTATTAGCTTTTAATCCAGGGTTGGATTCATTTTCTTCAGGTCAAACGGCGTAATCTGGTACACGTAATAGTTCAGCCAGTTTGCAAACAACAGATGCCCATGGCTGCGCCAGCTGGCCCTGGGCGGCAGGTCGGGATTGTTATCCGGGAAATAGTTAAACGGGATGGCGGGATCAAGGCCCGCCGCCAGATCGCGATGGTATTCGCCGGCCAGCGTCAATGCGTCATATTCCGGATGGCCGGTCACAAAGGCCAGCCGTTTATCAGGACTGGCGAACAGGTAGGCGCCCGTTTGCTCCGACTCCGCCAATATCTCCAGATCGGTATGCCGGCGGATAATGTCGGCAGGGAAGTCGGCATAACGGGAATGCGGCGCCAGAAAGGTTTCGTCGAACCCACGCGTCAGCAAGGCATGGGGCTTCAGGGTGTTGTGCTGATACACGCCGGCCAGTTTTTCCCGGCGGGTCATTTTGGGGATGTCGTATAAAATATTCAGCGCCGCCTGTACCGCCCAACAGACAAACAGCGTCGAGGTGACGTGCCCTTTCGCCCATTGCAATACCCGGTCGATCTGCGGCCAGAAAATCACGTCGCGAAAGTCCACCAATCCCAGCGGCGCGCCGGTGACCACCAGGCCGTCATAGTTTTCATCCTGGATATCTTCAAAATCACAATAGAAGGTGTTGAGATGCTCCGCCGGGGTGTTTTTCGATTCATGGTTGTCAATGCGCAGCAGCTGGATATCGATTTGCAGCGGCGAATTGGATAACAGCCGCAGGAATTGGTTCTCCGTCTCGATTTTTTTCGGCATCAGATTGAGGATCAGCACTTTTAGCGGGCGGATTTCCTGGGTACGGGCACGGGAAGAGGTCATAACGAACACATTTTCGTTACGCAGGAAGTTTACGGCTGGTAACTCATCAAGAACCCGAATCGGCATAACGATAAAACCTCAAAGCATACGTATAAACGTTTAGACATCCAGATGCCTACGATAGCGTTTTTGCCAAATGATGTCGAGTGTTCAACCATTAGTTGAAAATGTTTCATCTTTAGCGATAGATTTTCTTAGCCGTCGTCGGTTCATCGCTCCCTGGCGGCGGGTAACGCCGCGTAATCGGCCAGCATCTGGATAAAGGGCTGCGTCATAGGAGATGCTTCGCAGGCATGGCGATGGAGCAGCCAGGTTTTATTGGTTACCGCCTGGCCGTCCACGCTGATGGGCAACCGATAAAGCGCGTCCGGCAACGGCAGGTAGCTGGAGATAATGGCATAACCCAAACCCTGGTTGACCATCGCCAGGCAAACTTCCAGCTTGTCCACCGTCATGGCGATGCGCGGCGCAAGGGAAAAATTGGCATTCCACCAACGCTCAATCAGCTGCGTGATATGCGGTCCATGATTAATTTTAATCTGCGGCAGATGAGGTAACAGGCCGAAATTAATTTCATGCTGGCTGACCAGGTAATAATAGTCCTCATCGACCAGCTGCTTGCCCTCTTTCCAGTTAAAATCATCTTTCACCAGGGCCAGATGAATATCATCGCGCTGTAGCCGCTGGAAAATTTCCTCGCTATAACCGCTGATAAGGTTAATGCTGACGCCGGGATATTGCTGGCGAAAACGCGCCAGCAGCGCGGGCAGGCGGTACGCGGCGTAGTTACTCGACACCCCGATGCGGATCTCACCTTGCTGCTGCTCATCCAGGCTATGCAGGTTGATTTTCAGCTGTTGCATATCCCTTAGCACCTTATCGGCATGGCTGGCCAGGAACTCCCCCTGCGCGCTGAAGGCCAGGCCTTTGCTATTCTCGTCAAACAGCTGTATCGCCAGCTTGCGCTCGATTTGTTTTAAGCGGTAACTCAGCGCGGGCTGCGAGGTATATAACTGTTCAGCGGCGCGGGTGATATTTTTATGGTGGTAAACGGCCCGGATAATAAGCCAGTCTTTTTCATTCACGGCCGGTGTCCATTCTAATGAGTCAGCCACTATAAAATATTTTTTGGCTTAAGGATGCAAGTCATAAAAACACTCAATTGGGATTGTGGCGCAAAATCGCCTATATCTGCCTAATAAGATATTTTTATTCCGCCCAACAAGCACCAAAGCAGGGAAACAGCATGCCAGATTGCACCAATAGTGATCAAAAGAATAAAATTATTTATGCCATTGATGGGATGGCGCCCCAGTTAAAGCGGTTGGCTTTGCAAATCCATGGCAATCCGGAACTGAGCTTTGCGGAAACCCGGTCCGCCGCCGCGCTGATTGCGCCGCTGGAGAACGCGGGTTTTGTTATTGAACAACCCCTGGGCGGCTTGCCGACCGCGTTTCGCGCCACCTTTGACAGCGGCAAACCCGGCCCGACGGTGGCGCTGCTGGCCGAGTATGACGCATTGCCCGAGCTGGGGCACGCCTGCGGCCATAATCTTATCGGCACCGCCTCGGCGGCCGCCGCGCTGGCATTGAAGGCCGCCTGCCCTGGACTGTGCGGGCGCCTGCTGGTGATCGGCACCCCGGCGGAAGAAGAAGGCGGCGGCAAGATCATTCTCGCCGATCTGGGCATTTTTGACGCGGTGGACGCGGCGATGATGGTCCATCCGCGCGAGAAAACCATGGTAGTGCGCGGCGGGCTGGCCTGCGTGGATGCGGTATTTAAATTTTACGGCAAGGCGGCGCACGCCTCGTCGGCGCCGCAGAAAGGCATCAGCGCCCTGGACGCGGTGATCAATACGTTTGTCGGCATTAACGCCCTGCGGCAGTTCTTCACCGACGACGTGCGGGTACACGGCATTATTACCGACGGCGGCAGCGCCACCAATATCGTGCCGGCCTATGCCGAAGCCAAATTCCTGATGCGCGCGGCGACGGTTAACGGGCTGCGGCAGGTGCGGGAAAAAGTATTTGCGGCGGCTGAAGGCGCCGCCGCAATGAGCGGCGCCAGGCTTGAGATCGAGCAGGGCCTGACCTACGCCGAACGCAATAACAACCAAGCCCTGGCCAGGGGTTTTCAACGCAACCTTGAGCTGCTGGGTATCGCGGTGTTTGATCCGCCGGTAGCCGGCGGCATAGGTTCTTCCGATATCGGCAATGTCAGCCAGGTCACCGCGGCCATCCATCCGTATATCCGTATCGGCGATGTCTTCCCCCATACCCCGGAATTTGCCCAGGCTGCGGCCTCGCCCGCCGGTCTGGACGGCATGCTGCAGGCCGCCAAGGCGCTGGCGATGACGGCCTTTGACCTATGCCATGACGCAACGCTGCTGCGCGCGGTAAGGGATGAATTTTCACGCTGGAAGCTCGCCAACCAGGCCGGGCAGGAGAAATAATCATGAAAAAAATATGGACACTGGCGTTACTCGGTCTGGCCATGGGCTCAACGGCGGCGCAGGCCGCGGGGGAAACGGTACGTATCGGCGCCGACCTGACCTATCCACCGTTTCAGTATCGCGAAGCCGACGGCACCCCGCGTGGATTTGAAATCGACATCACCAATGCGGTCTGCCAGGCGATGGCGGTAAAATGCCAATTCGTGGTCAGCAGCTTTGACGCGGAGATCCCCTCGCTGCTGGCGAAGAAAGTCGATGTTATTTCACCGCTCGGGGCGACGGAAAAACGCAGGAAGGCCATCGCCTTCAGCGATTTTGTTTACCATATTCCCACCCGGCTGGTGGTGCGCAAGGGAAGCAATCTTCTCCCGGACGTCGCATCGCTACAGGGTAAACATATCGCCGTCCAGCAGGGCACGATCCAGGAAATGTATGCCAATCAGTTCTGGGCATCCAAAGGCATCGATATCGTTCCTTACGCCGATCAGGACATGATCTACCAGGATCTGGCGGCGGGGCGGCTGGACGGCGCGTTAAGCCCGGCGGTTGCGGTCACCTATGGTTTCCTGAATAAACCGGAAGGGAAGGATTTCACCCTGACCGGCCCCGAAGTGCGGGATGATAAAATATTCAGCATCGGTTCAGCCTATGGTTTTCGCCAAGACGACGAAAAAATCAAAACGCTGTTGAATGAAGGGTTGGCCAAGATCAAGGCCGACGGCACCTGGGAAAAGATCAAGCGTCAGTACTTTGGTGATATCGATTTGTCAGTACATCAACCGGAGCAGACCAATGCCGGTCAATGAGCCGCATGCCGGGACGCTATTGCCGCTGATGGACGGCCTGTTGCGGCAGTTCTCGCTGCTGCACCGCTTATCCGGCAGCAGCGATGCCGAACGTTCGGCGGTCTATCTGGCGGACCTATTGCGCCATCATGGCCTGGCGCCGCGCATTGAAAAATGCGCGTTATTGCTGAGCAATCCTGTCTCCGGCAGTCTGCAGTTGCCAGGTTTTCCGGCCTGGCGCTGTTCAGCCAAGACCCGTTCGTTTTCGGCCGGCTGTCCGCAGGGCGTGGACGCCCCGTTGTTTTACGATATGCGCTCCACCGACGATGTGCCGGATAATCAATTGGCGCAATGGTCCGCCCAGGTTAAAGGCAAGATTGTTATCGCCGACCAGGGTTTTGAGGATTATGTGCAGCGCCTGGATGCCGCCGGCGCGCTGGGTTTAATCCATATCTGGTGGTCGGGCGAAACGGCATTACATGAGGAAACCGTCGGGCCGGTCTGGGGCACGCCGGTGCCCGACGATCGCCATCGTTACCCACGCCTGCCGGTGGTTTCGATTAACCGGCAGCAGGGACGCGAGCTGCTGGCGCTCTATCAACAGCACCCCGGCCCGCTCACCGCGCGGCTGCATACTGAACTGCAGGTCGCGGTTACCGAATGCAGCCTGCCGGTGGTGGAGATCGCCGGTAAGAGTGCGGAGTTTGTGCTGTTGTCTTCCCACTATGATTCCTGGCACGAAGGCGTGACGGATAATGCCACCGGCAATGCGTTATGCCTGGCGATGGCCGTTCATTTCCATCAACATCGCCACGAGTTAAAACGCGGCCTGCGGATTGCCTGGTGGCCAGGCCACTCCAATGCCCGTTATGGCGGTTCGACCTGGTACGCCGACCGGTTTCGCCGTCAGTTGGCACAACATTGCGTGGCGCATATCAACGTCGATTCCCCCGGCTGTATGGAGGCGCTGCAAGTGGTGATCAACGCCAGCGGCGCCGAACAACCTGATTTCCTTAACCGCGCGGTACGACAGGTGACCGGACACCCGGCGCAGCGGATTACCCCATTGGGTAAAGGTGGCGATCAATCTTTTTGGGGCAGCGGTTTGCCGCTGCATTTTGCCCTGCGCGAGGAGCCGGTGAACAAAAATACCCTATCGCCCGGCAGCGGTGGCGGCTGGTGGTGGCATACCGAAGCGGATACTTATGACAAGGTCGACCTGGATATCTTATGGCGCGACAGCCGGATCCATGGGTACTGGCTGGCGGAACTGCTGACCGCTGCGGCGTTGCCATTGGATCCGCTGGGCTATCGGGATCGGCTGTTTGAAGAAATGAGGGAATTACAGGATAAACTGGATCCGGCGTTTGATCTGGGCCCGGTGCTGGACGCTATGACCGACCTGCAGGGCGATTTGCGGCGGGTGGTGTCTTTTTGGCAGTCTGATGCCCAGGCCTGGCAAGCGGCCATTGTTACGGTGCTGGCGCTGTGGCACCGTTTACGTTATAGCTCCACCGATGATTTCCATTACGATCTGAGTTATCACGGCGGCGCATTTCCCGGCCTGAGGATCCTCAAAGACCATGCCGCGCAGGCCACGCCCGAAACCTTCCTGATGATGACCACGCAATTCTATCGCCAGCGGGACCGGGCGCTGGATTTATTGGCGCGCAGCGCGCAGACGCTGCGTATGGCATTGCTGCGGGATCAGGCGTAGCAAAACCGCCCGTTCAGCACATATGAAAAAGCCCTCTGTTTCCACAGAGGGCTTCGTCATTATTGGATGCCTGGCAGTTCCCTACTCTCGCATGGGGAGACCCCACACTACCATCGGCGCTACGGCGTTTCA
>NZ_WUBS01000017.1 GCF_010131535.1 Acerihabitans arboris
AATAACGGCCAGGATCTGGTGCTCGGTAAAACGGGCTTTGCGCATAGTGATCTCCTCGTTGGCATCTTCATTATGCCGGAAGATCTCTAAAAGTAACTGGCTCTGTTATACGGGATACTTACACAATCATCTGGTCCCGTTGTTGTTAGTTGCGGGCCCCACGGATGCCGTCGGAGGGTCCTTGAAATAGCCCTACCGCTTTGTTGGTATTGTTAAATAAATATTTTCACCATCCAGCGTAATCACCCCCTCTTTTTCCAGCTTGAGCAGCCAGCGAGAAAACTTCTTATCGGCGCTGATACCCTTGGGGCGCAGTGCCTGACGAAGCTGCGAGCGGGTGCAGTCTCCGAGGTCGAGGAGCGCCTGCCAGACGGCGATATGATTGCCCGTCAGATGCGACACTCCTGCCAACTCCGGGTAAACAGCGGTCGGGTCCTGTGCCGCCCTGGACTGGTCATGCAACACCAGGGAATCCACAGGTTCACCGTCCTCATCGACATACACCGTGACCGGGCTCAGGTCATACGCCGCCGGCTCGGGTGGCTCCGCGTCCTTCATCTTAGTGCAGCTCAATACCAGGGCATGCCCTTCGCCTTCACGCCGGACGTTAAACTCCGCGTCCAGCGCCGCCTGAAATGCGCTGGAGCCCCGTGCGCCCCGGTCCTGGTCCTTGCCGGAGTGATGGACAATCAGCACCGAGGCCTGCGTGGCGGTGCGAATGGCGTCACAGCCCTGAATGAACGCGCCCATGTCGCGTGCGGCGTTTTCGTCCGAGCCGCCAAAGCAGCGCGCCAGGGTATCAAGGATAATCAGCCGCACCGGCATGGTGGTCAGACGGTTCACGTCCGCCGCCGCCTGAATGACCTGATTGACGCTTTCCGGGCTGGCGGGGAATACGGCACAGTCCACCCGGAACAGGCCGTCCACCGGGCTATTGCCGTTGAGCGTCTGTTCCCAGGCCCGTATACGGCGCGGGACGCCGATACCGCCTTCACCGGCCACGTAAATCACCGCGCCCTGATTCACCCGCTGCTGCGCCCAGGGCTTGCCGGTAGCAATATGGCAGGCCCAGGAGACCGCCAGGAAAGACTTAAACGAGCCGCCCGGCCCGTAAATACTGCTGAGCGAGTTGCCGGGGATATGGCCCTTAATCAGGTAGTTCTGCGGGGTATCATATCCCTCCGAGCCCCGGCGCAGCGGCAGGGAGGTGGTGAGTTCAGGGGAATGACGGTCAACGGACGTGATACCGGGTTTCATGGTGGCGCTCTCCTGGTGAAAATCAGAATGGGAAATGAAAAGCTGGCGGTAAAAATCGCGGTGGGCCTGTTCGGGGCCGTACAGGCGCAGGGCATCATCGTGGTCGGTTGCCTCACCGAGCGGCAGCACGACCACCCCGTTTACGGCGCGGGCGGCGCGTACTGCCTGCAGTTTTCCGGGGTTGTCTGGATGAGTTCGGTCGTTATCGGCGGCCAGAATAAGGCGTGCCTGCGGATAGGCCTCGCGCAGGGCACCGGCCACATTCAGCAGGTTATTGGCTGACAGGGCGGCGCAGATGCGCATGCCGGTCATAGCCCGGACCGCCAGCGCGGTGGCGTAACCTTCGGTAATGGCGATGTCTTCAGTGGCTGGAGCGGTAAAACCGGCTGGAGGGCAGACAGTGGCATCCGGCGGCAGCGCCACAAAAGCGCCTTTCAGGTGCGAGCTCGGGAGCAGATGTTTGGTGCCCAGCGGACTGACCAACTGGGCGCCGGTCAATTGTCCTGTTGTATCCTGAAGGGGTAACACCAGCGAGCCAGGGGGAAAGATGTCTCCGGCCACGGTGATGGTCTGTCCCGCCGGCAACACCGGTCCGGCCAGGTCATAGCCCTTCGCCTTCAGGTAAGGGGACTCCCCCGTGACACAGCAGGCCAGCAGGGAACTGACCCGGGCGGTGATATTGACGGTCGGCCGGGCTTTTTCCCTGGCTGGCGGGGTTGACGTTGCGCCCTCCAGAGAGGCCACTCTTCTGGCCGCTTCAGCAAGTGAACAACGGTGGACGCGGGCCACCAGGTCCAGTCCGTCGCCGGCCCCGCAGCGATTGCAGTACCAAGTGCCCCGCCCTTCCCGGTCATCCATACGAAAGCGGTCCAGCCCGCCACAGACCGGACAGGGACCGTGCCGATGATGTGCCGGCACCGGTATCGACAGCGAGGACAGAATGGCGGGCCAGCGGTGCCGGGCCTGGCGGGTGATATCGGAAACAAAGGTGCTCGTCACGGGCTCACCCCCTGGGCATACACCCGGCGGATATAACGCCCGCGCCCGTCACCATGTCCAAGGTCGGTGGACGTCAGGGCACAGGCTTCCCGCAGACTGAATCCCTTCGACCTATAATGGCGAAGCGCATCCTGCGCCCAGGCATAACGCAGGCTGTGGGGGGAATACACCCCGGTCAGTCCGGCGCGAGTGGTCTGCGAGCGCCAGTAGTTCATGGCGGTTTTCAGGTCGGGTTTGGGGATTAACCGTCCATGACGTGTGGCGGAAATATCCAGCGCCCGATTTACGGCGTGTGTCATCGCTTCACGGTCCAGTACCAGGGTCTGGCGCGGACGTCCGCCCTTGGTGCCGAAGACCACTGCCAGACGTTCATCGCCCCGCGCCAGCGCCGCGGCCCAGGTCGACAGCGACTGTGAACACTGCACGGCCTCCTGCGAGCGCAGCCCCATTAGCCGGGTCAGCTGTAGCGTGACGGCCAGTCCGGCATCCTTTTGCGTGCAGGTATCGAGGGCGGCCTGATAACGCGTCTGGCTGATGGCGACACGGGTGCCGGCCCGGCTGGCGCCCTGGAGCCCCAAAGCCTGATTGCCGAGGCGGTCGGCGTCGGCCAGCTTGTCCCGCCCGGCTTCGCGCAGCATCACCCGCACGGCGGCCATCTCATTGTGCAGGGTGCGCAGACTGATGCCCTGCGCCTGGCGGTCAGCGATATAGGATTCAATATGTTTGGCTTTCAAGTGACTAACCGATTTCACCTGAATGTTAAGGTCCAGCAGATGGCGGCTGAGACGCTCGGCCATATGCAAACGGTCATGGACCGTCTTGTGACTGCCGCCGGCCTGGCGGGCCAGCTTTTGCAGTTCACGGCATAATGCTGTCATGGTGATACCCCTGTCTCCGGCGCGCGATAGTCCGCGACACGGGGGTATCCCGTGCCGTGCTGAACAATACCTGTGCGCCGGAGTGGCAGTGGTTGAGGTGTGGCGGGGAGTCGGTTATGCACTCGGTGCAACCGCCTGCGTCAGCAGGAAATCCCCTCAGGCGGTAAAGCCTGCCTCAGGTATTGATTCAGTCCTCCTTTGGTGAATGGATGAGAAGAATTGACGCAGAAAAGCGTGCGTCAGATGACAGGGATGCTCAGTCAGGCAGCATAATTTCAGCGTTGGTGCGGTGGTCGGGTGCGGCGTCACTTTCACCCGTTAGCACGGGAAAAGTGACGCCGCTGCCTCATGGAAACATCAATTGAGGCAAAAAAGGCCACGGCCACGACGAATGCGCCAGGGTGGAACGAGGAATAACACACACCAGCCAGGGAAAGGGCATGGCATTGGGGATACATCAGATAAATGACCGCCGGCAAAAGCCAGGCATCAATGAGAGATGAATATCAGCACCGGATTGGCGCAGAGGGAGAAATTAGCCACCACCGCCGAAGCGATACCCGCGCTGCCGGTGACGAAGCGGGCTAGGGATTGACCACTCAGATTATCCCTGAGCGTTGCCTTGCAGGACGTGGCAACCTGGGGTGTTGTCCTCAGACAACAGGTACAAAATAATCCTACACCGGCAATTATCCGCTGGCAAGGCTGACGCGCTTCGCTTGTCGTCTCCGGTCTGCCCATGCAAATAAGTTGTATGGGCAGACCGGAGATTGAAATGATCTCATAAGATGTCGCCCTACACATAATGTTATATGTCTTGAACACATGGGGCCAGACTATTAACTGATGGAATTCCCGTCTAAAACCGGGGGTACTTCTTTATAGGATTACCCTGCTTTGGATATGCCTTTTATCGGATAGGTGACTAGTGGTTTTATTTCCTTCAGGACAAACATACTTTGCATCGCTTTTATACCAGGCAGGCGGCGAACGACCGACATGGCAAAATCAGCATAGGAGTCCAGGTCATTTGCGACGACCTGCAATAAAAAATCAGCATCTCCACCTATGCTATAACAGGCTACTACGTCTTCGAGAGCCGTAACCTCTTCTTCAAATTTTTTAGCTTCAGCCTCACTGTGACTATCGATGGCAACGCGCACAAAAACCATGACACCAAGCCCGATTTTTTTCCTGTCCAGTACCGCCCTGTACCCCTGGATGACTTCATCTTCCTCAAGCTTCCGCACTTTGCGCCAGCATGGGGAAGCAGAAAGACCGATCTTATCTGCCAATACTTGGTTGGTAATGCGAGCGTCATCCTGTAGAAGCCGCAAAATTTTCATTTCTGTCTTATCCAGTGCCATAAAAGCAAATCTCTTTCTGAAATAGCGTTCATTTGGGTAAAACTATCCTATTGACATCAGAAATGAAAGGCAGATAGGTAACAAATTTCCGCCAACCGCAGGCATAATAATTACTCAGTCTAATAATTCAAAGCCTAAGAATGGCATGGTATTTGAGGTGAAAATGCTGCTACACATTGTCTTGTTCACTTTTAAAAGTCCCTGGAACTGGTCATCGCTTGAAGCTATCGATGCAGAACGGGCTACCCGGAGACACCATCATTACATCAGAGAGATAAAAGGGTGGATTTCTGGCCGAAACGTTACCCACCGCAGCATTGCTGCCGATTTTGCTGTCGTTGGCCTATTTGAAAACAAAGAAGATATGAATGCTTACCTTGTCCATCCCGATCATCAGGCCGGGGTAGACAAATGGAAGATCATTGCGAACTGGTCAATTGTAGATCTTGAACTGAATAGTGACTTTACGCTTAATACGGGCTTATTTGAATCGCTTAGTTCTATCTGCCACTTTCCCCAGGAATAAAAGGACTAAATATGAAATTTGATGCCAGTATTCATCGCTGCACCATCATCATTCACAGCGACCTTCCCACCGGCTTGGCAATGAATGCCGCCAGTGTGATCGGTATAAGTTTCGGGAAAACTATCGAAAATCTCGTCGGCCCGGATATGCAGAGCCTTGACGGTCTGAATTATCCGGGTGTGATTCACTCTCCTCTGCCAGTACTCCTCTCTTCTGGAGATTATTTACAGGAGCTGCAGCGTACAGCTAAAGAAGACGCAGATATTTATGCAATGCCGTTCAGTGCGCTTGCACAATCCTGTAAAACATATGATGAATATGGGGAACGCATTTCTTCCGTCAGCAGCACAAACATAGAATTGGTGGCTATAGGCTTGATTGGCCCCAAAAAGAAAATAACCGGACTTACGGGTAACCTTCCCCTTTACAAATAATGAAGTAAGCACAACTTATTCAAGTAATCTCAGAATAGTTTAAATCCTGAGCCGAACTATGCCATTAAAGTGATGGTGTGATTTTTTTAACACGAGAGGTTTTTATTATGTATGCTGTTTTCAAAGACGACCTCCTCCTGAAAGCCAGGAATGTGTATCAGCAACATAGGGATTTCGAAGCAGGAAAAATTAGCCGGAGTCAGCTGATTAAACATCAAAACGACAGTTTTAAAGATGTGCTGAATTATGTGTCTTCAAATTCGCAATTTTATAAAAATCATCTTTCTGGAATAACAAATCATGACATCGAAAACATTACCCTTAATGAAATAAACTCACTCCCGTTTACCACAAAGGATGACTTAAGAAAATATGGGGCATCGCTGGCGTCAGCCCCTCTTCGTGATAGCTGGATCTATTATGAAACGACTGGAACGACGGGATCTCCGACGCCATGTCCACGAAATGAGATCGACTCAATACATAATAACACACCTCTGATCATTCATTACCGTAACATATTTAATCAACATGGTACCGGACATATAGTAGGCGTAATGGGGCCAAGCGAACTGCATTCAACTGGTGATACTTTTGAAGATGTTTTACGCAGCTTAGGCCACAGCGTTGTAAAAATGTGGCCGCGTTCGCCCGTCGTTGGCATGAAGCGTGTGATGGCACTGATTGATGAACTGAAAATCACGGCTTTAGTCTGCACTCCTGCTGTCGCCATTTCGCTGGCCCGCTTTATGAGGCAATGCGGTCGTTCTCCCGCCGAGAGCAGCATCCGTTTGATACTCACCGTCGGTGAGCTCACCACTCCCGCCCTATTAAGAAACATTGGCGACGTTTGGAACGCCCAGATATATAACTGCATGTATGCTTCACAGGAATCCTCCATTCTCGCGGTCTGCAACCATGATGGCTATCTGTATACCGTTCCGCTGAACAACTACTATGAAATCATCGAGCCTGTCAGTGGTAAACCTTTTGATAGCGCCAGCGGACAGGTCACAGGTGAACTGGTCATTACCCATCTTTATAAGGGACAAAAGCCCCTGATACGCTATAGAACCGGTGACATGGTGCGTTCAACGTTAATGCCGAATGGATGTCAGAGGCTTGTTCCGATAGGGCGTGTGCGCGATGTCCTCAATCTCAACGGGACCCAATACTGTGCGTGGGACCTTGAGGCTGCATTACTCGACAGGTTGACCGGCTGCCTCGATTTCGCCATCCAGATTGAACGCCATCAAAGAACGGACACGCTCAATATCACTGTGGAATTATTTGATTCCACTACAGACTCCGCTGCCCTGCTCTCTGAAGTCAAAAAACATATGGAAGGCAAATTAAATGGCGTGAGAGTCAACCTCGCAACAGGCGAGACCACAGCCATCACCGGAACCTCAGCGATGGTGAGCTGGAAAGCCGCACGGTTGCATGATCGCAGACCTGAAGGGGATAACACCGACCGGGATGCGGCGCTGGACTTAATCACTGGTGGGTTTAAATCATGAACATCCCGGTTCGCCACACATCATCAATAGAAACTAAAACTGCACATCATCCCTTGGTTTATCTCAATGGTGAGATTGTCGAAACTCAAAACGCCACGCTGCCGGTGACTACTCAAGCATTTAATTATGGGACGGGAGTATTTGAAGGAATACGTGGATATATCAGCCATGAGGGAGAAAACGTAAATATTTTCCGGCTGGATGAGCACATAAGACGGCTACTTAATTCTGCATCATTGCTCCTGATTGACGATATCCCCACCGCTGATGAAATACAGAAATCAATTCTCAACTTATTGCGTCTCAATAATGCCCGGAGCGATTGCTACATTCGGCCTCTGGCATTTAAGCAGCATTTACTGCCAGGCAGCGGCTTTGGTGTAAAGCTTTCAGGTGTAAGCAGCGGTTTATCTATAAACACCTTAAATATGCGTTCTTATGTAAAACAGGATGGAATACGCTGCACTTTTTCCAGTTGGCGGAGGATTGCAGACAACGCCATTCCTGTGCGTGCAAAAATAACAGGAAGTTATGTTAACTCTGCGCTGGCGATAGAGTCTGCCCGGCTGAGCGGTTTTGACGATGCATTTATGTTAAACACGCATGGTAATCTGTCAGAAGCGACAACATCAAACATTTTCATTGTAAAAGAGAACAAAATAATTACTCCTCCGGTTAATGCTCATATTCTAGAAGGCATTACACGTGCTACCGTTATAATCCTGGCAAAGGAACGGTTGGGATTAGAAGTAGAAGAGAGAGATATCTTGCCTTCAGAAGTACTTATGGCGGATGAATGTTTTCTCTCCGGAACAGGTGTGGAAATCTCCCCGGTTATACAAATCGATCACCACCATCTTAAAAGCATCAATGATGAAAGTACTACTTTGTCGATAAGAAATATTTATCAACAGGTCGTGCGTGGCGAAATAGATAATTTCAGTTCCTGGTTAACGCCCGTTTATTAATTCGTCCTTATAGAGAGAATGAATGATGAAAACTTATTTCATGGATATGGGGTTAGAACGAGCATTAAATTTACCTATTTACACGCTTGGTCCGTCAGGTACAAGCAGCGAATATGCATCGCGGTTTTTCAGTAAATGGATGGTTGATACTTACAACCGTAGCATTCACGCTTTGGTCCTTAATGACACCTATGAATTGGCGCGTGAAAATCTCAATAAGGAGAAAGGATTATTAGTTGTTGCCAATGCCTATCCCGCAATTAATGATTTTTATATGGATACACGGCTGTCGCTCCTGGCGACATTCGTTTTTGATACTCCCCTGTACGGTCTTGCTGTCAAAGGTCCATTACCCTATCGTCCACTGTGTATAGCTTCACACCCTGCCCCCATTCCATTAATCAGTGAATTGCTTCCCGAGGGGCTTTTTATCGCACGAATTGTCGAGATGGACTCTACCAGCGCTGCTGCCATAGCAGTGGCAAATGGTGAAGTCGATATGGCGCTAACGACGGAAATCGCCGTTGGGTTACACAACCTGAAATTCGTATCCAGCACCCGACCGATCCATATGCTCTGGTCTGTATTCGGCTCTCAGACTCAACACTAATAAGGTAAGAATAAAAATGGACATATTGAAACCGCATACTCCGCAAAGCGCTCCCTCAGCCAGCCGGGCGCTATTGCAGAGTTCTGTTGACAGTTTTGGCTGGGTTCCCAGGCAGAGTGCTTACATGGCCGAATCTCCAGCGCTTCTTTCATCCTATCAGTTTGCTCACGATACTTTTTCGCAATGTTCATTGCAGGAAGAGGAACGAGCCGTGGTGTGGATCACCACCGGCATTATTAATGGATGCAGCTATACCGTTCAGGCTCATAAATGGATAGCAATGCACAAGGGCGTACCCGCTCAAATTCTGGATCAGTTGATATATGACCCACGTGATTTACCGGAACGACTATCTGCGCTTTATCACTTTACGCGTGCGGTAATACTGGCGCATGGACAGATCCCTGCGGAAAAGGTGGCCGCATTCCTTGACGCCGGTTTTACCCGTGAAAATATGCTGGACGTGATCCTCGGCGTCTCACAGAAAACCATGTCCACACTGCTTAATAGCATTGCCGGAACTGAGGTGGAACCTCAGTTTATGGACGTCGGCACCGAAATTGAATGAAAGGTCCTCTCCGCTATGCGCTATTTTGATCGACAGAGTGTCGAGAATACCTTGCCACCCGAGCTGTGCCTGCAACTGAGCAGAGAAGCTTTTATGCTTTTCAGTCAGGGTAAAATCATGCAATCCCCACGCGACATCATCGCGGCTGAAGACGGCTGCATTATGGGAACCATGCCGGCATGTATCCGGGAAGGAGACTGGAAAGGCTTTGGCTTAAAAACGGTGAAAGTTGATTTCAGCCATGCCGATGGACGAGCTTCGCATGAGGGGGTAATACTGCTGTATGACGCCCTGCCGGACGGAGGAATGGCGGTTATTGACGCCGGTGCCATCACGGAATTAAGAACGGCGGCAGCATCCGCATGGGCAACTGAACAACTTTCTTCTCCTTACTCCTCCCGGCTTGCCATACTGGGCAATGGCGTACAGGCCAGAAAGCATGTGCAGATGATGCGATTCATCAGACCAATAGAAAGCATTACAATCTGGGGTAGGGACAGCGCCCATACCGGCCTGTTTGCCGCCTGGTGCCGCGAAAAAACGGGCTTGCGTATTGAAGTAAAACAAACACCTGAAGAGGCGGTCAGTGGCACAGACATTATTTGTACTGTGACTGCGTCAAAATCCCCATTGCTCCGGCTAAAGGATCTTAAACCGCATTGCCATGTCAATGCCGTGGGCGCATCTGCACCGGGTTTTCAAGAGCTTGATGCAGATGTTTATGCCGGGGTTGAGCTGTATGTCGACTCACGCGATGCCGCCTGGCAAGCCTCGTCTTGCCTTCAGGAGGCCAGGAAAAATCGGCTAATCAGTGCGCAATATCCTATCAGCGAAATCGGTGAGCTGGGCGATGCCTTATCATCCCGCCGGACATCACGCTCAAAACCCACGGTGTTCAAATCGGTAGGAATTGCTGCGCAAGATTTGGTTTTTGCCCGAGCTGTAGTCAGGATGTGCCCATAATTAATTTTTCAATTTTCATCTGTTGATGGACAGGGACATCAATGAACTTACGAAACAGGAACACAACATGTTAGGAATCACGCAGATTTTAACTTATGTCGCGGCTCTCGGGCTGGCCGCCGCCATTCCGGGACCGGGAATGACGGCCCTGGTTGCCCGCAGCGTCAGCGGCGGGGCTATTTCGGGCTTTACCATGCTGGGCGGTCTTATTATTGGCGACCTTGTTTACCTGTCTTTTGCTGTATTCGGACTGGCGGTGATTGCGCACAATTACAGCTCTGTTTTTATATTGATAAACTGGGCAGCAGCCCTGTATTTATGCTGGCTCGCCTGGCAGTTCCTTAAATACCAGCCGCAGGCTATCAGTATCGGAAAACCGGCGTCGCGGCACGAGCTTGCATCTGCCTGGCTGTCAGGTTTTACCATCACCCTGGGTAATCCCAAAACGGTGGCATTTTACCTTGCCATCCTTCCTCTGGTTATCTCCCTTGATAATGTGTCGCTGATGACGTGGGGGATGATGCTGGTGCCGTTGACAATCCTCGTTCTTTTAAGCGTAGGCGCTGTATTTATTCTGGCCGCGCTGAAAATCCGCCATTTTCTTACCAGCGCAAAAGCGCAAAGGAGACTGTTCCGTTCGGCAGGAGTAATCATGCTGTTGGCCGCGGCGGGAATGGTCATGAAGACTTTCTGAGCTAGTCAATTTCGCGCATTGATTCGCTGTATTTGTTTACGGGAACAGGCCGTTAGTCAGGTGGAGGGATGATGTCCCTATTTCGTATAGCAAATAAATGCGATAATTGTGACGATGCTCAAATATTTTTCGATCTATTTTTTAGGCATTGATTTAGGCATATTTTCATGATGTGTAATTTAATTTTTCATTATTTTACAATTAGATAGTGATTTAATATTAACCCTCTCATGCCGACCAAATATCCTGAAGAAAACCAACCAGTTATGGTTGGTTTTTTTTCGCCCGTAATTTGCTTAGGGAAAAATGAGGGAAAAACTCAGGTTTTTTCGATGCAGTTACATCACCGGGCTATCATCAAATTCTCCTGTCCGCATATCGTTCAGCACATACGTGACCACACCGAAGCACACGCCCCCTCTTCCTCATCAAAAAGCTCTAACCGCCCTGGAAAATCAAGTTGCTCCAGCAGCCCGCGCGCTGGGTAAAGTTTGTAACGTCGTAGCCTAAACCCGCCGTCAATTTTCAAGATGACAATGCTGCCGTCTACCGGTGCCAGGGAGCGGTCAACGATGAGCGCTGCGCCCTGATGGATGCCATGGCGGAGATTGACTGCCCCTGGGATTGTGGACATTCCAGTCTCCGGCACCGGCCATCGACCTGATATGACCGATGGCGTTGGAGCCTATGGCCTCGCGCGTCTTCGGTTGCGCTTGTTTAAGGGCCAGTCTCACACCGCCTCGAAGGTTGGCAGTCTCGTTTCCGTTGCGCTAGCCAGGATCCGGAGGCCTGGCCGGCAGCAACAGGCGAAATCATCATTTTCAGCTATAGAAATCCAAAAATAATATTTTAATTTTTTTTTCATGCGTAATAAGGTGGTTAACCGTTTGTAATAGAGCTGTTTTGATTTTGGAATAATATCAGGGCGCGATACAGGTTTGCGTCCCGGTTAGCCAGACCGATCAGAATATGATTTTTATTTTAAGGAGCCGCAATGAATGTGATTACCCTGGCCGGTAGCCCGCGTGTCCCCTCCAGATCCGCGGCGTTGTTGACTATCGCCCAGCGTTGGCTGGAGGGGCAAGGCATTGACGTTACACCCTGGAATCTGTTTAATTTCAATCCGCAAGATTTGCTTTACGCACGCTTTGACAGCCCCGCGCTGCAGGTTTTTATCGGGCAGATTGCCGCAGCCGATGGGGTGATTATCAGCACGCCTATTTATAAAGCCTCGTTTAGCGGCGCGCTGAAAACCCTGCTGGACCTGCTGCCGGAACGCGCCTTCGAGCATAAGGTCGTGTTGCCGATAGCCACCGGCGGCTCGGTCGGACATATGCTGGCGCTCGACTATGCGCTCAAACCGGTGCTCAATGCGCTGAAGGCCCAGGAAATCCTGCACGGCGTTTTTTCCGAAGACAGCCAGATATCCCATTACGACAGCGATCCGCTGTTAAGCGCCCCGCTTGAAACCAGACTTATAGACTCCCTCGAGACGTTTATTCGCGCGCTGGAAAGGCAGTCGCAATTCCACGCCCTGAGCATTTCATCCGCGTCGTAGGCAATATCATCAGCGCCGGCCAACGACCGGTTAAGCGCGGAGAATGTGGTAGATATTATGATGTTAATTCTATTTAATTATGGCAAAGACACCGGGTCCTGGTTTTTTATAAGAGGGATAGGTGATGCAGGGTAGAATCGGTTATATAGGTTGGCGGTTGTTCCAGATTGTGCCAACCACATTTACCATTGTCCTTTTGGCCTTTGTATTAATGAAATTGGCGCCCGGCGATGTCATTGATGTCGTCGCGGGAGAATCGGGAGGCGCCACGCCTGAATATATGGCGGAAATGCGCGAATTATATGGGCTGAATATTCCGATCTGGCAGCAATTTGTTCATTATATTGTTTCCCTGGTTCATTTTGATTTGGGCTATTCATTTCGGGAAAATATGCCCGTTGCCGATTTAATCCTCAGCCGGCTGCCCGCGACAATTAGCCTATCGCTGACGGCAATAATTTTTGCCCTGGTCGTCGGGGTAATGCTGGGCATTATCGCCGCGCGCTACCGTGGCTCTTTTCTTGACGGGATGATTTCGGTTTTTTCCACCATTGGTTTTGCCACGCCGCTATTTTGGATTGGCCTGCTGCTGATCGTATTATTTTCCATTAATTTACGCTGGTTTCCGGTAAGCGGCATCACCACGGTGGGCGCGGACTATGCCAATGATCTTTCTTATCTGCTGGATGTGACGCGGCATTTGATATTGCCGGCGTTCTCACTCAGCCTGTTCTTTTTATCGATGTATGTCAGGATCACGCGTTCATCGATGCTTGAAGTCTATGGGCAGGACTTCGTGCGCACGGCCAGGGCGAAAGGGTTAAGCGAATGGCGGGTTATCTTCGGCCATATCCTGCGTAATGCCGCGCTGCCCATTATTACCATTACCGGATTGGAAATCGGCGGATTGCTTAGCGGCTCGGTGGTGGTGGAAACCGTTTTCGGCTGGCCGGGTATCGGCCGGCTGGCGTACGACGCGGTATTTTCCCGTGACCTGAACCTGTTGCTGGGTATTTTCCTGTTCAGTTCCTTTCTGGTGGTGCTGATGAACCTCGTGGTTGATTTATTGTATGTCGCGCTGGATCCGCGCATCGGGGGACGCCGCTCATGATATCCCGTCGTTTTTTCACGCGCCTGGCAAGCTCGTATTCTACCCAGACAGGCCTGTTGTTATTGTTGCTGGTCCTGTTCGGCGCGGTATCGGCTTCTTATTTTTTCCCCGGCGACCCGCGCAATATGGTCGCCAGCCCGACGCTGTGGCCGGGGGCCGATGCCAGGTTCCCGCTGGGCACCGACATGATGGGCCGCGATATGCTTTCCGGCCTGCTCTACGGCGCGCGCGCCTCGTTGCTGATCGGCCTGTTTGCCACCGCGCTTTCCGTTATGCTCGGCATTATCATCGGCGTTATCGCGGGGTATTTTGGCGCGTCCTGGATAGACGATATCCTGATGCGCCTGACCGAAGTGTTCCTGACCATGCCGCGTTTGCTGTTCGCCATTGCGCTGGTGATGGTATTGGGGCCCTCGACGTTCAGTATTTCACTGGCGCTGGGGGCGACATCCTGGCCGCAAATCGCGCGCCTGGTGCGCGGCGAGGCGCTGCGCGTGCGTGAAATGGAATTTGTGCGCGCCGCCGCGACCATCGGGCTGGGACACGTACGCATTATTACCCGCCATGTACTGCCCAACAGCATTGCGCCGGTGATGGTGGCTTCATCGGTGCTGGTGGCGCAGGTCATTTTGTCCGAGGCCTCGTTATCCTTTCTCGGCCTCGGCGATCCCAGCGTGGTGACCTGGGGAGGCATGGTGGGCTCCGGGCGCGAGGTGCTGCGCACCGCGTGGTATATGACCGCCCTGCCGGGCCTGGCCATTTTCCTCACCGTGATGGGCTTTATGCTGATAGGCAACGGCCTGAACGATATTTATAACCCACGCCTGCAAAGGAATTAAATTACGATGGCCACAGAAGACAGAGATACCGCCGCCGTCGAAGGACCGATACCGCTGAAGTTGCTTGACGTGCGGGATTTACGCATCGGGTTCAACGGCGAGGAGATCGTGCACGGCATTTCTTTTCATATCAAACCGCATGAAAAGGTGGCCCTGGTGGGCGAGTCGGGATCGGGCAAAAGCGTGAGCGCCATGAGTTTGCTACGCCTGATCCCGGGTGCCCGGGTGTCGGGACAGGCGCTGTACGGCGATACCGATTTGCTCAAGCTGCGGGAGGCGGAAATACGCGCCGTCAGCGGCAAGGATATTTCGATGATTTTCCAGGAGCCGATGACGGCGCTCAACCCCCTGCATACCATTGGGGATCAAATCGCCGAAGTCTACCGGCTTAAACGCCATATGGGGCGCAAAGACGCCTGGAAACATGCCGTGGCCCGCCTCGCGGAGACCGGCATCGCCGAGCCGGAACGGCGCGCCAATGCCTATCCGCACCAGCTTTCCGGCGGCCAGCGCCAGCGCGCCATGATAGCCATGGCGCTGGCCGGCGAGCCGAAGCTGCTGCTGGCGGACGAACCGACCACCGCGCTGGATGTTACCCTGCGGCTGCAAATCCTTGAGCTGCTGTCGGCCCTGCAGCGCAAGAACGGTTTATCCATCCTGCTGATTACCCACGACCTGCATCTGGTGCGCCGTTTCGCCGATCGGGTCATTGTCATGGAAGCCGGCAATATCGTGGAGGTCGCCCCCACCGAGCAGCTGTTCCAGGCGCCGGGGCACCCTTATACCCGCCAACTCATCAACAGCCGTCCGCAACGGGACATCGGCGCCGTCGCCGCGGGCGACGGGCAACACCCGCGCCTGGAAGGCAAAGCCCTGCATATCAGCTACCCCATCTCGCAACCGGGGATCAACAACTGGTTCCGGCGCCATCGTTTCCAGGCGGTCAAGGATGCCGATGTTGTCTTGCAGCGCGGCCAGACGTTGGGCGTGATCGGCGAATCCGGTTCGGGCAAAAGCACGCTGGCGTCCGCCGTGCTGGGACTTATCGGCCATGAGGGCTCCCTGCTCATCGACGGGCAGTCATGGCAGCAGGCCAATGCGCACTCTTCCCTGGCGCGCCGGACGCAGCGCCGTAAAATCCAGGCGGTGTTCCAGGATCCCTTTTCTTCCCTCTCCCCGCGCCTGGATATTTCCCAGGTGGTGGGCGAGGGACTGCATTTCCATCATCCTGAACTGTCGGCGCGGGAGCGGGAGCGGCGCATTATCGCCATGCTCGCCGAGGTTGGGTTGAGCGAAGCCCAGTTTCCCGGCCTGCTGCGCCGCTACCCCCATGAATTTTCCGGCGGCCAGCGCCAGCGCATCGCCATTGCGCGGGCATTGATTATCAACCCCGACATCCTGGTGCTCGATGAGCCGACCAGCGCCCTGGACGTCACCATCCAGCGGCAGATCATCACCTTGCTGCAGCGCCAGCAGCGGGAGCATGGATTAAGCTATCTGATTATTACCCATGATGTGGCGGTCGTGGCCGCCATGGCCCATCGCATCATCGTGATGAAAGAGGGCAACGTGGTCGAGTCGGGGGACGCGATGACGATACTGAGCGCCCCCCTCCATCCCTATACGCGCAGCCTGATCCTGGCGGCCGCATGATATCGATACCCGATCCGGCCCCCTCGCCGGGCCGGGAGGCCCGCGCGGCTAGAAGACCGTATGCTGCCCGCCGTCCACCGAGATAAACGCGCCCACCACATAGCTGGCGCGCTCGCTGGCCAGGAACAACACCACATCGGCAATTTCCTCGGGGCGACCGAAGCGCCGCAGCGGCAGCCCGGCGCTTAGCCGGTCCAGCGCTTCCCCGGGCGTCACGCCCAAACGCCGGGCTTCATGGCCGACGGTGTGATCGATGCGATCGGTTAAGGTATAGCCCGGATTCACGGCGTTCAGCCTGATGCCGTAACGCGCGTAATACTGCCCCAGTCCCAGCGTGGACAACAGCAGCGCCGCATTGGCCGCCCCGCCCGCCACATGGGAAGGATGCGGCACGCGCGCGCCGGTGCCGATGATATTGACCACCGCGCCAACCTGGCGCGCCGGCGGGCCGTCCCCGTTCCCGGCCCGCGCCACCCAACGCTTGAGCACCGCGTCCTGGGCGTGGATATAGGTAAAGTATTTGGCGTCCATCGCGGCACGCCAGGCGACGCTGTCGAGGGATTCCGGCGGGTTGCGCCGGGCGGCGCCGGCGCTGTTCACCAGGATATCAATGGGCCCCAGCTGCCGGACGATCTGCTCGACGGCGGCCTCCGCCTCATCGCTTTGGCCCAGGTCGGCCCGCGCCACGGCAACCCCGGCCCCGTCGTCCGCCAGCGCCAGCCGCGCCTGCTTCAGGTTGCGCGTATCGCGCGACACTATGCCCACCCGCGCGCCCTCGCGCAAAAAGGCGCGGGCGACGGCCAGGCCGATGCCTTTGCTGCCGCCGGTCACCAGCACCACTTTCCCCGCCAAACCGAGTTCCATAACCATGCCCCTTAGATTTTGGTGTTGATCGGCGGCAGCGCGCCGTTTAAATAGAAATCGCCCACCGCCCGCGCCTTGTACGCCACCGGATCGTGGGTGGTATGCGTGCGCGCGTTGCGCCAGTGCCGGTCAAGGTTAAGCGCGGCCGACGTCGCCGAAGCCCCACCGATGCGGTAGATCATTTCGCTTACCCTGACGGCGGCTTCGGAAGTGGCGTACTTGGCCTCGGCCACCGCAATCGAGGCTTCCCCCAGCAGGCGATCGCTTTCCGCCCCGCCGGCCCATTCCGCCCGCAGGGCGTTATCCAGCAGAAGCGCCCCGCGCTCAAGCAGGGTTTCGGCGCCGTGCGCGATGATGGCCATTTCGCCGACGGTATGCAGCACATAAGGATCGGCGGTGGCGCCGCCTACCCCGCTTTCGCGCGGCGCCCGCGCCTGTTTGCGTCCGTAGGCGCACGCGTCCTCCAGCGCCGCCAGGGCGATGCCGGCGTCAATGGAGGCATGGATCAGCTGCGCGAATCCTCCTTCATGGGTACGGCGATGGCCGTAGGCCGGGATACGCAAGATCTCGCCCTCGTCGACGCGCACATTATCGAACTCCGATGTGCCGCTGGCGGTGGTGCGTTGCCCCATGCCGTCCCAGTCATCGCCGACGGTCACCCCGGGACGATCCACCGGCACAAACACCGCCGCCCGGCCCCCTTCCTCATGCTGCGCGGTGACCAGGATAATGCTGGAAAACAGGCTGCCGGTGCTGTAGTACTTGCGCCCGCGCAGGCGCCAAATCCCGTTATCCCTCACCAGCCGGGTCGCCACATCGCCGATAAAGACGCCTTCGCGTTCGGCGGCGGCGTTGCTCATCATGGCCCCGTCCAGCGCCAGATCGAAATAGCGCCGCTGCTGCGCGGGGGTGCCGTATAAACGCAGTTTTTCCAGATTGGCGAACTGCGGCGCGATCGCCTGGGCGATATTGGGATCGCCCGCCGCCAGCAGGCGTATCACACGGGAGAAGGTCACCAAATCCGCTTCCCGGCCGCCGTATTCCCGCGGCACCCGCATCGACAGCAGGCCGCTTTGCCGCAGCGCCTGGATTTCCTCGTGGGGCAGCGCGCGTTGGCTATCGCGCCGCGCCGCGCCGGCGGCAAAACGCCGCCTGAATCCCTCGGCCAAGGCGATGAAGCCGTCCCTGCTGTCTTTGTCATGCCCGTCGGAGCCTAAGCCGTTTTCCTGGTCGTGATTAACCGACATGTTATTCTCCCGCCGTTAGGCGATGATTTACCGGCGCCGCATAGCGGCCGGCCGGTCGAGCCAGACCCATGATGTCCCGCGTGGTGGCGCCCTGGTAGCGGCGGCGGAATACCCCCCGCCGCTGTAGTTCCGGCACCACCAGATCGACAAAATCCGCCAGGCCGCCCGGCAGCCAGCCGGGCATGATGTTAAAGCCGTCCGCGCCGCCTTCCTGGAACCAGGCGGTCATCATATCGGCGATATCCGTCGCGGTGCCGATCAGCACCGGATGGCCCCGGGCGATGGCCACCTGCAAATATAAATCCCGGATGGTCAGGTTATCGCGCCGGGCGACATGCTGGAGCAGGGCTATCCGGCTGGTGGGGTTATCCCCGGCCTGGGGCAGCTCGGGCAAAGGTCCGTCCAGCGGATATCCGGACAGGTCAACGCCGCCCAAATGGTGCTCAAGCTGGGCCAGTCCCACGTCCGGATGAATAAGCGATTGCAGGTAGTCGAATTTTTCCCGCGCCTCGTCCCGGGTCCGGCCCACGACCGGGAACAGTCCCGGCAGGATACGCATCGCGTCCGGGGATCGCCCCGCCGCCTGCGCCTGTTCCTTTAATTGGCGATAAAAAGACCGCGCGTCCGCCAGGGTGGTCTGGGCGGTATAGATGACCTCACCCACGCTGGCGCCGAGCGCCATGCCGGCCACCGACGATCCGGCCTGCACCAGCAGGGGGTGGCCCTGCGGCGGCCGGGCGATGTTCAGCGGGCCGCGCACGGCAAAGAACTCGCCCCGGTGGTTCAGGGCATGCAGGCCGTCCGGCCGGAAATAAACCCCTGATGCCGGATCGGCGACGATGGCGTCGTCGTCCCAGCTGTCCCACAGGCCGCGCACGACCTCGACAAATTCAGCGGCGCGGCGGTAGCGCTCCCGGGCGGCGGGTATGGGGTCGGCGCCGAAGTTTTCCGCTTCGGCGTCGCTGGACGAGGTAACGATATTCCATCCCGCCCGTCCGCCGCTTAGAAAATCCAGCGAGGCGAATTTACGGGCAATATGAAAAGGTTGGTTAAAGGTGGTCGACGCCGTGGCGATCAGCCCGATATGGCGGGACGCCATGCTCAGGGCCGACAGCAGCGTCAGGGGCTCAAAATGCGCTTTTGGACCCCGGCCCAGGCGTTCGGCCGAACGATCGCGGATGGCCAGCCCGTCGGCCAGGAAAAACAGATCGAACAGGCCGCGCTCCGCTATTTCCATCACCCGCCGGTAATGCCCGAAGTCCAGCGGCGCCAGGGGATTGACCTGCTGGTGGCGCCAACTGGCGAGGTGCCGGCCGGTGGTCTCGACAAACACGCCAAGGTTCATTTCACGCCGTGCCCCGCCGCTCATGACGCGCCCCCCGGCGCCCGATCGGCATAACGGTTGGCCGGCCGCGCCAGCCCCAGGTTCTCGCGCAGGGTAGCGCCGGCATATTCATGGCGAAATAAACCGCGCCGGCGCAGCTCCGGCACTACCTGGTCAATGAACTCCAGCAGGCCTCCGGGCAGCCAGGGCGCCATGATATTAAAACCGTCCGCCCCGCCGCCGGTAAAACGTTCCTCAAGCTGGTCGGCAATTTGCGCCGCCGTGCCGAAAATCGCCCAGTGGCCGCGCGTGCCGGTGACGTGCCAGTAGAGTTGGCGGATCGTGAGGTTTTCCCGCCGGGCGAAATCCACCAGCAACCCCTGCCGGCTCTGGTTGCCCTGGGTCAGCGGCAGTTCCGGCAACGGTCCGTCGACGGGATAGGACGACAGGTCGATACCGCCCAAATGACGGGCCAGCACCGGCCAGCCGATTTCCGGGTCGACCCATGACTGCAGTTGTTCGAATTTTTCCCGGGCATGGGCCTCGGACTCGCCGATAATGGGGAATACGCCCGGCATGATCTTAAGCCGATCGGGATGGCGGCCATAGGCCGCCATTTTTTCTTTGACGCCGCGGTAAAACGCCTGGGCGTCCGTGAGCGAGCGCTGGGCGGTAAAAATCACCTCCGCGCTGCGGGCGGCCAGGTCCTGGCCGTCGGACGAAGAGCCCGCCTGCACCAGCACCGGCTGCCCCTGGACCGACCGCGAAATATTCAGCGGTCCCCGCACCTTGAAAAACCGCCCCTGATGATCGAGGACATGCAGCTTGCGGGGGTCGAAAAAGTGCCCCGTGCTTTTGTCATTAAGCAACGCGTCGTCTTCCCAACTGTCCCACAGTCCCTGCACCACCTCCACGAATTCCTGGGCGCGCTGGTAACGCAGGCCGTGCTCCATCACCTCGTCACGGTTAAAGTTCAGCGCCTCGCCCAGGGTCCAGGAGGTGACCACGTTCCAGCCCGACCGTCCCCCGCTGATATGATCCAGCGACGCAAACTTGCGCGCGACGTTAAACGGCTCGTTATAGCTGGTGGAAGCGGTGGCCACCAGGCCTATCTTTTCGGTGATCATCGCCAGGGCGGACAGCAGGGTAAGCGGCTCGAAATTTACCGTGCGGGTGGTGCGGCCGATATGCTCGTCCTCCCCGTATTGGAAGGTCATCTGATCGCCAAGGAAAATCATATCGAATTTGGCGGCCTCGGCCCGGCGCGCCAGCAGCTTGAAATGTTCCAGGTTCATGCCGGCGTTTAGCGGGGCGTCGGGATGACGCCAGGCGCCGATATGATGGCCGACATCCTGCAAAAAAGCGCCCAGGCGCAGCTGTTTTTTCTGTTGTTTCATCGTTACCGTTCCGATTGTTAACCCCGGGTCCGGCCGCCGCCCGTCATCAAGGCGTCAGTCATACATGGTGATGGGGGGCGGCGTCTGGTTAAGGTAATAGTTGCCGACCACACGATAGCGGTGATTGATCGGATCGTGGGTGGTATGGGTGCGCGCGTTGCGCCAGTGACGGTCAAAATTATTTTCACGCAGGGTCGAGGAAGAGCCGCCGACCTCGTAAATCAGCTCGGCCGCCCGCAGGGCCGCGCCGTTGCAAACGATTTTGGCCTCGGCCGTCGCGATGGAACCTTCTATCAGCCGCTGTTCCAGTTCCTCGCCGGCGACGCCGCCGTGCCAGGCCGCCACCGCCGTATCGACCAGCGCGGCGGCGCGTAGCAGGGCCGCCTCGGCGCCGTGCGCGTGGGCAATAATATTGCCGATGGTATGCTGGACAAACCAGTCGTCGACGGAACGCTGCACCCCGGAATCGGCGCGCGGCCGCGCGCCGCGATGCGCCCAGGCCACGGCGTCGTCCAGCACCGCCAGGGCAATGCCCACCTCGATGGTGGAATGCAGCATTTGGGTGGCCGCCGGCTGGTAATTGCGTTTTTTGCCCGCGTCGCTGGCGTAGAACATCACCTCGTCGTCCGCCACTTCGACATCAAGGAATTCGGTGGTGCCGCTGGCGGTCAACCGTTGCCCCATGCCGTCCCAGTCGTCGTGCTGCACGATGCCCGCGCGCGCGCGGTGCACAATGGCCGAGACCGTATCCCCCCGGTCGTCCCTGGCGGTAACGCGCAGCCGATCCGCCATCAGGCCGCCGGTGCTGTAGAATTTTTTCCCGCGCAGCCGCAGCCCCTGCGGCGTCTGCACCAGGCGGGTGGTCATATCCGCGACGAACTTACCGCCGCGCTCGCCGGTCGCGCCGCTGATTAAATCACCGTGCAGCAGTCCGTGGAAATAGCGCTCCTGCTGGGCGGCGGTGCCGGTCAGGCGGATACGCTCCACCGAGGTAAAATGCGGGATCAGCACCTGGGCCACGTTGGGATCGCCCTTGGCCAGCAGGATGGCTATCCGCGCCAGGTCCGAATAGGACAATTCAGGGCCGCCGAACGCCTTGGGCACCCGCGCCGCGCCGATGCCCGCCCGCAGCACCAGGTCCAGTTCCGCATGCGGTAAAATACGCTCCTGATCCCGCCTCGAGGCGTCGACCGCCAGCCTGGCGCCGAGTTCCCCGGCCTGGGTTATCACATCGCGCGCGGCGGTATCACGCCCGGCGACCGGCTCGGTAAACCTGCCGGCCGGTCCGGCGTTGATGGTGGAAAACGATAAAGACATCAAGATCCTCTCTTATGACCGTTAAGGGATGGCATCGATACCCGGGTGGACGGTATCAGGGCTGTGCGGCAATCCAGGCGTCGCGAAAACCGGAATGCGCCCCCGCCGGCGAAAAATCCAAACCCTGCAATTTACGGTTGTAGACGGTGAAAAAAGGCGCCTCCATTACCGGCAACAGCGGTAAATCAGTCAGCGTCTGCCGCTGGAATTGGTGGAAAACATCGATCCGCCGCTGTGGATCGACCTCGTTTTGATAGGCGGTGATTAGCCGGTCTGTTGCCGGGCTGGAATACGCGAACGCGTTGGCATAAGGCACGCCGGGGGACTGCGCTTTAGAATCAAATACCCGCGTCAATCCCATTTGCGGATCGAGCATCACGCCAAAACCCTGGAAAATAATATCGTAGTCGTAATCCGAATAGACTTTTTTCAGGAACGTGGCGTTATCCAGCGGCGAGAAGGCGATATCGATACCGATTTTACTGAATTCCTGGCGCAGGAATTCTCCCGCCAACAGGAATTGCCCGGAGCTGGGATCGGTATACAGGCGCAGCGTAAAGCGCTTGCCTCCGGCTTTCACCGGATAACCCGCCTCATCCAATAATGCGCCCGCCTTCGCCACGTCGTAAGCGTAACGGGGAATATCCGACGTGTAGAATCGGGTCAGGGACTCGGGAACCACGCTGTATTCCGGCTTGCTTTGCCCATACCAGACGGTGTCGATTAAGCGCTGGCGATCGATGATATGGGCGATGGCCTGGCGGACGTTCAGATTGGACAGAACAGGCGAGCGCAAATTAAAGCCGATAAAATAGGTCTGCGCCGCATAGGCATAACCACGGGATTCAAATTTAAGCTCGGGATTTTTTTTCAACCGCGCAATATCTGAAAACGGCACGCCGGCATAAGGGATGTACGACACTTCGCCCGATTCCAGCGCGCCGCTGCGGGCGGCCGCGTCGGGGATAAAACGGTAGATAACCCGATCGAGGTAAGGTTTGCCTTTATCCCAATAGTCCGGATTTTTTTCCAGCACCACGTATTGTCCCCGTTTCCATTCCTTGAAACGAAAAGGTCCGGTGCCGATCGGCCGCGCGTTTTCAGGGCTTTTGCGGATATCGCCGCCGTCGAAAATATGCTTTGGCACCACTTGGGATTCCGCGCCGTCCAGGGCGCTTAATATCACCTGGGACGGCGAGCTCAGGCGAAAAATCGCCGTGTCGTCATCGGGGGTTTCCACATCCTTTAACGCGGAAAAGGTCGACCGGCCGCGCGAGTGCACTTTTTTCCATACTTCCAGGGCGGAATATTTTACATCCGCCGAGGTAAAGGGAACGCCGTCGTGCCATGTTACGCCTTTGCGCAAATGAAAGGTGATGCTCAGGCCGTCCGCCGCCACTTCCCAGGAGGTGGCCAGGCGGGGCCGCGGCTGGAATTTATCGTCGTAATAGACCAGGCCGTCAAAAATATTGGCTGAAATCACACGATTGGCATACTGATTGTTATAGGTCGCCGTCAGCGTGACCGGCTCGGGATAAATAGCGGCAATCAGGGTTCCACCCCTAACCGGCGTCGGCTCGCCCGCCATGGACGCTCCCAGGAAACTTGACGCGAGCAGGAGTATTCCCACGGATAAGGCGGACAGGCATGTTCTCGACATCTGATTAAACCTTTTATTATAACGACTATTGCAGGCGATGTTATTCACAAACTGAACGAGTCTATCCCGCTAGGCAGGATTTAATTAAATAACAATACCTACTGTTTATAGCCAACTTTGTGATATCGGGTTTATTACCATGCTGGTTCTAAGTTAATTCAAAAAAAGCATTGGATTAAGGCGGTCTTAATTTATATTTTATGGTGTTTCATAATTGTTAATAAAAAAGTATTTTTATTACCAGCGCCGGATATACAGTTACCGAGGATGCAAGGTCATCATTTATGTCAATTTTTAACCTGCCTTTGCCACGTTATTTACTCGCTGCCGTCGGCATATGTTTCACGCTAACCGCCGGCTCCGCCACGGCTGCCGGCGGTAATCTGGTCGCACTGGTTCAACCTGAACCCGTGGCGCTTAATACCGCGTTTAACACTAATTTCCCCAATGGCGTGGTATACAATAATATTTACGAGGGACTGGTATCTTATAACCAGGACATGCTGCCGCAGCCCAGCCTGGCCACCTCCTGGGAAGTGGCGGCGGACGGCCTGAGCATCACCTTTCATTTGCGCAAAGGCGTAACATGGCACGACGGCGTTCCCTTTACCTCGGCGGATGTAAAATATTCGGCGCTGGAGCTGTGGAAAAAAGTCCATCCGCGCGGACGCACCACCTTTGCCGCGCTGGAGGATGTGGAAACGCCGGATGACCATACCGCCGTGTTTCGCCTTAAGCATCCTTCGCTGGTTATCATGAGCTCGCTTAACGCTAACGAGGCGCAGATTTTACCGGCGCATCTGTTTGCCGGCACGGATGTGCGCACCAGCCCGTATAACGCCAAACCGGTGGGCACCGGCCCCTTCAGGTTCGTGAAATGGCAGCGGGGACAGTATATTGAGCTGGAACGCAATCCCGACTATTGGGAGAGCGGCAAGCCGAAAGTCGACAAAGTCATCTTCAGCATTATCCCCGACGCGGGGTCGCGCGCCGCCGCGCTGGAAACCGGCGATGTACTCTATGCCCCCTATGATTCGGTCCCCCTTTCCGATGTGCGGCGCTTAAGCCAGAACCCACAGTTGGTGGTGACCAGGCAGGGGTATGACACGTCGGCGGCCTATACGTTTTTAGAGTTCAACCTGCGTAATCCCATTTTAGCCAACCTGAAAGTACGCCAGGCCATCGCCCGGGCCATCGATAAACAGGCGCTGGTGGACGTGGTCTGGTATGGCCTGGGCAAACCAGCCACCGGCCCCATCCCCTCCTCCCTGAAGCGTTTTTATACCCAGGACGGCGTCCCGCAATATGCCTACGATCCGGCCGCCGCGGAAAAATTACTCGATCAGGCGGGCTATCCAAGGAAAGACGGCGGCGTGCGTTTCCGGCTCGCCATCGACTATTTCCCGGTCAATGACGGCTTCAAGAACCAGGCGGAATTTATTCGCCAGAGCCTGAGCAAGGTCGGCATCGAGCTGAGGGTACGCAACCAGGACCTGGCGACCTTTATCAAGCGGATCTACAGCGATTACGACTTTGATATCGAGACCGGCCGTTGGGTGCCGATGATGGATCCGCAAATCGGCGGACTGCGTCATTACTGGAGCAAGAACATTGCCCAGGGCACGCCCTGGTCCAATGCCTCGGGTTACACCAACCCAGGAATGGATCAGATCATCGAGGCGCTGCAGGTGGAAATCGACCCCGGCAAACGCGCCGGGGAATTCAATGAATTCCAGCGCCTGGCCCAAACCGACCTGCCGGTTATCCCCCTGGTCGAACAGCAAAACTTTACCGTCTACAGCTCGCGGCTCGCGGGCGTCAGCACCGCGCCGGACGGCGCCTTATCGTCGTTAAAAGACGTTTCTTTGTTACCTGAAGGAAAATAAGATGAGTACTTTCACACCCGGCGATCCCACCGCCCTGGCCCGGCACGAGGCCCGGCTGGACCTCGCCGCTGCGCACCGGCTCGCGGTCTGGCACGATTTCAGCGAAGGCATCTACAATCATTTCACCCTGGCGGTGCCGGGCAGCGGCGATCGTTTCCTGCTGCCCCCGTTCGGCCTGCACTGGTCGGAAGTGCGGGCCAGCGAACTGATGACCATAGGTTTCGACGGCAAACAGCTGGCGGGCGAAGGCATCATCCAGCGTTCCGCTTACTGTATCCACGCGCCGATACACGCCGCCCACGCCAAACACCAGGCGGTATTCCATACCCATATGCCCTATGCCGGCGCGCTGACCCGTCTGGAAAACCAGCACCTGTTGGCGCTAGGCCAGACCGAGGCGCTGCTGCTCGATCAAATCGCCTATGACGACGGCTACGACGGCCTGGCGCGCGATCCCCTGGAGGGGGAACGGCTGGCGAAGATTTTGGGCGAAAAAACCATCCTGTTCATGGGCAATCACGGCGTGTTGGTTACCGGCCGCTCCACCGCCGAAGCCTACGACCGCCTGTATACCCTCGAGCGCGCCGCGCGGGTGCAGCTGTTTGCCCTGTGGACCGGCCAGCGCCTGCGGGGTCTTAACGCCGGGCAGGTAGACAAGGTACAAGACCAAATCCATAACACCCCGCTGCACGATTCGCCGGGCGCGCAATACAAACCCGGCTATCAGCTGCATTTTGACGCGCTGCGGCGCCTGCTTGACCGTCGTGAGCCCGATTATCGTGATTGACCTGACCCGGACGGACAAGAACCCCATGACGTTTTCCCGGCTGCTGGCCGCCGCCGGGCAGTTCGGCGCGCTCTTTGGCGCCGGCGCCGCCCGGCGCGACCAGGAGCGACAGTTGCCCAGGGAGGAAATCGCATCCCTGGCCGGCGCCGGCCTGCTGGCGGCCCGCGTGCCGCGGGAATATGGCGGCAGCGGGGTGAGCCTCTCTGAATGGGTGCGCCTGATGCTGCCCCTGGCCCAGGGCGATCCTAATATCGCCCAGGCCATCCAGCCCCATGCCTGCGGCATTGAAAAGCTGCGTATCTACGGTACCCCGGCGCAGCGGCGGCGCTATCTGGGCGTTATCGGCGACGGCGCCCTGATAACCAACGCGTCGGCCGAGCGCGATACCGGCGTGGTCGGGCAGATCGCCACGCGCCTGGCGCGGGAAGGCGCCGGCTGGCGGCTGGACGGCACCAAGCACTATGCCACCGGCAGCCTGTTCGCCCAATATTTCTATGTATTGGCCAATGATGATAACGGCGGGCGGGCGCTGGCGCTGCTGCCGGTGGACCGGCGCGGCGTGCATATCAAGGACGACTGGAACGGCATGGGGCAACGCACCACCGCCAGCGGCAGCGTGACCTTTGACCATGTATTGCTGGCCGACGACGAAATCCTGCCGCTGCCGGAATGGAAAACCCGCCGCACCTATGAAGGCGCCTTTGCCCAACTGCTGCACGCGGTTATCGACACCGGCATCGCGCTGGGCGCGCTGGAGGATGCCGCCGAATACGGCCGCAGCCGCGCCAGGCCCGTGAGCGACGCCAGGGTCGACCGGGCCGGCGACGATCCTTACGTTCAGCAGGCGGTGGGTGAAATGTCGGTGCTGGCGCACGGCGCCGAGGCGTTGGTCGGGCGCGCCGCCGGGCGGCTTGAGCAGGCCATGGCGTTATTTTGGCGCGGCGCGGACGCCGAACGCGCCCTGGGCGAGGCCTCGGTTGCCGTCGCCGAAGCCAAGGTCGCGGCCGAGCAGGCGGCGCTGCGCGTGAGCGAAATGCTTTACCGCGTCGGCGGCGCCGGCGCGACGGTGCAGACGCTGAACCTGGATCGGCACTGGCGCAACGCGCGCACCCACACCACCCATGATCCGATCGCCTACAAGACCAAGACTATCGGCGATTTCGTGCTAAACGATCGCCTGCCGCCGATCGGCACTAAAATTTGAGGTTGCCCATGCACTATCCCATTTTACCGCCGCTGCCGCCGGATAGCCCGTTGGGCATTGCGATGAAACAGCCGCTGATGCTCGGACTGTTTTTACCGATCCACAATGGCGGCTGGACCATGTCCTCCTACCCCAGGTCCACCGACTGGACCTTTGATTACAACGCCGCGCTGACCCGTCAGGCCGAGGCATTGGGTTTCGAGCTGGTCTTCGGCCCGGCGCACTGGCTGCCCAAAGGCGGCTTCGGCGGGGAAATCCGCTATCGCGAAACCGCGCTCGACACCTTGATGACCGCGGCCGGCCTGGCGGCCGTCACCGAGCGCATCCTGCTGATTGCCACGGTGCATATTTTCTACGGTCCCTGGCATCCCCTGCATCTGGCCAAGTTCGGCGCGACGCTTGATCATATGTCGGGCGGCCGCTGGGGACTGAATGTCGTCACCGGTTTTCGTAAAGACGAATGGGCGATGTTCGGCCAGGAGCAGCCCGGCCATGATCGGCGCTATGCGCTAGCCGACGAATATGTCTCGCTGCTCCAGCGGCTCTGGGCAGGGACGGATAACCTGGATTACAAAAGCGAACACTGGGAGCTGAACCAGGCGTTTGTGACGCCAAAACCCCGTTATGGCCGTCCCGTGATGGTCAGCGCCACCAGTTCGACGGCCGGCATAATCCATGCGGTACGCCAGGCCGATTTAATCTTCGTGACCAGCCCGGCCGGCGCGTCGTTCGAGGCGGCCATCGCCGCGCTGCCGGACATTACCCGCCAGGTCAGGGCGGCGGCGCAGGCTATCGACCGCGACGTGCGTATCCTGATCAACCCGATGATTATCGCGCGCGATACCGAGGCCGAGGCGCGCGCGGTCTATCGGTCGATCCTTGATCGGGCAGACCAGGGGGCGGTGGACGGTTTTTTCCATTCCCACGCCACCGGCGACAGCCGTTCCTGGCGCGGCCACCAGCGGGATGAGCGTATCGTCGGCGGCAATATCCAGCTGGTCGGCACGCCGGAGCAGATTGTCGAACAAATCATCCGGCTTAAGGCTATCGGCTGTGACGGACTGCAGTTGTGTTTTGTCGACTATCAACCCGAGCTGGCTTATTTCGGCCAGCGGATCCTGCCGCTGCTCAAACAGGCGGGCCTGCGTATCTGATGTTTCTTTTCCTAAAACAGGTAATCTATGACTCTACGACATGACTTCGGGCGGCCTGTGGCGCTGCCCGCCCTGCTGGACTGGCTTGACGATGGCGAGGAGCTGGCGTTTATCGATATCCGGGAAGAAGGCCCCTATGGCGAAGGGCATCCGCTGCTGGCGGTAAACGTTCCCTACAGCCTGCTCGAAACCGCCCTGCCTCCGCTGGTGCCGCGCGCCGGCACGCGCCTGGTGGTGCTGGGAGACGATGCGGCCGTGGCGGCGCGGGCGCTAGAACGCCTGTCCGTCCTGGGGTATGACGCGCTTTATTTTCTGGCCGGGGGGATACAGGCCTGGGAACAAGGCGGCCAGCCGTTATTCAAGGGTGTCAATGTGCCCTATAAGGCCTTTGCCGAGTTTGTCGAACACCTGCTGCATACGCCGGATATCGCTCCGGCCGAACTGGCGCGCCTGATTGAACAACAGGAGGATTACATCCTGCTGGACAGCCGCACGGCCGAGGAGTACGACCGCTTCCATGTGCCCAGCGCCATCTCCGTGCCCAGCGCCGAACTGCTCTACCGCTTCGATGATCTGGTGCCTTCGCCCGATACGCTGGTGGTTATCTCGTGCGCCGGCCGTACCCGCGGCATCATCGGCGCGCAGACCCTGATCAACGCCGGCGTGCCCAATAAAGTGGTCGCGCTGTCCGGCGGCACCCAGGGATGGCGCCTGGCCGATCTGGCGACGGTACGGGACGATGCCCGCTATTTCCCGCCGTTAAGCGCCAGGGCGGAGAAATCTTCCCGCGACCGGGCGGCAAAACTTGCGCAGCGCTACGGCGTGAGGACTGTCGACGCGGCCACGCTAGGACAATGGCAGTCGGACCCGGAACGCACCACGTACCTATTTGATGTGCGCAATCATGACGAATATCTGCGCGGCCACCGGGCCGGCGCCCGCTGGGCGCCGGGCGGACAGCTGGTGCAATCCCTGGATAAATGGGCGGGCACGCGCAACGCGCGCATCGTGCTCAATGATAATGACGGCGTACGGGCCACCACCACCGCCCACTGGCTGCTGCAGCTTGGCTGGGACGCCGTGGTGTTGCCAGGGTTCGATGCGGCGCAGGCATCGTCACCCCCACCGGCGCCCTTATCGTTGCCGTCCGTCCCGGTTATCGACGCGGCCACGGCCCGGCAACAGCTGGACGCCGGCGCCCTGGGGCTGAGCGCCGATCGCAGTTGGGACTACCGCCGCGCCCACCCCGCCGGGACCCGCTGGGTAAACCGGTCGCGGCTGACGGATGCCCTGCCAGTCCCGGTGGAACCGTCCGCCGAGATACTGGTCTTTGCCGGTCAAGGGCCGTTGGCCGAAGGCGTGGCGCGCGATTTAATCGCCGCCGGGTACGATGCCAAACGCGTGGCCGGCAAGCCGCAGGAGTGGCAGGCCGCGGGTTTGACCGTGCAAAGCAGCCCACAGGATCCGTCCGACGCCCAACAAATCGATTATTTGTTCTGGGTGCATGACCGTCATGGCGGCAACGCCGCCGCCAGCGCCGCCTACCTTGCCTGGGAAGCCGACCTGCCGCGTCAGGTGGCCGACCCCGCCGTCGCGCATTTCAATATCCGCAGCTAAGTGGCATGCCTGTCGCGTCGCCCGCCGCCGCGACAGGCATTTCTAAAATTGGTTGCGCAAATGGCCCCTACCGCAGGGACGGCGTATCAAATTCGATATGGTCGGTCTGTAAAAAGCGTTTCGGCAGATAGCGGTGATAATGACGTTGTTCGCAAAACGCCCTGAAGTCGTCAATGTGGGTCGTGCCTGACTTGTTATAGAGTTTTTGCATATAATTGTGCACGGTGTTTTCGGCGAGGTTTAACCGTTTCGCCACCTGTTTGGACTTCATGCCCTGCAAACGAAAAAACATCACCTCGCATTCCTTTTCAGTGAAAAAATCATCCGGCTTATTAAGCAATAACGAGCCGGGCATATGACCTTTTACATAGTCGTTAAGGGTATATACCTCCAGCTTTTTGGTGTAGACCAATACGCCGACGCACTTATCATCCATATCCTTGAAAGGAAGTTTATTGACCACGATGGGGTAATCTATGGCGTATGGATGATTTTCCAATATATTATTTGCTTTCTCTGTGCTCATCACCCGCCGGTCTTGCTTCACAAATTCCCGCGGGTTATCAAATTCCTCTAGCGCAGAGTCTATTTCACAATCCAATTTACCGATTAACTCCTTGGTCGACTTGACATTAAACACCTCTCGCGCCATCGGTTCGTTAGCATAAATAATCCGGGACTCCCGATTTTTTATGCAATACGGATCGGGCAAATGATCGAGCAATTTAATCATTTCTTGGTTTAGCGTTATTTCTGGAATTAAATCATCACTACCGCTTACGGCCGCATTCATCATAATATCATCCTGTTCAGTTAAAATATGGTTAACTAAGACAGGATAGCACCCTGTAACATTCGGTTATACTGACCTTTAGTCAAGTCGATATCCGCATCTGACAATTATAATAGAATTTAATAAAACAGATGTAATAAACACCGATCTTACAATGGACCTGATTCAGCGCATGCCGCTGAATCCGTTATCCACGCTATCAATGCGCGATTTGCCGCTTCAGGCCGCCCAAGCGTTGGCGATGGACGCACTGCGGCGCCGCCGTCGCGTGGAGGGCCGCCGCCTTGCCCGCAATGGTTTACCCCGAGCGTAGAGTCAATGGCCGCCGGCCATAGGGCCATAACGGCGCCTGTGCGCCATGGGCATAAAAAAACCCCAGTCGGGTGGGGTTTTTACCTCTGCGCAAACGTTAAGGGTCAATGCTGGATTTCCATCATTTCCTTAACGTCGCCGCGATTGATCTGCTGCTTGGTACCATTAGCATCTTTATAGCTTATCATGCCGGTCTGGTCGTCAACCTTAGGTTTCCCTTCGCTGACGATGGTGCGTCCGTCATTGGTATGCATAGCATAATTATTATCGGCGCAACCCGCCAGCAGGGCGGTAAACATAAAAGCGGATAAAACACATAAGCTTTTTTTCATAAACAACTCCTTTTTGTTAGGCCTAATACAGGTTTAGCACATGTCACCGAGGCCGCAAGCGGGAGCGCATCTTTAGCTCATTTTATCAATGGACCTTGATGCCGGTCACTTTAAAACGTCTGCGAACTCTTTATTTTAGCCGTAGCGAGCGATACGCGCGACCCGGCCCCGGACTGCTGTTATCAGTCTTCTTTCATTGGAGGAACCCGCTGTGTCGAAAAAAAAACTTTTTTATTCTTCTACCGCCGAAATGACCTGCCTGTTCCGGGCCCAGTCGTTTGGCGAACAACGAAAACAGTTCAAAGGCGACGATTTTATCGCAGTGATGATTTGTAGCGCCTTGAACTCCTTCCTTTCGATGATGCACAAATCTTTTCCGCCGGGTTCCGATATATTTAATTCTTTAGCGCCTCCGGGCGCCTATGAATATATCTCAGCCAGGACTAACTTCCTGGATAATTTATTCAGGACATTGCCAATGGAATGCCGGCAGGTATTTATTCTCGGCGCCGGCTTTGATTCCAGGGCCTGCCGGTTCCAGCAACAGCTTAAAAACTGCCAGGTTTACGAGTGCGATCATCCCGATATGCAACAAACCAAATTAGCTATATTTAAAAAAATTGATATTGATTTCCCTGATAATGTACATTTTGTCGCGGTGGATTTCTCCCGGCAATCGTTAAGCGATGCTTTTGCACAGCACGATATCCCGCGCGGGGAAAACTGTTTTTTTGTCCTGGAGGGGCTGACGTATTACCTTGATCCGCCACGTGTCGCGGACATTTTCGCCGCTATCAGCGCACACGGCTGCCCGGGGAGCCAGGTTTTTTTTGATTTTCCGGATGCCGGGGTTATCACCGGTGAAAATGATAACCATGATTCACAGGCGTGCGCTGAAGAGGTGAAAAAACTGGGTGAAATATGGAAATTCGGCATTGCGCCCGGTATGGCGGCTCAATTCCTGGGCAAATTCAATTTCGATATTATCGAGCTGTTGACCTCGGACGAGATGGAACAGCGCTATTTTACCGATGAAAATCATCACCGGCTGGCCAAGGTAATGAGTTCACTTACGCTGGCGCTAGCCCAGCGGGCACGCACGGGGTCTACACCCGGCCATGGCCGCTGAAGTCCCGCCGCCAGGACGGAAAATCAGGATCGCCAAGATTAAATTTGCCATCTTAACCAGGCAAAAAATACGTTGCCGTTATTGCGGGTTCCGGGGATATAAGTGCCCTGGAAAGTGAATTTCTGATAGCTCACCGACGCCAGCGGCAATACCGCCGGGATGGGATAATAACCCCAGTTATGCCGGGCCGTGACCCCGAGGGTAAAACCCGCCCCCACCCTGAACGCCTTATCAGCCAGCGGTCGCCACCGCGATTCCCAGGCATATCCGGCGAAAGGCTCCCAGCGATTGAATGAGTCCTTGAAGGCCATCATATATAGTGCATGCCAATTATCACGTTCGTCCAGGCGCGAAACGCCATATCCAGCCCCCCAGGGGCGTTCATTATATCGCCGGATATGTTCGTCACTATAAAAATATCTGTTATGCCAGGATATCGCCGGCAAGTAAATATCCTGATCGGGTGAAGCATGCCATGTTTTAGCCACATTGGCGGTAAAGCTCCGCCACAAGCCGTTATCCCGCGCCGGCATGGGATCATTAGCGAAATTTAATGCAATCGCCTCAGGTAATATACCCGCCACCAGCAGCGGGACTGCCACCCATTTATTAAACAACGTCACATTACTGCTCCCTGATGGCGATATTTCGCACCATCATTAACAACAAGCATTGTATATTATTAAGCGTAGGTCATACACAGGCTACCCGTAGGATCACGCGTGATGAAATTCTCGAAGCGCAGTTTATGCCACACTTTGTATAAACCTAATATAAATAAACATAAAAAGATGCCGATGGCCGCGGTCGATTTTTATCACCCCGCGCGGGCCTCGGCGGCCAAGGACAGGAAGATTGTTCCTAGGGCGCCGTTGCAAGCGGCCGGTGGCGATAAGCCACGGCTCCACGGCCGCTCACTTTCCTAAACGGCTGGTAACCGTGGGATTGTTGTCGGAGGCTTGCGCTCCCGCGTCCCACGGCAGGCCACCGGCGAACAGCCGGGTGATCCACTGGATGAAGGCCCCGGTCCGCGCGGGCGTGAACTGCCTGGATGGACGGACCAGATAAATCCCCTCGTCTATCGCGAAATGCCATTGCGGCAAGACCTGGATCAGGGTGCCCACGGCAAAGTCGCGGGCCATTGACCAGTCGCCGAAGCCGACGATGCCGATCCCCTGGCGCGCCGCTTCGAGCAGGGCGCCGATGTCGTTCGAACGATAGCTCCCCGCGGGCAGGATCGTCTCGCGCAGATTGCCCCTGCGCATGCGCCATTCGGGCGTCGAGACCGGCCCGGTATACCGTAGCAGATTGTGGGCCGCCAACGCGCCAGGGGAGGCGGGAACCCCGTGGCGTTCCAGATAATCCGGCGAAGCGCCAAGGACGATCCGGTGGTCGCCGAGCTTGCGGGCAACCAGCCGACTGTCGCCCAGCGTGCCGAGACGCAACGCGGCATCGAACCCCTCCCCGACGAGATCGACATAGCGCTCGGCATAGTCGACCTCGATATCGAGGCCGGGATAGCGACGCGCGAAGTCTGGCAGCGCCGGCGCGAGCCATTGTCGCCCCATCGCCGCCGGGAAGGCCAGGCGCAACCGGCCCCGCAGCTCGACTCCGCCGGCCGCGGCCTCCTGCTCGGCCTCGAAAATGGCGTCGGTCGCGATCCGAAGGCGTTCGGCGAATCGCGCGCCTGCTTCCGTCAGGCGCACCCGCCGCGTCCCGAGACGTCGCTCCAGCGCGCCGATGCGCTTGGAAATGACCGTCGAATGACGTTGGAGCGCCGAGGCCGCCGCGACGAACGAACCTTCCCGCGCGACAGCGAGTAATGCCGCGAACTCATCGGCTTGCCTCTTGTCCAGATTCATAGCGCTAGCATCACCCTTTGTCCAGATCCATGACGCTAGCATAGGCTCGGCGTTGCGTCGCCACAACCCTCCGATTGCTGCATGACTTGCAGCATTGTCCTGCACCAACCCCGGCTTTACCCGTGCTACAGTGCTGCTATTATTTAGCGGGATCCCCTTCTCGCCGTTCGCCGGAGAGCGCTGAGGCCGACGCTACACCACCCGGCGGGACAGGATCCCTGCCGGCAAATTCAAACCTGAAGGAAAACGAGATGACGACCGTAAATGAAAGACTGGCATGGCGCTATGCAACCAAGAAGTTCGATGCGACGAAAAGCGTGCCTGCCGAAAGGCTCGAACGTATCGTTGAAGCCGTGCGGCTGGCGCCTACCTCAAGCGGGCTCCAGCCATTTGAGTTGTTGGTGGTGAGCAATGCGGATGTCCGCGCAAGGATTCGGAACGTGGCGTGGAACCAGGCGCAAATTACCGACTGTTCGCACCTGCTGGTATTTGCCGCATGGGACGACATCACTGACGATCGCGTTAATATGATGTTCGACCTGACCAACGACGTCCGGGGTTTTAAAAACGAGGGTTGGGAAAATTATCGCCAAATGTTGCTGGGCATCGTCGCCGATCGGGGAACCGAGGCTAACTATCAGGCGGCCGCGCGCCAAGCTTACATCGGCCTGGGCGCCGCCTTGATTGCCGCGGCTTTCGAAGAGGTCGACGCTACGCCGATGGAAGGATTCGACCCGGCGGCGGTCGATGATATCCTCGATTTGCAATCGAAGCACCTGCGTAGCGTCGTCATGCTGCCGCTTGGTTATCGGGCGGCCGAGGGTGACTGGCTGGTGAACCTGAAGAAAGTCCGGCGCAGCCGCGATAGCTTCGTCACTGAAATTAAGTGAACCATACGGTGCCGTCCTTAGAGCGTATGGGCGGCGGCGGTATAGGCCGCGATGGCATTTTGCACCGGCTGCGCGCGGCTGTTGTTTACCGGGCTGACCATGGCGTAATTGTATTTATTATCGCTCCAGTACTGCGCCAGCAGGTTGCCGGCCTCGCGTTTTCCGCTCCTCAGGCCGTTGTGGCCCGATGGCCGGATATAATAGGTCACCCGTACCCCCTGGCGATCCTGGTAAACAATCAGCGCCGACGGCCCGGCATCGGTGGCCATCAGACGGCCGCCTAACAGGGTGAAGCCATACTCCTCCAGGTTGGGCGGCATGGCGCCGTTGATAAAATAGCGGCTGAGCCAGTTATTCATTGCGCCGCGGTTATCTGCCACCACGTCCAGCACCGGCAGCTTATCCCGGCTAAACATTTGGTAGGCGCGGACCGCGTCCTCCATGGGCAGGACATGACGCTGCATGTCCATGTCGCGGAGCTGCCAGCCGGCAACGCCGCCGCCGCCCAGGGACAATATCAGCGTAAAGGCCAGCGCCCAACGCATCTGACGCCGGGACCGGATTTGACGGCGAATTACCTGGGGTTGCGAGTATTGGGGTTGCGGACCTTGCGCCTGCGCCAAGGATTCGTCGCCGGCCAAGGCCACCCGCAGCCGCTGCGTTTCGGATTGCCAATCGGCGACCCTTTTTGCCGCCTCGGGATGCTGCGCCAGGTAACGCTCTACCCACAGACGTCGCGACTCATCGAGCTGATTGTCCACATAGGCCTGCAGATCGTTTTCGGTGGGCGTCCGGGTCATCATTTCAATCTCCTCAACGACGGGTTCACTGGCGCGGTGGCGCCTTCCGCCAGCTCGTGCAATTGCCTGCGCGCGCGCGATAGCCGCGACATGACGGTACCGAGCGGGATATTTAATGTATCGGCCACTTCCCTGTAGCGCAAACCCTCGACGCCGACCAGCAGCAGGATGGCACGTTGATCGGTGGGCAGCGAGGCGAAGCCCGCCAGCACGGCATCGGTCAGCGCCAGCTCTTCCGGCGAGGAGGAATATTCCGCCTCGCCTTTAAACAACGATAAAATACGCATATAGCGTTTTTTGCGGCGCTCGCCGTCGATAAACTGCCGGTACAGTATGGAGAACAACCATATCCGCAGGTTCTCTTCACGCTGCAGGGTCGCATAGGAGGTCAACGCCTTCTCGAGGCCGGACTGCACCAAATCATCGGCCCCAGCGGGATTACGGGTTAGCCACAGGGCGAAGCGCCGCAGCTGCGGCAGCACCTCCCTTATCTGGTCATCGGTAAGCTCATGCATCGTCATCGGCATCCTTTTATTCGCGCAAGCGGCGCGTTACAGCGCCTGGATTTGCACCGGCGCGCCATAGCTATCGGCAGTGCCCTTCACCACCACCAGATAGCGGCGTTAAGCCTTCCGGCCCTGGCGCACGATCTGGCGAATCGGCCCGATGGCGTTGACAATCGCCGCCCCGGCCGGATTGGTCATAAACGCGCTTAACGGCTGGAGGCTGCCGCTGCCGTCGGGACGCGAGGCCAAGGCCAGCACATAACCCTGTTTGGGCTGCGGCCCGGTGACCGCCGCCTGCAGCACCTGCGTCAGGCCTTGTTCAAACAGCGTTACCGTGGTCGGCGGATGGGCGTCGGCCGCCGCGCCGGCGTTGTTCAGCACCAGGGTTGAGTCCGCCGACCGTAATATAGGCGAAGACGCCGTGGACATTATGCGCGATATTGACGTGATTGGTAATCGGCCCGGTATCAAGGGTTTTCAGCAGCTGAAACGGCGGCCGCGCGGCAAAGACCTGCATGCCGGGGCCGGCCGGCACCTTGATGCGCAGCTTTTCTTGATAACTGGCCGCGTCCAGTACGGCAATATAATCCTCGCCGCGCACCGTGACCCACACTTCCTTGCCGTCCGGCGTATAGAATGCCTCATGGGGAGCCCGCCCCAGGTAAGTAGTGTGCCTGACGCTATTGGTGGCGGTGTCGATAAAGGTGACTGGATTGGTGCCGATGGCCACCACGGCCAGGGTTTTGCCGTCCGGCGAGAACCCCAGGCCGTGCACCAGCACCTGGCCGCGATAAAGCGGGCTCAGGTTGCCCGGCTGCGGGTCGCCCAGCGCCTGGCGCATGGCGGTGATCTCCTGCTGCCGGGTGACGATGATTTCCTGTGCCAAACGGAGCAGCCGTTCGTTGTGGCCATGGCGCAGCTCCGCCTGGGCCATGGCGATGGCGCCCTGGTGATGCGGGATCATCATGGCGACAAAATCACGATCGACATCGCCGCTGGGCGAGAGCGCCATATCATTCATCATTTGTGTCATGGCGGCGTCGTTTTCCCGCAGGAACGGCGCTTCCTCGGCCGTGCGAGAGGGTTCGGCGCCGGCGGCCGGCACCGGGTGATGATCGCCATGGGCATGGGAGGCTGCGGCCATCAGCAGGCCCGCGAGAGCGGCGGCGGCCGGCCGGCGTGCGGATGTAAGGAAAGTCATCTTATCTCCGGCGAATCAGTGCATAGGTACGGATAAGACGCACGGAAGAGCGGACTATTCCACGGCGGCGGGATTTATTTTGCCGATAAGCGCGGGGACAATAAAAACCGCCGATTGGGATTACCGGCAGCCGGGTAAAATATACGCCCGGCTGACGCTCAATCCCTACCGGGCGTGGCAAAACGCCGCCATGGCCGATTTTTTACGCAAGGCGCAATCCGTTGACTGAATTGAGGGTTATTGATTAAGCAAAATGTTTCATCAGTCACAATCGTTTTCGCCGAACTGGACCATGCTAAGGCCAGATGGGCGGGAGGTGACTGATGCAAACCAACGACATTACGTTTCTCGCGGCGCTGGCCGTAATCATTATCGGTTTTGTTTCGTTTATGTATGCGTGACCGGCGGCGGGAATCTTGACAGAGAAGCGCACCGACAACCTTTGCTGTACTCCCTCTTTCGAGGAGGTAAGTAGCCGATGCGCTTTTCTGAGGAAAAAAGCCCCGGATATCGGGGCCGTCATCTATTGACGTTATCCTTTCCGGCGCTTATCTCCGGCGCTCATGGCCGGGGCCAAGGCGTTAGCTCTGTGAAGGATGGGCTGCATATTAAGATTACTCTTAATATAATTCAGTGATAAACATCACAGTTCCCTAGAATCGATAGTTATTATGCCCTGAAAGTGGATCATCCCAGGAAAGCCAGCGCCGCCAGCAGGCTGACCACCAGCACTGTCGCCGTCGTCAACGCCATCATCCATCGGCTTTGCCCGGCGGGACGCGTCCAATGCGGATCGGGTAGCCTCAATCGACCATATCCCCACAGCCACATAATCCCGGCCTGCATCAGCAGGATCACGCCGCCGGCCAGCATCAGCCGGTGGCCGCCCGTCGCCGCCCCGCGCAGCAGCAATAAGGCGTTAATTACCAAGATAAAAGCGGTGCGCGACCAGGCCAGGCAGGTGCGCTCCGGCTGCAGGCCGGGATCCGCCGGCGGCGGCCGGCCGGTGCCGGGCAACGACGGTATGGTCATGACATCAGGATAAGAAAGGCCAGGGCCAGGGCGATGCCCGCCACAAACAGCGCCATCATCATCAACAGCGGGGTTTGCGGCAGGGAAGCGCCGGTGCGCATGGCCAGTTCGCTGGCCGCCCAACGGCGGTACGCCATGATGCCGAGGGTCGCCGCCATCACGGACAGCAACACCGCCAGCCCCGTGCGCACCTGTTGCGGCCCCAGGCTCGGGGCGAACTGATCGATGCCTACCGCGCCCGCCAGGCACGCCAGCGCCGTGCGGATCCAGGCCAGGAAGGTGCGTTCGTTGGCCAGGGAAAAGCGGTAGTCAGGAGTTTGACCCCGCTGCCACCAGCGACCGACGCCCTTGGGCGCGGCGGCATGCGGCTGATTGTCGGTGTGATTGTCCATAGCGGCCTGTAACCGGCGGAACCGCGTCCCGCCGGTGTTAACAATAGGGGTACCGCACCCAAGATAGCCTAAACCGGCCGGAACCTGAAGCGGCGGTTAAATCCTGGTTCGTTGCCGGCTCCGGCCGTGGCCCGGGCCGCCGGGCAATAATATATTCACCGGCGGCGCCCGGTCGCCCATCATTTCATTACAGCACGATTTAAGTGATTTATCCTAACATCATCATTTTATGCCGGTTTTTTTGTGGGATCAAAATTATGGGAGTGCCATGGATATGAATAACAATTACGCGGGCCTGAAAAACTTCACGTGCGACCATTCATCAACCTACCGACAAGGCGAAACATACGCATCGTCGATTAATTCTCCCCACTGCTGGGGCGCGGCATCCCGACGACGATCCCCTGCCTTTCCCTATGGCCGCGGCGAGCCGTCATCGATTAACTCCAGCGCCATCCCCTATAATCACGGCGGGCCGGCATCGATTAACGCGCACGCCCTTTTCCTGGCGAAACCGGTGCAAAACACCCCGCTGGCCCCCTCGTCATCGGTCAAAACCCCGTGCGGCGCCGCCTCCGCGTCCCCTGCCAGACAGTCCGCTCCGGCCAAACCCACACCGACGGCGCCGGGAAAAATCAACAATGACCCGCGCCGCAATCCGCCCAAACGCGGGAAACAAATGCCGTCCCCAGGCCCGTTGCGCCGGTCGTTACCCGGCCAGATCCTGAACACCTCCAGGTTGAATAATACGCCGACGGTCTCCGGCCGGTTTACCATTCTGCGCGTGGCCGACGACTGCCATGGCGGCGGTGTTCTGCCCTCGGATGAGCCGCCGCCCTATTCGAAACACGATCCGCTGGCGAAGAAACACGGCAATATCTTCTTAGACTGCCTGTCCTTTTGTTGTCACGACGAATAATTAAAACGCCCCGGCCGGGCAACGGCGCGGGGCGTAGCGAACAACTGGCGCGGGCGCTGCCCGCGCCATCGCCTGGAGTTACACCGCCGGTGTCGGGGTGAGCTCCTTTTTATCAGGACGGCCCTTTACGACGGTCCAGACGATGATCATTGCCGTGATTTCAAATATTGACAACATCAGGAACAGCGGCGAGAAGCCGATAATGCCCACCAGCGCGCCGACCACCAGCGTAAACAAGGTCGACCCGCCCCAGCCGATCATACCGGTCAGGCCGTTGGCGGTGGCGACTTCGTTGCGCCCGAACAGATCCGAGGAGAGCGTAATCAGCGCGCCGGACAGCGTTTGGTGGGCAAAACCACCAAAGCAGAGCATGGCGATGGCAAAATAGGGGCTGTGATATAAGCCGATAAGCCCTGGGCCAATCATGCACAGCGCGCCGACCGTCACCACCAGCTTACGCGAAACGATAAGCGTAACGCCAAAATGCTTTTGGAAAAACCCCGGCATATAACCGCCCAGGACACAGCCCAGGTCGGCAAACAGCAGCGGCATCCAGGCAAACATGGCGATATGTTTCAGATCGAAGCCATAGACTTTATACAAAAACAACGGCACCCAGGCATTAATCGTGCCCCACGCAGGCTCGGCTAAAAAACGCGGAATGGCGATCCCCCAGAATTGACTGTCCTTCAATAATTGACTGACCGGCACCTTCTGTTTATTGCTGCTGTGGTGGCGAGACTCCTGCCCGGCATAAATATACTCACGTTCTTCCGCAGAGATATTTTTATGTTTATCCGGCGTATTATATAATTTATACCAGCCCACCGCCCAAATTAAGCTTACCCCGCCGGTCAACAAAAACGCAAAGTTCCAGCTATGCACCATGATTGCCCACGCCACCAGCGGCGGCGCCAGCACCCCGCCGATCGCGGCGCCGGCGTTAAACCACCCCACGGCCACCGGACGCTCATTAGCCGGGAACCATTCGGAAGAAGCCTTGAGACCCGCCGGGATCACGGCGGCTTCCGCCATGCCCAGCGCGCCGCGCAGGATACCCAGCGCCACCCAACTGCCGGCGAAGGCGTGGGCCATATTCAGCACCGCCCAGGCAATGGCGAATAACAGATACCCCACCTTGGTGCCCAGGAGATCCAGTATGTAGCCCGCTACGGGTTGCGTCAGGGTATAACAGCCTTTAAAAATAGCGTCGATATAGGAATATTGCTGCACGGTAAAATGCATTTCTTCCATGATGGTCGGAGCCGCCACAGCCAGAGAATTTCGCGCCAGATAGTTAAGCACCGTGGCCAACATCACCATCCCAATCATATACCAACGTAAATTTTTTATTATCCTCATCTTTTTACCATCCCGGAGAAATTGTTGGGGTTATCGAGAATGAAAGCTTGGGAAACACAAAAAGAAATCAATATTCATTAAAATTGAAATGATGTTTCTATTTCGAGCGGAGTATATTATCGCCTTAGACGGTTTGACGTGACTAGCTTCACAAAATGTGGAGGTTTTAAGCGGATTTTTAGCAGATTTTTTTAGAATTTAAAAAAAATTGCAGTTATATGGACAAATATTTGGGACATGTTACCGCTGGCGAAATGACAGAAAACGATGATAAAGATAACAAGTGATATCCGCTTTGCAGTATTTGGCAAAAATTTAACAGATGTTTCTGCCATTATTAACACGGTTATCACAACCCTGCCATTAGACGGCAAACATATGGACTGAACGGTTATTTACTGTCTCTGGCCGCGAAGCCTAACGCCTAACGCCTATCGCCGGGCGTGCGCATCTTCCGTCGGTTGCAACCCGGCCCGTCGTATTACACTATGTGTTAGCTTTAACGCCTGGGCATGACCAGGCTCGTTATCCTGAACAACCTGGAGAATGATGATGACGCAACAAGAAAAACCAGTATGGTTCATTACCGGCTGCTCCACGGGCTTTGGCCGCGAACTGGCCGACTATACCCTGTCTTTGGGTTATCCGACGGTCGTTACCGCGCGCAATCCGGATCAGGTCAAGGATCTGGTCGCCGGCCATGAGGATCATGCGCTGGTATTGGCATTGGACGTTACCAGGCAGGAGCAGGTCGACGCCGCCGTGAGCGCCGCGCTGGCAAAGTTCGGCCGTATCGACGTGCTGGTGAACAATGCCGGCATCGGTTATTTCGGTTCGTTCGAAGAGAGCAATATGGACGATGTGCACCGGATGTTCGATATCAACGTCTGGGGACTGACCGCCATGACCCGGGCCGCCCTGCCGGCCATGCGTAAGCGGCGCAGCGGCACCGTGGTCAATATTTCGTCAATCGGCGGCATTACCACCTTCCCTTCCCTGAGTTTTTACCACGCCACTAAATTCGCGGTGGAGGCGCTGTCCGAATCACTGGCGCAGGAAGTGGAACCGTTAGGCATCAAGGTACTGATCGTCGAGCCGGGACCGTTTCGCACCGACTGGGCCGGGCGCTCGGCCAATGAGGCGCCGCAGACCATTGCGGACTATGCCGAGACCGCGCACGTGCGCGCCCGCGCCAGCCGCGACAACAGCGGCAAGCAGGCGGGGGATCCGGTACGCGCCGTCAAAGCCATCGTCAAGGCGGTCGAGGCCAAACAACCGCCGCTGCGTTTGCTGCTGGGCAATCCGGCGCTGGAAAACGCCCATAAAAAAATCAAACTCCTGCAACGGGATTTTGACGGCTGGGCCGACGTCACCCGCGGCGCGGATTTCCCCAAGGACGAATAAGCGTCGGCGGCAGCTTATTTCAGACCGCTGGTAAAATAGTTTATAAGCCTCAGCAAACGTTTAGGGGCCGGAAACGGCCCCCTTCCGGCCATCATACCTGATGGCTATGTAATATAACCGAACAGTATTTACTGCGATTTAACATACCCGCTAAGATAATTTCTATCCGCTATTTTTTATCTAACAAAAGGGTCATACCCTATGTCCGGCAATATTGCTGAAAAATTGATTAGCTGTCGACGCGAGCTGCACGCCTACCCTGAATTGTCGAACCAGGAGTTCGCCACCACGGAAAAAATCACCCGCTGGCTGCAGGACGCGGGCATCCGGATGTTACCTTTAGGATTAAAGACCGGCGTGGTCGCCGAAATCGGCCGGCAAAAAGCGCCGCTGATTGCCCTGCGCGCGGATATCGACGCACTGCCGATCGAGGAGCTTTCCGGCGTGCCGTTCAGCTCGCGCCATGAGGGGGTGATGCACGCCTGCGGTCATGATGTCCATACCTCGGTGATGCTGGGGGCCGCGCTGTTGTTGAAAGCACGCGAAGCCACCCTGCCGGGCGCGGTGCGGATATTGTTCCAGCCGGCGGAGGAAAACTTCAACGGCGCGTGCCATCTGATCGACGCCGGCGCGCTGGAGAATGTGTCGGCGGTATTCGGCATGCATAACGCGCCCGAGCTGCCGGTGGGCACCTTTGCCACCCGGCGCGGCGCCTTTTACGCCCATATCGACCGTTTCCAGATTACGGTGACCGGCAAAGGGGCCCATGCGGCCAAACCCGAACAGGGCATCGACACCATCGTTACCGCCAGCCAGATCGTGAACGCGCTGCAAACCCTGCCGAGCCGTAACTTCAGTTCGCTGGAATCCCTGGTGGTCAGCGTGACGCGCATCCAGGGCGGCAATACCTGGAACGTGCTGCCGCAGACGGTGGAGCTGGAAGGCACCGTGCGTACCCATAATGTGAAAGTGCGGGAAAGGGTGCCGGATATCCTGACCCGGGTGATTGACGGCGTGGCCAGCGCCATGGGCGCCGAAGCGCGCCTCGCCTGGTATCCGGGTCCGCCGGCGGTGGTGAATACGCCGTTCTGGGCGGATTTCAGCCAGCGGGTGGCGGCGGACGCCGGTTACCAGGTGCAGGAAGCGGAGCTGCAAATGGGCGGGGAAGATTTTTCGCTGTACCTGCAGCAGGTGCCGGGAACCTTTGTCAGCATCGGTTCGGCCAGCGAGTTCGGGCTGCATCATCCGCGTTTTAATCCCAGCGAGCAGGCGATTTATCCTGCGGCGGCCTATTTTGCCCGCCTGGCCGACGAGGCGCTCTCCGCGCTGCTGCTAGCGCAAACCGCAGCCCCGGCTGAATCGATGGGTTAACGGCCTGTCGCGCCATGGGGCGCGTTCCCTTGAACACGACTGATTTAAGTTTAGCGGCGGCGGGCCGGGCGGCCTGCCGAAGATGAGATTTGCCCGGGGTGGGATTTGCCCGGGGTAAGATTTGCCAGTGGTTAAATTTGCCAGTAGTTAAATCTGATAGTCCAGCGCAGTCTCGAGGGCGTGGGGCGACAGCACCTGTTCCTCAATCTCGCTCAGCGAGAGCTGCGGATTGCAGAGCTGGATAAAGCGCCAGGCGTATTTCCGTTGCAGCTGCCCGCGTTTAACCCCCAGCCAAACGGTGCTGGCTTCAAATAAATGCTCGGCGTTAATGCTGACCAGCCCGATATCGCGCTCGCGGTTATAAGACATATCCGCCAGCAGGCCGACGCCCAGCCCCAGCTCCACATAGGTTTTAATCACATCGGAATCCTGGGCGCTCAACACCACTTCCGGCTTCAGGCCGGCGGCCTGGAACGCCACGTCCAGCCTGGAACGGCCGGTGATGCCGCGCCGGTAGGTGACCAGCGGATACTCGCTCAACGTCTCCAGGGTCAGTTCGCCCTGCTGGGTCAGCGGATGGCCTTCCGGCACCAGCACCGCGTGATGCCAACGGTAATAAGGAAACGCCGCCAGCTGCTCTTCGCTCATCAGCTTTTCACTGGCAATGCCCACATCCGCCTCGCCCGACTGCAGCATGGAGACAATCTCCTCGGGGCTGCCCTGGTTCAGCACCAGGCGCACGCGCGGATAAAGCTCGCGGAATTCCTTGATCACTCCCGGCAGACTATAGCGCGCCTGGGTATGGGTGGTCACGATGGACAGTTCGCCGGAATCGTTATTGGCGAATACATCGGCGATACGGCGAATGTTATTGGCATCGCTTAATATCCGCTCCGCCACCACCAGCAGGGCTTTACCCGGTTCGGTCATGCCGATTAAACGTTTGCCGCGCCGGATAAATATTTCCACGCCGAGTTCTTCTTCCAGCTCACGAATATGACGGCTAACGCCGGACTGGGAGGTAAATAACATACTGGCCACGTCGGTCAGGTTATAATTGCACCGGGCGGATTCCCGAATAATACGTAGTTGCTGAAAGTTCACGCGACGCCCCTCCTTTATCTTTAATATAGCTATATTCATACCGAGTAATAACTAAAGGGACAAATAAGAAAAAACGGTAACTTATAGTTTTTTATACTAAGGAAAATCGCGATAAAGCGCCGGGATAAATATTATTTAAAATATCATTAAAAACAAATGGTTAGAATTTATCTTTTTTATCCAATCCATTTTTTCCACGCCAAAGGGCCGGGCTAAAGTCAAAACTTATCTAAGCTTCTGCTTTTTAGCTCTAAAGGCCAAGACCTGCTTTGCCCCCAAGGCATGTTTGCCGGGCGGGCGTATTGACGAGCCGGGATAAGGAAACAGGCGCGGGGAAACGGCGGGGAGCTCATATCATTGGCGCGGGTTTGCCGGGGATGCCGGCGGGGGAAGGCCGCCGGGGAATTTACGCCATGGCCGCGCGATCCCGGTGATCCCGCCACAGCCGCGCGGCGGCCCGCGCCAGCGCCCGGGTCGGATCAATGCCGATCGATTGCCAAGGCGAGTCGATGGCCGCCAGCGCCGGCGGCACCTCGGTGCAGGCAAGAATCAAGCGCCCGGCGCCGCGCTCCGTCAGCGACGCGGCCAGCAGGGACAACAGCTCGCCCCCTTTACGCAGTTCGCCGCGTTTTACCGCGTAACAGCCGGGCACAAACCACGCGCGCATTTCCTCCGGCAAAGGCGCCAGCGTCTGGCCGCCGAGCGCGGTTATGCGCTGCTGGAACCAGCCGGCGTCCAGCGTGCCCTGGGTGGCGATTAACCCGATGCGCTCGCCCTGCACCGGTCGCAGGCTATCCATGGTGGCGTCGGCGATATGCAGCAGCGGCGCCCGGCTGGCCGCCGCTAGCGCCGCGTACCAGTGGTGGGCGGTATTGCAGGCGATCAGTATATGGCTGGCGCCGGCCCGGTTAAGCTGCGCCAGGCCATACAGCAAATCCGGCAGCGGCGACGGGCCTAAGCCTGCCAGCGCCTGCTGCCGGTCGGCGATTTGCGGCACATTCCAGGCCACCACCGGCGCATGCTCCTGATCGCGTTGCGCGGGGGTTTCCTGGATGATTTTTTGCATCAGATCGACGGTGGCCAGCGGCCCCATGCCGCCCAGGATCCCCAACAGGAATGGACTCATTGCGCCGCCTGTTGCTCCAGCAGCTGGCGATAGCCGAACAGCCCCGCCGAACCGCCGGTATGGATAAACACCACGTTTTCACCCTGTTTGAACTGCCCTTTGCGGATCAGATCGATAAGCCCCGCCATGCCTTTGCCGGTATAGACGGGATCTAATAGAATGCCCTCCAGCCGGGCCAGCAGCCGCAGGGCTTCCAGGGTGCCCGCGGTAGGCAGGCCGTAGCCTTCGCCCACATAGTCGCTGTTAACCGCCACCCGGGCGCGGTCCAGTTCGCCGCGTGCGCCCAGCAGCTGCCAGGTGCGCGCGGCCAGCGCGTAGACATTTTCCTCCTGCCTGGCCTTGGGCGCGCGCACGCTGATGCCCAGTACCGGAATGCCGCTGTTGCTGGCCTCCAGGCCGCTGAGCAGTCCGGCCTGGGTGCCGGTGCTGCCGGTGGCATGGACGATATGATCAATACGCAGCCGCTGTTGGCTGGACTGGTAAAGCAGTTCTTCGGCGCAGGCGACATAGCCGAGCGCGCCGATGGCGTTGGAACCGCCGCCCGGGATCACGTAGGGCCGGCGGCCCTGGGCGCGCAGGTTGTCGGCCAGGTTTTCCATGGCCAGTTGCATATCGGTGCCGGCCGGCAGATGTTCGACGATGGTGCCGCCAAGCAGGTTATCCAACAATATATTGCCGGAACGCTGGTATTCCTCGCCGAATTTATCCACCCGCGTCTCCAGCAGCACCTGGGTTTTCAGGCCGAGTTTAGCGGCGCCGGCGATAGTCTGGCGCACATGATTGGATTGCGTCGCTCCCTGGGTAATGATCACATCGGCCTCCTGGCGTACGGCGTCGGCCAGCAGGAACTCCAGTTTGCGCGTTTTATTGCCGCCGCTGGCCAGGCCGGTATTATCGTCACGTTTGATATACAGGGTCGGGCCGCCAAGGTAACGGCTTAAATTGGGTAACGCCTCCAAGGGTGTCGGGAACTGGCCTAAGGCCAGGCGTGGGAAACGGGCCAGATGCATAATAGTTTTCCTGGATTAATGAAAGAGAAGAATCAAAAAGTCGCGGCGCCCTGTTTTTCCAGGGCGGCTAACTGCGCCCAGCTGGTAGCGTCGATGTCAATACCCTCGCGCAGTCGTTGTTCATATTTTTCCTGCTCGGCATCCCCGGGCAATAATAAGGCTCCATCCTCGCGGGAACTGCGCACCCAATCCAGCAGGCCGGCGATCTCCTGTTGATAATTGCCCGCCCCCCCCAGTTTTTCCGGGTCGATGATAATCGACAGCATGCTGTTGAGGATGCGCTTTTTATCACGGTTGTCATGCCGCTCGGTCATGCCGCCGGTCAGCGCCGCGCCCAGCAGCGAACAGACCACCGACAGGCCGGACCCTTTGTGTTCGCCGAACGGCAGCAGCGCGCCGAAAGGTTCCGTCATCAGCCAGCGCGGATCGACGGCGGGCTGGCCCCGATCGTCGACAATACAGCCCGGGGCCAACGGCCGGCCGGCGTTCCAGGCCAGCCGCGCCTTATTGCCGGCGATAATACTGGTGGCAAAATCCAGGATCAGCGGATGGCGGCCGTCCGCAACCGGAATGCCGACGCAAAAAGGGTTGGTGCCCAGGCGCGGCTGTTGTCCCTGCCAGGGCATCACCGGCGAGCGGCTGTTGACATTGGCGAAGTGGATGGAAACCAGCCCGGCCCGTGCCGCCTGTTCCGCCCAGGCGCCGATACGGCCAAGATGGTGGGCATCGGCCAGGCCGATCACCGCCACGCCATATTCCTTTGCCCGCGCTATGCCGGCGGTTATCGCCTGACGGCCCACGACCTGGCCGAAACCCTGGCCGCCGTTAAACGACAGCACGGCGCCGGCGTCAAGGGTCACCACGGCCTGGGCCTGGGGACGCAGCCCGCCTTCGCTTATGGCGGCAATATAACGCGGCAGCATGGTCACGCCGTGGGAGTCATGGCCTTTCAGGCAGGCGTCCACCAGGTTATCCGCCACCGTGGCGGCCACGTCCGGCGTAACCTGGATATCCGTCAGCCGGGCGGCGACATAGTCTCTTAAAAAGGGGTGCTGGAAAATCGGCACGTTTTATTCTCCTGCCTTAAGGCGGTGTATAACTCTATTTGGCATGGCGTTATTGCCCTGCGTGGTTGTCGTCACTATATCGCCGAAGAACTTGTCGCCAAACGACAAGAATTAACTATGGATAGACGAAAATTAACTTTAGGCCAATTTTACCAATGCCGAAAATAAACTAAATAAAGTCAAATATCGCATAAACATCTGCTTCTAATTTATTCCAAAAAACACTTTAACAATTTGGGTCGCATCAATTTATGATAGAGCGAATAATATGCCTCACTATTTTGGGATAACATGAATGAATGCACTTTTTAAAGGCATCGGCATTGTTGCCGCCTTCGGTTTATTGTTTGGCACTGCCCCGGCGCGGGCGGAGGGAACCATCAGTATCGCGCAGCAGTTTGGCATCGGTTATCTGATCCTGGATGTGGTGCGCGACCAGAAGCTGATTGAGAAACACGGTAAAGAACAGGGCCTGGACATCAAGGTGGACTGGCATAGCATCTCCGGCGCCACCGCGATGAACGAGGCTTTGCTGACCGGCGCGCTGGACGTGGCTTCCGCCGGGGTGCCGCCGGCGCTGACCGTGTGGGACCGTACGCGCGGCAAACAGAATGTCAAGGCGGTGGCCGCGCTCGGCTCGATGCCCAACTATCTGCTGAGCAATAATCCGGCGGTGAAAAGCGTTCGCGATTTGACCGATAAAGACCGGATCGCCGTTCCCGCCGCCGGGGTGGGTTTTCAATCCCGCACCCTGCAAATCGAAACCGCCCGCCTGTACGGCAACGCGGAATATAAAAAATTCGATAACATTACCCTCAGCCTGCCGCATCCCGACGCCACCAGCGCGCTTATCTCCGGCGGCGCGGAAATCACCGCTCATTTCTCCAGCCCGCCGTTCCAGTACCAGGCGCTGGAACATCCCAATATCCATAAGATCCTGAGCTCTTACGATGTGCTCGGCGGCAAAGGCAGTTTTAACCTGCTGTACGCCACCGAAAAGTTCCATGACGAAAACCCGAAGACCTACCGTGCTTTTTTCGACGCCCTGGCCGAGGCGGAGCAGATTATCAAAGCGGATAAAAACGCGGCGGCCAAGACCTATATCCGCGTAGAGCAGTCCCATCTGCCGCTGGAGCTTATCGAGAAGATTGTCAACGATCCGGAAAATGACTTTACCATCGCGCCGCAGAAGACCTTTGTTTACGCGGAGAAACTGCATGAGCTGGGTATCCTGAAAAACAGCGCCGGCTCGTGGAAGGATTACTTTTTCCCCGAAGCCTACGCCCTGCCCGGCAGTTGAGTCGCCGGGATCCCGAGTTAAAGGAAACACATGATGACATTACATATCCAGCAGGCTCCAGATGGCGCGCCGCTGTTGCGGGTCGGCGCGTTGAATCTTGAATATCGCACGCACCATCGCGTCGTGCGGGCCACCCATGATGTCAGTTTTGATGTCTTTCCGGCCGACCGGTTCGTGCTGCTCGGGCCGTCGGGCTGCGGCAAATCGAGCCTGCTGAAGGCGGTCGGCGGTTTCCTGCCGGCCATGAGCGGCAGCATAATGCTGGATGGGGAACGCGTCACGCAGCCTGGCCCGGACCGTCTGATGGTGTTTCAGGAATTCGATCAGTTGCCGCCCTGGAAAACCGTCTTGGAAAACGTCATGTTCCCGCTGCTGGCGAGCGGCAAGGCCCGGCGGGCGGAAGCCCGCGAGCGTGCCGGTTATTTCCTCGACAAGGTCGGCCTGGCGGCCTTTGCCGACGCCTATCCTCATACCCTGTCGGGCGGCATGAAGCAGCGGGTGGCCATTGCCCGGGCGCTGGCCATGGAACCCAAGGTGCTGCTGATGGACGAACCCTTCGCCGCCCTAGACGCCCTGACGCGGCGCAAAATGCAGGAAGAGCTACTGGCGCTGTGGGAAGAGGTGCGCTTTACGCTGTTATTCGTTACCCATTCCATAGAGGAAGCGCTGGTAGTGGGCAGCCGCATACTGCTGCTGTCGCCTCATCCGGGCCGGGTGCGGGCGGAGATCAATAGTCACCAGTTCGGCATCAACGATGTTGGCGGCGGCGACTTCCAGCACACCGCCCAGCGCATCCACGATGTGTTGTTCAGCGATCCCGCGGCGGCGCAGCCTGACCGGGACGCGGTGGCCAAACCCCGGTTTAAAGTCGTCGGCGGCGCCAGGTGATCGCTGTTTATGTAACACCACAATGCCAGGAATTTCTGCCATGAGCATGCATCCACCCATTCGTCCAGAGTATCAGCTGGAACTGCCGCCGATTGCCGAGCTGAGCCTGGCAACGCCGCTGCCGTGGCCCACGCGGCTGTGGAACCGGGCCTGGCTGCGCAAGTCGGTTATTCTGCTGGTGCTGATTGCCCTGTGGGAAGGCGCGGCCCGCTGGCAAAACAATGATTTGTTATTACCCGGTTTTATCCAGACCTTTACCGCCTTCGCGCAGGATATGGCCAGCGGGGAACTGCCGGCCAAAATCGGCATGTCGCTCGGCACCCTGGTAAAAGGCTACGCGATCGGCACCGTGCTGGCGCTGGCGTTAAGCTCGCTGGCGGTATCGACGCGCGTCGGCCGGGATATATTAGGCACCCTGACCTCGATGTTTAACCCCTTGCCCGCCATCGCCCTGCTGCCGCTGTCGCTGCTGTGGTTCGGCCTGGGGGAAAACAGCCTGATTTTTGTGCTGGTGCATTCGGTGATGTGGCCGATGGCGGTAAATACCTATACCGGTTTCCTGGGCGTTTCCGACACCCTGCGCATGACCGGCCGCAACTACGGGCTACGGGGCCTGCGGTACGTCTGGCATATCCTGATCCCCGCCGCCCTGCCCTCCATCCTGTCCGGCCTGAAAATCGGCTGGGCCTTTGCGTGGCGTACCCTGATTGCCGCCGAGCTGGTGTTCGGCGCGTCGAGCGGTAAAGGCGGCTTGGGCTGGTACATTTTCCAGAATCGCAACGAACTCTATACCGACCGGGTGTTTGCCGGGCTGATCTCGGTGATCATCATCGGTTTATTGGTCGAAGGCCTGATTTTTACCACGCTTGAGCGGGTTACCGTCAAGCGGTGGGGCATGCAGAAATAGCCTGGCACCCTGGTGTCCGGGCGCATCGGCGCAGACCCGCGCCGATCGTGTCGGCAGGATAAGGAGACGCATATCGTGATTGTGGTTAAAGCACCCCAGAATTACCTGAACGAGGCGGGACTGATTAAACGCATCGGCGAATTTGTCGCGCCGATAACGCGCGATCGGGTGATGATCATCACCAGTCCCCGCGCCTGGCAGGCGACGCGGCAGGCCCTGGAGACCAGTTTCGGCGACCAGGGCATTAGCTGCCAGCACTATTTTCTACAGGGCGAATGCACTCGCGCCACCATCGGCGCCTTTAGCGCGCAGGCGGCGGCCCAGGGCATCCGGCTGGTTATCGGCATCGGCGGCGGTAAAGTGCTGGATACGGCCAAGGGCATTGCCGAATCCAGCGGGCGGCTGCCGCTGATTACCGTGCCCACCATTGCCGCCACCTGCGCCGCCTGGTCGCCCATCTCGGTGTTATACACCGAGGCCGGCGGCCACCTGAACTCCATGCCCTTGCAGCGCACGCCGGAATGGGTGCTGGTGGACAGCGGCATTATCGCCGCCACGCCGGTGCGCTACCTGAAAGCCGGCATCGTGGACGCGCTGGCCAAATGGTATGAGTTCGAGCCTTACCTGCGCCGGGACGACAGCAGCCTGTCGCTGGCGCTCAAGGCGCAGGCGGCCAGGCTGGCGCTGGATATCTTTGAACAGTCGGGGGCGCAGGCGCTGGCCGATAACGAGGCCGGCGTCGCCACGCCGGTGTTCGTAAAGGTGGTGGACGCGGTGATTGCCCTGGCCGGCATGGCCAATAGCATGCGCGATGAATTTCCCCGCATCGGCATCGCCCATGCGGTACACAACAGCATGACCTACCATCCCGATCTGCATGGTTTTTTGCATGGCGAACTGGTGGGATTCGGGCTGGTGGTCCAGTCCTTCCTGGATGAGGACCGGCCGCAGGCGCAGGACCATTTACTGCAGTTGCTGAGATCGTTTTCCACGCCGCTGACCCTGCGTCAGCTGGGCGTGGCCGGATCGGTTGCCGAGCGGATTAAACAGATTGCCCTGGGGATAAAGATTTCCCAGGACAACGCGGCGCGGCTGCCTTTTGCATTGGGCACGGAGCGCATTGAGCGGGCGCTGGCGCAAACCGCCCGGCTTGACGAGCCCGATGCCGGGCGGGATCAGCTCAGCCCGCTACCGGCGCCAAACGCCGCGCTGTTCGAGCCGCGCCCGGGATATCGTGCCGGGACGCGGGCCAGGGCATAACCGCCCGCTTTATTCCTGCGGCAGGAAGTCGTTGGTGTAGTATTGGGCGGCGGGCAGCGTCTGCTTGACGATGCCTACCCCGGTAATAGCGGTCAGCAGCGCGCTCCAGGCGTCGTCGTTCAGCCTGAGCTGATCCTTGTCCGGTTTACCCAGTATCGCCATGGTGTCCTGCCACTGCTGTTGCACAAAAGCGGGATCGTAGGCTTTGCTGTACTGGGCGGCAAACGCCGCGGTACCCTCGTCCGGATGCTCAATGGCATAACGGATGCTTTTGGCGGTGGCGCGCATAAAGGCCTTGGCCAACTCGGGATTTTTCTTCAGCCACTGCTGGTTGCCGGCAAACATAAAGATCGGCGTATCGGGCACGCCGTGCGCCGTGGCCGCCAGGAATTCCGGTTTTTGCCCGGTAGTCACGGCAATTTCCGTTCCTTCGGCGTTGGTAATGCCGGTGGTGGCGTCGACACGATTTTGCAGCAGCAGGGGCACCGTATCATCCGCGGCGGCGACCATTTGCACATCGTCCAGCGTCATGCCGGCGCTTTTCAGCACCAGGGATAGCTGTGCCTTGGTCCAGGCGTCGTTATAGATGCCGATTTTCTTACCTTTCAGCTCCCTGACGGTTACCGGATGGCCCTGCGGGGTAAAGATGCCCCAGTTATTGCCGCTGCCATAGCGACCGATGGCGATCACCGGGGCGCCCTGCTCCTTGGCGAAGATAATATCCATCACCGTGGTAAACGCCACGTCGGCGCGGCCGGTGCCGAGGAATTTCATGGTATCGGCCACCGTGGGCGGCGCGACGATATTCAGATCGATACCTTCTTCCAGGTAAAAGCCCTTGGCTTTACCCAGCGTCCAGGGGATCCAGAAGCCGTCCGCCACCGGCCATTCCTGGACAAAGGTGACCTTGGCCGGTGTCGGCGCCGCCTGCGCCGCGAAGGCGGCGGCCAACGTCGTCATCAGTACCGCTGCGCAGAGCGACGCGCGACGAAATAATGCAGATAGTCTCATTAATCTTTTCCCTTAAGCCATGATGGGGCCGTTCCCCGACGGGGTCATGCGCGACGTGGACTAACGGAGCATGTCCGCCGCGCCACCTATGTAGAATAGTGGATACTCATCGTTTTTGTCGTGGTTTTTAAACCGTTACAAATGACAAGGATATAGCGGGGTTTTTAGCTTAAAATGCTACTTTCACCCGGAATGGCACTAAACAGCCGGAATTTCTAACTGGTAAACAGAATACTCTGATAGCCGGCGGGGGCAGATTCAAGGAAAATCCTCTTTTATTAAAAATAACAGAGGGCAAAGACAATGCAGAATTTGATTCTCATCGCCGTATTGCTCGGCATCGCGGTATTTTCGTTGGTTATGGCTGTTAAAGAAACGCGTAAGAAGTCGCTGATTCGCCAGCGCCACCGTTAGCAGACCGGTGGCGGGCACAGTGCGGGCAGGATAGCCTGCATGCCGGCCTGCCGCTACTAACGTGGACCGGACACCGAACCTAGGCCCGGCCCGATGGTATAGTTGCCCTGTCAGAACTGATACACCATTCCCACCGCGACGATATTATTACGCTTGATATCCGCCCGTTCGCTAAACTCGTTGCCGTCCAGCAGGTTGATTTGATAATCGACATGAGCCGCCAGATTTTTATTGAAACTATAGGTGGCGCCGACATCAACGTATTTTCTCAGAGGCTGACGACCGTATTTTTCTATATCGACACCCGTGGTCTGGAGATAAGCCAATGAAGGGGTGAGGCCGAAATCAAACATATATTGCGCCACCACCTCCAGGGTTTGGGCTTTGTGCGCAAATCCGCTGATTTTGCCGTCATCCTCGAAATCACCAAACCGCGCCAGGTTGTAGCTTTGGGTATACATCACCGCTAAGTACAGGTTTTGCGCGTCATATTTTAGCGCGCCCGAGTAGGCGTTAACCTTATCGCCACCGCGGCCGTATTCCAGCTTTTTCTGCCCGCCGGTGCGGCTGGCGCTGCTGAACGCGCCCGCGGCGCTGATGCCATGGCCCAGGTCATAGGTCGCAGACATGCCATAGCCATTGCCGTTGGCCGCGCTAAGCCCGCGACCCTTGCCTTTTTTTTCACCGGCGGCGTTGGCCCCCTGGTATTGCAGCGCCACGTCCAGTCCTTCCACCAGGCCAAAGAAGCCGGCATTACGGTAGGTTGCCAGGTTATTAGCCCGCTGGGACAGGTAATCGTCCGCCCCGAAGGCGTCGCCGCCAAACTCCGGCAGCCGGTCGGTCCAGGACAGCACATCGTACAGCACGCCCCAGTTGCGACCGTAATCAAACGATCCATAGTCGCCGAACTTCAGCCCGATAAATCCCAAACGCGTGGTCATATCACGGGATTCGTCTTTTTCATCCTGATCCAGCAAAGCCTGGTATTGCCACTGGGCGTAGCCGGTCAGCTGGTTGGTGACCTGTGTTTCACCGAGAAAACCGAACCGCATATAGGATTGATCGGTGTCGACATTATTATTTTTAAAATAATGTACCCCGGCCAAGGTACCGTTCAAATCCAGCTTATGGCCGTCCTTGTTGTAGATCTCGACCGCGCCCGCCGCGCCGGTAAAGACTAAAACCGGCATCAGGGCATAATTAAGACATAGTTTCATTATAATATCCTCGGTGTATATAGTGCATTGCGCCACTGCCACGCCAATAAACGGATTGACGGCAGGCAAGAACAACCTGCTCAAAGAATAGTTTCTGACATGAGTCGCGATAATACCTAATTGAATTTAGCGATTCAACCGACCGAAGGAAATATTAAAGCTGTAACCTCAATAAACAATAAATGAAATCGCTTTTAAATTTAGATGAAAAAAGATTATTTTCGCATTGAATATTAAGTAATAAATATCAATTTATCATATAGTTAAAAATATACCGGATCATTTTACCCCCTCATCGCGCCCAAATTAAAACCACCACGCTAATTAGATTAGCATGCTCACTTATTGGTCATGTTTTTATTAAAACGGTATTGTCGGCAAGACGTTTAATTGAGGTTTAGCTGCTGGCATAAAACAGGAGGAATAAATTATACTATTAATAATGAAATTAAAAACGGAACGGGACGCAAGCGCCTCCCGTTCCGCCCTGGCGTCAGAACTGATATACCAAGCCTAACGCGACCACGTCGTCGGTATTGATACCGGCGGCATCGGTAAAGTTATCGTCATCCATCAGGTTGATTTTGTAATCTACATAGGTAGAGAGGTTTTTATTGAAGTAATAGCTGGTGCCCACATCGACAAATTTCACTAAATCTTCATTCTGGTAGGTATTGTTGTCGCCACCCTGCCCCAGGTCCTTGCCGCGGGTCTGGTTATAGCCGACGAACGGCACCAGTCCGAAGTCGAATTTGTAGTCTGCATAGGCTTCGAAGCTCTGCGCTTTATTCGCGTAACCGTAAACGCTTGAATCACTGGAGCCGAAAGGCGCCGCGTTATAGGACTGGGTAAACATGACCGCCACGTAAACCTGGTTGGCATCGTATTTTAACCCGCCGGAGTATCCTTCAGCCCGGTCGCCGCGTCCCATGATGGTATTATAGGTGCGGGCGCCGTTTTGATCGTCGGTGCGTTTCGAGTTGAAAAATGCGCCCGCCGCGCTGACGCCCATGCCGAGATCGTAGCTTAGCGACATGCCGTAGCCTTCGCCGTTTTGCCCCAGCACGTCTCGCCCGTTGGCCGACTCTTCCGGGTCGGCATTCTTGCCCTGGTACTGCAGGGCAAATTTCAGGCCGTCCACCAGGCCGAAGAAATTATTATTGCGGTACGTCGCCACGCCGCTGGTGCGCTGGAACATAAACTGATCGGCGCCGTAGGTGGAGCCGTCGAATTCGGGCTGCATATCGGTGAAGGCGGCGACATCGTACAGCACGCCGTCATTACGACCGTAGTCAAAGGAACCATAGTCGCCAAATTTCAGGCCGGCGAAGCCATAGCGCGTGTGGTTGCCGTCGTTGGAATCGCTGCCCTCGGTATTGTTGGCCTTGATTTCATATTCCCACTGGCCGTAGCCGGTGAGCTGGTCGTTGATCTGGGTCTCGCCTTTGAAGCCGAAACGGGTATAGGTCTTGTCGCCATCGTTGCCTTTATTATCGGAGAAGTAGTGCAAGCCATGGAGCGAGCCGTACAGGTCCAGTTTATTACCGTCTTTATTGTAGATTTCCGCGGCGCCGGCCGAACCGGCTGCCAGCAACGCAGGGATGAGCAGGGATAGAACGTGGAGTTTCATTCTTTTATCCTCGAGTATTTATTATCTTTGCCACCATTGTTTCGGAGTGCTTAAAAGATTTATTACGTCTCGATAAGCCATTTCATTTTGCAATAATTGCGATATTATACTAGCGTTAAAATGATACCAAATAGCTTACAGTGTTTCAAAATGCAAAGTTTATATTTAATCATGTTACCACATGGGAACTTATCGCCTTTTAAGCAAACAATAAAAAATAGTCACCCAACGCAACAAATGGGTAAATTTAATATTTTATTCATTAAAAAACAATAAGTTATTTAAGATAATCCGCAATAGCACTTTGTGTCAAAACGCGCTGTATTTTTAGACTATTATTAACAACGCTATCATCATTGAATTTCATTGTTACTCTCATCATTACCTATCATCATTATTTATCTTTTCCCTCGCCGGTGACTTCCCCGGCTTTTTTTTGAGCCAAAATAAATTATTAATATCCATTAATAAATGTTAGCAAATAAAACATAATTTTTGTCCGATGGGCATATTCGCAAAATGTTTTTGGATAAATATCGACTTATCAGCGCGGGCACGCATTATTTATAAGCGCCGCCGAAAAAAAACTAAAATACAAAAACCAGATATCAATCACATTAAAACGCATTTAACGCCTTTTTGTCCCCGCGGCCCTGTACGGCGCACTTCGTCATCAGGCCCTGATTATGGTACACTTCATGCCGTCATTTTCCGGGGCCGTGGCCGCTTGCGCCATGGCCGCCGGACAGCGGGAGACCACATGCGGCAAGACCAGGATATCGACATCATCTGGGATCGCTTACAGCGATCCGCTTTCCGGTCAAAATTCCGACTCAATGAAAAAGACCTGGCCTACCTGCGTAATAAAGGTACGGCGGTCGTGCTTTCCCACGCGCGGGATTTTATCGCCGCCCGGCTGGCGCCGGCGCTGCCGGCCAAAGACGGTAAGCAGACGCCCTGGCGCGGCCATCCGGCGTTCGTCGCCCAGCATGCCACCGCCACCTGCTGCCGGGGGTGTCTCGAAAAATGGCATGGCATCCCCAAGGGGCAAGCGTTAGGCGCCGCTGAACAAGACTATGTCGTGCGGCTGATAGCGTTATGGCTTGAACGCCGGGGCGGCGGCATCGATTAACGATCGCGGCACTGCGTTTCTTTTATCTATTTCCAGGCGGGATATTCAGGAAGCTTAATGACGACCGTAGATACACCACAGCACGCCGCCCTGCCGGTACGCATCGCCACACGTATTGTGTTCTTTATTGCCGGCTTCGGCATGTCGGCCTGGGCGCCGCTGGTGCCCTTCGCCAAGCTGCGCCTGGATATCGGCGACGCCTCCCTCGGCCTGTTGCTGCTTTGCCTGGGCATCGGTTCCTTGATGGCCATGCCGCTGGCGGCGCCGCTGGCCGCCAGGCTGGGCTGCAAGCGGCTGATTATCGGCGCCGGCGTTTTGCTCTGCCTGGCGCTGCCGGCCCTGGCGCTGACGCACACCTTAGTTTCGCTGGGCCTGTCGCTGCTGCTGTTCGGTATCGGGCTGGGAGCGATGGATATCAGTATGAACATCCAGGCGGTGGCGGTGGAAAAAGCCAGCGGCCGGGCGATGATGTCGGGATTTCACGGGTTTTTCAGTATCGGCGGCATCGCCGGCGCCGGTTTGGTCAGCATCCTGCTGTGGCTGGGCTGTACGCCGTTTTGGTCGATTGCCGTCGCCGACCTGCTGATCGTCGCCTTAATGCTGTATGCCGGGCGCGACCTGCTGTCGCAGCGCCAGGAAAACGATCCCGGCCCGCTGTTCGCGCGCCCGCGCGGCAAGGTCATGTTTATCGGACTGCTCTGCTTCATCCTGTTTTTAACCGAAGGCGCCATGCTTGACTGGAGCGCATTGTTCCTGACCGTCGAGCGCGGGCTCGATAGCGCCAAGGGCGGCTTGGGATATGCCCTGTTCTCCATCGCCATGACCATCGGCCGGCTTAACGGCGACCGGCTGATCAACGCCATTGGGCGTTATCATACCCTGGCGGCCGGCAGCCTGTGCGCGTCGGCCGGCATTGGGCTGGCTATTTTTATCGACCAGCCGGCGGTGACGCTGCTGGGCTTCATGCTGGTGGGATTGGGCGCGTCGAACCTGGTGCCGCTGCTGTTCAGCGTGGTGGGCAGGCAAACCGATATGCCGCCCAACCTGGCCCTGGCCGCTATTTCCGGCGTCGGCTACGCCGGCATCCTGGCCGGCCCGGCGCTGATTGGCTTTATTGCCCATTTGACCAGCCTGTTCGCCGCGTTTGGCTGCGTCGCATTGTTACTTCTGGTGGTCACCCTGAGCGCGCGTCGGGTGACCCGGTAAAAAAAGCCGGTGATGAAAAACACATATGCAAATTAAGAACCTGACCCTGACCTCGGCGGCGCTGACCCGCGGCCTGCTGGTATTTATTTTATTACTGCTGCTGTCGTTGTGGCTGTTCGGTTTCCATGCCGTCAATGCGTATATCATTGAGAAACAGCACAGCATGGCCACCATCACCCTGGCGCTGCAAAAACGCATCGATACCTACCGTTTCGTGGCGGACCGGCTTTATGACGAATCTTCCAGCACCAGCGCGACGGACGTTATGTTGGGGAATATTCACGAAACCCGCCTGCGTCCGGAGGTGTTTTACATCGAAAAGCCGCATAAAAAAACCGACGGCCTGATCTTTGGCGCCCATGAGAACGCCACCCTGGCCACGGCGGTCAAGATGTCCGACTACCTGGATATCCTGTGGGGCGCCGAGAGCAATAATTATTCCCTGTTTTACCTCAACGGCGTCGATAACAGCCTGACGCTGATTTCCACGCAGGCGCTGCGGGATATCGCGCCGCGGTTCGAGGACAGCTATATCAGCGCCTTGGTCAAATCGCGCCGGGCCGAAATGCTGCAGCAGGCCAATATTCTCGACGAGCGCGAAAGTTTCTCGCCGCTGCGCAAGTTCCGCTTCCAAAACGACTATTTCTTTACCCAGCGGATTATCATCAACCAGCCGGGACACCTCGCCACCATTGTCGCCTTTGACCTGCCGATCAACGATGTCATCCCGCTGAACATGGCGCGGGCCAATTTTTCCCTGGTGTCCGCCGATGAGTCCAGTGGCATCACCGACGACGGGCAGCAAGACGCGCAGTCCGTGACCAACCGGATAGCCGGCTCGACGCTGGCCATCACCGCGCAGTTTGCCAATGCGCCGCTGAACCTGGTCTATCGCGTGCCGCTGGGCAGCCTGACCGTTGATTTGCTGCGCAACAATATTTGGCCGCTTGCCATTGACCTGCTGTTGATTGCTCTCTCGCTGCTGGGCATTTACCTGGTGCGCCAGCATTTCCTGCGGCCGCGCGAGAATATGGCGCAGGCGCTGAAATCCCACCGCATCCTGGGCGAGGAAGTGATAGCCAACCTGCCCCTGGGTTTGCTGGTGTACAACTTCAGCGATAACAGCCTGGTCGCCAGCAACAAAATTGGCGATCACCTGCTGCCCCATCTCAGCCTGCAAAAAATCGCCAACCTGGCCGAAAGCCACCAGGGCATCATCCAGGCGACGGTCAATAACGAAGTCTACGAAATCCGCATGTTCAAAAGCCAGCTGTCCCCTGAAACCTATCTGTTCCAGCTACTGGATCATGATAAAGAGGTGCTGGTGAATAAAAGGCTGCAGCAGGCGCAGCAGGAACTGGCGAAAAACCACCAGGCCCGCCGCGCCATCCTGACCAACTTCCAGGATGAATTAAACCAGCCGCTGGTGGCGATTAACGAACTGACCGATGCCCTGGCGAACGCCGCCACCGACCAGGACCGGGAACGTTGCCTGGCGGAGCTGAAAAACGAGTCGTCACGGCTGGCGGCGCTGTTTGACAACCTGCGCCTGATCACGGCGCTGGAAATCCAGGACTGGCAACCGGTCCCCGAGGTATTTTCCCTGCCAAAACTTATCGACGCCCTGTTGGTGGAGCGTTTGCCCGCCCTGCGGCAAAAAGGCCTGAGCCTGTATAACCACTACCGTTTGCCGTTGAACCAACGGCAGATGGGCGACGCCGGCGCGGTAAAAAAAATCATCTCGCTGCTGCTGGATTACAGCATTATCAGTACCCGGTTCGGCAAGATTGCCTTATCGGTTGATCAAGACCCTTCCCGTCCCGATACCCTGCTGTGTACCATCAGCGATACCGGCAGCGGCATCAGCGCGGGGGAACTGGCCAATCTGCAGCAGCCGTTCGTCAGCCGGGCGCAGGAAGATCATTACCAGCGCGGATCCGCCCTCTCCTGGTTCCTTTGCTCCCAATTATGCAAAAAGATGGGCGGCAGCCTGGATATCCACAGCAAAGCCGATATCGGCACCCGTTATCGGGTCAGGCTGCGGCTGCCGCTGGCGGAAACCGGCGACGACGCGGACGATCGGGAGGACATCCTGGACGAAACCCTGGTGCTGCTGGATATCGCCAATGAGGAAGTGCGGGTCATCGTCAGCGAAATGCTGACCCAGTGGGGGGCGGAGTGCCTGTATCCCGATGAGCATCACCTGGTGCAGGAGCACGATCTGTTGCTGACCGACGATATTAACCGGCTGGAAGATTTTGCCGTGTTGCTGCACGGCGATGAACCGGCGATTACCACGCTGGCGCCGCACCGTCTGCGGGTAAACTACAACCTGAGCGGGCCGCTGCTTGACGGCATGCTACAATTGATGGAGCTCAGGCTGGCGCAAACCGATAACGGCAGGGACGTGGAACCGGCCGCGCCGTACGGCGAAGAAGCGGCCCTGGAGCAACTGATTTCCAGCGACTATTTTACCCTCTTTGCCGATACAGTACCCGATGACGTCAAGAGGCTGTATACTGAAGCCGAGAGCGGCGACCTGAGCGCTCTGGCCCAGACCGCGCACCGCCTCAAAGGCGTCTTTGCCATGCTGAACCTGGTCCCGGGCAAGTTGTTGTGTGAGACCCTGGAACAACATATAAAACAAGCTACTATACAAAATGATAATACAAAAATCGGCAACGATATCCACCAAATTGATGTTTTTGTCATTAAACTGCTACAGCATGCAAGGTAGTCAACATTATGAATAATCTGAACGTCATCATTGCCGATGACCATCCGATAGTCCTGTTTGGCATTCGCAAATCACTGGAATCCATTGAATGGGTCAAAGTGGTTGGCGAATTTGAGGATTCCACCTCGTTAATCAACAGCCTTAGCAAACTGGACGCCAACGTCCTGGTGACCGATCTTTCGATGCCCGGCGAGAAATACGGCGACGGCATTACCCTGATTAAATATATCAAACGCCATTACCCGCAGTTGGCGATCATCGTATTGACCATGAATAACAATCCGGCCATTTTAAGCGCGGTGCTGGAGCTGGATATCGACGGTATCGTGCTTAAGCAAGGCGCGCCTACCGATCTGCCCAAGGCGCTGGCTTCGCTGCAAAAGGGGAAAAAATATACCCCGGACAGCGTGGCTAAACTGCTTGAGCGGATAAGCGCCGGCGGTTATGGCGATAAACGCCTGTCGCCGAAAGAGAGCGAAGTGCTGCGGCTGTTCGCCGAGGGATTCCTGGTCACGGAAATCGCCAAAAAGCTGAATCGCAGCATCAAGACCATCAGCAGCCAGAAAAAATCGGCCATGCTGAAACTGGGCGTGGAAAACGATATTGCGCTGCTTAATTATCTGTCGTCGGTCAGCATGGCCCCGGTGGATAAAGAATAATTCCCCATCCCTTGCCATGGGCGACGTTTTACGCCGCCCATACGGCACTTTTTTGCCTTTGCCCGACATTCAGCCCATTTCCCGCCCCGGTGCCCGCGCCCCATCGGTTTTATCCGACATGGCGTCATCACCCGTCCAATTGACTATTACCCGGCATCAGCGGGCGACTGTTGGCGCCGCTGGCGGGTGAGCTGGCTGAAATGCGCCAGGGTGGGCATGAGCACGCTCAGGGTAACCGGTTTGGACAAACAGCTATCCATGCCCGCATCCAGGCAGCGCTGTTTTTCCTCCGCCAGGGCATTGGCGGTAACGCCGATTACCGGCAGGCGGACGCCCTGCCCGCGTAAACGGCGGGTTAGCTGATAGCCGTCCATATTCGGCATATTGACATCGGTCAGGATGATATCCACCGACTGTTTTTGCAGCGTTCCCAGCGCATCCACCCCGTCGTTGGCGGTGATCACCTGATATCCCAGGGATTCAAGCTGATCCGCCAGCAGCCGGCGGTTGATCGGATGATCGTCCACCACCAGGATGCGGATATCGTTATTCAGATCCTGGGCGGTTTGCTGCACGGCGGCCGGTGACGGCAGCGCCGGGAGCAGCGCCTGGTCGCCACGGTAGATTTTAATCAGCAGCAGCGGCAGCGCGTCGGCGAAGGCCGGGCTTAACCACCACTCTCCCTCGGACATTTCCTGCGCGGGGCCAATATGCGATAGCATAAAACGGATCCAGACGCGGGGACGGACGGCGGGGGTGCGCTCGTCATCGGTAATAAACACCGATTCATAACCGATGTCCTGACAGGTATGACGTTTTACCCGGATGCCCTCCGCGCCCAGCAGGCGGGTCAGGTAGATTTCCAGCGCCGCGTTGCGCACGCTCAGCCAGCATACGCGCCCATAGAGATCGCTGCTCAGCACCGGGGGGGCGTAGCTCGCCTGGTAAAGCGGCAGCCGGATGGTAAACTGGCTTCCCAGCCCGGTCTCGGACTCAACGGCGATATCGCCGTCCATCAGGTTAACCAGCTTTTCGCAAATCGCCAACCCCAGGCCGGTGCCGTGGGACTGCTGCTGACCGCCGCCGCCCAGTTGCACAAAGGGGTCGAACAGCCGCAGCAGTTCACGCTGCTGGATGCCCACCCCGGTATCGCGGACCTGGAACAGCAGGTAGTCGTCATGGCGGTAGACGCGGATCAACAGACAGCCGCTGCGGGTGAATTTAATGGCATTGTTCAGCAGGTTCGACAGCACCTGCTGCAGGCGCACCGGATCGCCGCGCAGGTTCTGCGGCACATCGGGATCGATAAAGCAGTACAGCCCCAGCCGTTTTTTCACCACCAGCGACAGGTAATTGCCGGCAATCTGGCTGACCACCTCGCGCGGCGAAAAACACCGGGGTTCAATCTTCAGCTGCTCGGATTCAATTTTCGAGAAATCGAGAATATCACTGATAATGTTCAGTAACAGCGCGGAAGAGTTATCCATTGCCATCACCAGGCGATCGACGCCGTCCGGCAGGGCCTTGGTCTTGATTAAATCCAGATTGCCGATAATCCCGTACAGCGGCGTGCGCAATTCATGGCTGACGGTGGCCAGGAACATTGATTTCGCCTGGCTGGTCTGCTCCGCCGCCGCCGCCATTTCCTGCAAAGACTCCTCCATCCTCACCCGGGCGCTGATATCCACCAGCACACAGATGGCGACATTTTCATTCAGGTAGCGCGAATGAACGAAGCTTATTTGCAGGTTAGTGTTATTACTGGTCATCACATCGACAAAATTCACCTGCTGGCCGCAGATGATATGGATAATGCGCTGCCGATCCTCGAAGGTCAGCAGGCTGAGGTAATTGTGCGCCAGTTCATTACTGATGAGGTTAGCGCCGTCGCTGATGCGCAGGATGCAGATGCCGACCGGCGCCGACGCGACAATTTTGCGGTTGAACTGCTCGTTCTCCTCCAGCTGCAGGGCATTTTTTTCCGCCGGGGAAAACATTTTGCGCTCAAACAGCCAGGCCAGCATGAATAACAGCGTCGCCGACAGCAGATTTAACAGCAGGGCGTTGAATATCAACGACTTGAAATTCTCCACCACCGTCGTCAGCGCCAGCGAATAAACGATGCTCAGGGACGACGGGGTCAGGCTTTTTTTCATCACCAGGTTTTTATAACCATCGGTATAACCATAATAACTGGCCTGCGCCGGATACACGCTCAGCGCCGAGGCTTTACGCTCCCCTTCGGACAGCGATATCACCGGGGTATTATTCTGATCCACCAGGGTGACACCAATAGGCAAGGTGCTGGCGGTGGAAAAATCCTCCAGCCGGATGCTCAGTTCAATGCCCAGCAACGCCTGTAGCTTATTGGCAACATAGATGGGGGTTAACACGTAGAAATAGCCGCCGCCGGCACGCGAGCCAGGCACCACCCAGTACAGATCGTCCTCGCGTCCGTTTTGCCGGGCGTTACGGTATTTGGTTACCTGCTGCTGCAGGCTTTTTGGCAGCGTGGCCGCGGTGCCCGACGAGGCGCTGCGGAAGTTGAAATCCGCCATGCACAGGCTTTCGCCGCTGATATAAAACACCCGGTTAAGGTCATAGGCATCGGAAAAACTGTCTTTCCAATAGCTGAGGAAATAGCTCAGGGAATCGACGGCATTATGGTATTCGGTACCGGTGCGGCTACAGTCGGAATTGGGATACAGCGGCGAAAATTCTGGCCGGCTGGTTTTGCCGGCAAAAACGCCGTTAAGCATATCCAGCCCTGCCAGCCCGGCGTTCAGCCGGTTTTCCGCCACGTATTTTATTTCCCGCATAATGGAGGCGGAGCGGGTGATATAGTTCTGGGCCTGCCCGTAGCCGGTGTAATACTCCTGGCGCAAATCGGATTCACGCTGGTGCATCAGGCTGATAATGTAAAAAGCCGATAGCAGCGCGCCCAGCGCCCAAAGCAGTAACGCCAGGGTGCGAAACAGATAGCGGGATATTTTTACCGTTGTGCGAAATGATGAGAAGTATTTCAAAAAAGTCACTTCCGGTAATAGTGTTCAATCGGAGGCCGTCGTATGCCGTTACACTACCGGCACCCTATAAAAAAGCCAGCGCGGCGGCTGGCTTTCCGGGGCGACAGGGCCGCCCGGCATTATGGTAACACCGGGCGGCGACGTCGACAATCAGGCGTTGGGCTCGTCGTCTCCGGCCGCCTGGTCGTCATCCTCCTCGTCGATATCGTCGCCGTCGACGTCTTCAATGTCGGCATCTTCGCTATCGTCGCCTTCGGCCAGGCCTTCCACGCTGTCGAGCTCTTCGTCGTCCACGGGCTCGGCGACGCGCTGCAGGCCCACCACATGCTCGTCTTCAGCAGTGCGGATCAGGGTAACGCCCTGGGTATTGCGCCCGACGATGCTGACTTCGGACACCCGGGTGCGCACCAGCGTGCCGGCATCGGTGATCATCATGATCTGATCGGTATCGGCCACCTGTACCGCGCCGACCACCTCACCGTTGCGTGCGCTCACCTTGATCGAGATCACGCCGAGCGTGGCGCGGGACTTGGTGGGGTATTCTTCCTGGGCGGTACGCTTGCCGTACCCATGCTGGGTAACGGTCAGAATCGGCCCGTCGCCGCGCGGCACGATAAGCGATACCACGCGATCCTTGGCGGCCAGGTTGATGCCGCGCACGCCGGTGGCGGTACGACCCATTGAACGCACCTGCCCTTCCGGGAAGCGCACCACTTTACCATAGGCGGAGAACAGCATGACTTCGTTCTGGCCGTCGGTCAGGTCGACGCCTATCAGTTCGTCGCCGTCGTTGAGGTTGACGGCGATGATGCCGGCGCTGCGTGGACGGCTGAACTCGGTCAGCGCGGTCTTTTTCACCGTGCCGCTGGCGGTCGCCATAAACACATGGCGGCCTTCCTCATATTCCCGCACCGGCAGGATGGCGGTGATGCGTTCATTCGGCTCCAGCGGCAGCAGGTTGACGATCGGCCGGCCGCGGGCGCCGCGGCTGGCTTCCGGCAGTTGATATACCTTCATCCAATACAGGCGGCCGCGGCTGGAGAACAACAGGATGGTGTCGTGGGTATTGGCCACCAGCAGCCGGTCGATGAAGTCTTCTTCCTTGATGCGCGCCGCCGATTTGCCCTTGCCGCCGCGCCGCTGGGCTTCGTAATCGGTAAGTGGCTGATATTTGACATAACCCTGATGGGACAGGGTCACGACCACGTCTTCCTGGCTGATCAAGTCTTCGATATTGATATCTGAGGTGTTGGCGGTGATCTCGGTACGACGGGCATCGTTGTACTGTTCCTTCATCGCGTTCAGCTCTTCACGAATCACTTCCATCAGCCGGTCGGGACTTTCCAGGATAATGATCAGTTCAGCGATTTGCTCCAGCAGCTCTTTATATTCGTCGAGCAGCTTTTCATGCTCCAGGCCGGTCAGTTTTTGCAGGCGCAAATCAAGGATCGCCTGGGCCTGCTGTTCGGTCAGGTAATATTTGCCGTCGCGGATGCCGAACTCCGGCTCGAGCCATTCAGGCCTGGCCGCGTTGTCGCCGGCGCGCTCAAGCATGGCCGCCACGGTGCCCAGTTCCCAGGAGCGGGCAACCAGCCCGGCCTTGGCTTCGGTCGGGCTTTGCGCGTTGCGGATAAGCTCGATGATCGGATCGATATTGGCCAGCGCCACGGCCAGGGCTTCGAGGATATGGGCGCGGTCGCGGGCCTTGCGCAGTTCAAAGATAGTGCGGCGGGTAACCACTTCACGGCGATGGCGCACAAAGGCCGACAGGATGTCCTTCAGGGCCATGATCCTGGGCTGGCCCTGGTGCAACGCCACCATATTGATACCGAACGACACCTGCAGCTGCGTCTGGGAGTAGAGGTTGTTCAACACCACCTCGCCCACCGAATCGCGCTTGATTTCGATCACGATACGCATGCCGTCTTTGTCGGATTCGTCACGCAGGGCGCTGATGCCCTCGATGCGTTTGTCCTTGACCAGCTCGGCAATCTTTTCGATCAGGCGGGCTTTATTCACCTGGTATGGAATTTCATGCACGATAATGGTTTCGCGGCCGCTCTTGGCATCCGCTTCCACTTCCGCGCGGGCGCGAATCAGGATTTTGCCGCGTCCGGTGCGATAGGCCTCCTCGATGCCGCGCCGGCCGTTGATAATGGCGGCGGTGGGGAAGTCCGGCCCCGGGATGTGTTCCATCAGCCCTTCGACGCTGATATTTTCATCATCGATATAGGCCAGGCAGCCGTTGATCACCTCGGTGAGGTTATGCGGCGGAATATTGGTGGCCATGCCGACCGCGATACCGGAGGAGCCGTTGATCAGCAGGTTGGGGACCTTGGTGGGCATGACCTCTGGGATTTGCTCGGTGCCGTCGTAGTTCGGCACATAGTCCACGGTGTCTTTTTCGAGGTCCGCCAATAATTCATGGGCGATTTTCGACATGCGGATTTCGGTATAACGCATCGCCGCGGCTGAGTCGCCGTCGACGGAACCGAAGTTACCCTGGCCATCCACCAGCATGTAACGCAGCGAGAACGGCTGGGCCATACGCACGATGGTGTCGTAGACCGCGGAATCACCATGGGGGTGATATTTACCGATAACGTCCCCGACCACGCGGGCCGATTTTTTGTAAGGTTTATTCCAGTCATTACCAAGCACGCTCATCGCAAATAAAACGCGGCGGTGTACCGGCTTCAGTCCATCACGTACATCCGGCAGCGCACGTCCGATAATAACGGACATGGCATAATCCAGATAAGAGCGTTTCATCTCTTCTTCGATGTTGACCGGTGTTATTTCTCTGGCAAGGTCGCTCATGCAGCCGCTATCCCTCTACTAATTGATGCATCTACCCGGATTTGAAGGTGCCAAAGTATACCATAAATCGGTGATTCAGGGAAAATAGTCGGCGACTTAACGCGTCCGCCCCGGTGATTTCCACCGTTATGCCGCTGGTCAGTTGCGAGGTTAGCGGTATACTTGCCGCAGGCGGGCAGATCAAACCCGGGAAACACCTGTATGAACGAAAATACCAACGCGATAAGGGAGCGTGCGTGATGAATCCGCAAGTCAGCAGCAATAAACAGGACGTCGTGCGTCACGACAATGTCGACCAGCAGGAAATTGCCAAATTTGACGCCGTCGCCTCGCGCTGGTGGGATCTGGAAGGCGAATTCAAGCCGTTGCACCGCATTAATCCGCTGCGCCTGGATTATATCCTGGCGCGCGCCGGCGGCCTGTTCGGCAAATCGGTGCTGGACGTCGGCTGCGGCGGCGGCATCCTGGCGGAAAGCATGTGCCGCGAAGGCGCGCGGGTTACCGGGCTGGACATGGGCACCGAGCCGCTGGCGGTGGCGCGCCTGCACGCGCTGGAAAGCGGGGTAAAGATCGGCTATATCCAGCAGACGGTGGAGGAACACGCCGCGGCCAACCCCGGACGCTATGACGTGGTGACCTGCATGGAAATGCTGGAGCACGTGCCCGATCCGGCCTCGATCGTGCGCGCCTGCGCCCGGCTGGTCAAACCCGGCGGCGACGTATTTTTCTCGACGCTGAACCGCAATCCCAAGGCCTGGCTGATGGCCATCATCGGCGCCGAGTACCTGCTGCGCATCGTGCCGCGCGGCACCCATGACGTCAGGAAGTTCATCAAACCGTCGGAGCTGCTGAACTGGCTTGAAAGCACGCCCCTGCGCGAGCGCCATATTATCGGCCTGCATTATAACCCGCTGCGCGATCGTTTTTCCCTCGGCGGCAATGTCGATGTTAATTACATGTTGCACACGCGCCACCAGTCGTGACGAAAGGGGAGTAACGTAAATCGTTACCTCTAGATTAATAAAATACAAAATAATCCTTTTTTGAATTTTTTGTTCACAGCATTGACATACGCTAAGGGCCGGTGAAATAGCGCTTTACTGAATTCGTTAACATTTCACCCCCAAGTTATCCACAAAAAGGGGCGTTTTAGTCCCTTGCAATGGCATTGGTTTGTCACTATCTTGTTATCAAATTAACGAATAACCCTACATATAGTGTTTTGCCGCCAAGTGAAACACTATTTTTGCTTATGCAACGGCATAATCCCAAGGGATCACTCAGACAGGTATTGTGGCTTATGAACCAGAGTCTGCTTGTAACAAAACGCGACGGCAGTAAAGAAAAAATCAACCTCGATAAAATCCACCGGGTGATTGACTGGGCGGCGGAAGGCCTGGAAAACGTCTCGGTTTCCCAGGTTGAGCTGCGTTCCCATATTCAGTTTTATGACGGCATCAAAACCGCCGATATCCATGAAACCATTATCAAGGCGGCGGCGGATCTGATTTCCCGCGATGCGCCGGACTATCAATACCTGGCCGCGCGGCTGGCGGTGTTCCACCTGCGTAAAAAAGCCTACGGCCAGTTTGAGCCGCCGAAGCTTTACGATCACGTTACCCGGCTGGTGGAAATGGGCAAATACGACCGCCATCTGCTGGAGGACTACAGCGCCGAAGAGTTTGCCGAAATGGACGGTTTTATCGACCACTGGCGGGACATGAATTTCTCCTACGCGGCGGTAAAACAGCTGGAAGGCAAATACCTGGCGCAAAACCGTGTCAGCGGCCAGATCTACGAAAGCGCGCAGTTCCTGTATATCCTGGTAGCGGCCTGCCTGTTCTCGGGCTATGACCGCGCCACCCGCCTGGATTATGTAAAGCGTTTTTACGACGCCATTTCCACCTTTAAGATCTCGCTGCCGACGCCGATTATGTCCGGCGTGCGCACCCCGACCCGTCAGTTCAGCTCGTGCGTGCTGATTGAGTGCGGCGACAGCCTGGATTCCATCAACGCCACCTCCAGCGCCATCGTTAAATACGTCTCGCAGCGCGCCGGCATCGGCATCAACGCGGGCCGTATCCGGGCGCTGGGCAGCCCGATCCGCGGCGGCGAGGCCTTCCATACCGGCTGCGTTCCCTTTTATAAGCACTTCCAGACCGCGGTGAAGTCCTGCTCGCAGGGCGGCGTGCGCGGCGGCGCGGCCACCCTGTTCTATCCGATGTGGCATCTCGAGGTGGAAAGCCTGCTGGTATTGAAAAATAACCGCGGGGTGGAAGGCAACCGCGTGCGCCATATGGATTACGGCGTGCAGATCAACAAGCTGATGTACCAGCGCCTGGTCAAGGGCGAGGACATTACCCTGTTCAGCCCGTCCGACGTGCCGGGGCTATATGACGCTTTTTTTGCCGATCAGGAAGAGTTTGAACGCCTGTATACCCAGTATGAGCGGGACGACGGCATCCGTAAAAACCGCGTCAAGGCGGTGGATCTGTTTTCATTGATGATGCAGGAACGCGCCTCCACCGGCCGCATCTATATCCAGCATGTGGATCACTGCAATACCCACAGCCCGTTTGATCCGGCCATTGCGCCAATCCGCCAGTCCAACCTGTGCCTGGAAATCGCCCTGCCGACCAAACCGCTGGAAGACGTCAACGACGAAAGCGGCGAAATCGCGCTATGCACCCTGTCGGCCTTTAACCTGGGCGCGCTGGACAGCCTGGACGACCTGCAGGAACTGGCGACTCTGGCGGTGCGCGCCCTCGACGCCCTGCTCGATTACCAGGATTACCCGATACCGGCCGCGCAGCGCGGCGCCATGGGCCGTCGCACCCTTGGGGTGGGCGTGATCAACTATGCGTACTACCTGGCGAAAAACGGCGTGCGCTACTCCGACGGCAGCGCCAATAACCTGACGCACCGCACCTTTGAAGCCATCCAGTATTATCTGCTGAAGGCCTCCAACGAGCTGGCCAAAGAGCGCGGCGCCTGTCCGTGGTTTAATGAAACCACCTACGCCCAGGGCATCCTGCCGATCGATACCTATAAAAAGGATCTCGACGCCATTTGCTCCGAGCCGCTGCATTATGACTGGGAAAGCCTGCGCGCCGATATCCAGCGGCACGGCCTGCGCAACTCCACCCTGTCGGCGCTGATGCCGTCGGAGACGTCGTCGCAGATTTCCAACGCCACCAACGGCATCGAGCCGCCGCGCGGTTATGTCAGCATCAAGGCCTCCAAGGACGGCATCCTGCGCCAGGTGGTGCCGGAGTCCAACCGGCTGAAGGACGCCTATGAGCTGTTGTGGGAAATGCCGAACAACGACGGTTACCTGCATTTGGTGGGCGTGATGCAGAAATTTGTCGACCAGTCGATTTCATCCAACACCAACTACGATCCGTCCCGTTTCCCGGCCGGTAAAGTGCCGATGAAACAGTTGCTGAAAGATTTGCTGACCGCGTATAAATTCGGCGTCAAGACGCTGTATTATCAAAATACCCGTGATGGCGCGGAAGATGCGCAGGAAGATATGCAGGCGGCAGCCGCCGGGACCGACGATTGCGAAAGCGGCGCCTGTAAGATTTAACACTGGCCGCGGGCGGCGCTGATGCCGCCCGTGGGTAACGGGAGAGACCATGGCCTATACCACATTTTCACAGCATAAAAATAACCAGTTGCTAGAGCCGATGTTCTTCGGCCAGAACGTCAACGTGGCGCGTTTCGACCAGCAAAAATACGATATCTTCGAAAAGCTGATCGAAAAACAGCTGTCTTTCTTCTGGCGGCCGGAAGAAGTGGACGTGTCGCGCGACCGTATCGATTTCCAGGCGCTGCCGGAGCATGAAAAGCATATTTTCCTCAGCAACCTGAAATACCAGACCCTGCTCGATTCCATCCAGGGCCGCAGCCCCAACGTCGCGCTGCTGCCGCTGATCTCAATCCCCGAGCTGGAAACCTGGGTGGAAACCTGGGCTTTTTCGGAAACCATTCATTCGCGTTCCTATACCCATATCATCCGCAATATCGTCAACGACCCGTCGCTGGTGTTCGACGATATCGTCACCAACGAGGAAATCCTCAAGCGGGCCAAGGATATCTCAGGGTATTACGACGACCTGATCGAAATGACCAGCTATTACCACCTGCTGGGCGTCGGCACCCATCAGGTCAACGGCCGGGAAGTGACGGTTAACCTGCGTGAGCTGAAGAAAAAGCTGTATCTGTGCCTGATGAGCGTCAACGCGCTGGAAGCCGTGCGTTTTTACGTCAGCTTTGCCTGCTCCTTTGCGTTTGCCGAGCGCGAGCTGATGGAGGGCAACGCCAAGATTATACGCCTGATCGCCCGCGACGAGGCCCTGCACCTGACCGGCACCCAGCATATGCTGAACCTGCTGCGCTCCGGCGAGGACGACCCGGAAATGGCCGAGATCGCCAAAGAATGCCAACAGGATTGTTACGACCTGTTTGTGCTGGCGGCGGAGCAGGAAAAAGAGTGGGCCAGCTATCTGTTCCGCGACGGCTCGATGATCGGTTTGAACAAAGATATCCTGTGCCAGTATGTGGATTACATTACCAATATCCGCATGCAGGCGGTGGGCCTGGACCTGCCGTTTGCCACCCGCTCCAACCCCATTCCCTGGATCAACACCTGGCTGGTGTCCGACAATGTGCAGGTGGCTCCGCAGGAAGTGGAGGTCAGTTCCTATCTGGTCGGCCAGATTGACTCCGAGGTCAACGCCGACGATCTCAGCGGCTTTCAGCTGTAGGCCATTATGTCCCTGCCCATTATCAGCCTGCGTCTTAACGGGGCGCGGCTGGCCTGCGACGGGGCCCACCGTTCGCTGCTGGACGCGCTGGAAGCCCATCAGGTGGCGGTGGAGTTTCAGTGCCGCTCGGGTTATTGCGGCGCCTGCCGCCTGCGCCTGCTCAGGGGACAGGTTAAATACCAGCAGGCGCCGCTGGCGCTGATCCAGCCCGGCGAAATCCTGCCCTGCTGCTGCCTGCCGGTGGCGGATATCGAGCTGGAGCTTTGAACGGGGCTGAACAGCCATCCTATTATTTAGCATTAACTTATAACCTTTTGGCCTTTCCCTCCCGCGCGGCGCTGGTTATGCTGCGCCTTATCTTTTTACTTCACTAATAAGCAAGCTATCCATGTCCCAACTCCTGAGTCACGCCCACGTCGCCACCCCGGACGCCGATATGCCGTCGGCAGGCGATCCGATCTTTATCAACAGCGCCGCCGACATCTCCAGCCTGGTCAACGCCGGCACCCAACGGCGTAATCATGCCGGCATTATTATCGGCATTGCTCTGGGAGGTGTTTTCCTCGACGCTTACGATCTGGGGGCGCTGGCATTTGGGGTAAAGGATATTACCCGTGAGTTTAACCTGACGCCCGCCGGCACCGGCATGGTGGCCTCGGCCATTACCTTCGGGGCGATCGTCGGCGCGTTTTTCGGCGGTTACCTGACCGATAAAATCGGCCGCTACCGGGTCTTTATGGCGGATATGTTCTTTTTTGTCATCGCCGCGCTGGCCTGCGCCTTTGCGCCCAACGAGTGGGTGCTGGCCGGGGCGCGTTTTGTCATGGGGCTGGGGGTAGGCATTGATTTGCCGGTGGCGATGGCCTTCCTGGCCGAGTTTTCCCGTTTGCAGGGCCGGGGCAATAAAGCGGCCAGTATCGCCATGTGGTGCCCCACCTGGTATGCCGCCATTAGCGTGTCGTATCTGCTGGTGTTGCTGTTGTACGGAGTGCTGCCCGCGGGGTATACCGATTGGCTGTGGCGCCTGATCCTGGGTTTCGGCGCGGTGCCGGCGCTGTTTATCATCGCCATTCGCAGTAAATATATGAGCGAGTCGCCGGTCTGGGCGGCCAACCAGGGCGATCTGGCCGGCGCGGCGCGTATCCTCAGGCGTTCCTACGGTATTAACGCCCAGGTGGCGGCGGACGCCGGGAAGGGCCTTCCCGCCGCGCCGCCGCGCCGCGCCCGCTGGAGCAACTATGGTCAGCTGCTCAAGGGCATTTACCTTAAGCGCACCGTATTGGCGACCCTCATCGCCGTGGCGTCGTCCTTTGCCTATAACGCCGTGGCCTTCGGCCTGCCGGTCATCATCAGCAGTTTCCTGGCGCAGTCCATGCTGACCACCATCCTGGCGTCGCTGGCGCTGAACCTGCTGTTTGCGTTTGTCGGCGGGCTGATTGCGGTGCGTTGGGTGCCGCGGTTCGGCGCGTGGAATATGACGGTGCTGGGTTATGCGTTTCAACTGGTGGCGCTGGTGGGCCTGGCGCTGATCGGCCGGCCGGCGGATGGGATGCACGCGGGACTGGCTATCGGCATGTTGGCGTTGTTTTTGTTCGGCCAGGGCATCGGACCGGGTTCGCACAGCATGACCTTTGCGTCGTTAAGCTATCCGACCTCGCTGCGCGGCGTCGGGGTAGGTTTTAACCAGACGCTGATGCGGGCCAGCTCCACCGCGTCGCTGTTCTTATTCCCGGTATTGGCGGCATTGCTGAATACCGGCGTGTTCTGGGTGATTGCCATTGCGCCGCTGGCCGGGCTGGCGGCGCTGTTGACGATACGCTGGGAACCGTCGGGTTATGATGTGGATGCCGAGGATTTTGTAACGGCGCCGGCGCACTCGGCGTAATAACCGTTCATCGGGAAGTAATGCCGGTCAGTTGAAACTCTCCGGCATTACCCAGCCGGGCGGTTGCTATTGTTTCGTCACCGGGGTTGTCAGAACAAACGTCACAAGCACAGTGCGGCAATTAGCACGCCCTTCCCTGGGTCTCCCCACGTTCTTTTTCATACATGGTTGTTTCCACCTGTGGCGATGACAGTAATTGTAGATTTTATAATCTACAATTGTCGGTCAGGTTAGGCCAAGACGTTAAAATTGAGAGTTAACCGGCGCAAGTAAGGGCTGGGCATTGTCTGGATTGGCCATGGCGATACAACCGGGATAAAGCCATCAGTACCGGCAAGCAGGCGCCCAAACTCTGCGGCCGGTCGAAAAAACGCGCCAAAACATTGCCAGCAAACTCAGGCCTCCGGGGCCTGCTGTTCATCTCAATTACCGCCCCCAGCGCTTACGCCAGGGTGGCGGCGACGCGTATCCAGCCGTGCTCGCCGTAGACCGGCCAGCCGTTCAGCCAGCGCCTGAGCATATTCAACGCCATCAGCGAGACCATTTCCTGGCGGGTTTTCAGGCCATGGCGCTGGATGCTGACGGCAAACACCAGGGTCTGGGCATAATCGCCGTCCGGCGTATGCAGCGCCAGGCTCAGGGTATCCTGGTCCATATTGCCCACCACCAGCGCCAGCCCGGCGCCGTGCCGCGCCGCCAGCCCCTGCGCCTGCCGGGCCAGCTGTCGCAGGACCGACGGACCACCGTCGGCCGTGGCCGTATCCGCGGCGAAAGGGTGTGCGGGGAACGCGCCGCCATCGGCAGAACCGGCGGAAGGGTTTAGCTCAGGCCGGGCGCCGGGCGCGTCTAACCATTCGCCGCCCGCCACCGGCATTCCCGCGCTCTGGCATTGCCAGGTCAGCAGGCCGGCGGTAAACCGCTCGCCGATGGCCAGGGTCAGCGGCCGCTGCAGCAGGCGCTGCGCCAGTTGGGTCGGCAGATCGTCGGTACCTTCAAAAATGGCGCTTTCGCCGGCCACCGCGCGCACTTTTTGCCAGGCCAGTTCCATGGCCTCACGCTCGTGGGCCGGGCCGGTGAGTTTTAATTCAATGATGGGCATGGAGGAACGATAGCCCAGCACCACGTCTTCCGGCAGCGTCATGTCGTCCAACTGGCTCGCCAGTTCGCTTTCGGCGCGGCCGAAGGTGGTCAGGCGCAGGCAGAGCGGCGGATCCGGCAGATCAAAGCGCTCGCGCAGGCGCGGCACGATTTGCTGCTCGACCATCACCTTGAATTCCGACGGCACGCCGGGGGTAAAAAACATCAGGCAGCGGTTGAGCTGCAGGGCAAATCCGCAGGCGGTGCCCACCGGATTATCGATCATCTCGGCGTTGGCGGGGATTTGCGCCTGTTTACGGTTGCTCGGCGCCATCACCCGGCCGCGCTCGGCAAAAAACGCTTCGATTTTCGCCAGCCACTCGGGGTGCTCGATCAGCTCCTCGCCGGCGGCGGTGGCGGCGGCCAGCGCGCTGAGATCGTCGCTGGTCGGCCCCAGGCCGCCGTTGACGATCATGACATCGGCGCGCAGGCTGCGTTCGGTCAAGGCCGCCACCAGGGCGGAGAGATTATCGCCCACGGTCATGCGCGCACTCATCGGCAGGCCCTGCTCAAACAAATAGTTCGCCAGCCAGGCCGCATTGGTATCGAGAATCTGTCCATGCAGCACTTCGTCGCCGGTGCACAGCATTTCTACCCTAAGCATGCTTCTCTCCTATCATCTTCATACCGTCACTTTAGAAAGCCGGACCGACAAACACAACCTTTCTTTAAGGATTTGATGCGAATTGCGCCTGCGCCAGGCGGGTAAGCTGGCTGCGCACGATTTTTATGCCGCCGGCGGTCAACAGATCCGGAATGACATGGAATAGGGAAAGATAGGCGACCGGGCGTTGCCACGGCGCCAGCTGCGGCTCCAGCCAGGCGCGCAGCTCGGTAAACGACGCGTCGGCCTCCAGCACCGCCACCGGCCGCTGGCCGAATTCCTCGTCTTCCACCGGCACCACATAGGACTGCCGCACGGCGGGATGTTTCGCCAGGATGCGTTCGATGTCCTCCGGCTGCACCCCTTCCCCGCCGCAGAAAAATACGTTATCCAGCCGCCCGTTGATATGCAGTTCGCCGTCGACAAACCGGCCGCCGTCGCGGGTATGAAACCAGCCGTCGCCGTCGGCGAGCGGCACCAGCCGCCCCTGCTGCCAGTAGCCCGACGCCATGCCGCCGCCGCGCAGCCACACCTCGCCGTCCACCAGCCGCACTTCGCGACCGGCCAGGGGCAGACCGACGCCGGATGAGGCATCGGCGCGCTTGGCGCACACGGTGGAGGCAAACTCCGTCAGGCCGTAGCCGCACCAGCAGCGCACGCCGAGCGCTTCCGCCCGCTGGGTCAGCTCAAGGGGGATCATGGCGCCGCCCAACAGCACATCGCGCAGGCTAAGCCGCTCGGGATCGCCCTGCAGCAGACGCCACAGCTGGGTCGGCACCAGCGAGGCGTGGGTGCATCCGGCCAGCGCCTGTTCAAGCCGCAGGTCCTGCGCCAGGGCCAGGGTGGCCCCCACCGCCAGCCAGCGCCAAACGATACCCTGCCCGGAGACATGATAGAGCGGCAGCGACAGCAGCCAGCCGTGACGGCGCTGGAAATCCATCAACCGGATCACCCCCCGGGCGCTGGCCAGGTGCGCGGCAAACGTATGGGCCGCCGCCTTGGGCAGGCCGCTGGACCCGGAGGTCAGGGTCAGGGTCGCCAGCCGGTTGACCTGCCACGGTGGGATGGCGGCGGCGGCCGAGGAGATATCGGCGACGCTTAAAGGCGTAATCGCCCCCGGCCAGGACACATCCCGCGCGCACCAGCCAAACTCGATATTCAGCGTGGGCAGGCGCTCCGCCAGCAGCTCCGCCGGTAAGTGCGGATTCAACGGCAGCGCGCGCGCGCCGCATTGCAGCGCGGCCAGGTACGCCAGCAGCAGTTCCAGGCTGTTTTTACCGCGCAGCGCCACGCCGCTGCCCACCGTAACGCCCGCCCGCTGCCAGGCGGCGGCCAGTTGGTCGATACGCGACGCCAGGCTGCGCCAGCTCCAGTCGACGTCATCGACGCGCAGGGCGATACTGTGCGGTGTCTGCTGCGCCCAATGGTGCCAGGGCCAGGTAGCGAAAGTTATCATCGTTGCATCTTCATGTTAGCCACCCGGTTTTAATCGTCCCTGGCCCGCAGCAGGCGGCCTCAGGACAAACGGGCAACCGGCTCCAGTAAAGTTTGGAATAATTCCCCGTGGGTTGATAACGGCAGCGGGCTGCCCGGCCAGGGGCGGATAAGCTGCGAGCGCATCAGCGATAGGGTATCCAGTCCCGGCTGGACCCCGGGCGTCAGCCAGGCGGCCAGGCGTGAAAGCTGCGTCAGGCCCAGGCTGGACTCAATGGCCGAACTGATCACCGCAACCAGGCCCGCCCGGTGCGCCTGTTCCACCAGCGCGCGGCAGTGCGACAGGCCGCCGGTGAGCATGGGTTTAATGACCACCGCCGCCAGGCCCGGCCGGGCCTGGATGCTTAACCCCGCATCGCGCAGGCTTTCGTCCCAGGCAATGGCGATGCCGGTATCATGGGCAAAGGCCAGGGATTGCCCGGGAGTAGCGCAAGGCTCCTCGAGGAAATCGATACGGGCAACGTGGGCCGGGTCGAGATAACGGGCAAATCCGGCGGCCTTGGCCGGGGTCCAGCTGCGGTTGGCATCCAGCCGCAAATGCAGATCCGGCACCGCGTCCAGCAGCAGGTTGACCGTTACGCTGTCGCGAATCGCTTCATACATGCCGACCTTGACCTTGGCGATTTTCCTGCCCGGCAGCGCCGCCAACAGCGGGATCAGCCCATCCGGATCGCCGGTGCACAGCGGTACGGTCTGATATGGCGCCGCATCGGGCAGCGATTGATCCAGTTCGGCCAGGGCCATGCTGATGCCGAAGGCCGCCGACGGCGGCGCCGGCGGGACCGCCGCGCCGGCGGCAAAAACCAATCCCGGCCCGTCCGCCAGCGGATCTTCGCCGTTTACCCAGCGCCGCAGTATCTCAAGCGCCGATGCGCCCGCCTCAGCCAGGGTCTCGCGGCTGAAACCGGGCAGCGGCGCAATTTCGCCCTCGCCCTGGCGGCCGTCGCGCTCCAGGCGCACCACCAGGCCGTCGCGGCTTTTCAGGCGCTGGTTGCGCAGCACCACGCCGGCTTCCATCGGCAGGCTGTAATGATAGAGCGTTGCGCGGCGCATCAGGGGTTACGCTTGAATTTGCTGAAGTCGGGCTGGCGTTTCTCCACGAAGGCGTTGCGCCCCTCCTGCCCTTCTTCCGTCATGTAAAACAGCATGGTGGCATTGCCCGCCAGCTCCTGCAAACCCGCCTGTCCATCGCAATCGGCATTGAGCGCGGCCTTCAGGCAGCGCAGCGCCATCGGGCTGTTTTGCAGCATTTCACGGCACCAGCGCACGGTCTCTTTCTCCAGGTCCGCCAGCGGCACCACGGTATTGACCAGCCCCATGTCCAACGCCTGCCGGGCATCGTACTGACGGCAGAGGAACCAGATTTCCCGGGCTTTTTTCTGGCCGACGATACGCGCCATATAGGCCGCCCCCCAGCCACCGTCGAAGGAGCCGACTTTCGGCCCGGTCTGGCCGAACACGGCATTGTCCGCCGCCACGGTCAGATCGCACATCATATGCAGCACGTGGCCGCCGCCGATGGCGAAACCCGCCACCATCGCCACCACCGGTTTCGGGCAGGTGCGGATCTGGCGCTGGAAGTCCAGCACGTTAAGATGATGCACGCCGCTGTCGTCCTTGTAGCCGCCGTAGTCGCCGCGCACCTTCTGGTCGCCGCCGGAACAGAAAGCCTTTTCCCCTTCACCGGTGAGGATAATCACGCCGATGCCGTCGTCATAACGGGCGTCGGCCATGGCCTGGATCATCTCTTTTACCGTCAGCGGACGGAACGCATTGCGCACCTGGGGCCGGTTGATGGTGATCCGGGCGATACCGTCGGCGGACTTATGGTAGCGGATATCCTCGAAATCGCCGCTGCAGTCGCGCCAGTCGATGGGGGCGTACCACTGGTCTTCGCTGGGTTTAAGCATAAAACATTCCTTTAATAAAACGGTGCAAGCAGGGCAAGCAGTTGACCGGCAAAGGCCGGTGGATTGGCCCGGTGGGCGTTATGCCCCGCATCGGGCACCAAAACAAAGGGTAGCGCCGCCCGGCGGGCCAGGGCGGAAAACTTACCGTCCCGTTCGCCGCACAGGTAACCTAACGGCAGGTCCAACGCCCGCAGCCGCGCCGACAGATCGGGCTGCAGCGCCAGCGACGTGGCCTGGAGCATGCCGGCGATAGCCGCGCCGTCGTTGGCGGCGCGCAGCGTTACCAGCTCCCGGCGCGCGGCGTCGGATAAATCGCCGAACACCGGCTGGCGGTACCAATCGGCCAGTACCGAGGGCAGCGGCTGCCGGCTGAAGCGCTGCGCCCAGGCGCTATCGTGCAGCAGGCGATCGTCGCGCTCCCGCCGGCTGGACAGGCCCGGATGGGCGCCTTCAACGAAGACGCCGCGCAGCCCGCCGGGATCGTTTCCGCCAGGGCTATTCCGATGGAGGTCATGCCGGCCGGGACCGCTCCGGTCCAGGCCATTCCGGCAGGCATGGTAAAGCGCGATGCGCCCGCCCAGCGAATAACCGATAAGGATATAGCTGCGGATATCCAGCGCGGCCAGCGTCTGCGCCAACCCCCGTGATACCCCGGCAAAATCCAGTCCGTCCGGCACGGGGCGGCCATGCCCCGGCAGGTTAAGCGTCAGCAGGGACCAGTCGCTGAACCAGGGTAATACCGGCAGCCAATCCCCGCCGCTGCCCAGCAGGCCGTGCAGCCATACCAGCCACGGCCGGCCGGGATCGCCCCGGCGCATTATATTAACCGCCCATCCGACGCCCACGCCATCGTCTTGGGCCAGGGCGGGAATGCCCGTCGCATTTTGCGCGCGGGGATCGTCCCGGTTCATGGCCTGGCCATCCCGGACACCAGTTGGCGAAATACGTCCGCGCCCTCATGGGGCTGGACCTTAAGCTCCAGCAGCGTGGCCGCCCCGCCGCCCGGCCGGCTCCAGGCGCGACGCACGCAGGCGCGCAAACCGGCGGGGGTGTCGGGCTGCGCGTAATCCAGGCCGAACAGCGCCGCCGCGTGGCGAAACTCCACCTGCTGCGGCATGACGTAAAAACGCTCGCGCACCGCTTCCGGCGTCGGCAATAAGGAAAATATCTGGCCGCCGTTATTATTGACCACCACGATAACCACCGGCGCCGTCGTGCGGCGAAACAGCGCCAGGGCGTTCAGATCGTAGAGCGCCGACAGGTCGCCCACCAGCGCCAGCAGCGGCCGGTCATCGGCGCGCTGCACGCCGGCGGCGGTGGAAAGCAGGCCGTCGATGCCGCTGGCGCCCCGATTGCCGTACACCGGATAACCCGCCGGCAGCTGCGCCAGTGCGTCCACCAACCGGATGGTCAGGCTATTGCCGAGGAACAGGCGTCCGTCCGCCGGCAGCAAATCGTTAAGCCGGCAGGCCAGTTGGGCTTCGCCTAAACCGTCGCCCAGCGCCGCCTCTATGCGCGCCCGCGCCAGGCCGGCGTATCCGGCGAGGCTGGCGGCCCAGGGAGCCTGCGCGATCGCGGGATGGTGATCAAGCCAGGCGCCGATGGGCGCGCTGATGCGCCGCCCCCGGTGGTGGGCCGGATCGAGACGGCCCGGCAGCGGATCCACCAGCCAGTACTCCGCCGGCCGGCACTGCTCCTGCCATTGCAGCAGCCGTTTGCCGGTCAGGCTGCCGCCAAACTGGACAACCAGCTCGGCCTGCCGCAGCACCTGCCGCGCGTCGGGATGGGCCAGCCAGAGATCGGCATATGGCAGCGGCTGGCCGGTCTGCGACAGCACATCGCCTATCAGCGGCCAGCCAAGCTCGGCCGCCCATTCCGCCAGCCGCGCGCCCTGCTCACAGGGAATACGTCCGGCAATCACCACGCCTTTGCGTCCGCGCCATGACGCCCAGTCCGGCTCGGACGCCGGCGCGGCCGTCCCGGGAAGTTTAAGCCAGGGATCGTTGCCTTGCCACCAGTCGCCAAGCGTACGCGACCAGGGGTCCTCCCGGCCGGTGTCATCGGCGCCGTAGAGCGGTTCGGCGAACGGGCAGTTAATATGCACCGCGCCAGGAGCCGGGTCCGCCAGCGCCCGATCCAGGGTGGAGACCAGCCAGCCCGCCGGGATATCCGGCGTTGGGCGCGGCAGGTCGACGCGCTGTACGGCAAAACCGGCGAACAGCCCGGGCTGGCGGATGGCCTGGTTGGCGCCGCAGTCGATCAGCTCCGGCGGCCGGTCGGCGGTCAGCATTATCAGCTTTTCCCCGGTCAGGCTGGCTTCGATAACCGCCGGGTAGAGATTGGCCGCCGCGGTGCCGGAGGTGACGATCACCGCCACCGGCCGGCGCGTCGCCTTGGCCAGGCCCAGGGCCAGGTGCCCCAGTCCGCGTTCGTCGAAATGGGTATGGCACAGGATGGACGGATGTTCCGCCGCCGCCAACGTCAGGGGAGTGGAGCGGGAGCCGGGCGCGATGCAAATGTGCCCCACCCCATGGCGCGTCAGGGTTTCCAGCAAAAGCCTGGCCCAGCGCCGGTTAAACTGTGAAGACGTGTCTGGCATAACGGATGTTGTCATGAAACCTTCTATGAATGCGCTGCTTCAACCCACTCGTCGTCCGCGAACAAGCCCGGCGACGCGGGATGCCGACGCCTGTCCCGATCAATAACGGCTCCGGCATTATATTTCGTTTTGGCGACGGGGTTTTGATATAAACCCCTTTTAGCCTAATTCGCCGCGGTGGGCTTATCCCCGGTTAACAGGGTTCTCAGTCCGGCGGCCTTATTATTCACTTCCTGCCATTCCCGTTCCGCATCCGATCCCTCGACGATGCCGGCCCCGGCATAGAGCCAAAGCGTCTGCCGCTCCGCCAGCGCGCAGCGCAGGGACACGCAGAACTCCGCCTGCGCGTGCGAGAGATAACCCGCCGAACCGGCATACCATTGACGGTCGAACGGCTCATGGCGGGCGATAAAAGCACGGGCGGCGTCGCGGGGCAGCCCCGCCACCGCGGCGGTGGGCTGCAGCATGGCAAGACAGCGGGAGTCATCCCGGCAGTCCAGCCGGGCGGTGATGGCGCGGCGTAAATGCTGCACGGTGCGCAGCCGCACGACTTCCGGCGGCATGACGTCAAGCGTGATCGCCGAATCTTGCAGCCGCTGGCAGATATCGTCGACCACCAGCAGGTTTTCCCGCTGGTTTTTATCATCGTTCATCAGCCATTGCGCCAGTTGCCCGACGGTGGCCGAGGCGCTGCGGCTGGCGACCGTGCCGGCCAGCGCCTCGGTATCCAACTGCCGCTGGCGGCGCAGGTAGAGCCGCTCGGGGCTCGAGCCTAAAAACGCCCGCTGCGCCGACCAGGCCAGCATATAGTGATAGCAGTCGTGGTTGACCCTCCTGCTGGCCGCCATCAGGGCGTGCGGGTTGATGTTGCCGCTAAAGCCGAGGCGGGTACGCCGCGCCAGTACTACTTTGGTTAACCCACCCCGGCCAAACTGCGCCAGCGCCTGGGCGACAGTATCCCGCCAGCGGGAGCGCTCGGGCTGATGAACTTCCTCCCGCAGCTGCGCCGTCCAGGGTGGCAACGGGGTGGCGGGCGCCGCCTGTTGCAGCCAGGCAAGGCAAAGCCGGGCGTCGTCGCCCAGTGACACATCGCTTGCCAGGTTCAGGACCAGCCGGTGCGATTGCGCGTCGCGCTGCCAGGTCAGGCGCGGCAGCAGCAGGCAACTTTCCGGCTCGCCGGCGTCGTTGCCATTGGCGTGGCCATTTTGGCCGTCGCCGGCGCTGTCGTCATCGCCGTCGTTTTGTTCGCTGTTATCGTTACCGTTGCCGAACGCATTGATGCCCCACAGGCGCAGCGCCGGCCAGGCGGTGCGGTTGGTGGATAAAAAGCGCTGCGCGGCGCTCAGTCGATCGAAGGTTAGCAAGCCGCCGCAGGACGCGGCTTCCTGCGCGCCGTCGCGATGTTGCCAATAAAATTGGGGATAAAGCGTACAGGTGTTTAACCAGTCGAGCATCGGCACATGGGAGCCGGGCGTCCAGGGAAGGGATATTTGCCGTACGCCGGGTCCGGCGGGAATGCCCGCATCGATATGCTGTTGCAGCGATGTCTTGAGTAACGACAGCATAGACACCCATACCCCCATAACCTAATTAAGAGTATGGATTATACGGTTGGCGATGGCAAAAACGAAAGGGTAGCGCAACTTAAGTATGATTAATGGCGCATTAATTAACATATTTTGCTCATCCGCCACGTTAGGGTGCGGGGGAATACCGGCTGGTTGAGCCAACCAGCCGGAAAGCATGACCTGAAAATGTTAGCGACGGGCCAACAGCAACCCGACTACCAGGCCGACCGACGCGCCGATGCCCACGCCATGCCAGGGGTTTTCCTGCACATAGTCGTCGGCGAGGTAGACCGCCTGTTTTGCGCGATAATAATAGTTATCGGAGGCTTGGCTGATGCGGTTTTTAACGTCTTCCAGCGCCGCTTCGGCGCGCGTTTTCAGCTCAACGTATTTTTGATCCGCTTTATCGCCGGAGTAGGCCAGCACTTCTTCAAGCGTTTCGGACAGCAACTGCACGTCATCATCAACATGAGTTTCATGCGGTTGGATAGGATCTGTCGGGGTTACCATAATTTTTCTCCGTGTTCTGATGAAAAGCCGTCATCCTAACTATAGCCATAAATTTCACAAACCGGTCAACAATTAAGAACGGATCATTCTTAAAATCAATTCGCTACCGCAGGCGCGGCGCTATCCGCCCCGGGTGCGAGCGAGCGTATATACCCCGCCAATCCCTGGATATCCTCGTCGGTCAACGCCGTCTTGGCCCGCTGCGCCGCGCCGCTGGTGGCAACCTTGCCATCCCGCCGGTCGGTCAGCGCGCCGACCAGTTGCTCCCGGCTTAACGATACCAGCGGCGGCGCTTTGCCGAACGCCGCCCGGTCGGCCTTGCGTCCGTGGCAATCAGCACAGCCCTGGGCATATTTTTTCGCCGCGTCGGACGCATCCGCCAACGCCGTCCCGCTGATACAGATCACTAACACACCCACGATGAGCCGCTTCATGATTTATCCCGCTGCGCGTTCTGGAACATCGCGGCCAGCGCCGGCTCGCCCTGCATGCCCTGGTGCGCTTCCACCACCGCGCCCCCGGCGCTGAGCAAATACGAGGTCGGCGTGCCGATCACCTGGTAACGCTCCTTGGTAATGCCCAGCTGATCGCGGATCACCGGATAATGGATTTGCAGCCCGGCCAGGAACGGCGCGATATCAGTCTGCTCCGGGTCGGTGTTCACCGCCACCACCACCAGCCGATCGCCATAGGTGTCGGTGAGTTTTTGCAGGGTCTGCATATCCGCCGCGCAGCCGCCGCAGCCCGATGACCAAAAGGTCAGGTAAACCGGTTTGCCCCGCCATTGGTCAAGCGACGCCGGCCGGCCGTCAAGATAAAAAGCGGCAAGCCTGGGGGCCGGCGCGCCGACGGATAGCCGCTGCTCTTTACATCCGGCCAGGGCGGACAGCAGGACCAGCGCGCACGCTAGATCAACGGCGGACTTAACCGCGGGATGCCAGTTCATGATGGTTGCTCTCCTCGCCCAGGAACTTGCCATGTTGCAGACGGATAATACGATCGGCGAACCGCCCCAGTTCGGGGTTGTGGGTGACCATGACGATAGTGCGGCCCTGGCGATGCAGGTCGGTCAGCAGATCCAGCACCCGCTGCTCGTTCTCCTCGTCTAGGTTGCCGGTCGGCTCGTCGGCGAAGATCACCGGCGGCTCGTTAACCAGCGCCCGGGCGATGCACACGCGCTGCTGTTCCCCGCCGGAGAGCTGGCTGGGCAGATGGCCGACCCGTTCGCCCAGGCCGACCCGGTCGAGCACGGCGCGGGCGGCGGGTTCGTCCACCACGCTATGGTAGTGCTGGGCCAGCATGACGTTTTCCAATGCGGTCAGGAAGGGAATCAGGTGAAACTGCTGGAACACCAGGCCGATTTTATCCGCGCGGAAATTGCGGCGGCCTTCCTCGTCCAGCGCGGCGGCGTCGACGCCGTCGAGCAGCACCTGGCCTTCGCTGACCGTATCCAGGCAGGTGAGGATATTCATCAGCGTGGTTTTACCGGAGCCTGAGGCGCCCATAAAGGCCACGAATTCCCCGCGGCGGATGCGGATATTGATATCATCCAGCGCCGTGACTTTACCGAAGCGTTTATACAGGCTGCGGGTCTCGATCACGTATTCCGCCGCGGACTGCGGTTGGATCAACCGGATAGGTGAAACCATAGTTTATTCTCCTTTCAGGACCAGAGCCGGTTCGACATGCAGGGCACGCCGCACCGGCACGATGGCCGCAACCGCCGCCACCAGCAGGGATAACACCAGCGTCAGCGGAAAAACGGGGGCGCGCAGGGCGATGGCGGCGTTGAATACCGCATGCCCCAGCACCTGCGCCAGTATAAAGCCGAGCAGGCTGCCGACTATCACCGCCGCCAGGGCGATGATGCCGGTTTCCGCCAGCATTTGCCGGCTGATATCCCCGGCGCTGGCGCCCAGCGCCTTTTGCAGGGCGAACTCGCGCGAGCGCTCGCCGACGATGGCCATCAGGGTGGTATTGACGCACAGCGATGACAATATCAGAATCACCGCCGACACCAGCCCCATCAGCCCTTTGATTTTATCCAGCACCTGGCCTTCGGAGGCCGAGACCTTAAGGATCGGCCGCACGTCCAGGTCGGGATACTGCCGCTGCAGCCGGGCGGCGAACGCGTCCACCTGGCCAAGATCGTTGTTGACGCTCAGCATGGCGTTGCTGATGGCGCCGGGCTGTCGCAGCCATTTCTGCGCCAGATCCAGGTTAACGATCAGCATATTATCGGTGGCGTCGCCGGCTTCGACCACGCCCTTGATGACCAGGCTTTGCCTCTGCTGTCCGTCCACCAGCGTAACCCGACCGCCGGTCTTCAGGTGCAGGCGGTCGGCCAGTTTCACCCCAATCATGGCATGGCGGTCGTCAAAGCTGACGCCTATCCAGTCGCCCTTGACCTGCCAGTAAGGCACCAGTTGCTGCAGCGACTCGAACCACACGCCCATCACCACCACTTTTTCCAGTTCGGTGCGGGCCATGCCGTAGAGATAGGGGCTTGACGCGTTGATCAGTCCCTTGGGCGCCTGGTCGATAATGGGCTGCAGCGTGGCTTCCGGCAGGCTATTGCCATGGCCCGGGCCGAGATAAAAATTGGCGCCGAAGGTGCGCAGCTCCTGGCTCATCTTGGCGTTGATATCAAAGTACACCGAGGCCATGGCGGTCACGATGGCGGCGCCCACCGTCAGGGCGGCGAATACCACCGCCACCCGCTGCATGCGCAGCCGCAGCGCGCGCACCACCAGCAGCCAGAACATATTGTTTGCCAGGCCGGACCGGCGTTGGCTACGCCAGCCGCCCCTTGCCCGGGTGGTTCCCGCGGTATTAATTGCCATACAGCACCTCCACCGGGTAGAGTTTGGCGATCCGCCGGGCCGGGAACCAGGTGCCGATGACGGCGATAAGAATGGCGATCGCCAGCACGCTCGGCACCACGATCCAGGCAAAACTCAGCGGCGCGCCGAACAGCATCAGGCCGATGGCTTTCGCCAGTCCCCAGCCGGCGACACAGCCCAGCAAACCGCCCAGGACGCCGCTCATCGCCGCCTCGAGGTAAAACAGCAGCATAATTTGCCACTGGCGGGCGCCGAGCGCCTTCATCAGGCCGATTTCCCGGCTGCGCTCCATAATGGTACTGGTCATCAGCGAGGCGATGCCCATGGCCGACGCCGCCAGCGCCGCCAGGGTGACCACCGCCAGCAGCAGCTGGATCTTCTCAATCACCACGCCCTCGGATGCCGCCACCTGCCAGATGGGGTGCACCACCGACCCGGAAATGGCCTCCTCCAGCTGATGGGATATCGACGACACGAACGCGGTGCAATACCACAGATCGTATTCCTCCGCCGACAGGCCGTCGAGATTATCCCTGGCCCGGCGGGAGAGATCGTTTTCCGGCACCGTCAGCGCCGAGACCCGCACCGCCTGCACCTTGCCGGGCAGGCCGAGCAGTTGCTGGACCGTCGCCAACGGCATCACCAGCCGGCCTTCCTCATCGCCGCCGCTGGCCAGCACGCCGCTGATGCGCACGCTTAAGCGGCCGTGCGATCCGTCCAGGGCCAGCACATCGCCCGGTTTCCAGCCGTTTCGCTGGGCCAGTTGCTTGCCCGCCAGGGCTTCCGGCTGCCGCTGCCCAGTCACCGGCTCATGAGGATATTGGCCGGTTACCCGCCAATAGGGGCTGATAATCTGCTGGCCGGTATGGAAATCCGTTTCATCCGGCACGTTCACCGGCTGCGAGAAAAAGGTGCCCAGCACCGGCACCGGCCTGCCGTTGACCATGACTTCGCCGCCGAGCAGCGGCGCAAAACCGATGATATTGTTGCGCCAGAAGATATCCTTGATATTGGGCAGCTCGGACTCATCGATCAGATCCTGCCCCGAAAGGGGCGCGCCCCGTTCGCCAAACAGCGCGGGCAGCGCCGCCTGGCCCGCCGGTTCGATCAGGATATTGGCGCCGTAGGATTTAAGCTCGCGCGCCATTTTGTCGCCGATATCGATGGATACCGCCAGCAGCGCCGAAATCAACCCGGCGGCCAGGAATACCGTCAGCACCGCCAGGGATTTGCGGCGGATATTCTTGTACCAGGACTGCCGTAACATACGCCACAACATAAGCTACTCGCCCTCCCCTTCGTCGCTGCCGCCGGCGGCGGCCGGCACGAACTGCGCCGGCTGCGCGCGGAAACGATTGTAATTGGCTTCGCTGGCAAAAAAGTACATTTTGCCGCCGTAACTGTATTTATGGGCGGCGTTGACATTGGTCAGCCCGCGGCCGTCCACCGGATCGGTCACGTGCAGGGTGATCACGGTGGTGAAATAGTTCACCCCCGCCACCAACGCCGGTTTGCCGATGGTCAGCTCATGGTCGTCGTTGCGCCAGTTGTCGATGGGTATTGGATTACAGCCGCCCGCCTTGCCGATGGAGGGGATAAAGATATGCACCCCGCAGGCGACGCACACCACCTGGTTGCCTTGCATTACATACCCCTGATCGCCGCACAGCAGGCAGGCGTCGAATACCACGCCGAGACGCAGGCGATCCGGATAGCGGTTAATCACCAGGAAGCGTACCGCCTTGCCGTCGTCGGCAACCCAGACGAAACGATGTAGTTTTCCGTCGCGCACCTGCTCCAGCGGAATATGCACCTGGCCGTCGGCCGCCAGGGTGACCGGCACCGCTTCCGACAGGCGCGGCGGCTGCGAGGCGACCAGATCCCAATACAGCTGCGCGGCCACCACCACCAGCAGCGCGGCCAGAAGCGTCGCGGCGGTGCGCCGCGCATTGCGATAACGCGCGACGGCTTTACGGCGCGCTATCGGTTCGGCCCGGCGGAGGTAATCGCCGCGCAGATGCAACAGCGGCGCCAGAAAACCCGCCAGCAGGCCCGCCATCAACAGGGCGCTGGCGTAATTCAGCCAGGGGCTGCCATTGGTCACGTTGGAGACAAAGCTCAGGCGCGGTTTGGTCAGCCCGATGATTTCCAGCTTCATCAATAACAACATCGTCTGGCCGCAAAGCGGCAGCAGCAGGAGCAGCGCCAGCGCCAGCAGCAATGGCCAGCGCCATGCCGGCAGGCGTCGCACCAGCATGGCGGTTAGCGCCGCGCAGAGCGCGAGCAACGCGACGGCCAGCAGCACCGCGCTGAAATTAAGCAATAAATCGGTATTGATAACGCCGGTCGGCGTTAGCGCGCTTAGATTGGGATCGTTGCCCCAATGCAGCGCCGCACCGGCCACCAGCAGGCCTTGCCAGCAGTATCCCATACGGGCGGAAACGGAAAATTGACCGGCTAAAAACAATAATAGCCCCGCCAATTGCAACAGCGTGAGCGTTAACTGGACCGATTGCCCGCCGGGCAGATACACGCCCGCCAGGGTACCGGCCGCCAGCCCCAGGAGGTTCACCCAGACCAAGGCGCGCACCGAGGGCGTGGGACGAAAGGCCCAGTTCAATCCGCATAAGAGCGTCACCGGCAGGAAAGCTTGCAAGGCGGTAACAAAAAAATAATTCATGACGACTACTCAAGACCGGGAACGCTTCGTTTGGCAGCGGTCCGGCAGGCCGCTGCGACAAGAGCCGATACCGCCACGACTGCCGGGCAATCGTGGCGCGGCGCATTTATTTCAGGCCGATATATTTAAAATCGTAACTGACGTCGAACGCCTTCCACCAACGGCCCACGCCGGTTTCAGCGTCGGTATGGCGATGCAGGCCGGCTTTTGACGGCGGCTCGATATGGAAGGTCACTTTGTAGTTGCCCACGCCCATCATTTTGACATTCTGGCCGTAGTGCGGACCGTCGCTGGCGACCATCGGCATGAAGGTGCCTTCCTGCTTGTCGCCGGAGTCGGTATTCACCAACGTGTAGCTGATGGTCAGGTAGGGCATCCATTCACCGGCGCCGAAGCCGTTTTTGTTCCCTTCCACCGCATGGATGTCGGCCTCAAGATGAACATCGGCCTTGGCGGCGGGCAAACCCATGCCGCGCGGCTCCATATCGATAGGCTGTAAATAGACCGCCGCGATCTGCATTTCATTCATAGTGACGGTTTCGCCCGCCGGATGCTCCGCCGCAAACACGGCAGGGGCGCAGGTCATGCCGGCAACGGCCATCACGGCCACCAGGCTTTTATTCATCTTCATCAACATCATCCTCAGTCATCAAAAAATTATAATAATATGTGCTCTACATTGCTTCTTGCTTAGGTAACAGGGTACTGGAGCGCCGGCGCATGACCCAGAGAGCGAGCAGCGCGGCCAGTACTAAAACGACCTGGGGCGCCAGGGTCTCCAGATAGGGATAAATCCCCAGCCAGCTAATTTCAGGTATGCCCTTTAATAACGTGGGTTCGAATAATTTACCTTCAATTAACTCCAGCACCCCTTTGCCGGCAAAGACAAAGGCCATCACATACATAAACGTGCCGGTAAACATAAAGAAAGGTTTAAGCGGCAATTTCACCACGGTATAACGCATCAGGAGGTAGGCCAGCATCAGGATGACGCAGCCGATCAGGAAACCAGCCAGTATCGACAGCTGCCCGGCCATATTGGCGGCATCCCCGATCAGGGCGTAATAGAACAGCACCGTCTCCGCCCCCTCGCGGTACACCGCCAGGAAACTGGTGAACCACAGGCCCGCCAGGGAGCCGGTGGTGAGGGACAGCGTCAGCTTGCCTTCCAGGTAAGCCTGCCAGCGCTTGGCCTCGACCTTGGACAGCAGCCAGTAGCTCATAAAGAACAGCGTCACCACGGCAACCATCATGGTGGCGCCTTCGAGCAGCTCGCGGTTGGCGCCGGAGTTGGCGAACAGCCATTGGAACAACGCGGCGGTCACCACGCTTGCCAGCAGGGCGACCCAGACCGATTGCCGGATCAGCGGCAGTTTATCCTGATGTTTATTCTTGACCAGGTAAGCCACGATGGCGGCGACAATCAGCAACGCCTCCATGCCCTCGCGCACGATGATCAGCAGGCTATACACCAATAACGTCCAGTGGCTTTCCCCGCCTTCGCCCAGCATATCCACCGCTTTGGCGAGGTTCTGGGCGAGCGCGTCGGCCTGCTCCTGGATCTGGGCGACCGGCTGGCCGGCTTTCATCAGGCTGACCAGCCGGGTGAAGTAGCCTTCCAGCGTCGATTTAAAGGCCGCGTCGCGCGAGCCGATTTTATTCTCCATGCCGGTGGCTTCGAAGCGATCGAAATAGGCGTCCTGGATAGCCGTCATGCCGGCTTTGGCCTGGCCGTCGCGATATTGGGCAATAGCGGCGGCAACCGCGGTGTTGATGTCATTGCCGACCTGCCGCCAGTCGGCATCGGGCTGTCCGTCGCCATCGGTCGCGGCGCCGGCCGGGGCGCTGGCCGCATTGGCGGCGGGCGCCGTCACCGGCTGTTCGGGACGGGTGGTCGGCAGGCCCGGCAGCAAATCCTCCAGATCCTGTAGCAGCTGGGTCACGCCGTAGGACAGGTCGTTGATCTGATCGGGTTTCCCGGCCAGGGCAATCAGGGCGATGAATTCCTGGTTGATGGCGGCCGCCTGCTGGGCGGAGCGGTTGTTGCGCACCGACATTTCCATTTCCGAATTCTTGAATCCCTGGAAATGGGCCTGCTGCACGCTTTGGCTGGCGGCGGCGTACTGCCCCGCCTGGTATTGCGTCAGGGCCTCGGCCAGCAGGTCGTCGATGATTTTGAAGCTTTGCTGCCAGTACAGGGCGATTTGCGTATTGTTATAGGCGTCATGCTGGCCCGCGGCCACCAGCTGATGACCGCCGGTCAATGCCGGCAACACGCTGGTTAAATCATTTTTCAAGCCGTTGATCCGGTCCTGCACTTCCGCCAGCGGCCGGCCTTCGCCGATCAGGCGACGGATTTCGCCGAACCCGCTTTCCATTTGATAGCTTTTCTGCGCGGAAATATTGATGCGAATGGGTCCCTCGAGATTTTCAAATACCTCGAAGTAGGCCATTTGCACCTCACGGCGCGCCGCATCGTTCTGCTGTTGCTGATACAGCTGCGCGGTGGTGTCCAGACGTCCCTGGATATCGGTGACCCAAGCTTGATAATCATCGGCCGCCCAGGCAAATGAGATGCTGAGGAACGCGATAACCACACAGATAAGGTTTTTTAGAGCAGAAGTGAACATCGAACCAACGCCAAACGTCAATGAGAGTTATTTTCATTATCACCGAATGACATATTGAAACAATGACGGGCGTCAATAAAGCATTTTTTAACGAGAATTATTTCGCCAATACGGCTACGCGCCAGGCGGGAACAACTCCGTAAGCCGTCCGGCCAAAACCGGCGCGGGCGGCGTATCGGGGCCGTCGGCCTCCTCCCCGCGGCGCGTAGGCAGAACCGCGGGCGGATACGGGGAAGCAGGCCGGCGTGTTACATCAGCGGCTGCGCCAGCCTGACCAGGGAAATCAACGGCTGCGGATAAATGCCGAGCAGCAGCACCAGCACCGACGAGATCAGCACCACCACCCCGCCGGCGGTCAGCGCCCAGTTGCTGGGCGTATCGCGCCGCAGCCGTTCCGGCGGGCTGAGATAGAGGCTGACCATCACGCGCAGGTAGTAATACAGGCCGATGGCGCTGCCAAGCACTACCGAACCGGTCAGCCACCACAGGTGCGCGCCGACGCCGGCCGCCATGATATAGAATTTACCGATAAAACCCAGGGTCATCGGGATGCCGGCCAGCGACAGCATCATTACCGTCATCACCGCCGATAAAATCGGTTTATGCCAGAACAGGCCGCGATAGGAGAACAGCGAGTCGGCGTCCGGCCCGGTATAGGGACTGGACATCAGGCTGACCACCCCGAAGGCGCCCAGGCTGCTGAACAGATACCCGGCCAGGTAAACGCCCACCGCTTCCATGGCGATTTGATGCGCCTGCAGCGCAATCAGGCCCACCGTCAGGTAGCCCAGGTGCGCGATGGAGGAATACCCCAGCAGGCGCTTGATATTGGTCTGGCCGATGGCCATCAGGTTGCCGAACATGATGGAGCAGAAGGCGATAATGGCAAGCGCCAGGCGCAGCGCGTCGTTATTGACCACGGGCGTGTAGAGGAACAGCCGCATCAGCACCGCGAAGATCGCCACCTTGCTGGCGGTTGCCAGAAAGGTGGACACCGGCGCGGGCGCGCCCTGGTACACATCCGGCGTCCACAGGTGAAACGGCACCAGCGAAAGCTTAAAGCCCAGGCCGACAATCATCATGCCCAGGCCGGCCAGCAGCAATGGCTGGTGCAGCATGGCGTCGTCAAGCCGCCGGCCCAGTTCGCCAAAGCCGAGGGCGCCGGTATCGGCATAGACCAGCGCCATGCCGAACAACAGGAACGACGAGGCGGCGGCGGACAGCAGGGTATATTTCAGGCTGGCTTCCAGCGAGCGTTTTTGCCGGTAGGCGTATCCGATCAGGCCGAACAGCGGCAGGGAAATCAGCTCAATCCCCAGGAACATCGAGGCCAGATGGTTGGCGCCGGCCAGCAGGATGCCGCCCATGGCGGCAATCAGCACCAGCAGGTAAAACTCGTCGCGGTTGCCGGGATAGCCCGCCAGCCAGGGGTAGGCGAAGGTACTGGTGGCAAGGCTAGCCGCCAGCACCAGCGCGGTATAGAACATGGAATAACCGTCGGCCCGGATAAGCGGCGTTACGTCCATGGGACCGGCCTGCCCGACAAAAAACAGCGATAGTAAAGCCAAATTCAGACCGATAACGGTCAGGGTGGCATTGACAAAGTGGTTGCGTCGCCACGCAATGCACAGCATCACAACCACCACCGTCAATCCGACGATCAACAGCGGCAGCAGCGCGATCAGTTGTTGAGGAGTTATTGTCATGGCGAATTACGGCCTTGTTGTTGAAATAGTTGAAACAGCAGAACCTGCTTCGTTTAGCGCGAACCAGTGCTGTACGTTGCTCATTGCCGCGTCCGAGGTTTGCAGCACCGCCTGCGGGAAAAATCCCAGCAATACCAGCAGCACGACCAGCAGCATAATGATCAACAGTTCGCGCATCGTCATGCCCGGCAAGGGTTCTTGCGATTTAGCCGGGCCGTAATAAGCACGCTGCATCATAATCAACGAATACACCGAGGCAAACACCAGGCCGAAGGTGGAAATAACCGTAATCACCGGCACCACCGGGAAACTGCCGAACAGGATCAGGAACTCGCCGACAAAGTTGCCGGTGCCCGGCATCCCAAGCGTCGCCACCGCGAAGAACAGCGACAGGGCGGGAATGAATTTTATCCGCCCCCACAAACCGCCCATCTGGCGCATATCGCGGGTGTGCAGGCGTTCATAGAGCTGCCCGCAGATGATAAACATCCCGGCCGCCGACAGGCCGTGGGCAATCATTTGCACTACCGCGCCCTGGTAGGCCAGCTGGCTGCCGGTATAGATGGCAATCAGCACAAACCCCATGTGGGAGACGCTGGTATAGGCTATCAGGCGCTTGATATCGGTCTGGGCAAACGCCATCCAGGCGCCGTAGAAAATCCCCACCACGCCGAGCCACATGGCAATCGGCGCGAACTGGTGGGACGCTTCGGGGAACAGCGGCAGGCAGAAACGCAGCATACCGTAGGCGGCGGTTTTCAGCAGTATGCCCGCCAGGTCGACCGAACCGGCGGTCGGCGCCTGGCTGTGGGCATCCGGCAGCCAGCCGTGCAGCGGCACCACCGGCATCTTCACCGCGAAGGCGATAAAGAAGCCCAGCATCAGCAGGTACTGTACCAGCGACGACATCGGGGTATGCAGCAGGTCTTCGTAATTAAAGGTCCATACGCCGGTGGCGTTGTAGTGCACGAATACCAGCGCCAGGATGGCCACCAGCATCACCAGCCCGCTGGACTGGGTATAGATAAAGAACTTGGTGGCCGCGGTGATACGGGTCTTGCCGTCGGATGCCTTGTGTCCCCACAGGGCAATCAGGAAATACATCGGCACCAGCATCATTTCCCAGAAGAAGAAAAACAGGAACATGTCGATGGCCAGGAACACGCCGATGACGCCGCCCAGGATCCACAGCAGGTTAAGGTGGAAGAAACCCTGGTAGCGCTGGATTTCACGCCACGAACAGAGAATGGCCAGCACGCCCAGCAGGCCGGTCAGCACCACCATCAGCAGGGACAGTCCATCCAGCGCCAGGCGGAACGAGATGCCGAAGCGCGGTATCCACGGCAGCACAAACTCGGATTGCCACTGCGGCAGGCCCTGCGCCGAAACCAGTGAGTACCCGCCCTGCAGCCACAACTGCAGGGAGAGCGCCAGTGTCAGCCCCATGGAGATCAAGGCTATCCAGCGCGGCACCTTGGTACCGAAGCGCTCGCATTGCCAACACAGCAGACCGCCAATGAAGGGGAAAAGTATTAGCCAAGGTAGTAGCATGGCGTTGTGCGTCCCTAAATTGAAAAAAACCTGAAAACTTGCTTACGGCGGGAGAAGGCATGATGCCGGTTTTCTTCCCGCCCCGCGCGTGTCGTAAAACGCCGCCGCCGTTTAAACGAAAACCAGCAGCGCCACCACAATCACGGCTCCCAAACTCATTGATGCCGCATACCAGCGCAGCTGGCCGTTCTCGCTGAGCGTCAGCCCGTGACCGGCCCAACGCGCCAGTACCGCCGGGATACTCATCAAGGCGTTCAGCGGGTCGCGTTGCAGCAGCCGGGCAATGCCCAGGTAAGGCCTGACGAACACTTTATCGTACAGCCAGTCGAAGCCCCAGGCGTTGAACCACCAGACGGTGAGGAACCGTCCCGGGGCGCTGGCGGCCACGCGATTCACCAGCCGGCGCTTGCCGAGATACAGGCCGGCGGCCAGCAGGATGCCCAGCACCACCACCACGCCGGAGACGATCTCGAGGGTAATCTTGCCCTCCTCGCCCAAATGGCTTGCCGGCAACACGCCCGCCAGCGGCGGCACGATCAGCGCGCCGATAAAGGTGGACAGCACCATCAGCACCAGCAGCGGCAGGTGATGGCTGAGGCCTTTGCCGGCATGGGCCTTGATCTGCTCTTTGCCGTGGAACACGATAAAGATCATGCGGAAGGTATAGATCGAGGTCAGCAGCGCGCCCGCCAACCCCGCCAGCATCAGGTTAAAATGACCGTTGGCCAGCGCGCCCCACAGGATCTCGTCTTTGCTGTAGAAGCCGGCGGTTATGACGGGCAGGGCCGCCAGCGCGGCGCCGCCCACCAGGAAGCAGATATAGACCAGCGGGATGGACTTGCGCAGGCCGCCCATCTTGAAGATATTCTGTTCGTGGTGGCAGGCGAGGATCACCGAGCCGGAGGAGAGGAACAGCAGTGCCTTGAAAAACGCATGGGTCATCAGGTGGAAAATGGCCGCATCCCAGGCCTGCACGCCCAACGCCAGGAACATGTAGCCGATCTGGCTCATGGTGGAGTAGGCCAACACCCGCTTGATATCGGTCTGGACCAGGGCGGCAAAGCCCGCCAGCACCAGCGTCAGGGCGCCGACGATGCCGACCAGGTGCAACACCTCGGGCGCCATCAGGAACAGTCCGTGGGTACGGGCAATCAGGTAGACCCCGGCCGTCACCATGGTGGCGGCGTGGATCAACGCCGAAACGGGCGTCGGACCGGCCATGGCGTCGGCCAGCCAGGTCTGTAACGGCAGCTGCGCCGATTTACCCACCGCGCCGCCCAGCAGCATCAGGGTAGCCCAGGTGATGGCGGTGGAGCCCACCGCCAGATGCTGCGGCGCCAGCGCCATCAGCTCGCGGAAGTTCAGCGTGCCGAGTTCCGAATAGAGGATAAACAGGGCAAACGCCAGCAGCACGTCGCCGACGCGGGTGACGATAAAGGCTTTCATCGCCGCCGCGCCGTTTTTCGATTCGGTATAATAGAAGCCGATCAGCAGGTAGCTGCACAGCCCCACCCCTTCCCAGCCGAGATACATCAACAACAGGTTATCCGCCAGCACCAGCAGCACCATGCTGGCGATAAACAGGTTGGTATAGGCGAAAAACCGTGAATAGCCCTCTTCGCCGCGCATATACCAGGAGGCGAACAGATGGATCAGGAAACCGACCCCGGTCACCACCGACAGCATGGTCAGCGACAGGCCGTCCAGCGTCAGGGTAAAGGCGATATTAAAGTTGCCCACCGACATCCAGGTCCACAGCGGCTGATTAAACACCGCCGAGGCGCTTTCGCGGGTGCCGAGGAAATCAAACGCTACCCAGGCGGTGGTCAGCGCGGCCAGGCCGATGGCGCCGACGCCCACCAGGGCCGACAGGTTTTCCGACCAGCGTCCGCGTGAAAACGCCAGCAACAGGTATCCCACCAGGGGGAACAGTATCGTTAAATAGAGTAGGTTCATCCGTGCATCTCGCTGACGTTATCTATATTCAGGGATTGGCGGCGGCGATGCAGTTGCAGCAGCAGCGCCAGGCCGATACTGGCCTCGGCCGCGCCAAGGCTGATGGCCAGGATATACATCACCTGGCCGTCGGCCTGTCCCCAGTAACTGCCGGCAACGATAAACGCCAGGGCGGAGGCGTTGATCATGATTTCAAGCCCCAGCAGCATAAACAGCAGGTTGCGGCGGATCAGCATGCCCGTCAAACCCAGTACAAACAGAATGGCGGCCAAAATGAGTCCGTGCGTTAACGGGATCATGCCTGCTCCTCCGATTTTCTTCTTGTCGCGTCGGGAACCTTGGACTCTTTAGGCTGCACATCGCCCTCGCGATCTTCGCGTCCGAGATGGAACGCCACCACCAGCCCGGCCAGCAGCAGCATGGACGCCAGCTCCACCGCCAGGACGTAAGGTCCGAACAAGGCAATGCCCACCGCCTTGGCGCTGATCACCTCACCCGTGATGCCGTGATCGGGCACGCCATAAATCGCCCGGATCAGTATCGCCAGCAGCAGCAGCGACAGCACGCCAGGTCCAACCCACGCCGAGGGGACCAGCCAGTTGCGTTCCCGCCGGGCATCGGCGGCGCCCAGGTTGAGCATCATCACCACGAACACGAACAGCACCATGATGGCGCCGGCGTAGACGATAATTTCCAGCGCGCCGGCAAAATACGCGCCCAGCGAAAAGAACACGCAGGCGATGGCCAGCAGCGAGATAATCAGGTAAAGCAGCGCATGCACCGGATGGGTATGGGTGATTACACGCAGGGTTGCCAGTATCGCCACCAGGCCGGACAAATAAAAAGCGACTTCCATGCTTAACTCCTTAGGGCAGCAAACCTTTGACGTCGATGGGTTTGGCTTCGTTTTCCGCTTGACCTTTATCTTTCCCGTCGATCGCCATCCCGGACATCCGGTAAAAATTATATTCCGGATACTTACCCGGCCCCGAAATCAGCAAATTTTCTTTTTCATATACCAGGTCCTGGCGCCGGAATTCTCCCATTTCAAAATCCGGCGTCAGCTGGATAGCCGTGGTCGGGCAAGCCTCTTCACACAGGCCGCAGAAAATGCAGCGCGAGAAGTTGATGCGGAAAAACTCCGGATACCAGCGGCCGTCCGCGGTTTCTGCCTTTTGCAATGAGATGCAGGATACCGGGCAGGCCACCGCGCACAGGTTACAGGCCACGCAGCGTTCTTGACCGTCCGGGTCGCGCGTGAGCACGATGCGGCCGCGAAAACGCGGCGCCGTGTTCACCGGCACATCGGGATACATCAGCGTTTCGCGTTTGCTGAACGCCTGCAGGCCGATCATCCAGATACTGCGAAGCTGGGTGCCGGCACCATACACTAATTCTTTTAACGTCATGGTTTATCCACCCCTTATTGAGCGTTGTACAAAATGACCGCCGCGGTCGCCAGCAGGTTCAGCAGCGTTAACGGCAGGCAGATTGTCCAGCCGAAGGACATCATCTGGTCATAACGCGGACGGGGCAGCGCCGCGCGGATCAGGATGAACATCATCATAAAAAAGGCGGTCTTGATGGCGAACCAGACAAACGGCGGCAGGAACGGCCCTTGCCAGCCGCCGAAAAACAGCGTGACGATCAGGGCCGACACCGTGACGATGCCGATATATTCACCGACAAAAAACAGGCCGAACTTCATGCCCGAATATTCGATATGGTAGCCGTCGGCCAGCTCCTGCTCCGCTTCCGGCTGGTCGAACGGGTGCCGGTGGCAGACCGCAATGCCCGCCAGCACGAAGGTGGCGAAACCGAAAAACTGCGGAATGATGTTCCACAGATTGGCCTGCGAGGCGACGATATCCCCCAGGCTGAACGATCCGGCCCGCGCCACCACGCCCATCAGGGACAAACCCAGGAATACCTCGTAGCTCAGCGTCTGGGCCGAGGCGCGCATGGCGCCGAGCAGGGAGTATTTATTATTGCTCGACCAGCCGGCGAACAGCACCGCGTACACCGCCAGGCCCGCCATCATCAGGAAGAACAGCACGCCGATATTCAGGTCCGAGACCACCCAGGTGGGGCTGACCGGGATAACGGTAAAGGACACCAGCAGGGCGGTAAACGCGATCACCGGCGCCAGGGTAAATATCATCCGGTCGGAAAACGGCGGGATCCAGTCTTCCTTGAAGAACATTTTCAGCATATCCGCCACCAGTTGGAGCGAACCGCCCCAGCCGACCCGGTTGGGTCCGTAGCGGTTCTGGAACAGGCCCAGCAGCCGGCGTTCGGCAAAACTCATATAAGCGCCGCAGGTGACCACCACCAGCAGGATGACTACCGCTTTCAGCACCGTCAGGATGATGTCAATCACGTCCGATGTTAACCAACTCATAACGCGGCCTCCCGCAGGTTTTCAACGCGTTGCCCTACCCATACCGGCGGAATGCCCGGCAGCCCCAAAGGCAGGCCCACCTGGCCGGCCGCCAGGGCGTCGCTGAACCTGACCGGCAGGCGCAGCGATTGTCCCGCGCAGCTGAACTCCAGCAGCGTGCCGCTGTTCACGCCCAGGCGTTCGGCGTCCCGGCGGCTCACCACCACGTAAGGCTGCGGCATGCGTTCCTGGATTACCGCCGAGCGCTGCGAGGTTTCCTCGCTGCCGAACAGGTGATAATAAGGCGCCACGCGCCACTGGCCGTCGGCCGGGGCGACGAATGCCGCCGGCACGTCGGTAAACCAGGCCATGCGGCCCGCGCCCGCTTCCAGCAGCCGCACGCCGGGATCGCCGTGGCGCAGGTGCCCGCCCACTTCATCCTGGAATTTATTCCAGGCCTGCGGGGAGTTCCAGCCCGGCGCCCAGGCAAACGCCACCTGCTTGCTCTGCCCCTGGGGACTGCTGCTGCCCTCCATGGAGAAGGCGAACATGGTGTCCTTATCCTGCGGCTGGCGCGGCTCATGCACGTCGATATTGGCGCGCATGGCGGTGCGCCCGCTGTAGCGGTGCGGTTCGCGGGCCAGCTTCTGGCCGCTGACGCGGAAGCCGGCGTCCGGCGCGGCCTCCACGATGCCAGCCAGCTGCGGCAGCGCCTCGGCGCAGGCGTTGATGATATGATCGAACTGGGTCCAGTCCACATGGCGCTCCAGATAGGTGGAGTGCAGCGAATGCAGCCAGCGCCAGCTTTCCAGCATAATGGTGTCGGCATCGTAGTAGGCCGGGTCGTAAACCTGGAAGAAGCGCTGCGCGCGGCCTTCCTGATTGATCAGCGTGCCGTCGCTTTCGGCGAAGCTGGCCGCCGGCAGGATCAGGTTGGCCTTATCCATGATGGCGGTGCGCTGGTGGTCCACCACAATCAGGTTGACGACCCGGGCCAGCGCCGCGTCCACCCGCGAGGCCGGCGCGTGGCGGTAAAGATCGTTTTCCAGCACGATAACGCTGTCCGCCGCGCCCTGCTCGATTTGCTCCAGCGCCCGATCCAGGGAATCGCCGCCCATCAGCGCCAGTCCCATGCTGTTGGCGCCCGAGGCCACGAAGGTGATGCCGACATCGGCGCCGCGTCCTTTCAGCGCCTGGGCGACGTTGGCGGCGGCGGCTATCATCGCCTCGCTGCCGGAATGGGTGCCGGACACGATCAGCGGCTTGCGGCTGCCCGCCAGCGCCTGCACGATGACATCGATCTTGGCCTGTAGATCATCATCCAGTCCCTCAACCACCGGGGCGCTGCCGTCCAGCGCGTGGGCGATGGCAAAGCCCAGTCGGGCCTGATCCTCCACCGGCGCGCAATAGGTCCAGGCGGCGATATCGTCCAGCCTGGTGCGATCGACGCTGGTGACAAACAAAGGATGGCGGGCGTGCTGGCCGATGGTCTGGATGGCGGCAATCTGCCAGTCGGCGACTTTTTGCGCCGCGGCCATTTCGCGGGTTTTGCCCTTCACCGCCTGGCGCACCGCCAGGGCGATGCGCGCGCCGGTCTGGGTTAAGTCCTCGCCCAGCACCAGCACCGCGTCATAACTTTCCATCTCGCGCAGCGACGGGGTATGCACGCCGCTGTTTTGCAGCACGTCCAGCATCATGGCCAGCCGCGCCTGTTCGGCGCCGGAAATGCCGGTATAAAAGTTGGCGGCGCCCACCAGTTCGCGCAGCGCGAAATTGCTTTCCACGCTGGCGCGGGGCGAGCCGATGCCGATCATTTTTTTGGCATGGCGCAACGCGTCGGCCGCGCCCTGCATCGCCTGTTCGGCGTTCAGGGCAATCCAGTCGTCGCCGCGGCGCTGCAGCGGATGGCGCGGGCGATCCTTAAGGTTGACGTAACCGTAGCCGAAACGGCCGCGATCGCACAGGAAGTAATGGTTTACGCTGCCGTTAAAGCGGTTTTCGATACGCCTGAGCTCGCCATAGCGCTCGCCGGGACTGGTATTGCACCCCACGCTGCACTGCTGGCAAATACTGGGCGCGAACTGCATATCCCATTTGCGGTTGTAGCGTTCGGAATGGGTTTTATCGGTGAATACCCCGGTCGGGCACACTTCCACCAGGTTGCCGGAGAACTCGCTTTCCAGCGTGCCGTCCTCCGGGCGACCGAAATAGACGTTGTCATGGGCGCCGTAAACGCCCAGATCGGTGCCGTCGGCATAATCTTTGTAATAACGTACGCAGCGGTAGCAGGCGATACAGCGGTTCATCTCATGGGAGATAAACGGGCCGAGATTCTGGTTGCGGTGGGTGCGCTTGGTAAACCGGTAGCGGCGGAAATTCTGGCCGGTCATGACCGTCATATCCTGCAAATGGCAGTTGCCCCCCTCCTCGCATACCGGACAATCGTGGGGATGGTTGGTCATCAGCCACTCCACCACGCTTTTACGGAACTGTTGCGCTTCTTCATCGTCGATGGAGATGAAGGTGCCGTCCGACGCCGGCGTCATGCACGACATCACCAGCCGGCCGCGCGTATCCTCGGCGTTTTGATATTGCTTGACCGCGCACTGGCGGCAGGCGCCGACGCTGCCCAGCGCCGGATGCCAGCAAAAATAAGGAATATCGAGGCCAAGGGTAAGACACGCCTGCAGCAGGTTGTCGGACCCGTTAACCTCGTATTCCTTGCCGTCTACATGAATGGTAGCCATAGTCAGCATGCTTCCGTGTGGCCCGCGCCAGGGCGGGCGTTAATCAAAATGCGTCTCGGGTGCATAACATCCGTCCGGCCGCGCGATGGGCCGGGCGGATGCAGGGTTACCAACGCGCTTTCAGCAAGTTTGGCTGGATACCGGCAATAGTGCGGGTATTACCGATATGCTGCGTTGCAATTCCCGCTTCAAATTCTTCCCGGAAATATTTAATGGCGCTTTGCAGCGGCTCGACGGCGCCCGGCGCATGGGCACAAAAGGTCTTGCCCGGGCCGAGGAAGCGGCAAAGCTGTTCCAGCGTTTCGATATCACCCGGCTGCCCTTCGCCGTTTTCGATGGCGCGCAGCAGTTTCACGCTCCAGGGCAGGCCGTCGCGGCAGGGCGTGCACCAGCCGCAAGACTCGCGTGAGAAAAACTCTTCCAGGTTGCGCGTCAATGAAACCATATTGATTTCATTATCCACCGCCATGGCCAGCGCCGTGCCAAGGCGACTGCCGGCCTTGCCGATATTCTCGAAGTCCATCGGCAGGTCAAGGTGATCGCCGGTCAGGAAGTCGGTGCCCGCGCCGCCCGGCTGCCAGGCCTTGAGCGTCAGGCCGTCGCGCATGCCGCCGGCGTAATCCTCCAGGATCTCGCGCGCGGTGACGCCAAACGGCAGTTCCCACAGGCCCGGATGTTTCACCCGTCCGGAGAAACCCATCAGCTTGGTGCCGGTATCGTTGCTTTTGCCCGCCGTAATGCCCTGGTACCAGTCCACGCCGTGTTCAAGGATGGCCGGGACGTTGCACAGGGTTTCGACGTTGTTGACGCAGGTCGGTTTGCCCCAGGCGCCGGCGGTGGCCGGGAACGGCGGCTTGGAACGCGGATTGGCGCGGCGGCCTTCGAGAGAGTTGATCAGCGCCGTTTCTTCGCCGCAGATATAACGCCCCGCGCCGGTATGCACCATCAGCTCGAAATCAAAACCGGTGCCCAGGATATTCTTGCCCAGGTAGCCGGCCTCGGTGGCCTCGGCGATGGCGCGGCGCAGGTTCTCCGCCGCCTCGATGTATTCGCCGCGCAGGAAGATATAACCGCGATAGGCCTTCAGGGCAAAGGCGGCAATCAGCATGCCTTCCACCAGCAGATGGGGCAGTTGCTCCATCAACAGGCGGTCTTTATAGGTGCCGGGCTCCATTTCATCCGCGTTGCACAGCAGGTAACGGATGTCCATGGACGGATCCTTGGGCATCAGGCTCCACTTCAGGCCGGTGGAAAAGCCCGCCCCGCCCCGCCCTTTCAGGCCGGAATCCTTGACCAGGTTAACAATCTCGTCCTGGGCCATGCCCCTGAGCGCTTTTTCCGCGCCGGCGTAGCCGCTCTTGGCGCGATAGTCGTCGAGCCATACCGGCTGGCCGTCGTCGCGCAGGCGCCAGGTCAACGGATGCATTTCGGCGGTGCGTACAATCTGCTTAATCATCGATACTGCTCCAGTAGCGGACCGATACCTTCCGGCGTCAGATGAACGTGGGTATCGTCATCGATCATCATGGTCGGCCCCTTGTCGCAGTTGCCCAGGCAACAGGTGGGCAGCAGGGTAAAGCGCCCGTCCTCGGTGGTCTGTCCCGGCTTGATATGCAGCGTTTGCTCCAGGGCGGCCTGGATGCCCTGGTAACCGGTGATATGGCACACCACGCTGTCGCAATACTTGATGATATGGCGTCCGACCGGCTGGCGGTAAATCGAGCTGTAGAACGTAGCCACGCCTTCCACATCGCTGCCAGGGATGCCCAATACCTCGGCAATGGCGGCGATGGCGCCGTCCGGCACCCAGCCGCGCTGCTTTTGCACGATTTTCAGCGCTTCTATCGAAACGGCGCGGGCATCTTCGTAATGATGCTTTTCATGCTCGATGGCTTCGCGCTCCAGGGTGCTCAGCACAAAGGCGGCGGTGTCGTCCTGCCGGCCGGTCGCGGCGTCGTGCCCATGCGTATCTTTATGTTCATGCATAATTAGCGGTCCACATCTGACATAACAAAATCGATACTGCCCAGATAGACGATGAGATCGGATACCAGGCTGCCGCGTATCACCGAGGGGATCTGCTGCAAATGCGGGAAACTCGGGGTGCGGATGCGGGTCCGGTAGCTCATGGTGCTGCCATCGCTGGTCAGGTAATAACTGTTGATCCCCTTGGTGGCCTCGATCATCTGGAACGATTCGTTGGCCGGCATTACCGGTCCCCAGGAGACCTGGAGGAAGTGGGTAATCAGGGTTTCGATATGCTGCAACGTGCGCTCTTTCGGCGGCGGCGTGGTCAGCGGATGATCGGCCTTGAACGGCCCTTCCGGCATATTATTCAGGCACTGCTCCAGGATGCGCAGGCTCTGGCGCATCTCCTCGACCTTGAGCATCACGCGGCTATAGCAATCGCTGACGCCGTCGCCGACCGGCACTTCAAAATCAAACTTGTCATAACCGGAGTACGGACGCCATTTACGCACGTCGAACGAGATGCCGGTGGCGCGCAGCGCCGCGCCGGTCACGCCCCAGTCCAGCGCTTCCTGGGCGCCGTACGCGGCGACACCCTCGGCGCGACCGCGCAGCACGCTGTTGCGCAACGCCGCCTTGACATAAGAGTCCAGGCGTTTGGGCAGCCAGTTCAGGAAGTCGCGCAGCAGGCCGTCCCAGCCGCGCGGCAGATCGTGCGCCACGCCGCCGATGCGGAACCACGCCGGATGCATACGAAAGCCGGTAATGGCTTCCACCACGTCATAAATTTTTTGCCGGTCGGTAAACGCCAGGAATACCGGGGTCATGCCGCCGACGTCCTGGATATAGGTACTGATATACAGCAGGTGGCTGTTGATGCGGAACAGCTCGGAGAGCATGACGCGAATCACCTCTACCCGCTCAGGCACCACGATGCCGGCCAGTTTTTCCACCGCCAGTACATAAGGCATTTCATTGACGCAGCCGCCGAGGTATTCCACCCGGTCGGTGTAGGGAATGTAGCTGTGCCACGACTGGCGCTCGCCCATTTTTTCCGCGCCGCGATGGTGATAACCGATATCCGGCACGCAGTCGACGATCTCTTCGCCGTCCAGCTGCAAAATGATACGGAAGGCCCCGTGCGCCGACGGATGGTTCGGCCCGAGGTTGAGGAACATGAAATCTTCGTTTTCGCGGCCGCGCTTCATGCCCCAGTCTTCCGGCTTGAAGGTCAACCCTTCCATTTCCAGATCCTCTTTTTGCTTGGTCAGCATGTAAGGATCGAATTCGGTGGCGCGCGCCGGATAGTCTTTGCGCAGCGGATGTCCCTGCCAGCTTTGCGGCATCATGATGCGGGTCAGGTGCGGGTGGCCGTCGAAGCTCATGCCGAACATTTCCCAGGTCTCGCGCTCATACCAGTTGGCGTTGGGGAAAAGCCTGGTCACGGTGGGCAAATGGAAGTCGGTTTCCATAAGCGCCACCTTCAGCATGATATCCCGGTTCCTGTCGATGGAGATCAGGTGGTAGAACACGGTAAAGTCGGCGGCGGGCAACCCCTGCCGATGGGTGCGCAGACGCTCGTCCACGCCGTGCAGGTCGTAGAGCATTACATAAGGCTTCGGCAGTTTTTTTAAGAACGTCAGTACCTCGAGGATTTGCTCGCGTTTCACCCACACCACCGGAATGCCGGTGCGGGTAGGCTGGACGGTGAACGCCCCGGCGCCAAAACGATCGCGCAATTCGCCAATAACCGGGTCATCAAGGTGATCCCGGGTTTGCCAGGCCGGCTGGGCGAGATTTTGCGTCATTAACTCTGTCATAGTTTTCTTCACCAAATTAATGCTGTGCCGGCGTCATGCCACTGTGCGCGTTATTTGATTATGGACGACAACCGCCACATCGCCGCGCGCGTCATATCTCGTCGGGAGACCGCAGGTTGGTTACCGCGATGCGCTCGCCCTGTTTACGTTCGCGCTCCGACTGCATATTGGCGCGATAAACACCCTGATCGCCCATCACCCAGGAGAGCGGACGCCGTTCCTTGCCGATGGATTCCTTCAACAGCAGCAGCGCCTGGATGTACGCCTCGGGGCGCGGCGGGCAACCGGGAATATAGACATCGACCGGCAGGAACTTGTCCACGCCCTGCACCACGGAATAGATATCGTACATGCCGCCGGAGTTGGCGCAGGCGCCCATGGAGATAACCCATTTCGGCTCGAGCATTTGATCGTAGAGACGTTGGATGACCGGGGCCATTTTGGTGAAGGGCGTGCCCGCAATCACCATGAAATCCGCCTGGCGCGGTGAGGCGCGGATAACTTCCGATCCGAAGCGCGCCACATCGTGCACCGCGGTAAAGGACGTGGTCATTTCGACGTAGCAACAGGAGAGGCCAAAGTTATACGGCCATAAAGAGTTGCCCCGTCCCCAGTTCACCGCGTTGTGCAACGCGTTTTCCAGCGTGCCCAGAAAAACGCTGCGGTTAACGTGCCCGTCCAGGGGATCGGCGACGATCTCCTGTTTTTGCAGGGGGTAACGGTCATTCTCACCGTCCGGCTCAACACGGGTGAGGGTGTAGTCCATTGTTATGCCTCGCTGTTACTGCTGATGACGTTGGTTTTCGGCGACCGGGCCAGCGCGGCGCAGGCGCTGGGAACGCTCGGGCGTCCAATCCAGCGCGCCGACGCGCACCAGGTACACCAGGCCCGCCAACAACACGATAATGAAAATGGCTGCTTCGAAAAAGCCGATCCAGCCGACTTCGCGGATGGACACCGACCAGGCGTATAAATAAAGGGCTTCCACGTCGAAAATGACGAAAAACATGGCAACCAGGTAAAATTTGGATGAAAGCCGTAGTCTGGCCGTTCCCACCGGATCGATACCGGATTCGAACGGGACGTTTTTTGAGCGGCTGTGGGCCCGCCCGCCCAGAAGAAAACCGCCTAGCAGCATAAAGCAGCACAGGCCGACGGCACCGGCGAGGAATACGGCGAACGCCCAATAATGGGCGGTAACTTCAGTGGTTATCGACATTTTCTTTGCTCATCAAAAGTGGCATTTTGCAGCCTGCTCTTCGTCAACGGCAGTTTGACTCACCACATCGATTTATGGGAAGGAGTTGGAAAAAACCGCACCGAGCTGTTGCCATCGGCATACACAGCCATTGTGTGGGGTTTTTACTCCTTTACATAACCTTTTGTCAACTTGGACAAAAGAAACTTCATAGTAATTTACACATGTAATATCTAATTAACATTTGATGCGCCCACTTACCGCTTAATCGAGTCAGTGATGATATCCGGCAACACAGGAATAACATAGGTCCGTTATATGACACCGTGATTGCCCGCAGGTAACTATACCATTTTCAGGCAAAATCACGTTATTCCGCGCAATCGGTAAGGGCAAAATTTGATCCAGGGCACAATTTCGCAACTAATCGGAATAAAAGATGCACATTCTGTGCGCCATTAGCCAAATTTCTTACCAGAAACAGTGTTTTGATTTAATTGACATGTATAAGAAATAAACAAGTAACACGGCGGGAACCGGCGGGCACGGGAAAATGCCGCGGCAAGGGGAAAAGACGAGTAAATACGCCATTTAGCCGATCAGGGCCGAAAAATACGTCATTACCATATTAATTATATCTTATAAAAAAATAAGCCCCTATATTCAGGGGCTTATTATTAACATCAACTTATTTACTCATCGCTGACCGTGTAACTTTCTCCCTCGCCTTTTACCGGACGGGATACGTCACGGCTATAGGAGTCATTACCGGTCTGCACGGCGCTAAAGATAGCCATGGCCAATTCATTCTCGCATTGGGGATGCTTGCAGAGCACGTATTGGGTGTCGGGCAACGTCGGTAAACCTTCGTTTTGCCCCAGCACCCGCAGATCCGGGCTCATCATCTCCACCGCCCTGACGGTAATGCCCAGTCCCGCCTTCACCGCGGCGCGCACCGCCGCGAGCGTGGAAGCGGTGTAGGCGATACGCCAGGATATCCCGGCAGCCTGCAGTTGTTCGATGGCCATGGTGCGGAACGGACTGGGTTCATCGGATACCACCAGCGGAATCACTTCCCCCTGGATAAACCGATAATCAGACGAGCAGTACCATAACGTCGGTGACGAACGCAGCGTGACGTAGGGATGATTGGTGCTGGTCAACGTGGTAATGGCCAGATCCACCTCGCCGTTGGTCAGCATTTCCTGCATCAACGGGCTGCGTTTGACATTGACGTCAATCGCCAGTTTGGGATAGATCCGCGTTACCCGGCTGAGTAAGTAAGGAAGAATTGAGTCGGCGGTGTCGTCGGAGGCGCCAATAGTCAGTACGCCCTGAATATTACTGTACATCAGCGAGGTGCAAGCCTCATCGTTGTAAAGTAAAATCTTCCTGGCATAGCCGAGCAACTGTATCCCATGCTCGGTCAACAACTTGTTGCGACCGTGACGGGCAAACAACTCTTTTCCAACAAGCTGTTCTAATCGTTGCATTTGCTGGCTGACAGCCGACTGTGTTCGACATACTGATGCTGCTGCGGCCGCAAAGGTGTTGAGATCAGCGACGGCAACAAACGTTCTCAATAAATCAAGATCAAGATTGAGCACTGGACGATTTGCATTGGTCATAATATTGTCTTCACTTTTGTATTCTAATTACACACTACTACCCTGGCGTTTCAAAAAAATCATTTCCAAGCTAAAACTGTTATGAGCATATCCCCTTCACACCATAACGACGATGCTTAGGTCGTTATGTTAACTGGTACATGCTTTAATCTTTGGGGGACTTCGCACTCATCAAGCAAAGCTCTCACATATATAAAAGGTAGCCCCGGTTGTCGAAATTCAGCTCTCATCCTGGGTAAAACGCTAAATTTCATAATGATATCATTTGCATAGCGCTGAAAGTAAATCAAAGAAGGTTTGAACAACATACCAAAACTTAAATGTAATTAATTAAATCCGACCTTCGTATTTAAAAGAATGTTGAATATTAGCGGTTAAGTCCTATTTTTTTATCTCAAGCGCCATAATTAACATAAATTTCTCTTAACTATTGTTTATACGATCAAAATAAATCTCTTTGGAAAAGTACAGGTGCATAAATGTATACCATAAATAGCTACCATAAACGAAACAACAATAATTTGTAAGCACCAAAATGTGACCTTTATTTTCCTATGGAAAAACGCTCACAAGCCGATGAAGTAGCAATACTTTATCCTGGTGAAAAGTGTGATGCGTCTCCTGGAAATCGCCTTTATTCGCCCCGCGCCCCGCCGCCCTTGTTTGTTGGCGATATAATGCGCTCCCCTGCCGGGCCTTTTCATCAGGCCGGCAACCATAAGATCGCCATGCCTGATTACGCAGAGTAACCTTTATCGGTGGCAAGTAGTATAAAAAATACTCAAAAAATCGCAAATTAACTACCATCTGATGGATTTGGATTGCGATAATCAGCGCATGTGGGTGTTATCATAGTGTTTTAATCTAAAAATTAAGCCGAAAAATAAATTTTCCACTATTCCTTATTTTTAGCCCCGACATTCGCGGCGAACCTCGCCGTTATCCTTCAAAAGTTCAGGCCAGAAGAGTACATTATGCGGAATGCGTCATTCCATGGTCGGAATACGTTTTACCGTTATAAGGCGTAATATCGTGATCGCACCTGTAGAAAAATCCAGCAAACTGGAAAATGTTTGTTATGACATTCGTGGCCCGGTGCTGAAAGAAGCAAAGCGCCTGGAGGAAGAGGGCAATAAAGTCCTCAAGCTGAATATCGGCAACCCGGCTCCGTTCGGCTTTGAAGCGCCGGAAGAGGTCCTGGTGGATGTTATCCGCAACCTGCCCACCTCACAGGGCTATTGCGATTCAAAAGGCCTCTATTCGGCGCGTAAGGCGATTGTGCAGCACTACCAGGCGCGCAATATGCTGGATCTTACCGTCGAGGACGTGTTCATCGGCAACGGCGTCTCGGAGCTTATCCAGCAGTCAATGCAGGCGCTGCTGAACACCGGCGACGAAATGCTGATCCCGGCGCCGGATTACCCGCTGTGGACGGCGTCGGTATCCCTGTCCGGCGGCAACGCCGTGCATTACCTGTGCGATGAAGAGGCCGGCTGGTTCCCGGACCTGGATGATATCCGCAGTAAAATCACCCCGCGCACCCGGGGCCTGGTGATTATCAATCCCAATAATCCCACCGGCGCGGTCTACAGCAGGGAGATGCTGCTGGAATTGGTGGAGATCGCCCGGCAGCACAACCTGATTATCTTTTCCGACGAAATCTACGACAAGATCCTGTACGACGCGGCGGAGCACCACTCTATCGCCGCGCTGGCGCCGGACCTGCTGACCGTGACGTTTAACGGCCTGTCGAAGACCTACCGCGTCGCCGGCTTTCGCCAGGGCTGGATGGTGCTCAACGGTCCGAAAAAACACGCCAAGGGGTATATTGAGGGGCTGGAAATGCTGGCCTCGATGCGCCTGTGCGCCAACGTGCCGATGCAGCACGCCATCCAGACCGCGCTCGGCGGCTACCAGAGCATCAGCGAATTCATCGCGCCGGGCGGGCGGCTGTACGAACAGCGTAACCGCGCCTGGGAGCTGATTAATGATATCCCCGGCGTATCCTGCGTTAAACCCAGCGGCGCGCTGTATATGTTCCCGCGTATCGACGCCAGGCGCTTTAATATCCTGGACGATCAGAAGCTGGTGCTCGATCTGCTGCTGCAGGAAAAAGTGTTGCTGGTCCAGGGCAGCGCCTTTAACTGGCCGTGGCCGGATCACCTGCGCATCGTGACGCTGCCGCACGTGGACGTGCTGGAAGCCGCCATCGGCAAGTTTGGCCGTTTCCTGCAAAAGTATCATCAGTAGCCGCGACCGGCCGGGCCGGCCTGACCGGTTCCGGCGGATTTGCATAATCCGGCGGCAGTGCGCACAATAGATCCCTTGTTCACCTGCCGTAAGAGCGCATCATGATCCAAAGCCACTTTTTCGCCCATCTCTCCCGTTTGAAACTGATCAACCGCTGGCCGCTGATGCGCAACGTCCGCACCGAAAACGTCTCCGAGCACAGCCTGCAGGTGGCGTTTGTCGCCCATGCCCTGGCGGTCATCAACAACCGTAAGTTTGGCGGCGTCCTGAACCCCGAACGCATCGCGCTGCTGGCGATGTACCACGACACCAGCGAAGTGCTGACCGGCGATATGCCGACGCCGATAAAATATTTTAATGCGCAGATGGCCCATGAGTATAAAAATATCGAGAAAATCGCCCAGCAAAAGCTGATTTCCATGCTGCCCGAGGAACTGCGGGAAGATTACCGGACCCTGCTGGACGAGGAACATTACCTGCCGGCGGAGAAAGCGGTGGTTAAACAGGCGGATACCCTGTGCGCCTACCTGAAATGCCTGGAGGAGATCTCGGCGGGCAATAACGAATTTACCATGGCGATGGCGCGGCTGGAAAAAACCCTGGAACAGCGCCGCAGTCCGGAAATGGATTACTTTATGACGGTGTTCGTGCCAAGCTTCAGCCTGTCGCTGGACGAGATAAGCCAGGACACACCGCTGTAACCCCGCTCGCCGCGCTGGGGACATTCCGGCCCGGCTTCTACACCGCCCGACGGCTGAAAACCGCCTGACGCCGACATCCAGGGCCGGAACGGTTTGGCCACCGTACAACGTGATGTCAAAACGGATAAAGCACCGGCACCAGCAGTACGCTCACCACCATGACCAGCAGGGTAAAGGGCACGCCGATGCGGACAAAATCGCCGAACTTGTAGCCGCCGGGACCGAGCACCAACGTATTGACCGGCGACGACACCGGGGTCATAAAGGCCGAGGACGCGGCGATGGCGATGATCATGGCGAACGGGTACGGCGATACCCCCATCTCATTGGCGGCGGCGACCGCAATCGGCGCCATCAGCACCGCGGTGGCGGTATTGGAGATAAACAGCCCGATGGCGGCGCACAGGATGAACAGGCTCAGCAGCATGACGCGCGCCCCCGCCCCACCCGAGATATCCATCAGCAGCCGCACCACCAGATCTACCCCGCCTGTTTTCTGCAGCGCCAGCGCAAACGGCATCATGCCGACGATCAGGATCAGGCTCGGCCAGTGAATCGCGCGATAAGCGCTCTCCATATCGATACAGCGGAATTTACCCATCAGCACGCAGGCAACCAGGGCGGCGATGGGATTGGGGATCTCCTCCGTCAGCATCATGGCCACCATCAGCGCCAGGCAGAACAGCGCGTGGGGCGCCTGGCTGACCGCCGGCGCCACATCGTCCACCTCGGCGGGCAGGTTCAGCGCGATAAAGTTGTTTTTCTTGATTTGCAGCTGGCGGATAAGCTTCCAGTCGCCGATCACCAGCAGGATGTCCCCAAGCTTAAGCTCCTCGTCAATCAGCTTGCCCTGCATCGCCTCGCCGTTGCGGCGAATCCCCACCACGTTAACGCCGTAGCGGCTGCGAAAGCCTGCCTGGCGCAGGGACTTGCCCACCAATTCGGAATCGGGTATCAGGCTCACCTCCGCCATGCCCACGTCCCTGGCCTGTTCGGAGAAATACTCGCCGCGCAGCACCATCGGCTCCAGTTGCTGCTCGCTGCAAAACTGGCGCGGATCCACTTCGGCCGCGGTCATGTCAATCAGCAACACATCGCGTTCACGCAGTTCGGTATTACCGCCGGCGCTGACCATCACCCGGCGGAACTTGCGCCAGCGCTCGATGCCGACCACGTTGGCGCCGTAACGGTCGCGCAGGCGCAGATCGTCCAGGCGCTGGCCAATCAGCGGCGAGCCGGGTCGCAAGGCCAGACGCCGCGCGCGGCCGGTCAGCCGGTAATCACGGATCAGATCGCGAAAGGTCCGGCGCTTCCATTGTTCCCGCTCATGGTGGGTTTCGCCGCCGCCCAGCCAGTAACGGGCTATCAGCATATATCCGACGCCCATGGCGAGCACCACCACGCCCACCGGCGTGACGGCAAAAAAACCAAAACCTTCCACGCCGTCGCGCACCAGCTCGCTGTTGACCACCATATTGGGCGGCGTTGCCACCAGCGACATCATGCCGCTTATCAGGGCGGCAAAACTTAGCGGCATCATCATGCGGCCGGGGGACGTTTTCATGCGCTGGGAAACGCTGAGCACCACCGGGATAAATATCGCCACCACGCCGGTGGAACTCATGATGGCGCCCAGGGCGGCGACGGTCACCATCAGCAGGATCAGCATACGGGTTTCACTTTTGCCCGCCACCCGCATCAGCCATTCGCCGACCTGGTAGGCGATGCCGGTGCGCACCAATCCCTCGCCGATGACAAACATGGCGGCGATAAGCAACACGTTGGGATCGCTGAAACCTGCGGTGGCCTCGGGCAGCGACAGGGTACCGCTCAGGACAAAAGCGATAATCACCAGCAGCGCCACCACATCCATGCGCACTTTATTGGTGGTAAATAAAAAGATAGCGATCAGCAGCAGGGCAAGCACCCAGATGAGTTCGTTATTCACAACGGTTTCCCGGATTAAAGGCGGAGTCTGGGGCAAATCATGCCATAAAAAAGCCCCGCGATGACGGGGCCAAATCATTAATTATTTGATTATGTTTATCGTTTCAGGCGGTGCGCAGGCTGACCCGCGCGCGCGCGCCGTCTTTTTCAATCAACAGTTGCTCCAGGGAGGTCAACAGCAGGCCGATGGCGTCTTTTTGCGGCGTTTCCGGCGGCGGATTCACCGCAATCACCGGGCAACCGGCCGCCAAGGCGGCCTGAATGCCGGCAATGGCGTCTTCCACCACGATGCAGTCTTGCGGCGCAAAACCGAGTTTTTCCGCGCCGAGCAGGTAGGCGTCAGGCTGCGGCTTGCCCCGGGCCACCTGTTCGGCGGTAACCAGCACCGCCGGTTTCGGCAGGCGGCCGGCCAGCAGGCGGGCGGAAGCCACCGGCATCGATCCGGAGGTGACGATGGCCCAGGGAATGTCCAGCTCGTTTAACCGGTTTAACAACGCCACCGCGCCGGGCAGCGCCGTCACGCCGTCAATGCATTGCGCTTCAAATTTTTCCAGGGCGGTAAATTCCGCCTGGATGCATTCTTCACTTTCGCCCGGCATAAAATGGCGCAAAGACGTTATAGCCTGTTTGCCGTGGATAAAGCTATAAACGTCGTCGACGGGGACTCCCCGCCGCCTGGCCCAATTTCCCCAGGCTAATTCCACCACCGGCAATGAATCAATTAACGTTCCATCAAGGTCAAACAAAAAACCTTTACACAGCACAGGCATATCTCCGGGTTGAGCCGTCAGGCATTGATAATTTGGGTAATTTCCACCGCGCTGAGATGATATTGGCGCGGGCAGGATTGCCAGACGGCCAGCATTCGCAGATATTTATCCCACATTTTGGTCTGGGCGTTGAAACCGTGGCTGCCGGAATCAAAATGGGTATAACGTCCTTCGGTAAAGACCATAAAACGTACGTAACCCAGGTAGCGGGCTTCAGTGGCGGCGTCAAAACCGAGAAAGGCCAGGCGCCGCTCGTCGATATCCTGTTTTTCCTTCAGGTTCGACCAGGAAACCTGCAGCGCGTGGTGCAGTTCCATAATATCGATAATCGTGCGGCAAACGTCTTCGCTCATCTGGCCGAAATCGCGGTCCAGCTCGCGCATCTGCAGACCGTAGCCGCGTTCCACGATGGTTTGCTGACGGCGGTAACGCTCGCCGTTGTCCGGATCCAGCATGGACATCATTTTATACTGGTTGGACAGAATTAACCGTTGGGCGTTTGTCATCTCCATCATCCACTCCTGAATTTATGCCTGTTTGCGCCGGTTGGTTCGCGCTTATGGTAGCCTGGACGGTAGCATCGCATAATGCTTGCGATGGCGGTACCGGAAGCCGGCGCTTTTTTGATTTAAGACAGCAGGTGGCGAAATATCATCCGCCGGGGTTCGGCCGGGCATCCGGATTAACGGCCTGGCGATTTCAGCGCCAGGCCGGTGCTATGCCGACTCTATGCCGGCGCTAAGCCAATACCACGCCAGCAGCATGCAGGCGCCATGTCGCTTATAAGTCATCGAGGAAGGCTTTATCCAGCAGCTTAAACGCGCGCTTAAGCACCTCGGCCAGCATTTGGTAGGTCGGCGCGCCCTCCACCGGCGCCAGCGCCTGGCCGGCCTCATTGAGCTGATGGCGGACTTCGTGGAACCAATGCAGCAGCGTCGGCGGCAACGGGGTCACCGCGCGCTTGCCCAGCCACCAAAGCCCCTGCATCGGCAGGCTGCAGGCAAAAATGGCGGTGGCCACCGCCGGGCCGAGCTGGCCGCCAAAGGCAATTTGCCAGGTAAGGGTAAATACCGCCACCGCCGGCATATAACGTACGCCGAATCGGGTGGCCGTGATCATGCGGTTTTCAGGAAAAAGTGGCGCCAGGCGTTTCTCGGTCGGCCAGGTTTTCATATAATCTTGTCCGCGCTGGAAAATCTTGTACCAGCTTACCGAACCGGAAGGAATTGTCGCCATAGCGGACCTCAACTTTACGAATAAAAATTAAAATTTTTGTGCAAAATCACAATCAAATTGTATAACTTTTAAATATATTTTGTCTTTACTACCGGCAATCGTTATCCTTATTGCCGCCTCACGGCCGCTCCCTTAGGACAATTTCAGCAGCCTGGGCAGCAGGATTCCGTTTAGCGTCGCCGGCGGTCAAGAGCGATAGCGAACACATGTTTCAAAAAAAATGTTTAACTTCAACAGTTTTCGATTTCATGTCAAATAAAACGCACTTTGGCATGATGTTAATCATAAATCTCAACGGCGTAATGCGCTACGCTTTAAAGCTGATTGATGATTTATTAACCATGCACAACCATGCATAACAAATAGGTACTTCCATGTCGAGTAAGCTAGTACTGGTTCTTAACTGTGGCAGTTCATCCCTTAAATTTGCCATAATCGATGCTGCCAGCGGTGAAGAACATCTCTCCGGCCTCGCAGAATGTTTCAACCTGCCGGAAGCGCGCATCAAATGGAAGATTGACGGCGGCAAGCATGAAGCGGAGCTGGGAAACGGCGCCGCGCACAGTGAAGCATTGAGCTTTATTGTTAATACAATTCTCGCTCAAAAACCAGAATTATCAGCGCAACTCACCGCAATCGGCCATCGCGTCGTTAACGTTGGCGAAAAATATACCGCCTCCGCCCTGCTCTCCGACGATGTATTGCAAGCCATCAAGGACTCCATCCCGTTTGCGCCGCTGCACAACCCGGCCCATATCATCGGCATCAACGAAGCGCTGAAGGCGTTCCCGAAACTGGCCGATAAAAACGTCGCCGTATTCGATACCGCCTTCCACCAGACCATGCCGGAAGAGTCGTTCCTCTACGCCCTGCCGTATGCATTATATGAAGAGCACCGTATCCGCCGTTACGGCGCCCATGGCACCAGTCACTATTTTGTCACCCATGAAGCGGCGCGTATGCTTGATAAACCGGTGAAAGATGTCAACCTGATTACCTGCCACCTGGGCAACGGCGGTTCGGTTACCGCGGTGCGCAACGGCCAGAGCGTCGACACCTCCATGGGCCTGACCCCGCTGGAAGGCCTGGTGATGGGCACCCGCAGCGGCGATCTCGATCCCGCCATTATTTTCTTCCTGCATAACGCCATGGGCATGTCGGTGGAACAAATCGATAAAATGCTGACCAAGGAATCCGGCCTGTTGGGCCTGACCGGCGTAACCAGCGACATGCGTTGGGTTATCGACAACTACGATACCAAGCCTGAGGCCAAGCGCGCCATGGACGTATTCTGCCATCGCCTGGCGAAATACATCGGTTCCTATACCGCCCTGATGGACGGTCGCCTGGACGCGGTGATCTTCACCGGCGGCATCGGTGAAAACGCCGCCAAGGTGCGTGAACTGACCCTGGGTAAACTGTCGCTGCTGGGCTTTGAAATCGACCAGAAGCGCAACGAAGCCGCCCGTTTCGGCAACAGCGGCGTGATCACCACCGACGCCAGCCGCAAGGCGATTGTCATCACCACCAACGAAGAACTGGTCATTGCCCAGGATGCCGCCCGTCTGACGGCGTAACGCTATCTCCCCGTTCCGCCGGCCTGGTTCCGGCGGAACACTTGTTTGACTAACGAGCAACCGTTTAAAGAGGTTTAGCCGTGTCCCGTACAATCATGTTGATCCCAACCGGCACCAGCGTCGGCCTGACTAGCATCAGCCTGGGTGTCATTCGCGCCATGGAGCAAAAAGGCGTGCGCCTGAGCGTGTTCAAGCCGATCGCGCAGCCCCGCGCCGGCGATGACGGCCTTGACGCCACCACCAATATCATTCGCGCCAACTCCAACATTCCATCCGCCGAACCGCTGCGGATGAGCCATGTGGAGTCGCTGCTGGGCTCCAACCAGCAAGACGTGCTGATGGAAGAGATCATCGCCCGTTATCACGACAATACCAAAGACGCGGAAGTGGTATTGGTGGAAGGCCTGGTCCCTACCCGTAAACACCAGTTCGCCAACGCGCTGAACTATGAAATCGCCAAGACGCTGAACGCGGAAATCGTGTTCGTGCTGTCGCTCGGCAACGATTCGCCGGATCAGTTGAAGGAACGCATCGAGCTGGCCCGTTCCAGCTTCGGCGGCAGCAAGAATAAAAGCATCATCGGCGTTATCGTCAATAAGCTGAACGCGCCGGTGGACGAACAGGGCCGCACCCGTCCCGACCTGTCGGAAATCTTTGACGATTCAACCAAGGCCAGTATCACCAATATCGATCCAAAGCAGCTGTTCGAAAACAGCCCGCTGCCGGTCCTGGGCTGCGTGCCGTGGAGCTTTGACCTGATTGCCGTGCGCGCCATCGACATGGCCAGGCATTTGGGCGCCACCATCATCAACGAAGGCGAGATCCAAACCCGCCGCGTTCGCTCGGTGACCTTTTGCGCACGCAGCCTGCCGAACATGCTGGAGCATTTCCGTCCGGGTTCGCTGCTGGTAACCTCGGCCGATCGTCCCGACGTGCTGGTAGCCGCCTGCCTGGCGGCCATGAACGGCGTTGAACTGGGCGCCATCCTGCTGACCGGCGGCTACCAGGTGGACGAGCGTATCCAACGCCTGTGCGAACGCGCCTTCCAGACCGGCCTGCCGATGTTCCGCGTGCCGACCAATACCTGGCAGACCTCGCTCAACCTGCAGAGCTTCAGCCTTGAAGTGCCGGCCGACGACCATAGCCGGGTGGAGAAACTGCAGAACTATGTTGCCGGCCATATCGACAACAACTGGATTGAGTCCTTGACCGCCAGTTCCGAACGTTCGCGTCGCCTGTCGCCGCCGGCGTTCCGTTATCAATTGACCGAACTGGCGCGCCAGGCCGGCAAGCGTATCGTGATGCCGGAAGGTGATGAGCCACGTACCGTGAAAGCGGCCGCCATCTGCGCCGAACGCGGCATCGCCCATTGCGTGCTGTTGGGCAATCCGGACGAGATTCATCGCGTTGCCGCCGTGCAGGGCGTGGAATTGGGTAAAGGCATCGAGATTATCGACCCGGAAGTGGCTCGTGAACGTTACGTGGCCCGGCTGGTGGAACTGCGCAAGAGCAAGGGCATGACCGAAGTGGTGGCCCGCGAGCAGTTGGAAGATAACGTGGTGCTGGGCACCCTGATGCTGGAACAGGGCGAAGTGGACGGGCTGGTGTCCGGCGCGGTCCATACCACCGCCAATACCATCCGTCCGCCGCTGCAGCTGATCAAGACCGCGCCGGGCAGTTCTCTGGTGTCGTCGGTATTCTTTATGCTGCTGCCGGAACAGGTGCTGGTGTATGGCGACTGCGCCATTAACCCGGATCCGACCGCCGAACAGCTGGCCGAGATTGCCATTCAGTCCGCCGACTCCGCCGCGGCCTTCGGCATCGACCCGCGCGTGGCGATGATCTCCTACTCCACCGGTACGTCCGGCGCCGGCAGCGACGTGGAAAAAGTCCGCGAAGCCACCCGTATCGCGCAGGAAAAACGTCCCGACCTGGTGATTGACGGTCCGCTGCAGTACGACGCCGCCATCATGGCCGACGTGGCGCTGTCCAAGGCGCCTAACTCGCCGGTGGCCGGCAAGGCGACCGTGTTCATCTTCCCCGACCTGAACACCGGCAACACCACGTATAAAGCGGTACAGCGCTCGGCCGACCTGATTTCCATCGGGCCGATGCTGCAGGGCATGCGCAAGCCGGTCAACGACCTGTCGCGCGGCGCGCTGGTGGACGATATCGTCTATACCATCGCCCTGACCGCCATTCAGTCCAAACAGGCTGAAACGGCTAAATAAGCCTGAGAGGCGGTCATAGCGTTACCGATACCACGCCGGCGCAATTCAGCAAGCCGGCGTTTTTATATGCGTCGACACGGCGGGTTTAACATTGGGCGATTGCGGGCCTAGCCTGCGATGGGGCGCTCCGGCGGCCAAGAGATGGCCGCTTCGGCCCCATTCGCGCGCGCTCCCTTTAACTCGATGGGGTTAGGCGCGGCGGCGGTTATTGTTCGGCGGCTTTTTGTTCCGGGGCGGAAGGGGCCAGGGGTTTGCCGTGGCTTTGCTGGTTGTTGCGGCTCATCCACAGCGAGAGCGCCTTTAGCGAATCCGGGGTGAATTCGTCGCAGCGGGCGGTGATCTCTTCCGGACGCAGCCATTTGACCGCCTCCACCTCTGCTGCCTGCAGGGCAAACGGACCGTGCGTCACGCAGCTGAACAGCGCGCCCCATACCCGGCAATAAGCGTTTTCGAAGTAGAACAACCCATGCTCGGCAAACGGAACGCCGGCGATGCCCAGCTCTTCCTCCGCTTCCCGACGGGCGGAATCAAGTATGTTCTCGCCGCTTTGCACCACGCCGCCCGCGGTGGCGTCCAGATAGCCGGGGTAGAAATCCTTGGTGGCGGTACGGCGCTGCACCAGGATGTTACCCATGCCGTCGTGCACCACGATGTAGCTGGCACGGTGCCTGAGGCGTTCAGCGCGCATCTGCTGGCGACTGGCCTGGGCGATGACTTCATTCTCTTCGTTGACGATGTCAACCCATTCCACGCCAGCAGCCTGACTCTGTTCCACCATCTTTCGAATCCCTTGTTAATGAGACGCGGGAGAGCCGCGCACCTTAATTGTAATAAAATAAAAAAATTTGCACGAGCTGATCCGTCATAACTTAGTTGTTAATCGCCGCTTGCGCAATAGTCTCGCCCGTATCCAATGACACAACCCGTAATATTTTCCGATCCAGCAGGCCGTAGCTGGCGGCAAAGCCGCCTTTGGGGAGGCTGGCCGAGCCGGGATTGAAGCACAGGATATCCTCCACCCGCCCGGCCTGCGGGATATGGGTATGACCGTAGACCAGCACGTCGCCGCGCCGCAGCGGCGGATGATTCTCGGGATTGAACAGGTGCCCATGGGTGACGAACAGCCGGGCATCCTCGAGCAGGACCTGTTGCCATGGCGCGGTGATGGGAAACGTCAGCAGCATCTGATCCACCTCGCTATCGCAGTTGCCGCGCACCGCGATGATACGGTCGGCATAACCGTTCAGCAGCTCCGCCACCGCCGCCGGCTGGTATTCATCCGGTAGGGCGTTGCGCGGTCCGTGATAGAGCAGATCGCCCAACAGCACCAGCCACGGCGCCCCGCTGGCGTCAAAGGCGGCCAGCATCCGGCGGGTGGCGGAAAGTGAACCGTGTATATCGGCGGCAAACATCAGTTTCATGGAATAATCCTCCGGTTTATCATTTTTTTCTTAAGCTTAACAAACTTCCCGGCGCCGGTAACGGCGCTATGATGCGGATATCGGCCACCGGCCGTCCGGCCGGCGCCTGTCGCGCCCCCATCGACGATATGCGCCCGCTGGCCGGGGCCGATCGGCGGATGATCTCACGCGGTATTTGTTCTAGAGTGTCACCATGCGGTTACGCATCCACAAGGAGCTTTTATGATCGATCTGTACTACGCACCTACCCCCAACGGCCACAAAATCACGATATTCCTTGAAGAAACCGGCCTGCCTTATCAAATCCACCCGATCAATATTTCCGCCAACGAACAGTTTACGCCGGCGTTCCTCGCCATCTCGCCCAATAATAAAATACCGGCGATCGTCGACCGGCAGCCGGCCGACGGCGGCGCGCCGCTTAGCCTGTTTGAGTCCGGCGCCATCCTGCTCTACCTGGCGGATAAAACCGGCCAGCTTATCAGCAGGGATTTTCGCGAGCGCCAGGCTACCCTGCAATGGCTATTCTGGCAGATGGCGGGCTTTGGCCCGATGCTGGGCCAAAACCACCATTTCAGCCATTTCGCGCCCAAGCCGGTGCCCTATGCCATCGAACGCTACCAGCTTGAGACCGTGCGCCTGTACGGCGTGCTGGACAGGCAACTGGCGGGCCGTGAATATATCGCCGGCGACCGCCTCAGCATCGCCGATATCGCCACCTATCCTTGGGTCGTCTCCCATGAGCGCCAGCATATCGATCTGGCGGTCTATCCTGCGGTACGGCGCTGGTTTGACAAGATAAAATCCCGCCCGGCGGTAGAACGCGCCTACCAGTTAGCCGTGAAAAAGCCTTAACCGGCCCGGCGCGCTTCGCGCGAACGAACGCGGCGGCCCCTGCCGCCGGTGAAGGCTGGTGTTAATGGTCAATTGTCAATTTATTGTCAATTGACCCTCCCCGCTCACCCATTTCCCCGGCAAAATGACCTATGCTTGTAATCAAAGCGTTATATTATCGTGCGCATTGCGGGAAGCGAGGGCCATTATGAAAATTTTGATTACCGGCGGAACCGGGCTTATCGGTCGGCACCTGATTGCCAGGCTGCTGACGCTGTCGCACCAGATCACGGTACTGACCCGCGATCCGCAGCGCGCCCAGCAAAAACTGGGCACCCATGTGACCACCCTGACCACGCTTGACGCCTGCGCCAACCTGGATGCGTTCGACGCGGTGTTCAACCTGGCGGGCGAACCCATTGCCGATAAACGCTGGACCGATGAACAAAAGGAACGCCTCTGCCGCAGCCGCTGGGACGTCACCGAACGCCTGAGCAAACTTATCCGCGAGGGCGACAATCCCCCACGGGTATTGATCTCGGGCTCGGCTACGGGCTATTACGGCAACCAGGACCAGATCCTGGTCACCGAGGACGAACCGCCGGTTCCCGAGTTCACCCATACGCTTTGCCAACGCTGGGAAGAGCTGGCGTTAAGCGCGCAAAGCCCCCGCACCCGGGTCTGCCTGTCGCGCACCGGCGTGGTGCTGGCGGCGGACGGCGGCATGCTCGGCAAGCTGCTGCCGCTGTTTAAACTGGGGCTGGGCGGACCGGTGGGCAACGGACGCCAGTTCCTGTCCTGGATCCATATCGACGATATGGTGGACGCGCTGATCTTCCTGCTGAACACCGACGGACTACGCGGGCCGTTTAATCTCGTGGCGCCCTATCCGGTGCATAATGAACAGTTTGCCGCGACCCTGGGCGAAGCGCTGCGCCGCCCGGCGCTGATGCGCGCCCCGGCGGCGGCGGTGAAGCTGATGATGGGCGAAGGCGCCACGCTGATGCTGGGCGGCCAGCGGGCGGTGCCCAAACGTCTGGAGGAGGCCGGCTTCAGCTTCCACTATATGGAACTGAAAGAAGCGCTGGCCGACATCGTCAAAGACGAGTAAGGCCCGCTGGCACCGCCCCCGAAGCAGGCGGGTTAAGGGAGCGCGCGCCGGGCATGCTATTTCAGGGCGCCGGATAAAAACTGCTGCAAACGCGCGCTTTTTGGGCTGCCGAACACATCGGCCGGCGTTCCCTCTTCCTCGATCACGCCCTGGTGCAGGAAGATCACATGATTGGACACATGCCGCGCAAATTCCATCTCATGCGTTACCACCACCATGGTTTTCCCCTCTTCCGCCAGCTTTTGCATAATGCGCAGCACCTCGCCCACCAGCTCAGGATCCAGCGCCGAGGTCGGCTCGTCAAATAACAGCACATCCGGCTCCATCGCCAACGCCCGCGCAATGGACACCCGCTGCTGCTGCCCGCCGGAAAGGTTAATCGGATATTTAGCCCGCGCGCGCTCGTCGATACCCACTTTGTCCAGATAGCGCACCGCCCGATCCCGCGCCTCGGCCTTGCTTAAACCCAGCACCTGCACCGGCGCTTCCATCACGTTCTCCAGCACCGTCATATGGCTCCACAGATTAAAGTGCTGAAACACCATGGTCAGACGGGTACGCAACAGCTGCAGCTGTTTTTTATCAAACACTTTCAGCTGGCCGTCTCGATCGCGCACCATATGGATATCGATATTATTCACGCTGATCGAACCTTCGCTGGGTTTTTCCAGAAAGTTAATGCAGCGTAAAAACGTACTTTTACCCGACCCCGACGAGCCGATAATGCTGATTACATCCCCCGCGCGCGCTTCCAGGGAAACCCCTTTCAGGACCTCCTGATCGCCATAGCGCTTATGCAGTTCCTTAATCATCAGTTTGGTTTCTTGCATAGTTATATCCTGCACCTAATGGGGTTATTGCGGTTTAACATGACGCAGCCAGCGTTTTTCCGCCTGGCGGAACAGCCCGATCAGCACGAAAGAGATCATCAGGTAAATCACCGCCGCGATACCGAAGGCATAAAACGGCTGATAGGTCGCCGCGTTAATATCGCGCGCAATCTTCAGCACGTCGGGCACCGTGGCGGTAAAGGCCAGGGCGGTGGAATGCAACATCAGGATCACTTCGTTGCTATAGGCCGGAATGGCGGTACGCAACGCGGACGGCAGGATGATGCAACGATACAGCTTAAACCAGGTAAAACCATAAGCCCGCGCCGCCTCTATCTCGCCGTGAGGCACCGAGCGAATGGCGCCGGCGAAGATCTCGGTGGTATAGGCGCAGGTGTTAAGGGTCAGCGCCAGGATGGTGCAATTCAGGCCGCTGCGGAAAAACGCGTTAAGCATATCGGTGCCGCGCACGATTTCCAGGCTGTACATGCCGGAGTAAAACACCAGCAGTTGCACATAAAGCGGCGTGCCGCGAAAAATATAGGTAAACAGCCAGACCGGGAAACGCAGCCAGGGCAGAGGCGACACGCGCGCCACCGCCATAAACACCGCCAGCACCCCGCCGATGGCCACCGATGAAATCAGCAGCCACAGGGTAATCGCCAGTCCGGTAAAACGATAACCGTCGCTCCAGAGCAAAGCCGGTCCATATTGACGCAGGATCTCAATCATAACTCGGCCTTCTTAACACCCATGGAATAACGCCGGGTCAGCCATAACAGCGCCCCGTTGGAAACGGTGGTAAAAACCAGGTAGACCACCCCCGCCACGATAGCGAAATAGAAAGGCTGGTAGGTACCCTTGCCGGCCAGCTGGGTGGCCTTGACCACGTCGTTCAGGCCCAGGAGCGACACCAGCGCGGTGGCCTTGAGGATCACCTGCCAGTTATTGCCGATGCCGGGCAGCGCGAAACGCATCATGGCCGGAAACATAATGCGGCGAAAGATTTGGCTGCCGGAAAAACCGAACGCGGTGGCCGCTTCAATCTGGCCGCGCGGCACCGCCATGAACGCGCCGCGAAAGGTTTCGGTAAAATAGGCGCCGTAGATAAAACCGAGGGTGATGATACCGGCCGCCATGGGGTCGATATCGATTTGGTCCATGCCGATGGCTTCGGTCAGGCTGTTGAGGGCGATCTGCAGGCCGTAAAAAATCAGCAGCATCAGCACCAGGTCGGGCACGCCGCGAATCAGCGTGGTATAGCCTTCGAATACGCCCGCCAAGATACGGCTACGGGAAAGTTTTGCGCCGGCGCCGATCAGGCCGATGACTACCGAGAGCGCCACGGACGTAATCGCCAGCTCAAGCGTAACCAGGGCACCGTTAATGATGAGTTGCGAATAACCATAAAGCATCGATCATATCCTGTCCTGGCGGAGGATAACAACTATTTGCCCGCGCGCGGCGCGGGCAAACACATTTATGACAGGATTAACCGCCGTACACGTCAAAATCAAAATACTGCTTGGCAAATTTATCGTAGGTACCGTCTTTACGCATCTCGGCAAAGGCCTTGTTCAGCGCCGCCTTCAGATCGGCATCATCTTTACGCAGGCCCATGCCGGTGCCGACGCCAAAGAATTTATCGTCTTTTACCGACGGACCGGCGAAGACATAACCCTTGCCGGCGGGCTGTTTCAGGAAGCCTTCGCTGGCGGCTACTTCGTCCTGGAACGCGGCGTCGACGCGACCGGCGGCCAGATCGGCGTAAATCAGGTCCTGGTTGGCGTAGGCGACCACGTCAATGCCCTTGGGCGCCCACATGGCGTTGGCATAAGCCTCTTGGGTGGAGCCTTGCAATACGCCGACGCGTTTACCCTTCAGGGCGTCCAGGGTCGGGGTAATGGTCGTGCCGGCCTTGGCGATCAGGCGGGCATTGGCGGCATAGAGTTTGTCGGTAAAATCGATTTCCTGCTGGCGTTTTTCCGTAATGGACAGCGAGGAGATGATGGCGTCGATTTTTTTGGCTTTCAGCGAGGGGATCAGGGCGTCGAAATCGCTTTCCACAAAGGTGCATTTGGTCTGGATACGTTTGCACAGCTCCTTGGCGAGGTCGATATCAAAACCGACCAGTTCGCCGCCGGCATTTTTCGATTCGAACGGCGCATAGGTGGGATCGGTGCCGATTTTAATATTTTTGGGCACCGCAGCATACGCGCTGCCGGCAGCGGCCAGTGCAAATACCAGAGGAAGGACTTTAACCAGCTTTTTCATACATTACCCTCAGAATAATTTTTAATTAGGCATACCTGGATGTTTTCAGCGGAATGAGTTGCACTTTCCGTGCCATTTCAGCGCAAGCGACCGGTAGCCGGACCGCTGGTGCGCAAAACTGACTTACCTGTGTGTTTAATACCCGGACCGGGGCATGGACCGCGGCGTTTCGGGCCTTGCGGCATAGCGTCAGGCAGCGTTCCGTCGCCCGACTGCACCATAAAAAAACATAGTCTGATCACTATTGGTGCAATGTTATCAGAACGCGCCATCAGGCAGCGTCACATTGGTAAAACCGCTGCGCGAAATGCAAACCGGTTCACATCCCGGTAATATTTCCGGCAGGATTTTCACCCTCAGTTACCGCCCTGCCAGCGTTGGAACAGGTCCTGCGGCAGGGTGATATCAAACTGGTCCAGCACCCGGTTGACGGTCTGGTCGACCACGTCGTGCAGGGTGACGGGGCGGTGATAAAACGCCGGCACCGGCGGCATGATAATCGCGCCCATTTCAGCGGCGGCGGTCATCAGCCGCAGGTGGCCGAGGTGCAGCGGCGTTTCCCGCACGCCGAGCACCAGGGTGCGCCGCTCTTTTAACACCACGTCCGCCGCGCGCGCCAGCAGGCCGTCGCTGTAGCTGTTAACGATGGCCGACAGGGTTTTCATCGAACAGGGCAGGATCACCATGCCGATGGTTCTAAATGAGCCGGAGCTGATATTGGCGGCGATATCGCGGCAATCATGGAATTCATCCGCCATTGCCTGCAGATCGCGCACGCTGTAATCGGTTTCAAGCGCCAGCGTCTGGCGCGCGGCGTTGCTCAGCACCAAATGGGTTTCAATGTCGTCCAGGGCTTTAAGCACCTGCAGCAGCCGTATGCCGTAAAGGGCGCCGCTGGCGCCGGTAATGCCGACAATCAGTCGTTTCATGTTGTTCTCCCTGCCGGAGGCGAGGCGGATTAAGCCCCCCGCGCCCATAATAAAAACACCCGGCGCGTGTTACCGCCCGGGTGCATACATCGTCTGCCGGTTAACCGCCGGGGTATCGGTGCGGGTCGCGCCGATCACCCTTCGTTGTACATCTCCAGGTTTTCGACTTCGTTTTGGCGCTGGACGGCTTTTACGTCGTCGTTGCGCAGCGATTCAAGGTAGTCGAGATAACGCTGGTCGACATCCTTGGTAACGTAAATACCGTTAAAGACCGAGGATTCGAACTGTACCACGTCCGGATTGTCTTCCCTTACCGCCGCTTCCAGGTCGCCGAGATCCTGGAAAATCAGCGCGTCGGCGCCAATCAGCGCGCGGATCTCGTCCACTTCACGCCCGTGGGCAATCAGTTCGGTGGCGCTGGGCATATCAATGCCGTAGACGTTGGGAAAGCGGATTTCCGGCGCGGCGGAGGCCAGGTAGACGTTACGCGCCCCGGCTTCGCGCGCCATTTCCACAATCTGCTCCGAGGTGGTGCCGCGCACGATGGAGTCGTCCACCAGCAGCACGTTCTTATCGCGGAATTCGGCGCGGTTGGCGTTGAGCTTGCGGCGTACCGACTGGCGGCGCACCTGCTGGCCGGGCATGATAAAGGTACGGCCCACATAACGGTTTTTCACAAACCCCTGGCGATAAGGCAGGTTAAGGATGCGGGCGATTTCCAGCGCGATATCGCAGGACGTTTCCGGAATGGGGATAACCACGTCGATATCCAGGTCTTCCCATTCGCGGGCAATTTTTTCGCCCAGCTTTTGCCCCATGCGTACCCGGGCGCTGTAGACCGAGATCTTATCGATAAAAGAGTCGGGACGGGCAAAATAGACATATTCAAACAGGCACGGATGGCTTTGCGGGTTTTCGGCGCACTGGCGGGTGAACAGTTGTCCCGCCTCGGTGATGTAAACCGCCTCGCCCGGCGCCACGTCGCGCAGGAATTCAAAGTCCAGGGTATCAAGCGCCACGCTTTCGGAGGCCACCATGTACTCATTGCGTCCGTCGGCCAGGGTGCGTTTGCCGATAACCAGGGGACGGATGCCGTTCGGGTCGCGAAATGCAATCAGGCCATGGCCGATAATCATGCCGACCACGGCGTAGGCGCCGCGAATCTGCTGATGGGTGGCCGCGACCGCCGCGAAAATGTCGTCGGCTTCCAGCGGGTAGTCCGGGAAACGGTCCAGTTCACTTGCCAGGATATTGAGCAGGATTTCCGAATCGGACGTGGTGTTGATATGGCGACGGCCTTTTTCAAATAATTTCTTGCGCAGCTCGTGGGCGTTGGTCAGGTTGCCGTTATGCGCCAGGGTGATGCCGAACGGGGAATTGACATAGAAGGGTTGCGCTTCGGAGGCGCTGGAACTGCCGGCGGTGGGGTAACGCACATGGCCGATGCCCATGTTCCCCTGCAAACGCTGCATATGCCGTGCTTCGAATACATCCTTCACCAGGCCATTGGCTTTGCGTAGGCGAAAGCAATCCAATGCATCAATGGTGACGATGCCTGCGGCATCCTGCCCACGGTGCTGGAGCACCGTTAACGCGTCATAAATCGACTGGTTGACCGGCATAAATCCGGCGATACCGACAATACCGCACATAGTGTCATTTCCTCATCAGCGCTACCGAAGCGTGAGATGCTTGGGTAAGAAACTCGACGTGTTTTGCAGATAGTCGAAAAACCATCTGATAATACCGCTGAACTGCGGTATTAGCTGGGACTGCTGCCAGTCCGCGCTCTGGGAGAAGCTGGTGAAGGTGTCCAGGAAGAATAACGTGGCCGATACGACCAGTATGCCCCTGAGTGCGCCGAAACACACCCCCAACACGCGGTCGGTGCCGGATAAACCGGTCCGTTCCACCAGAGAGCCAATCACGTAATTGACGATTGCCCCGACGATCAGGGTAGCCACGAACAGCAAGGCAATCGCGATACCGTTACGAACCAACTGATCTTCAAAGCGGGTAAAATAGATAGCAAGGTAAACATAATAGTGGCTGGCGACGAAAAACGCACATCCCCATGTCACTAATGATAACGCCTCACGTATAAACCCGCGAATCAGACTTATCAGAGCAGAAAATACGATGATGCCAATAATGACGTAATCAACCCAGATCATGCGTGCATCCCTTGATCATCCGCCCCTACGCTTGCTCGCGGCGAATTCTAACAGAAAACGAAAACGTTTGCGCAGCGGAATCCCGGCCCAAAGTTAAATAAATAACGGCGATTAAAAAAAGCCAATCGCCGCAGGAAGATAGCGCCCAACGTGACAAAATCATCTGGACATGTACCCCCTTTAACACGCCGGGTTTGAATCCGGTGTAGGCGGGCCTCAGCGCGTCTGGTAAGCGCGCAGCTGGCCGCTCAGGCCGCTGAGCTGGTTCATTTCCGGCAGCGAACTTTGCAGCTTTTGCTTAGAGGCGTCCGGCCCGACAAAAATCCGGGTAATCTGCCCCGCGACGGGTACCGACGGCACGGTGTAGACCCGGTAGCCGGACAAACGCAGCTTGCCGACAATTTCCGTCACCTTGGCCGCATTTTTCAGCGCTCCCAGCTGAACCACCCAGGCTTGCCCCTGCGGCGCTTGTTCCGGCGTTTCTTTTTCCGCAGCCGGGGCCGTCGGTTTAGCGGCCGGGGCCGTAACCGGTTTGGTTTCAGGCGCTGCTTCCGGACGCGGCGTTACCGGCTTAACCTCAGTTTTAGTTTCCGGCCTGGCCGCGGGCTTGGCCGGTTCCACACGCGGCGCGGGCGCGGGCTTGGCCTGCTCGGGCCGCGCCGCCGGTTTCACCGGCTCCTGGCGCGCAACGGCGGCGGGTTTAGCCGGCGCGGCTTTTGGCGGCTCATGGCGCGGGGCCGGCGCGGTGGGCTTCACCGGCGTTGCGGCGGCCGGCTCGGGGGCATCCGGCGTGTCTGAGCCGTCCGCGTCAGGGGCCTGGCTGGCCTGTTCCACCGCCGCGCCCGCTCCTTCCGGCGGCTGGCTGGGCAGCGCCTGGTTAGCCTGGGGTGATGCGTCGGCTTCATCGCTGTCGCCGGGTTTAGGCACCAGCGGAATGGCGGCAAACTCGTCCTGGTAGTGCTTTTTTTTACCATCCAGCAGGCCGGGCAGGACAATCACCCCCAGGGCAACGATGATAATGGTTCCCACCAAGCGGTTTTGAAACTTACTCGCCACGTTCTTTCTCCGTGTCTGTTATCGCAACGATCGGCGCCACGGTATGAAACGAACCGAAAACCAGCACGCAGTCGTCGGCATCGGCATCCAGCAGCGCCTGGCGCCACGCCGAAGCCACGTCGTCGAACCGCCGGGCATGATCGAGGTGGACCGCCAGCTGCGCCGCGGTAGCGGCGCGCGGACCGTCAAGGGTGGCGCAATACCATTCATCCACCAGTCCGCGCAGGCAGCCCAGGGTGCCGGCAATATCCTTATCCGCCAGCATGCCGGCGACGGCGCGCACTTTACCGGCGATCTGCTCCTGTGCCAGCCGTTGCGCCAGATAACCGGCCGCGTGCGGATTATGCGCCACATCCAGGATGCGCAGCGGCCGCTGGCCGATAATCTGGAAACGACCCGGCAGGGAAGCCTCGGCGAGTCCCTGGCGAATGGCGCGTTCGGAGACGGCCAGCGGGAAACGTTTCAGCGCGGCAAGCGCGGTGGCGGCGTTTTCCAGCGGAATCGACGGCAGCGGCAGGCCGGCCAGGGCCGACTGCTGGTCGCGCCAGCTCCAGGTATCGCCGTCCCGGCTAAAGCGCCAGTCGCGATCGCGGCAATAGAGCCGCGCGCCAAGTGCAAGCGCCGCGCTGTCGATGGATGAGGGACGATCCGGCTCGCCTATCACCGCCGGCCGGCCGGCCCGCAGGATACCGGCTTTTTCCCGGCCGATGCTCTCGCGATCCGGCCCCAGCAGTTCGGTATGATCCAGGGCGATGCTGGTGATAACCGACACGTCGGCATCGACGATATTGGTGGCGTCCAGCCGTCCGCCCAGCCCGACTTCCAGGATCGCCACGTCCAGCCCGGCTTGTTTGAACAGCCAGAAGGCCGCCAGCGTGCCGAATTCAAAATAGCTCAGTGAGGTGTCGCCGCGGCCGGTTTCAATCGCCGCCATGGCTTCGCTGTGCCGCGCCTCCGGCAGTTCCCGCGCCTGGATGCGCACCCGTTCGGTATAGCGCAGCAGATGGGGAGAACTGTAGACGCCGACCTTGAGCCCCTCGGCCAGCAACACCGCCTCGAGCAGACGGCAGGTGGTGCCTTTGCCATTGGTGCCGGCGACGGTAACCACCCGCGGCGCGGGGCGCAGCAGGTGCATATCGGCCGCGACCCGTCCGACCCGCTCCAGGCCCATGTCGATGGCCGTGGCATGCAGGTGTTCAAGGTAATACAGCCACTCGGCCAGCGGCGAGGTGTTGTTTGGCGTAACCAGGTTTTCCATACGTCCCGTCCTCAGACTTCGTCCGGACGCTCCTCGTGGATCGTCTCAGTCCTCGTCTCATGGGAATGTATTGCTTCCGGCTGCGGCCGGTTGGTCATCTTGGCCAGCAGGCCCGCCAGCTTAAGGCGCATCTCCGGCCGGCGGATAATCATATCGATGGCGCCTTTCTCCAGCAGGAATTCGCTGCGCTGGAATCCGGCCGGCAGTTTTTCCCGTACCGTTTGTTCGATAACCCGCGGCCCGGCAAAGCCGATCAGCGCCTTGGGTTCGGCGATATTCAGGTCGCCCAGCATGGCGAGGCTGGCGGATACCCCGCCCATGGTCGGGTCGGTCAGCACCGAAATATACGGCAAGCGGCGCGCGCGCAGCTTTGCCAGCGCGGCGCTGGTTTTCGCCATCTGCATCAGGGACAGCAGCGCTTCCTGCATGCGGGCGCCGCCGCTGGCCGAGAAGCAGACCAGCGGACATTCGTCCTCCAGCGCTTGCTCGACGGCACGCACGAAACGCGCCCCGACCACCGACGACATGGAGCCGCCGATAAACGCGAATTCAAACGAGGCCACTACTATCGGCATATCGTATAACGTGCCTTTCATGACCACCAGGGCGTCTTTTTCATCGGTGGCCTTTTGCGCCGCCGCCAGGCGGTCTTTGTATTTTTTCGAGTCTTTGAACTTCAGTATATCCCTTGGCTCAAGCTCGCTGCCCAGCTCCACCTCGCTGCCTTTATCCATAAAGGCGTGCAGGCGCGCGCGCGCGGTCATGCGCATATGATGATCGCATTTGGGGCAGACCTCGAGGTTGCGCTCAAGCTCGGCACGATAGAGTACCTGTCCGCAGCTATCACATTTGGTCCACACGCCTTCCGGGATATTTGCCCTGCGCGCCGGGGTGATAGTGCTCTTGTTGAGAATTCGTTCAATCCAGCTCATCGATAACCTTTCTGTTTGAACCTGGCAAGCGCCAGTCCGCTATTCATGCTTTAACCATGGCGCCGGCATGGCGTCCGTCATTGCCTTGCCGTCGCACTTTCCATCGCGCCGTGGCGGCGAGGGTAATGGTGTTGGAAAATGTCGCCCATTAAACCATAACCGCCAACGAGTTGGGATAGAAAACTCTGCCCGGCGCTCACAATTCATCCATGGCGCCGGCAAATTCCGTCCGTTTATCTGCGGGCGGCGGCGCGCCGCTGGCGCCAGACCTCAATCACCCCCGGCAGGATAGACAGCAGGATGATGGCGACAATCAGCAATTTCAGGTTTTCCTGCACCACCGGCAAATCCCCGAACAGGTAACCGGCATAGGTGAACAACACCACCCATAATACGCCGCCGGTAATATTGAACAGGGCGAAATGACGATAGGACATATGCCCCATGCCGGCGACAAAGGGAGCGAACGTCCTGACAATCGGCACAAACCGGGCCAGGATAATGGTTTTCCCGCCATGGCGGGCATAGAACCGGTGGGTTTTATCCAGGTAGCTGCGACGGAAAATCCGGGAGTTGGGATTGCTGAACAGCTTTTCGCCGAACAGCCGCCCAATGGTGTAATTGACCGCATCGCCCAGTATCGCCGCGCCCGCCATCAGTAACGCCATCAGATGCACATCCAGGCTATTGGTCGGCAGCGCCGCCAGCGCGCCCGCGACGAACAGCAGGGAATCGCCCGGCAAAAAAGGCGTGACCACCAGCCCGGTTTCACAAAACAGGATCAAGAACAGGATGGCGTATATCCATACGCCGTACTGCGCCACCAGCTCAGCCAGATGGACGTCAATATGAAGGATAAAATCAATGATAAAACTAATAAATTCCATGTTCAGCATTCCGGAGGCGCAAATGATATTGTCAAGGCCGTCAATCCAGCAGGAATAACGGCCCCATAGGAGGATACGGCAACTCAAAGCGATCTGGGTAATCCACCGCCACCAGATACAGTCCTTCCGCCCGCGCCGTCGCGGCGGCCAGTGCTCGGTCACGCGCTTCCAGCAATTCGGCCATCCACGCAAGCGGACGGTTTCCGCAGCCGATTTCCATCAGGCTGCCGACGATATTACGCACCATATGGTGCAGGAAAGCGTTAGCCTTGATATCTACCACGATATACGCGCCGTGGCGCGCGACCTTTAGATGTTTTACATTTCGCCAGGGCGTGCGCGACTGGCACTGCAGAGCGCGAAATGACGTAAAATCATGTTCGCCCAACAGGCACTGGCCCGCCAGCGCCATTTTATCCGCATCCAGCTGATGGTAATAATGCGTCACCCCGCGGGATAAAATGGCCGGCCGGTAAGGATGGTTATAGATAATATACCGGTAACGGCGCGCCGTGGCGCTAAATCGCGCATGAAAATCCGCCGCCACGTCCCGGACCCAGCGGACCGACACATCCGGCGGCAGGTTGGCGTTAACGCCCAGCGTCCAGGCAGAGTCCTCTCGCCGCGCGCTGGTGTCGAAATGCACGATCTGGCCGGTGGCGTGCACGCCCGCGTCGGTGCGACCGGCGCACTGCACCGCGATAGGCTCGTCGGCCACTTTGGACAGGGCCTGCTCCAGGCAGGCCTGGACGCTGGCCACTTCCGACTGCCGCTGCCAGCCGTAGAAGCGGCTGCCGTCATATTCTATGCCCAACGCGATCCTGTTCTTTGCCGGCTGGCCGGCGGATACATCCCGAGACATTAATAAAAATACTCCGCCACCAGCAGTTCCGCGGTCAGCAGCGCCATCAGCGCGCCGCCGAAGCGAACATTATCCGCCACCGACCAGAACTGCAGCAGATCAGGCATACCGTAGTCGTTTCTCAGGCAGCCGATGCTCAGATGGGCCTGCCCGGAGGCGTCCTCCACCTGGGTGGGGTAGTCCCCTTCCTCGCTGACGGTAATGCTTTCGCCCGCCGTTAACGCATCGCGCGCCTCCTCGGCGCCCATGGGCCGCTGGGTTTCCAGGTGCACCATCTGGGCGTGGCCGTAGAATACCGGCGTCTGGACGCTGCTGACGGAAATGGGCAGCCCTTCGTCCTGCAATACCTTGCGCGCTTCATCCACCAGGCGGCGTTCAACCTGCACGCTGCCCTGTTCATCCGCCACCAGGGGCAGGATATTAAAGGCCAGCTGGCGGCTGAAAAAACCCGGTTCGGTGGGCAGGCCGTTCAGCAGCCTGGCGCTTTGGCCCGCCAGCGCATCCACCGCCACCTTGCCCTGCCCGGAGGCGGAAAGCAGGTTGCTGACATGCAGCCGGGCAATGCCGGCCAGGTCGGTCAGCGGCCTCACCGCCAGCAGCAGCTGGCTGGTCAGGCTATCCGCCACCGCCACCAGGTTGCGGTTGCGGTAATCCGCCAGCACCGCATCGTTGACGCCGGGCACCACCAGCGGCACGTCAGGCTCCAGGGCAAACAGGCCGCTGGAGTCGATAACCACGCAGCCCGCCGCCGCGGCCGGCTCCGCATACCGCGCGCTGGCGCCTGCGCCCGCGACAAAAAACGCCAGCTGCGCCTGGGTCCAGTCAAACTGCGCGGCATCGGCGACCAGGATGCTTTTGCCGTCAAAGCGCAGCGTTTCACCGGCGCTGCGTTCGCTTGCCAGTAAATACAGCTCCCCTACCGGGAACTGACGCTCCTGCAATAACTCCAGCAGCGCTGTGCCGACCGCGCCTGTTGCCCCCAAAAGGGCGATATTCCAGCCGTCAGACATAATATTTCTCTCCAAAGCAATGCATCATCAAGGGAAGGCGACAGCCTGCCCGCGCAATAGGTTTACGCCGTCGGGCCATTAACGCGCGCCGGCCGGCAAGGCGTTAAAACCCAGGTCGCGCAGCAGCGCCACCGCCGCGCCGTCGTCGCTTTCGACGCATAATGACGACCACTCGCGGCGCTCGTGGTACTGCCTGCGCAGCCGGTCGAATTCCCCCGGCGCGGACGACACCCGGCGCAGGTCCGCATCATCGCGGCGCACATCATACACCAGATGGACCAATTGCCGGAGCATCCCCTCGTCAAGCGGGCCGTGCAATCGCACCCGTTCCACCGCCGGACGCGGCAGCAGCCCCGCGAGCGGCGCCCGCTGCGGCATGCCGAGGAACTCGCCGTAGGCCTCGAAAACCTGGGTGGTGCCGCGCGCCTTGCCTTCCAGGGTATAACCGGCGATATGCGGCGTGCCGATATCGACGCGCGCCAGTAACGGCTGGGACAGCGCCGGTTCCGGCTCCCAGACGTCAAGGATGGTGCGTAGTTTTTTGCCCTGTTCGAGGGCGGCCAACAGCGCGGCGTTATCCACCACCGCGCCGCGGCAGGCGTTGATCAGGATACGATCCCCGGGCAGCGCCGCCAGCAGGTCCGCATCGACCTGATGCCAGGTGCGATAGGGGCCGGATGGGGTCAGCGGCGTATGGAACGTCAGCACGTCCGCCTCGCGCACCAGGGTTTCCAGCGTATGGAATCGTTCTTTATCACCGCGATCGGCGCGGGGCGGATCGCATAATAGCGTGCGGATGCCCAGCGCCTTCAGGCGCCGATCGAGCCGTCCCCCCACGTTGCCCACGCCGATAATACCGATGGTTTTATCGCGCAGGGAAAAACCGTCGCGTTCCGCCAGCGCCAGCAGGGATGAAAAGACATACTCCACCACCGCGATGGCGTTACAGCCCGGCGCGGCGGAAAACGCGATGCCGGCCTGTTCCAGCCAGGCGTGGTCCACATGATCGGTGCCCGCGGTCGCCGAGCCGACAAACTTCACCCTGCTGCCGGCCAGCAGCCCGGCGTTAACCTTGGTTACCGAGCGCACCATCAGCGCATCTGCCCCGGCAAGCGCCGCGGCTACCAGTTGGCGCCCCGCCACCGGCCTGACCTCGCCCAGCCGGCTGAACAACTCGTGGGCATAGGGCATGTTCTCATCGACCAGTATTTTCACATCCGACTCCGGCAGCTAACGGCCTGCTTGCTAAAAAGGGGGAATATTCTGCCACCTAACGAGGCAAAATCCCAATGCTATCACGCGGAGGATTGGCACAACTTATTGCCGGCGTATTATTATTGCCCGTTTAGGGGTTAACGTTGCCTGAAAAACCTTTTTTTGTCTGTCACATAACGGCTATCGCCGTACAATGACGCATTGTTGTAAACAGGACCCTCGGATGACTATTTTTTTTCCCCTGCTGGCCGTGCTGATTTGGTCGGTTAACGCCATTGTCAGCAAGATGTCCGCCGGCGCCATCGATCCGGCGGCGATCTCGTTTTACCGTTGGCTGGTGGCGTTTATCATCCTGACCCCCTTTGTCCTGCCCGGCGCGCTGCGCAACCGCCGCATCGTGCGCGCCCAAGGCTGGCGCCTGCTGGCGTTGGGCCTGTTGGGCATGGTGTTGTACCAGAGCCTGGCGTATTACGCCGCGCACAGCGTGAGCGCGCTGTTTATGGGGATTTTGAATTCGCTGATCCCGCTGCTGACGGTATTGTTGAGTATCCTGCTGCTGCGCGCCGTGCCGACGATCGGGGTATTGTTGGGCACCCTGCTCTCATTCGGCGGCCTGGTGTGGTTGGTCAGCGAAGGGCAACCGCGGGCGTTGATAAGCCACGGGATGGGCAGCGGCGAGCTGATGATGATCGGCGCTTCCGCCTCATATGCGCTGTATGGCGTGCTGACGCGGCGCTGGGCGATCCCCTTGCCCAACTGGCAATCGCTTTATATCCAGGTGGCCTTCGGCGTGATCCTGCTGCTGCCGGGGTTCCTGCTGGCGCCGGACGTCGGCCTGAACGCGCGCAATATTCCGCTGGTGGTCTTTGCCGGCATCGCCGCCTCGCTTATCGCGCCTTATCTGTGGATACAGGGCGTCATGCGGCTGGGCGCCAATACCGCGTCGATTTTCATGAACCTGGCGCCGCTGTTTACCGCCGCCATCGCGGTTCTTTTTTTACATGAGCGGCTGCACAGCTATCACGTTATCGGCGGGGGTATTACACTATTGGGTGTGATACTGGCCCAGCGGCTGAGGGCACCCTTAATCCGCCGGAAAGGTAAACAGCAGAAAATGCCTTCCTGACGCTTGCCGCTACCGCAAGCCACGGCGGCTTGTTATCATTCGCCGCATTGTTGATCTGGCCGCATACTGCCATAAGCCATTGCCACAGGCCCATTGTCATGACCGGCTGAAAACGGCGCCTTCTCTGCTAAAGGATGAGTTATATGCAACCTGTAAGTGGCCCCGGTACACCATTACAGGGCGATCCGCCCCACGGCGCCGCGGGCAGCGCACCTTTTGGGCAAGAGGGCGAAAAACCGCTGACCACGGCGCAGCGCACTACCCTGGAACGCATGATTATCAAAATCATGGCGATGACCAATAGCAAGGCCCCCGAAATTTGGGCCGCGTTGCGCCATCAATTGCATATCGCCAACGACGGCGAGCTGACCGCGCGCCATTTCCAGCCCGCCGAACAGCTGCTGCAGACCCGATTGGATCAGGCGCAGCAAACCCATGCCGGCCGGCAGTTGATGCAGCAGTTAACCGAGCTGCTGCCCAAAGGCAATAACCGGCAGGCGGTCAGCGACTATATCCGCCAGGAGTACGGCCACACGGTGCTCAGCCAGCTGAACCCCGAGCAGTTGCTGCAGGTGGTGGCGTTATTGCAAAACGGCCAGCTGAATATTCCGCAGCCGCAGCAGTCGGCCATCACCGACCGGACGCTGCTGCCGGCCGAGCACCATGCCCTGAACCAGCAAATCACCCGCCTGGCGGCGGTCACCGGCGAATCCCCGGCGGAAATCTGGCAAAGCTCGATGACCATGATGGGCCTGAAACCTGGCGATCCTATCCCGGCGCGCCACTTCCAGCTGCTGATGCAATTCCTGCAGGGTCATGTGACGCTATCGCAACAGGCTTCCCCTACCCTTGCCTCGGTGCAGGCCACCCTAAAACAGCCGACCAACAGCGATGAGCAGCAGGCGATTGAAGCCTATTGCCAGCAGCATTTCAACGCCCGCCCCCAGAGCGTGCTGACGCCGGCGCAGGTGGGCGCGGTGATGCAGTTCCTGTTTATCTATCGCCTTAGCCGCACGCAAAGCCAGCACCAAACCACCGACGCCCGGCTGCTCCAGCCGGCCATGAGCCCGCTGATCGCCACCGAGCCGATCACGCCCGCGGCAAAAACCACCCGCTCGCGCTGGATTATGGCGCTGGCCATAGCCGGCGCCCTGCTGCTGATTTGGATCCTGATCTAATCCTGATGCGCGGGCATAAAAAAACCATCCCGGGTCCCAACGGACCGGCGGGATGGTTTCCAGCGCCACGCGCGGGGGATAATGCCCGCTCGCGCGTATCGCTTAGTGGTATTTTCGCATCACCAGGGTGGCGTTGGTGCCGCCGAAACCGAAGCTGTTGGTCATCACCGTGGTCAGCCGGCGTTCGGTCGGGACGGTGACGACGTTCATCCCCTCGGCCTGCGGGTCGAGCTCATCGATGTTGATGCTCGGCGCCATGAAGTCATGCTCCAGCATCAGCAGGGTATAAATGGCTTCATGCACCCCCGCCGCGCCCAGGGAGTGTCCGGTCATGGCCTTGGTGGACGAAAACGCCGGCTGCCGGCTGCCGAAGGTTTCACGGATAGCCCACAGTTCCTTTACATCGCCTACCGGCGTCGAGGTGCCGTGCACGTTAAGGTAATCAATGGGGGTATCGACATCTTTCAGCGCCATTTGCATACAGCGGATAGCCCCTTCGCCGGAGGGCGCCACCATATCCGCGCCGTCTGAGTTGGCGCCGTAACCGATAATCTCGCCATAGATATGCGCGCCGCGCGCCAGCGCGTGTTCCAGCTCTTCCACTACCACGATGCCGCCGCCGCCGGCGATGACAAAACCATCACGGTTGACGTCGTAGGTCCGGGACGCCTTGGCCGGGGTGTCGTTGTAACGGGTGGACAATGCGCCCATGGCATCGAATTCACAGGCCATTTCCCAGCACAGCTCTTCGCCGCCGCCGGCAAACACCACATCCTGCTTACCCAGTTGGATCATTTCCACCGCGTTGCCGATACAGTGCGCGGAGGTGGAACAGGCGGAGCTGATGGAGTAGTTGACGCCGCGGATCTTGAACGGCGTCGCCAGGCAGGCGGACACGCCGGAAGCCATGGCCTTGGTGACCATATAGGGACCGACGCCGCGCAGGCCGCGCGCGCGCATGCCGTCGGAGCCGGCAACCTGGTTGCGCGGCGAGCCGCCGCCGGAACCGACGATAAGGCCGGTGCGATCGTTGGAGACCTGGTCCGGGCTTAGCCCCGAATCCTTGATTGCCTGTTCCATGGAGAGGTAAGCATAAATTGAAGCATCACTCATGAAGCGCGCAATTTTACGATCAATCAGCCCGGTAGTATCGAGTTTAATGTCGCCCCAAACGTGGCTGCGCATGCCGGAATCTTTTAATTCTTGGGAAAAAGTGATTCCGGAGCGGCCTTGTTGCAGAGATGCCAGGACTTCTTTCTGGTCATTACCAATACTCGATAAGATCCCCAGGCCGGTAATCACTGCACGTTTCATTTAATACCTCTTGTATTTATATATGAGATTCTGTGACGCACTTTAGCGTACAGTTGTAAGCTGAACAAGTCCGATCAGACGAAGTTTGCAAAATTTGCTCCGCAAAGCACACCTCGTTAAAATCTCTACACTTCTTGACAAAAGAGCCTTAAGCCGTGAATCGCGCCCCTATCCGCAACGCCATCCTTAATTGGAACGAAGACGGTACACCTGTATCCCGACAGTTCGACGACGTGTATTTTTCCACCCAGGACGGACTGGAAGAAACCAGGTTTGTGTTTTTGCAGGGAAACGGCCTGCCCGATCGGTTCGAACAGCATCCGCGGGCAGCATTTATCGTGGCGGAAACCGGCTTCGGCACCGGGCTTAATTTTCTGGCGCTGTGGCAGGCGTTTGCTCAATTCATCCGCAGGCGCCCCGGCGCGCGCCTGCGGCGTTTACATTTCATCAGCATCGAGCAGTTTCCCCTGCGGGTGGAGGATATGGCGCAGGCCCAGGCGCGCTGGCCCGAGCTGGGTGATTACGCCGCTGAGTTAAGGCGTATCTGGCCGCTGCCGACACCCGGTTGCCACCGGCTGATCCTGGCCGGCGGCGCCGTCACGCTGGATTTATGGTACGGCGAGATCAACGCGCTGCTGCCGCAGCTGGACGATAGCCTGTCCGGCCGGGTGGACGCCTGGTTCCTGGACGGCTTCGCCCCGGCCAGGAACCCCGACATGTGGAGCACGGGATTATTTAACGCCATGGCACGGCTGGCCGCTGCGCAGGGCACTTTCGCCACCTTTACCGCCGCCGGGTTCGTGCGGCGCGGTTTGCAGCGGGCGGGTTTTATCGCCGGCAAGCATGCGGGGTTCGGCCGCAAACGGGAAATGCTGGCCGGGAGCCTGGCCGCGCCCGTGGCGGCGGGCACCCATGCGCCCTGGTACGCCCGCCGTGGGGCGGACAACCCGGGGGAGGTGGCGATTATCGGCGGCGGGATTGCCGGCGCCCTGGCGGCGGAGGCCCTGCTACGGCGCGGGGCGCGGGTAACGCTCTATTGCGCCGATAGCGCTCCGGCCCAGGGGGCGTCGGGCAATCGCCAGGGCGCGCTATATCCGCTGCTGAATAATGAAGACGACGAGCTGGCGCAGTTTTTTGCCAACGCCTTTCCTTATGCGCACCACTATTACCGGGAGCGCGCCCGGCAGGGGATCGACTTCGAGCACCAATGGTGCGGCGTGACGCAGCTGGCCTATGACGACAGATCGCGACGCAAGCTGCGGCAAATCCTGGCAACCGGGTGGCCCGCGCAGCTGATTCGCGCGGTAGCATGCGAGGAGATGCCCGCGCTGACCGGACTGGCCACCGGCAGCGGCGGGGTCACCTATCCGCTGGGGGGCTGGCTTAATCCCGCCCAGTTCACCGCCGGGATAATCGCGCGGGCGCAATCCCAGGGCATGGCGGCGCGCTACGGCCATGAGGTGCGGGGATTAAACGCCGGGGCGCAAGGGTGGGAGTTGGATTTTGGCGCGGGACGGCATGCCCGCCATGACACGGTAGTGCTGGCCACCGGCCACCGGATGCTGCAGTGGCCGATTACCGCCCCGCTGCCCCTGACCAGCGTGCGCGGGCAGGTCAGCCATATTCCCGACCAGCCGTCGCTGCGGACCCTGAAACAGGTGCTATGCTACGACGGTTACCTGACGCCCGCCAGTCCGGGGTTCCAGACCCATTGCCTGGGCGCCAGCGCCCGGCGCGACGACGAGGATATCCATTACCGGCCCGGGGAGCAGCGGGCAAACCGCGATCGGTTAATCGCCTGCCTGCCGGGGCAATCCTGGGCGCAGTCCGTTGACGTCAGCGGCGGCCAGGCGCGCTGCAGCGTGCGCAGCAGCGCCAGGGATCACCTGCCCATGATCGGCGGCGTGCCCGATTTTGACGCTACCCTGCGCGCCTACCGGGACCTGCCAAGGCTGCGCGAAGCCGGCGAGCCGGCGGCGGACGCGCCGGTCCATGCAAATTTATTCATGCTGGGCGGCCTGGGCTCGCGCGGCTTATGTACCGCCCCCCTGGCGGCGGAGATCCTGGCCGGGCAAATATTCGGCGAGCCCCTGCCCCTGAGCCTGGCCCAGTCGGCGGCATTAAGCCCCAACCGTTTCTGGCTGCGGAAATTATTGAGGGGACGCGAAATATAAGCGCCGGTTAAAAACGATGTTCCCGCCCCCTTAACCGCTGCCGACGGCTTATCCCACCGGTTTTGCCCGCCGCACGGTCGTTGATTCAACGACGCTGCCGGCTAGAACGCCATATTCAACCTGGCCCACAGCGTCCTGCCCGGCTCGTTGACCTGCATATTGGCCGGATAACCGAAGCCGCTGTTGCCCGCCAGGTTAAGGTGCTCGCTATAACGCTTGTCGAGGATGTTGTCGATGCCGCTGCTGAGCTTGATGTCCTTGGCCACCTTATAGGCCACGTTGGCCGACAGCACGCCGAAGCCGGCGCTGGCGTCGAAGTCCTTGCCCGCCACGTTACCCTCGTTAAGGGCAATACGCCGCTGGCCGGCGACCACGCGCCACAGCGCGGTGCTGCTCCACCGTTCCCGTTCATAGGTCAGGCCGATACGGGCGTCCAGCGGCGGCATCTGCGGCAACGGGCGGCCGTCGCCGGTATTCTTGCCCCAGGCATAAGCCAGGCTGGCGTCGCTTTTCCAGCGTTCCGCCAGTTGATATCCCATGCCCATCTCCGCGCCCATGATATGGGCATTGACGTTCACCGACTGGCTGCGGCCGGCGCTAACCGGATCGTATTTCACTAAAATAAAATCCTCGACCCGCCCCGCATAGGCGGAAAGCCACCCGTTAAAACCGTCCCGCACATAATGCATGCCGATATCGATCTGGGTGGTTTTTTCGCTTTTCAGCGTGTCGAACGGGTCGGTTCCAATACGAGGCCCGGATTTGGGCGCGTATAACTCCCAATAATCCGGGAAACGTTCGGTATAACCGATACCCGCATACCACAACATCGGCGCGCTCAATTGGTGCTCATACCGGACAAATCCGGCGGGCAGGGTTGCGGCGCGGGTTAGATCGCCCGCGCGGGCGTATTTGTCCGCCAGGCTGCGATCGAGGCGCGCGCCGCCTATAATGCTGTTATGCGCATCGGCAAACCACGTCAGTTCGCCAAACAGGCCGTAATCCTGAAATCGCGCATCCCGCCGCCAGCCGTCGGTCTTCCTGGCGCGATGAGTATTGGTTTGCATATCCAACCCGGACCGCAGGCGGAAATCCTGCCATAGCCAGGTGCCCATGCCGCGCGCCCCGGTAGTGCGGCGATCCAGGTTACTGCGCCGGGCGGCGTTAGGCGTTCCGCCTTGCCCGCACGCCTTGCAGCAACCGCCTGGATTGGCAGGCCGGCGGCCGGGCGCGCGCAGGGTGGTGTTATCCATAACATGATTGGCATAGCTGTAATAAACCTGCGCCTCGACCTTATCCAACACCTCGCCGATACCGGTTTTTTCCAAACGCGCGCCCAGGCTTTCGCGTTTAATCTGCGCGCCGTCCATGCCCCGCCCCGCATAGCTGGCTTCGCCGTCGCCGCGTCCCAGGCTCAGCTCCATTCGCGTTTGGTTATCCGGCGTCCAGCCGAACGCCAGATCGCCATTCCATTTATCCCAGCGGGAAGGCACGCGCCTGCCGCCGCCGTCGCGATAATCACCGGCGCGGGACCGGTTGGCGGAAATTTGCATATAACCCAGCCCGTTGCCCAGGCCGGCCTGGATATTTTCATCCCGGCGCCCGTTGGATCCCGCCAGCAGGCCGGCATGGGTGTTCATGCCCGCGCGATCGAAGTGCGGGAAGGCGCGTTCGAAACGCAGGGTGCCCGCCGAGGCCCCCGGCCCCCACATGACGGTTTGCGGGCCTTTGACCAGAGTCAGGACATCATAGCTTTCCGGGGAAATATAGGCGGTCGGCGCATCCATGCGGCTCGGACAGGAGCCCAGGATTTCGGCGCCGTCGGTGAGGATTTTCAGGCGCGAGCCGAACATGCCGCGCAATACCGGGTCGCCGTTGGTGCCGCCGTTGCGTACCTGGGCGAACCCGGGGATGGTTTTCAGATAATCGGAGCCGTCGCTGGCCGGTACCGGCTGGCGCGGCGTCTTGGGGGACGTGACGACGGTCAGCGGCGAATACAGGGGCGCGGCCACCGTGATAACATCGCCGTCGGCGATAACCGGCGCCACTAGGGTAAACAGCGGCATCAGGCCGGCGAAGCGGCGCATCGGTCGGGTATGGTTGTGGGGCACGGGGTAGCCAGGCATCATCTTTCCTTGTGATTAAGCGTCGGTTTCCTGAGAAGACGGATATAAAATGCGACCGGCACGGACGGTTATGGTTGTTATGATCCGTGGGTATGGGATTATGCGTTTGCGCTATTCAGGGGGAGGATCGGGTATGCGCCGGCGGATCGCGCGGCAGGGTTTCGGGGAAAATAACCGGGGCAGGCTGTGGGAAGAAGCCCGCCGGAACTAAAGGTCTGTTCATTGACACCATCGGCCTGAAAAACGTCCATCACGTTATTGCGGGATTGTACGTGATAGGCCTTGGTGGTGTGCGGTAACTTAAATTTCGTTGATGGTTGGTACGGCTTTGGCCTGCTCATACAGCTTCTGCCACATGCCCAGCACCAGTACCTGATCCGGCGGCGACAGTTCGCCATTGCCGATGGCCTTGGCCAGGCAGCCCCGCACCCGGTCGTGAAGCTCTTCCAGGGTATGCTCGTCGTGCTCTTCCGCTTCAGCGACCGCAAGCGTCAGGTGGCCGCGTAAATAGCCGCCGGCGAACAGCTCATCGTCGGTGGCGTGCTCCACCATGTCGTCAATTAACGCCAGGATACGCGCTTCAAAGTTTACGATCATTGAATGTCCTCTTTAATTATGCAACGTCTGGGCGGCATCAATCGCGGCCGGGTAACGGAACTGCTGTCGCGTTAACGGCGGGGTATGGTAAAACGCGCGCAGCGCCTGGATAAAGCTGGCCGCGCGGTCCGGGATACCCTGTTCCAGATAGCTCATCACCTGCCCATGCACTGTGCGCTGGAATGCAATACGGTCCGGTTCGCTGTCGCCATTGAGGTTATCGCAGCTGACATTGAAGGGAAAGCCCGCCGCGACACAAAATAACCATTCCAGGGCCTGGGGTTTGATTTCCACCTGCTCAAACTGACGTTGGGTGCCGTCGTCGCGGCCGTCCGGACAGTACCAATAGCCAAAATCCACCAATAACCGGCGCCTGGCCCCGGCGATGCACCAGTGGGAAATTTCATGCATCGCGCTGGCGTAATAGCCATGGGCGAAAATTATGCGGTGATAGGGTTTTTCATCATCGGCCGGCAGGTAGATGGGTTCGTCGTCGCCCCTGACCAGCCGGGTATTGAGGCTGTCGGCGAAGCAACCGTCGAAAAGGGCGATCAGTTGCTGAACATCATGGGATTCGGTTTGCATAGTCTCGGTTCGTTTACCATAAAGTGGACAGCCAGAGCGCAATCGCCGACCCGTGGCTGTCGTAAAGAAGTTTCAGGCTCATCAGGAGCGATACCGCCACGATGGTCGGGCGTATCAGCCGTTGCCCCCTGGCCAGCACCATGCGGGCGCCCAGGCGCGCGCCCAGAATCTGCCCGGCCAGCATGACGATACCCACGCTCCACACCACCTTGCCGGTAAAGATAAACAGCAGCAGTCCGCCCAGGTTGGAGGTGAAATTGAGCACCTTGGCATGGGCGGTGGATTTTGCCAGATTAAATCCGCACAGCGTCACGTAGGCCAGCGCATAAAAAGAGCCGGCGCCGGGACCGAAAAAACCATCGTAAAAACCGACGCCGCATCCCGCCACCAGCGCAAAGGGCCACGCGGACAGGCGACGCTTGCGATCGTCCTCGCCGATATGCGGCATCAGGAGAAAATACAGACCGATGCCGATCACCAGCAGCGGCAACACCTGGCGCAGCAGATCGGCGCGCAGGTGCTGGATCAGTATGGCGCCGGTCATCGAGCCGATAAACGTCATGGCGATGGTCAGCTTCTGGTCGCCGATATCCACCGCGCGCCGGCGGATGAAATAGAGGCTGGCGGAGAACGAACCGCCCACCGACTGCAGTTTATTGGTGCCCAGCGTCTGCGCCGGCGACAATCCCGCCGCCAGCAGCGCCGGCAGGGTAATTAAACCGCCGCCGCCGGCAATGGAGTCAATAAATCCCGCCAGCAGGCTAACCAAAAACAGCAGGGCAAACACCAGCGGGGAAACCGCTAACCAATCCATGTGTTAATCCATGATCAAAAATGCGTGCTACGCTACGCGCCGCTCCACGGCTTCCGGCGGCACCCTTGCCGGCCGGGATCGCCATCGCCGCCGGAACCCACCACGGGAAGCCGCTCCGGCCCGCGGCGGCGCCCATTATTGAGAAACCAGGTGACGGTCCAACAGCGCCTGGCAAGAAGGCGGCAGCGGTGGCGGCGTCTTTTTCACCGGCGGCCCGCCTGCGCCCGGCTTGGGCGGCAGGAACCAGCTGTCCAGCTCGGCCCCGCAGCCGTCGCCGGGCGGCGGCGGCGTTTGTTCGCGGCACTCCGGGCTATCGGCGGGACAGCGCAGGCGCACATGCATATGGGCGCGATGGCCGAACCAGGGCCGCACCTTGTGTAACCAGCCGCGATCGTCGCCCGCCACCCGGCACAGCTGTTTTTTAATCGCCGGACTGACAAAAATGCGCGTCACCTCGCTGTCCTCGGCGGCCAGTTTAATCAGCATCGCGGTTTGCGGCTGCCATGCGGCGGCATTGATATCACGGCCGTTGGCCGCCACTACATCCAGGGGCTGCGGTTTGAGCAACTGCTGCGCCGACCAGCGCTGGCGCGGCAGCTGTAGCCAGATATCCACGTCAAGGCCCGACTGGTGGCTGGCGTGACCGGTGCTGAAGCGCCCGCCCGCCGGCATGGCCATATCGCCCACCAGCAGCACGTCGCCCAGCTCGAGATGCCGGATCTGGTTGCTCAGGCGTATAATGAACAGCAGCAGATCGGGATGGCCGTAATAACGCCGCTGATCCGGGCGCAACACCTGGTAGCTGGCCGCCTGCAGCTGCAGCGGCCGCGCGCCGACGATACAGCCGTTGGCAAACTCGCCGATCGCCTGCGAGGCGCCGGGGACCGGATGATCGATGCTTTGCCAGGGAGTAGGCGCCGCGAGCGCCTGGACGGAGGCCAGGGCCAGTAATCCGACTATCCATTGCCGCATCATATCACCACTGGGGAAGGGTTGAGATGACATCGCCGCACTGCGCGCGCTGCCGCAGGAAGTGATCCATTAAAACGATGGCCGTCATCGCCTCGGCGATCGGCACCGCCCGGATGCCCACGCAGGGGTCGTGTCGTCCGCGGGTCACCATTTCCACCTGCTCGCCGGCGCGGTTAATCGTGCGGCCGGGCACCGTGATGCTGGAGGTGGGTTTTAGCGCCAGATGGGCGATTACCGCCTGTCCGCTGCTGATGCCGCCCAGGACGCCGCCGGCATGGTTGCTGGCAAAACCCTGCGGGGTGATTTCGTCGCGGTTTTCACTGCCGCGCTTGGCGATCACCGCAAAACCGTCGCCGATTTCCACCCCTTTCACCGCGTTAATGCTCATCAGGGCATGGGCCAGATCGGCATCCAGGCGATCGAATACCGGTTCGCCCAGGCCGGCGGGCACATGCTCCGCCACCACCGTCACTTTGGCGCCGATGGAATCGCCCTCTTTTTTTAGGGCGCGCATCAGTTCGTCCAACGCATCCAACCGGTCCGGATCGGGACAAAAAAACGGATTCTGCCCAACCTGGTCCCAGTCTTTCAGCTCGCAGGCGATATCGCCCATCTGCGCCAGGTAGCCGCGCACCGTTACGCCGAACTTTTGCGCCAGGTATTTTTTGGCTATCGCCCCCGCGGCCACCCGCATGGCGGTTTCCCGCGCCGATGAACGGCCGCCGCCGCGATAATCGCGCACGCCGTATTTGACGTCGTAGGTGTAATCGGCGTGACCGGGACGGAATACATCCTTGATGGCGCTGTAATCCTGCGACCGCTGATCGGTATTTTCAATAATCAGGCCGATGCTGGTGCCGGTGGTGACCCCTTCGAATACGCCGGACAGGATCCGCACCTGGTCGGCCTCGCGACGCTGGGTGGTGTAACGCGAGGTGCCCGGCTTGCGCCGGTCCAGGTCCTGCTGCAGGTCCGCTTCCGTCAGGGGCAGGCCCGGCGGCACGCCGTCGACGACGCATCCCAGCGCCACCCCATGGGACTCACCGAAGGTGGTGACGCGAAATAATTCGCCAATACTATTGCCTGCCATCAGGACGCCTCTCTCAAATCGTTATAGTGCATAAAATGACTGCCGGTTAATCGTGGAACATTGTAAAGCTTTCACCACAGGCCACAAGCTGTTCGCGGGTCAGGCTAAACACGCCCTCGCCGCCGTGGGCAAACGTCAGCCAGTTAAACGGCACGGCGGGAAATTGCTCGATCAGGTGCACCATGCTGTTGCCCACTTCGCAAATCAGCACGCCGTCTTCGCTGAGGTACCGCGGCGCGCAGGCCAGGATACGGCGCACCAGCTTCAGGCCGTCGCGGCCCGCCGCCAGTCCCAGCACCGGCTCGGCGTGGAACTCCTGCGGCAGGTCGTTCATATCCTCTTCATCCACGTAGGGAGGATTAGTGACAATCAGGTCATATCGCAGCGCCGGCAGCTCGCGGAACAAATCGGAGCGCAGCGGCGTGACCCGGCTATCGAGCCCGTAGGCCTGGATATTATGCTCGGTCACCGCCAGCACGTCGGCGGAGATATCCACCGCGTCCACTTCCGCCTCCGGAAAGGCGAAGGCGCTGGCAATGGCGATACAGCCGCTGCCGGTGCACATATCCAGGATATGGGCGGGCGGATGGGGCAGCACATCGCGATAACGATCGTCTATCAGCTCGCCGATGGGCGAACGGGGGATCAGCACCCGTTCATCCACATAGAATTCCAGGCCGCAAAACCAGGCTTTATTGGTGAGATAGGGGACCGGGATCCGTTCATTCACCCGACGCACCACCCGCTCCACGATGCGGTAGCGCTCGCTGGAGGTCAGGCGTGAAACATACATCTCCTTGGGTAAATCCAGCGGCAGGAACAGGCTGGGCAGCACCAACTGCAACGCCTCGTCCCAGGGATTATCGGTACCGTGGCCGTAAAAGAGCTGCGCGGCGTTAAAACGGCTGACCGTCCAGCGCAGCAGATCCTGGATGCTGTGCAGTTCAGCGACGGCTTCATCCACAAAAATTTTGTCCAATTGTTTCTCCGCGGGGCATGTTCCGGTTCTTAGCGCGTAGTTTGCCATGAAGCGGGCGACAAAGCAGCAGCCATCGCCCTCCAGGGGCGGCGATGGCCGACATTTTCTACAAATAGGGAAAAACTTCGCTCAAAAAGGAAAATGTCGCCGCATAATGACAAGACAAGGTAAACTTGCCTAAAAGCAGCAAACGCAGAGCAGGGAATGAAGAAAAGATACCAACTGGCCGACGACGAGCGCCATTTGTTCCGTGAATCCATAGCCGGCACCCGCCCCCTGCGGCAGGACACCGTCAAAGCGCCCAAACCAAGCCGCAGGAGGGTCGCCCCGCCCGCCCGGCGGTTGATGCAGGAGCAGGTGGATGCCAGTTATTATTTTTCCGATGAGTTCCAGCCGCTGCTGGACAGCGAAGGACCGGCGCGTTATGTGCGCCCGGACGCCAGTCCCTATGAGGTGAAAAAGCTGCGGCGGGGAGATTACACCCCGGAGTTGTTCCTCGACCTGCACGGGCTGACCCAGGCGCAGGCAAAACAGGAACTGGGGGCGCTGATTGCCGCCTGCCAGCGGGAACATGTCCATTGCGCCTGCGTGATGCACGGCCATGGCAAACATATCCTGAAACAGCAAACGCCGTTATGGCTGGCGCAACACCCCGATGTGCTGGGGTTCCATCAGGCGCCGAAGAACTTCGGCGGCGACGCCGCGCTGCTGGTGCTGATCGAACTTAACCAGTAATAAAAATCAGACTTTGACCAGCAATTGCGCCGGGTTGACCTGCCATTCCAGCTTGCCTTCACCGCTTTCGCCATCCAGGGTCACGCAGGCCACCGCGGAGGTGGCGAACATCGGCGCCTGCTCGTCGGGGCATAAATCGGCGACCAGGTAGCCCACCAGCGGCAGATGGGAAACAATCAGCACCGATCCCAGCCCCTCGTTCGCCAGCGTCTGCAGGTAACAACACACCAGATCGACATCGCCGCCCGGCGTCAGCTCGGGCAGCCTTTCCTCGCCTTCCGGCAACACCAGTTCATCACGCAGCACATCCAGCGTTTGCTGTGCGCGCAGATAAGGACTGACCAAAACACGATCGGTATCGAGGATCCTGGTACTTAACCAACATGCCATCAGGCGTGATTCATCACGACCACGAACAGTCAGGGGCCTTTCCGCATCACTGGCCGCTTCAAGCTGAGCGTCGCCGTGCCGCATAATTAAAACTTGCATAGTGCACCGTTGTTGTTTGACAAAAACGCGAAAGATAAACGCAATGACCGGGCCTTCGCGCTCGAAATCACGTAGCTAAAACGCTGCTTTTTACATCAATACCCGCCATGGAGTCAACACATGGCCGCTAATTGTTCCACCCCGGGTCATTCCCGTAAGTGAAAAGCCCGCGGCGGACCGGGGCTATTAGCGTATGACAACATTTACCGATAAAGGTGCAGGGTAAGTAACATATTTGACATTTACACCCGGGGGAATGGACCGGAACCGGTAAATCAGCAATTGAATACAGGCCAGCCAATAAAAACAGGCCCGGTCAAGGGCCTGGAACGGCGGGGATTAACGCAATCCGAGCTGGAATATCAGGGTTTCAGCCTGGCAACTGAAGGTGAAATCGACGTTTAACTCGACGCCGCCCTTGACGGGTTCAATACGGCTGCCGATGTCGCAGGGATCGGATTCCACCGCGCGGGCTTTTTCCGTCAGCATCGCCAACATGGATTCCGCCTCTTGCCGTTGTTCAAATACCTTGCTGTACGATGCCGTGCAGTCTTCGTTATCGATGATGGTGCCGACATCGACACAACAGCAGGCGGCGGTTTCTTCAGCGCTGCATTTGTTAATTGAGTGAGTCATTGCAATTTTCTCCACAGGATTTACCTGTCTGACAATAATAAGCCCTTCAAAAGTATCTACGGCTTATTATACTCCTGTACACCCAACGTTGATAGGGCCGGCTCGGCGGGCTACTGCGAGTCGATATCCTTCAGGTCGCCCTGTATCGCCTGCGCGTTGGGGTTTTCCTGCGGCTTCAGCCGGCCGCCGCTGGCCAGGAAATCATGCCGCTGGAAATAGGCGGCGCGCACCATGGCGTAAGGATCGGCGGAGTTACGCAACAGGCTGTCGGAGTCCAGCAGCTGCGCGCGGGTTTCTATCCCCTCGAACACCCATTTGCCGGCGGACATCCACCAGGTGAGATAACTTAACGCCGGATAGAAATTGTCCACCGCCCCGCCCAGGTCCTCGCGCGGGGTAAAGCTGCCGTAGCCCGGCAGCACCACATAAGGACCGTAGCCGACGCCATAGGTGCCGAGGGTGGTGCCGAACCGGCGCGGCTGCTCTTTGGCCAGTTTAGGATTGGCCATGGACGCCACGTCGATCAACCCGCCCATCCCCAATAGCGTATTGAGGAAAAAACGGTTGAAATGGATCATGGCTTCATACGGCTTGCCGATGGCGAAGTAGTTGACCATGGAGGCCGGTTCTTCGAGGTTGCTTAAAAAATTACCCAGGCCGTTGCGCGCGGGCTTGGGCACATAGTCACGCCAGGCCACCGCCACCGGACGTACCAAATAGGGGTCCAGGACATTGTAGTTAAAATCGAACATCGTCCGGTTGAACCCTTCCAGATGGTCCGGACGTTCCTGTGAAGAGGGTTCGGTTTTGTTGCTGGCGCATCCCAGAATCAATACGCTGGCCAACGCCACACCTGACAGGCGGTAATTCATCATTCAACTCCGTTTATTATTGTTATGCCCGCCGCTAGGGCATTTGTTGATCTATGCGCACGGCAATCCGGCCGGTGCCGCTGAAATCCTGTAACGCACTGTCGCCAAACCAGTCGCCGCGCCTGGCGTCGGCGCTGCCGTCACGGGCGATCCTGACCCGTACTTTTACCTGTTGCCGGGCGGAAAGCAAACGCTCCGGCAGCATGGCATTGCTGTCGTCCAGCGTTAACGATAACGGAAAGCGACTCAATGGCAAAGTTTTAACCGCAACCGGTACCGGATTTTTCCCGTCGGTGACCGAAATAAACAACGTTCCCTGCGCCGGCATCGGCCGGCCGGCCAATGCCGGCGCCAGGGTAACGGTCACATTGAGTTTCACCGTCTCCTGGCCGGACTGCGCCCGGGCCTGGGCAATGCCGCGCCTGATATCGTCGATGTGGGCGTCGCCCGCCGGCAGCAGGGATAATACATGCTGCCACAGATTGATTGATTGCGCATAGTCTCCTTGCTGATACAGGCCGACCGCCAGCAGGTTAAGGGCCTGGATATTGTCCGGCTGCCGCCTGACCAGCGCCTGTAACAGACGATTGCCTTCCTGGTTGTCGCCCGCGTCGGCGGACCGGGTCAGCACTTCGGCGTAATCGAGCGCGATGGCGTCATCGCCGGGCGCCAGGCGGTAAGCGCGTTCGAACGCCCGGGTGGCCATGGGCGCGTTATTCATCACCACGCCGATACGTCCGAGGATCAGCCAATCCCGGGTATTTTGCGGATGCGCCTGTAGCGAGGCGCGCAGCCCGACCGCAAAACGCGCCAGTTCCCGCGCCGACAATTGCCGGGCGCCGGGATCCATGATGCGCGCCCGCAGCGCCGGCAGATCGGCCACCGTCTGCTGCCAGCGCCACACCTGGAGCGCGCCGCCGGTCCAGGCGTAAAACGCCAGGGTCACCACCACCAGCGCGGCCGCGCCGGGTAACAGCGCCCGCGCGCCCGGCGGCGGTTTAACCGCCGCCGGCGCGATCGGGATATCGGACAGCAGGTTTTGCTGCAGTTCCTCGATATGCAGGGACCGCTCCGCCACCACGCCCTGCGCTTCATCCTGGGCCAGTTCGTCCAGCCTGCGCTTGAAAAACGCCTGGTTCAGGCCGTCGCGGGTCATGGCGCGCTCCAGCGGGCGATAACGCAGCGCGGGCAGCACGAATAGCGCACAGGCCAGCGCCAGCAGGGCGATAACAATCAGGACCGGGATCATCATGGACGTTCCCGGTCGGTATTATCCAGCAATCGCGCCAGGCGCTGTTGCTCCTCGGTAGATAACGCGCTGCGGCCGCCGCGACGGGACGCGCGCAGGACCACCGCGAGCCCGCCGATAATGACCACCGCCAGCGGCCCGAGCCACAACAAAATCGTCAGCGGATTAAGGGGCGGAACGTAGGTAACAAAGTTGCCGTAGCGCGCCACCATGTAATCGATAATCTGCTGGTTGCTGCGGCCCTGCTGCATCAGTTGATAGACCTTGGCGCGCATATCGGCGGCGATAATCGCGTTGGAGTCGGCGATGCTGTTGTTCTGGCACTTCGGGCAGCGCAGTTGCTGGGTCAGCTCCCGGTATTGCCGCTCCTGCGCCGTATTTTTAAACTGCCAGGTATCAATCGCCGCGCCGGCGGCCAGGCTCAGGGCCAGGCCGATAAACAGCATGATGATTTTTATGCCCATCCTCACGCTCCCTTGGCGTATTTTTGGTACAACGGCTGTACTTCGCGCCGCCAGACGTCGGCATTGAGATCGCCCGCGTGGCGATAGCGGATAATCCCCCGGCCGTCGATCAGGAAGGTCTCCGGCGCGCCGTACACCCCCAGGTCCAGCCCGAGCATGCCGTCGCCGTCGTACAGGCTCAGCGCGTAGGGATTGCCCAGGGTATTGAGCCAGTTAACCGCTTTTAGCCTGTCGTCTTTATAATTGAGTCCCACCACCCTCACCCCCTGGGCCGCCAGGGCGTTGAGGAACTGGTGTTCGGCCCGGCAGGTGGGACACCAGGTGGCCCAGACGTTGAGCAGCATCGGCCGGCCGTCGCGCAATACCGAACCATCAAACGTCCTGGCCGGATCGTCGAGCGACGCCAAGCGAAAGTCCGGCACCGGCTTGCCAATCAGCGCCGACTCCAGCAGGGTGGGATCGTCGCCATGGGCGTTACGGGACAGTTGCACGATAAACGCGGCGGCCAGCAACAGGAACAACACCAGCGGGATAAACAGCAGCTTGTTTTTCATAGGTCCACCTGCCGGGCGGCCCGGCGGGCCTTTTTATTGGCCCGGTAACGGGGATCGGCCAGGCAGCACAGGCCCCCGGCCGCCATAAACAGGCCGCCCAGCCAAATCCAGCGGACAAAAGGCTTGTAATAGAGCCTGACCGCCCAGGCGCCGTCATCCATCTCCTCGCCCAGCGCCGCGTATAAATCGCGGGTCAGCCCGCCGCTGATGGCCGCTTCGGTCATGACCGTGCGGCTGACGGTGTAAAAGCGCTTTTCCGCCTGGAGCGTGGCTTCCGGATGGTTATTGCGCGTCACGTCAAACACCGCCGCCGCGCCGGAGTAATTGGGGCCGCGCAGATCCTTAAGGTCGCGGAATACAAAGCGGTAGCCTTTGATATCCACGCTGTCGCCGATTTTCATGCGCATATCGCGCTCCAGGCTGTAGTTCTGGCTAAAGGTGATGCCGATAACCGTCACCGCCACGCCCAGATGACCGAGCACCATGCCCCAATGACTGCGTGTAAGGTGAGTCAGTCCCCGGACGAACCGGTGGCGGTGGGTGGCGCGCTCGTGCACCTCCATCAGCGTCAGGATAATCACCCAAAGCGCCATCATCAGCCCCACCACCGTCATGGCCTCGATCTCATCGCCCATCAGCCGGGGCAGCAGGATGGAGAGCAGCAATATGGCCGCCATGGCCACCGCCAGGCGTTTGATCAGTTTTTTCGCCTCGTCGCGGCGCCAGCGGATCAGCGGCCCGATGCCCAGCAGCAGGGCAAACGGCGCCATCAGCCAGGTAAACATGCTGTTGAAAAAAGGCTCGCCGATGGAAATACTGCCCATGCCCAATTGTTTATGGATCAGCGGCAGCAGCGTGCCGAGCAACACCACCAGCATCGCCGCCATCAGCAGGACGTTATTGCCCAACAGGAACGTCTCGCGGGAAAACACCTCGTGCCGCGCGCGGCTGCTCACCTTGCCGCCTTTGAACGCATACAGCAGCAGCGATCCGCCGATCACCAGCACCAGGAACGCCAGGATAAACATGCCGCGCGCCGGATCCGAGGCGAAGGAATGCACCGAGACCAACACCCCCGAGCGCACCAGGAACGTGCCCAGCAGGCAAAGGGAAAAGGCGGCGATAGCCAGCAGCACCGTCCAGGATTTAAAGGTGCCGCGTTTTTCAGTGACCGCCAGCGAGTGCAGCAGCGCCGTGCCGGCAAGCCAGGGCATGAAGGAGGCATTTTCCACCGGATCCCAAAACCACCAGCCGCCCCAGCCCAGCTCGTAATAGGCCCAGGCGGACCCGAGCACGATGCCGATGGTCAGGAAGATCCAGGCGGCCTGGGTCCAGGGGCGCGACCAGCGCGCCCAGGCGGTATCGAGCCGGCCCGCGATAAGCGAAGCGATGGCGAACGAAAACGCCACCGAGAAACCCACGTAGCCCATATACAGCAGCGGCGGATGGAAAATCAGGCCGATATCCTGCAATACCGGGTTTAAATCATGCCCGTCGATGGGGATATCCGGCAGGGTGCGGCTAAACGGGTTGGAGGTGAGCAGGATAAACGCCAGGAAACCGACGCTTACCATGCCCATCACCGACAATACCCGGGCCACGGCCTCGTCCGGCATGCCGCGGCTGAACAACGCTACCGCCAGCGTCCAGCCGCTGAGCAACAGCACCCATAGCAGCAGCGATCCCTCATGGGCTCCCCAGGTGGCCGCCACGCGGTAATACACCGGCAGCGCGGTATTGGAATTATTGACCACATAGGCCACGGAAAAATCGTTGATCACAAATGCGTACACCAGGCAGGCAAACGCTCCGGCGATGGACAAAAATACGCCGTAGGACAATGGCCGGGCCACCGCCATCAGCCTGGCATCCTGACGCGCCGCGCCCCACAGGGGGTATACCGTCAGCAACAGCGCCAGGCCGATGCCCAGGCATAACAGGAAATTGCCGAATTCCGGGATCATGGCTGCCCCTGTGACGGCATGGCCTGGGCTATGCCCTGCGCTATCCCCGGGTCCCGCATCTCGCCCTGCGCTTTGCGCTGCGATGGGTCTGGCGATGGGTTGTACGCTTGGCCTGGCATTGCGCCCCCGGCCATGGCCTGCCCGGTAGGCTTATGGTTGGTTTTCATGGCGTCCGTCACTTCCGGCGGGGTATAGTTTTCATCATGTTTGGCCAGTACTTCCCGCGCCTCGACCCGATTGCCGGCGGCCAACACCCCCTGCGCCACCACCCCCTGCCCTTCGCGGAACAGATCCGGCAAGATGCCGTCGTAGCTGACCGGCACGGAGCCGACCGCATCGTAGATCCTGAAGGTGACCTTCAGGGTATGCGGGTCACGCTTTACCGATCCCGGCATCACCATGCCGCCGATGCGCAGGCGCTGGCCGATATGCGGCAACGCCCGGCTCTCGCCCTTGCCCTCGAGGATTTCGCGGGGCGTATAGAACAGATCGATATTAGCGCTGAGCGCGTAAAGCACCAGCGTCACGATAAGCCCCGCGCCCGTCAGCATCAGGATCGCCAGGTATAAACGGCTTTTGCGGCGCGGCGTCACTTGGCGTCCTCCCGCGCTATATTACCGGGCATGTCGCCATGTCCGCCGTTTGGCCCGGCGACGGGCCGGGTTGCCGCCCCGCCCCGGCCCATCCGCCGGGCGCGCGCCTGCTGCCGGCGGATACCGGCCAGCAGCAGGCGGCGTTGCCAAAGGGTATGGACGATCAGGCCCGCCAGCGACAACAGGGTAACGGCGACGGCCAGCCAGACGTAAAAAGCGTAGCCGCCCATGGCGAAAAACGCCGTCCAGGAAACAAATGCCGGGCTCACGATCGCCGCTCCTTATTGGCCAGCGCCACCGCCCAGGGACGCTGGCGCTCCTGTTGCAGTATCAGGTTGCGCAGACGCATCAGCGTCAGGGTGACAAAAAACAGAAGATACCCCAGGATCGCCCAGCGCAGCGGAGTGCGCATGCTCGGATCGATGCTCTGCTGCATGTTGGTCGAGCCTTGATGCAGGGTATTCCACCACTGCACGGAATAATGAATGATGGGGAGGTTGACCACCCCCACCAAGATCAGGATGCCGGCGGCGCGCCCGGCCAGGCGGCGATCCTCAAAGGCGTTGTACAGCGCCATGACGCCAAGGTAAAAAAACAGCAGCACCAGCTCCGAGGTCAGCCTGGCGTCCCAGACCCACCAGGTGCCCCACATCGGCTTGCCCCAGGCGGAGCCGGTGACCAGCGCGATAAAGGTAAACACCGCGCCCACCGGCGCCATGGCCGCCGCCGCCAGATCGGCCATCCTCATCTGCCAGACCAGGCCGGTAAACGCGGCAACGGCCATCGCGGCGTAGATGCCCATGGACCACATGGCGGCGGGCACATGCAGATACAGCATGCGAACGCTATCGCCCTGCTGATAATCCGGCGGGGCAAAACCAAACCCCCAGCCCCAGCCCAGCAGCAGCGCCGCGCACGCGGCCAGCGCCAGCCAGCGAATCAGGCGTCCGCAGAGCCGGTACAACCGCTCCGGTTTCGCCCATTGATGCAGCAATTTCCACATTATCTTCTTTGCTCACAGTAAAAAAACACACGGGACCGGCCGCTCTTTTCGGCAGCTGACAGGTTATTGCAAACTCACGCGCAGCGCGGCGGCGGTCGCAAAAGGGGCCAGCATGGCGCTTCCCGCCAGCAGGGCGCCGAGGATCGCCAGGTATCCATCAAAAGGTAGCCCCTGCGCGGCGTTATCCAGTGCGGCGCTGGCGAATATCAGTACCGGTATAAACAGCGGCAGCAGCAATAAGCTTAGCAATACCCCGCCTTTGCGTAATCCCAGCGTCAGGCCCACGCCGATAGCGCCAATCAGGCTCAGGGTGGGCGTGCCCAATAACAACGACAGCGCCATCGCCCGCCAGGTATGGCTGTCCAGCGACAGGAACAGCGCCGCCAGCGGCGACACCAGCAGCAGCGGCAGTCCGGTCACCAGCCAGTGGGCGCACACCTTACCCAGCACCACTACCGGCAATGGCAGCGGCGACAACAATAACTGCTCAAGCGAGCCGTCATGGAAATCATCGCGGAACAACCGTTCCAGTGACAGCAGACACGCCAGCAGGGCCGCCACCCAGATAATCCCCGGCGCGATACGGCGCAACAGCTGCGGTTCCGGCCCTATCCCCAATGGAAACAAGGTGATCACGATGAGGAAAAACCACAGCGGGTTGACAATATCCGCGCGGTTGCGCAACGCCAGCCGCAGCTCGCGGCGTACAATCAGACAGAACATGGCACCGCCTCCGCCGGTCGATCCGCCAGCGCCATTTTACGTATCCGGGCGTTGGAGGCGGGCAGTGCCTGATGAGTGGTGAGCAGCACAATGCCCCGCGCGTCGACGTGCGCGGCGAATAACGACATCAGCTGGGCGACGCCCTGCCGGTCGATGGCGGTAAGGGGCTCGTCCAGTATCCACAGCGGCGCCGGGCTAAGCCACAGACGGGCCAGGGCGATACGCCGCTGCTGACCGGCGGACAAACCTGACGCGGGCAGCTCTTCGTACCCCGCCAGCCCCACCCGTTCCAACGCCCGCCACAGGGCCGCCTCATCACGTTTGCCGCCGCCCATGGCCTGGAAAAACGCCAGGTTCTCCAGCGGCGTCAGGGACGATGCGATCCCGGCCTGATGGCCGATATAGAGCAGTTCCCGATGATATAAACCGCGCTCGCGGCGAATCGACCGCTGCCGCCAGCTGACATGCCCCGCATCCGGCTGGGCCAGCCCGGCCAGGATGCGCAGCAGCGACGTTTTGCCGGCGCCGTTGGCGCCTTCGACCTGGACCATTTCACCGGCGGCAACGCGGAAGCTCAATCCGGAAAACAATACGCGGTCATCACGGATACACGACAGGTTATTCGCTTCCAGCATCAGGAACCCAACTCGTTATTAATTGAATGGCGATCATAGCATAGGCGACTATCGCGGCGCAGTTCACCGCCATTGCATTCTTTTTCGGCCAGGAAAGGGTTGTATTAGATCAATAAAAGGCAACGAATACCAGCAAAGTTAAAATTTTGTTACGTATTGCCCGCCATAGTGACAATTAAAACGGCAATCCGCCGTACAGCGTCGCGCCAGCGCGTTTTTTTAGCGCGGCCGCAACACAAAGCCGCTACGCTTACTGTATACAAGTTAATGAATAAATAACTCAATTCATAAGGAAGACGGGATGAACGACACCGATAAACAAGATAAGCCCGGCGTCGCCGTGGAAAGCGAGGAGCATGACGCCGATACCGATATCGAGGTTAAGGAGCAGAACCTGCCTTCGCGCGCCGCCGCCATCCATGAGCTGATCCGCGAGGACGGCGAAAAGGAGCTGGAGCGCGACGCCCAGGCGCTGTTATGGTCGGCGGTGGCCGCCGGCCTGTCGATGGGCGCGTCGTTAATGGCCAAGGGGATTTTGCACGCCAGACTTCCCGATGGCGCGGCCGGTTTCCTGATTGAAAACCTGGGTTATACCTTCGGTTTTATTATCGTGATTATGTCGCGCCAGCAGTTGTTCACCGAGAATACCCTCACCGCGGTATTGCCGATTATGCAAAAACCCACCGGCCACAATATCCTGATCCTGCTGCGGCTGTGGGGCGTGGTGCTGGCGGGCAATTTGATCGGCACCGCGGTGGCGGCGTTCGCCTTCCTCCATATGCCGATTTTTAATGCCCCCACCCGCGAGGCGTTTGTCGCCCTGTCGCAGGGGATCATGGCCAATCCCCCGGCCGATATGTTTGCCAACGGCATTATCGCCGGCTGGATCATCGCGTCCATGGTCTGGATGATGCCATCGGCCGGCAACGCCAAAATACTGGTGATTATCCTGATGACCTATCTGGTCGGCATCGGCGATCTGACCCATATCGTCGTAGGGTCGGTGGAAGTGTTCTATCTGGTGTTCAACGGCGATATTCCGTGGTATCAATTTTTCTATCCGTTCGCCCTGCCCACCCTGGCCGGCAATATCGTCGGCGGCACCTTTATCTTTGCCTTGCTCAGCCATGCGCAAATCCGCAACGACCTCAGCCGCCAGCGCAAGAAGCAGTTAAAAAAGGGCCATGCGCCGGACGGGCAACCGGTTGATAAAAAACCCAAGGTCGATACCGAAACGCTGGAAGAGTAGCCCGGCGGGGTTGCCGGCCGGCATCAACGGCATCAGGACAACGCGCCGGCAACGCCCTGCGCGCGGTTAAAACGATCTTTTTTGCCCGCCGTTGTCGATGGAATGAGCAAACGAACCGTTACGTGCTTATTTTCGCTGCATAATCGGGTATAATCACCGCCGCTATCGGGTCCTCGTAGTTAAACGGATATAACAAGCCCCTCCTAAGGGCTAGTTACAGGTTCGATTCCTGTCGGGGACACCATCACTGCCTAAATCAACATAAACCCACCTAAACAGATCCTCTCTAAATCCCCGTCACATCTACGAACGAACTAAACTCACCTAAACTGAAATCATTTCCAATAAACATGGAAGTGGGGGCATTATCCGGGGTACTCAACTATACCCCTACCCCAGGATACCCCCAAATGCCCCTTTCGGTCAGGCAAATAGAGACCTTAAAGTCGCAGGATAAGCCCTATAAGCTGGCTGATGGCGGCGGCCTGTTTTTGCACGTTACTCCCAAAGGAAACAAGTCTTGGCGGTTAAAATACCGTTTTGGTGGCAAAGAAAAGCTGATGACTTTCGGTTTATTTCCGTCCATCACCCTTGCGGAGGCGAGGCAGCATAGGGACAAGGCTCGGGCTATGCTCGCCGCTGGAATGGACCCGTCAGAAGAGAAGAAATCACGCCGGGCCGAATCACTCATTTCTGCGGGCAATACGTTTCAGGCCATAGCGCAAGAGTGGTATGACAGTAAACGGCGGACTTGGTCAGAAAATTATGCCGAGCAAATATTGAGCATGTTAAAGAAAGAGTAAGCGTCAACTCTGGGCCGTATTGACGCTTATTCAACAGGGATTTTGAGGTTCCACGGCAGGAGATCTTTGATCTTATTGATGGGATGATCCGCGATAATCGCCAGCACATGGCGTAGGT
>NZ_WUBS01000018.1 GCF_010131535.1 Acerihabitans arboris
CGCAAGGCAGGAATGTTATCGGCAAAGAGTGCGTCAGATGACGCGATAATGAGCGGACGTTAAAACGATAAACAGTGGACAACGGAAACGTTGAAAAGGGGCCACCGCTTCACGATGTTGACACCGAGGCATTAGCTAAACTGGAAGGGTACTCAGTAGCTGGCTAGATTAGTTTATAAAATCCCGAAATAGATTCACTAAAAGTATCACTTTTATGTCTTTTATAAACCGCAATTCCTGACTTAAAAAACTCAGCAAATTTGATATAATGAAACCTGATTGACAATGATCCCGCAAACGTCAACGCCCCGCAAATCGCTCCATCTCCCGCGTCAGCCAAAGAGCTGTGCATTTGACGGTAAAAGCGACGGTAAAGGCTCCAGGTCAATCACCACCAAACCCTTTAACCACGCGGGTTTGGGAAGTCTGTTGATAATCGAGTGGGAGTGAGTAGTTTTTTACAACTAATTGATTTTATTCAATAAAATTAATGCCATTGATGATGTGTTTCACATTGTCAGTGGCATTTTTCATGGTATGTGAAAAGGATGCGATAGCATGGAGCGCATCTGCACGCCCCTATCTATCCGAGGATCAGCACCCTTCCCGAAAATGCAATTCGCTGACCGATGTGGGTTCCTGCGCAGGCCCCGGCTTGGCTGTTGGGAGCAAGTTGATTAACCGCTCGACAACGGCGGCCTCACCAGGTACCAGATCGACACTCGCCACTTGCAATCGTTCCTTTCCTTCCCAAATCCTATAACCGGCCGTCAGCGCGCAGGTACCAAGTCCCGCATGGTGCGGATAGAGAAGCATGACTTCGGGACAGCGATAGAGCCTGGCATAGGCCATAATCTGATAGACATCTGCTTGCGATACGCCGCGCTTGGCATCTTCGGGATTGCGCCCGATGTGCTTCCATTTGGTGTCGATTATCATCACGGTATCGTGGCCCTGCTTGATAAGCAGGTCGGGTCTAGTCTGGAAGCGCTGCCTGCCGCCTTCGCCTTCTTCGACCAGGCAAAACAACTTGCCGCCTTGGGTATGGACCGTCCATTCAGTGCCGCGCACTGCCTGCTTGGCCAGCGCCGCAATATAAGCCTCGAACAGGTCGTTCATAGGAAAAAGCAGCGTGATCCCGCTCTGTGCGCGGCTATCGAGATGTGTGGCCGGCCAATCGCGTTTCAGGAATAAGCGCGCTAATCCGTAGAGCGTTTCCCAGCGGCGGTTGGTCCGGTCGATGCGAACCTGTGACCACGGGAGATTGCTTAGGGGCACATCGCTGACATCGGCTAACAGGAATCGCAGCTCGTCCAAATGGCGTATAGTTTCGGTTGCACGAGCATAGCGGCGTAGCAGGACTACGCACGACTTGATGATACGGAGCAGCGCTGTATCGGCTAACAGCGTGTCGTAACGGCAGGCGAGACGGTCGGGCCGCACGGCAAGCGCGGTGAATTGCCGCCTGACATCGAGTCTTCCCCGCAGCGCAGGCAAATCGCCCTCCTGGGCCAGATAGGCGCGTGGCAATCCGCGTCGTGCTTCGGCTAACAGCCGGTCGGCGAACAGACGTATGAGAATGTCGAGCAAGGTTTCGGTTTGTCGCGCCATCGCTGCGGCCTGCCCATCGCCTAGTTTAAGGCCGAGGGCTACATCGAGCATTCGCACCAGACGACACCGGATTGTGGCGTCCGGTTCGATAGCATCGGAGTCGATCTTGGGCAGGATCTCAAGGCTGCATTCCGGCGCGGCGATCACGCCGACCATCTGTCCCGCAATAATTTCGTTGTGCCGGTCGATCAGAATATTGGTCCCATGCTGATTCGCCAAGGGATGCGCGCGCGCAGCCGTGAGCAGGGCATTGGCCTGAACTCGGGTGAAGGCATGGGAGCCGTTGCCACTGATTTCCGTGCAAACGGATGTGCCGCCCCACTCATGGACAGTTAGGTGAATCATTGCCCGGATTCACCAGTTGCCACGGAGTCGGCAAATTTTAGCCATTTTAGCCATTTAGCCATCTTTGGCAAGCGTGCATACCATGTGCCCATCTTGACGGTAATTGAAAAATTCCTTACTTCGGGTGTGACGGACAGGAGGTTGCGATGGCATCGCTTGCAGTCACGTGAAAGTGCCGGTAACACTGACGCACGATTTATTCGAGGATGCTACGTTGAGCACTGTGTCGCATGAAGGCAAGTGGCTGAGTTGTGAAACCTTTGTGTCCTTTGACAAGAAGGCGGTTTTGCAGCTACCTGGGTAGGATGAGGCTACATGGCAACTGACCTTAAGGAAGCGTTGCATTGGTGTGGTATTTTTCGTGGTATTACTCACCATTTCTTGGTTTACTATTAATGGGATAGTTTCACTGATAGTGAATGTATGTCGTCAAAAATAAACTGGCTTTTACAGAACACAACTCCTGGTTCTCTGGTGGCACAGTCCTGGCTGACAAAGCATGATATCAGTCCTTCCCTGGCACATAGGTATGAGCAGAGCAACTGGCTGCATAAACTGCGTTCGGGAATATACGTGCGAACCGGTCGTGAGCCTGATTGGCATGACGCGGTATTATGCCTGCAAAACCAGTTATCGGTGCCGGTCCATCTGGCAGGCCTTACCAGTTTAACCTATCAGGGCCGTGCTCATTATCTCCAGCTAACCCACAAGAGCGTCTGGCTGTATGTCGATGACCAGGCGGCGTTGCCAAAGTGGTTTAAAGAATTCCCCGGCGTTGACTGGCTTTTTTGTTCTAATCAGAAGCTATCCTCGCTTGGCGAGCAGTATCTGACCGATATCGAGATAAAAGGGAATAGGTTAAAAGCCAGCGTGCCTGAATTAGCGGCCTACGAACTGGTAAATGCTGTGCCGGAGGAGATCGCTTTTGAGCATGCGGCCGAGCTGTTTCAGGGACTGGTTAACCTGAATCCGCGCAAAGTGGTGCAAAGTTACTTTATGCCAGTAGTGCGGTGCAAACGAACCGCTTATATCTGTTTTTAGCCGATTATTATGCCCATGCCTGGGCTAAACGAATCGATAAAACCAGTATCGACCTAGGATCAGGAAAACGGCAGGTTGTATCAGGCGGTAAACCGGATAAACAATACCAGATCACCGTACCTGAAAAATTTATCAACGGAGAGTCATTGCATGGATAAGCAATCACCCTATTACCAACAGGTCGCGCTATTGATAAGCGCGCTACCGGCGTGTCGGCGGTCCCGAAAACCAATAATCCAAATGAGATGCGCAGATAAAAATTGAAGTTTCACCCGTTGCGCGCGGTTCTCTGTACCCGCCCGAAGATCGCGACACAGTTGAAACGCTAGGTGGAGACAACACGCCAGCATCTTGCTATACTTTGTAAGTAAATTGGGGGTTTTCGATGACTAAAACAGCCGCTGTAAGTGTTGCAACTCAAGTCCGCAGGCTTGCTAAATCCCACAAAGTCACTACTGAACGTGACGGCATAAGCCGTATGGCCGTAGCTATTACCCGTATGGCTGGTGACGTAGTCGAGTTGGATAACGTCGAGCAATTACTCGTCAATCTAAAAAGAAAAGGCGTGCTGAGCAAGTCTGAAATCCTGACCCTCCAAGGGGGGTACCTTCAGGAGAAAAGAGATTCCAAGAAAAAAATCAGCATATGAGTTTTGATCCCTTTGGCGATTTCGAAACTGCTGGATATCTTCAAAATTCGCTACAGCTTAAAGATCCTGGCGAAGTAAAGGAGTCAGAGCATCTTTCGTTCGAATTGAGTATCGAAGAGGCTCTTGCCTACTTGGCTAGCAGGAGGCCCATCGACTACCAGACCGTACTTAAAGTTCATGAGATCCTTTTTGCCGACTTCTATCACTGGGCAGGGAAAGATCGTAACGAGCTTGTGCCGCACCTCGCAGTATTCAAAGGGTCGCACGAAGATCCTCATAGCACCGTCTTTGAGCGCCCGGATTTGATCAAAATGTCTATCGACTATGCGCTTCAGTTGGCAGCAAACAAGAAGCGCTTTAGAGATCGGCCTGGCGAGGTGATGGGTCAGTTGGCTTTCGCACACCCCTTCCTGGACGGCAATGGTCGCACTATTCTGCTTGTCTTCATGGAACTCTCCTATCGTGCCAAATTCGCTATCGACTGGTCAAGGACAACCAAGGACGACTACCTGCGGGCACTCAGCGACGAGATCCGAGATCCTTCCAAGAGACATCTCGATAATTACCTGAAACCGTTCGTGGTAAACATTTCTAGTCGTGACGAGTGGCCAGAGTTGATAAGTGGTATTAGAGGCTTGGATGGCTTAGACAAAGAAAATATCGTGTACAAGAGTTTAGACAATCCAGAGGTCCAACAGATCTACAAGACATATAGAACACATTCACCGGATGCCCCGAATCCCACTGAATCTGACGGCTGAAAATGCAGTGGATCACTAAAGGGTAGGAATGTCCAAGGTTCTTAATACCGTCTTAGCACCTAATTAACAAGTGTCACTTTGGCGATTTTTATAAACCATTCATGAACAGGTTGTTTTTCCGGCCCAGGCTCACCACCCGCAGCGCGTTTTCGGCGATATTGTTATCGATCTCCGCCCAGCCATCACTGGCGTAGTAACACAGCGCTTGCCAGTGGTTCATCAGGTAGTTGAACGCCTTCGCCGTATCGGCCTGTCGCGACAGCGTAATGAGCTTTTCCCGGATCCAGCTCTCCAGGCCCATCAGTATCGGTCAGGATCGCGCTTCGCGCACCTGTTGTCGTTCCTCTGCCGGACGCCCCCGGATGTCGGCTTTGATCGCATACAGCCCACCTATCCGATGCAGGGCTTCGGTGGTGGTCGGCGACGGTTGCCGCACGCGGATTCATGGATTTTACGCCGGGCGTGCGCCATGCAGCCGGCCTCGCGGATATGGCCTTCTTCATATAAGGGATTGAAGCCCGCATACGCAACCGCGTTTGAAATGATAGTTTGATAAAAAAATCGCTGAATTTGAACGGATTTTCCTTTTATAAATCGAAAGATTTTCACGATACAGATACTGCCTAAACGTTGGCATCCTCTCTGCGTCTTGGTTTATTTTTTGATGAAAAGGGACACTGAGAGTGAACTTTTTCGGTAAAAGTTAAACTGGTTTCACGTCGGAATATCAGGGATACGCTTCGCCATCGTGTGGGCGCAAGAGCAAAACGAACCGGGCAATGGGTTCAAATGCCAGATGTCATGTAATGATGGAAATTTTAATAATCGAACAATGTTGCCAGCTTAATGCCCAGTCCTCCCGCGATCACGGCAATCGCTTCAAGCGTCGGGTTTCTGACGCCCCGCTCAATCCCGCTGATATAGGTGCCGGGCCGTCACTGGAAAAGATCCGCTTTCGTTATGGCATCAGCGGCAGCAATCCGCCGTGGAGGCCAAAACTTGCATTGAGGGCATGAATTCTACTTAAGATTCCTGTGGATTCAGGCGGTCATTGCAACATAGCGTCCAGAGCTTCGGCCGGTGTTTGGCATCCCAACGTTTTTCTTGGACGTGCGTTCGGTATTGACCTGACGATGCTGACTCCCTTGCCCCATCACCCTGATTTGGCAACATTAGGAACGGTTAAGGAGCTATTGAGGCTCTCTCTGCCACTATACAACCCCCGATGATGTCTCTGCTGTGGACTGTAGGTAGGCTAATGTTGCCGGCCGGGCTGTTGGGCCCGGCTATTTTTCAACATCCAGGCAGGTTCCGTTTGCGTTGCTCTTTCATCAGCGAGTGGCGGGCTGGCAGTGTAGTCCCTCCGGTTTTTAGTACCACCGCCGGAAAGAGCAAATCCAGCTCCTGCGCCACCTATGATGCACTGCATATTAATTTTCATTTTGTCTTCCATGGCTCTTCAATGGCTATCGTGGGGCCATTAAGCTGAACCTGTAAGCTAACTTATTGATGTATCAATCATTATTGCAAACACAAGATTAGAACAGCCAAAATCCATAATCAATATTTCGTTTGATGAAACAGGCTAAAACCGTCGTGAAGTTAACGCTGGTTTACCTAATGTTGTGTTATTGCTGGTAAACATAGGGGCCGTTTATGAATACAAGAATTTATGTGTTCCCATCAATTATAATTGTTGGAACAATAATAGAAGTAAAATAATCAGCCTGTATTTTTACCCCATTATGATGAGATACTTATGTATAAAAAAAAGATATTTTCCTTGATAGCCTTATCCATGCTGATAAGCGCCCAGGCGGCCGCGGCCGCGGGGCCGGATGCCTACCGCGCCGATGTCGACCGTTCCATCCTGCCGATGATGGAAAAGTATCGGATTCCCGGCATGGCCGTTGCCCTGACGGTGGACGGCAGACGCTATTTTTATAACTACGGGCTGGCTCAACTGGCACCCGGGAAAGATGTCACCTCCGATACCCTGTTTGAACTGGGTTCGGTGAGCAAGGCGTTTAACGTGACGCTGGCCGCCTATGCCGCGCAGCGGAACAAATTGTCCCTGGCCGACAAAGTCAGTCATTACCTGCCGGGACTACAAGGCACGCCGTTCGGCAACCTGACGCTTATCAACCTCGCCACGCATACCAGCGGCGGGCTGCCGCTGCAGGTTCCCGACGCGGTTAACACCGAAGCGCAGCTGATGGACTATCTGCGCGCCTGGCGCCCCGCCGACGAGAGCGGCCATGGGCGCTCTTACTCCAATATCAGTATCGGCGCCCTGGGGCTAATCTCCGCCAGGGCAATGGGTGAGACTTACGTTAGTCTGCTGCAAAAAGTGATCTTGCCTGAGCTGGATATGCGCCATACTTGGATTGATGTGCCTGAACATGAGATGCAGAACTATGCTTGGGGATATGATAATCAGGATAAGCCGGTACGCGTCGGTTCCGATCTGCTGGGTGATGTGGCCTACGGCATAAAATCCACCTCCGCCGATATGATCCGGTTTGTGGAAGCCAATATGCTGAAAGCAGGAGAAGGGTCGCCGGTGCGGCAAGCCGTTACCCAAACCCATCGCGGCTATTTCTTAACGGCAAAATACACCCAGGATATGCTTTGGGAGCAATATCCTTGGCCGGTGGCGCTTAACACCGTTATCGAGGGCAACGCCGATAACATGACGTATAACATCAATCCGGTAACAGCCATCACGCCCGCCACGCCCCCCCAACAGGCGGTTTTACTGAACAAAACCGGCGCCACCAGCGGCTTTGGCGCCTATGTGGCCTTTATCCCGGAGAAAAAAATCGGCATCGTGATGCTGGCCAACCGCAACTATCCGAACGTTGAACGCGCCCGGGCGGCATGGCAGATCTTTGATCACGTCACGAAAGGGTCCGCATTGCCTGATTAGATCTGTAAGGCATGATCCCGCGGCGTTTAACAGTGCTCAATGCTAACCGGTGCCGTATTATAGAGGTGATGTCGTAACCTATATGGGGTGAATAATGGAACATGCCGGTAAGATTTTTCGACAATTGCACGCAGGTTCCAGCGCCTTTATCATTCCCAACCCTTGGGATATCGGCACCGCCAGGATCCTGGCCGCAATGGGATTTAAGGCGCTGGCCACCACCAGCGCGGGCATGGCGTTTTCGCTGGGCGTCAGGGAAGGGGCGGTTGACCGGGAAAATGTGCTGAAACATTGCCGGTCGCTGGTCGAGGCGACCCCGCTTCCCGTATCGGCCGATCTTGAGAACGGTTTTGGCGACAGCCCCGACAGCGCGGCGGAAACTGTCCGGGCGGCGGCCGGCATCGGTCTTGCCGGATGCTCGCTGGAAGATCACACCGGCGACGCCGCGCACCCCATTTATGATTTCCAGTTGGCCGTGGAGCGGATCCAGGCCGCCGCCGACGCATGCAGGAAATTGCCCCAGGATTTTGTCCTTACCGCGCGGTGTGAAAATTATCTGTGGGGAAAGCCTGACCTCGACGATACCCTCAGGCGGTTACAGGCGTTTGAAAAAGCGGGGGCGGATGTCCTTTACGCGCCGGGCTTGCGGGATCTGGACAGCATTCGGACCGTCTGCCGGTCGCTGGTTAAACCGGTTAATGTGATCGCCGGCATTAAGGGCGCAACCTTCAGCATGGCTGAGTTAGAGCGGGTGGGCGTAAAGCGGATAAGCGTCGGGTCGGCTTTGTCGCGGCTGGCGTTCGGCGTGTTTATCCGGGCAGCCGAGGAAATGAAAACTTGTGGCGCATTTTCCTCGCTGGAGGAGGCGATCGGGTTTAGCGACATTGAGGGTTATTTTCCTCAGTCTCGTGATTAACGGCTAAATGAAACCCCCGTTTCAGCCACCATGCGTTTGCGGCGTGAAACCGCGGAGGTGGTGGCTGACGTTAGCTGGCTTGTTGTGTTTTGAAATAGCGCTCGTGGTCAACATCGGCAACCAGCCCCGGCTGCTTCGGCTGCCATCCCAGCCGTTCCCGGGTTTGCCGACTCGAGGTCGGGCAGTCGATGGCCGCGAAATGGGCAAACCAGCCAAAGCGTTCGGCTGCTTCCCCGGGCGATTTTGACACCACAGGTACATTCAAATCACGACCGATCACCCCGGCAATATCCCGGAACGGCACGCCCTTTTCGGCGCAGCCATGGTAGCGGGCATCGGCCGCGTTCTTCTCCAGCGCCAGCCGGTAAAGATGGGCGGCATCAAGCCGGTGTACCGCGGGCCAGCGGTTAAGTCCGTCGCCCACATAGGCCGAAACACCCTTGTCGCGTGCAACAGCGACAAGGGTGGGCACAAAGCCGTGATCGCTGTCGCCATGGACCGAAGGTGGGAGGCGCATCACTGATACATGCACGCCCTGGGCCGCCAATGTCGCCGCGGCGACTTCAGACGCGACGCGGGGAATCGAATGCGAATCGAAGGTGGCCAGGGTATCTTCGACCGCAAGACGACCCGGTGTCAGCAGGGCGGCACTCAAGGACGCAACAGGATCCGCGCTCCGTTGTCTTCGGCGGCCCAGGCCTTGGCCACGTCCGCCAGCGGCATGGATTGGACGGCTATCCCGAAGCCGGCGGCGGTGGCCGCCGCCAGCACGCCCTGGATGGCCGCCAGCAGCCGGCCAAACGGCACGCTGCCGATCCCGCTGCCCATCAGCTGCAACGCGGACGACCGCAGCGCCGCGCCCGGCAGGTTGATATTTGCCCCACTTAACGAGCCAATCTGCACGTAGCGTATCGGCACTCCCTCCGGGCCGGCCTTCGCGGCGGCAACCACCAGCGTTTGCGCGCTGATGCCCCACAAATAGTCCAGGACGATGTCGACGCCCTGTTGAAATTCATGCTTAAAGGCGTGCTCAAGGGCATCATGGTCCTGGACCAGGGGAAGGGTTACATCGGCGCCGAGACGTTTAAGATCGTCGAACAACGCGGTCTGGCGTCCCGTCGCAATGATCTTGCCGGCGCCAAGATGTTTGGCTATTTGTATTGCCAGGCGACCGGAGGCGCCGGTGGCGCCGTTGATCAGCACCGTTTCGCCGGGGCGCAGGTTGGCGCGCTCCACCAGGGCCGCCCACGACGACATGCCCGGGATCGCCATTGCGGCGGCTGAGTCCTCGTCCAGGCTATCCGGCAGGGCGATCCGATGTCTGTCGTCCACCAGGCAAAACTCGGCCATGGCGCCGAAAGGCGCCTCCGGCAGCAGGAAATAAACGCGCTGCCCGTCTTGAGTGACTCCGGTTCCGTCGATCCCGGGGATAAACGGCAGCGCGGTGTCGGCGCTGTAATGCTTGCCCGACGCGCGATTTCTGGTGATATGGCTAAGCGACGACGCGGTAACGCGTATCAGGCTTTTGCCCGGCGCGGGCGTCGGATCCCTGAAGTCTCCGAAAACGGGGGGTTGGCCCGCCGCTACTACGATTGCTGCCTTCATTTGCTGTGTCGCTCCGGGAACAAGAATTCGGCTATCCGTCGTCTACTCCTGGGGAAGCTTTATTCAGGCGGATAATGAGTGTATTATGCACTTATATTTTCAGCGGGGAAAGTCATGAGGAAAGAAATTTCGCAGCTGCGCGACGCGCTGCTGGATCTCAACGGCGTACTGAACCGCCCGCAGCCCGACGCCGCGCTTATCGCCCTGGCGGGCGTCGATTTGGACCGCGCATTGTTCCCGCTGCTGGTGCGTGTGGAACGCCGGGGACCGCTTGGGATCGGCGAGCTTGCCGAGCTTTGCGGGCGTGATTACACCACCGTCAGCCGGCAGATAACCAAACTTGAGGGACTGGGCCTGGTGGCGCGTCAGGTTAACCGGCTGGATGCCCGCGTCAAGGAAGCCGTAATTACTGAAAAGGGAAAGGTAATGACCGACGCCCTCGACGGCGCCAGGGAGAAAATCATCCTGTCCTTGCTGGCGGGCTGGGACCTGCGGGAGGTAGCCGAGCTGGGGCGGTTGCTAAGTAAATTTGCCGGGGAGGCGCTCAGGTTTGCGCGCGCGGAAAAATCCCGGTCCGCATAAGCCGCCCGCACGTATTAAGTGGAATGCGGCCGCGCCGCGCCGCTTACCCGGTGCCGGCTGTCGCCCGGGCAGCGGCATCCGGCCGGCGCGGGTTTTCGTTATTTTTTGGCCTGGCCCTGGTGATGACGCTTAGCCTGGTGCCTCAATGCTTAAATGCCAGTCAAAATAAGGCAATATGACTGCCGATCGACAGACAACCGCTTAACATAAACGCCGAAGCGATACAGCCCAGCAAAAACAGACTTTTCATAGCGACTCCTGTGGCATCAAGGGTATTTAAAAGTGGTGTGTAAATTTTTTAAAACAAGGAAACACAGCCACTTAACATAAACAATGACGCAACCAAGCCCAGTAAAAAAATAGATTTCATGTTATCTCCTCCGGCATCGACGATACGCGGCGTAGGTATATAAATTAAACTAAAGCGAACTGTACGGTTCAGTTTTGCATAAGTGACAATCAGATGTCAAGGAAATGTGTATTCACTTCAGGGGAGTATGGGCGCGGCGGCGAAGACGTGAAACGCCTCGCCATGCGCCGGCAGGTCAGTCGTGGCGCAGGCGGCGATGCATCAGGTAATACTTGCCGTGTTCGGAGACGCCGGAAGAGATAATTTTCCAGCCATGATGCAGATAGAACCGTTGCGCGCCCACATTTTCCTGCAGGCACTTCAGCGCCATGGTGCCGCGGCATAACGGATAGCACGCCGCGAGCAACGCGCTGGCCACGCCCCGGCGCTGCCAGGCGGGATCGACAAACAGGTTATGCAAAAAACTGTCCGGTAGCCACAGCGAGGCAAATCCGGCGATACGGCCCTGGATCTCGGCGACCACTATTTTTTCGTCGAACGTGGCGCTGTCAAAATCCTCCAGCCGCCAGCGCCGGTTATCAAGCCAGGTCCAGCCCGTCTTGCGCGCGGACAGATAAAGGGTGCGCAAAAAAGGCCGGTCCGCTTCCCGGTAATCCCTGATAACGACATCCTCTTTGCTCATGTAATACCTTACTTAACGTGTTTTTTTTAAGCCGGTCGCTTTAAATTCCAGCTTTAGATAGCATAAACAATATTATGATTATTATCTTAATAATATTAACGATTCGATACGATATCGCTGTGAAGAGCTGGCCCGGATGCCTGCCGTCGGCGCTGGTATGATTGGTAAAGCTGTTAGAGGTTGCATCAACGGCCGGCCTCTTATATTATCCAAAACCCCCGTGCGTAAATTTTGGAACCGATCTTTATTACCTGTTAAGGATAATAAATGATGAGTGTTAGTTAATGCGACAGGCATATTTTATGGAAAAATTCTTAGAGAATAATCAAGTTTTTTTTATCCAAACGATGAAAAGAGAAATCAAACTTTACCTTCAGAAAATATTCAGCAACACCAACATGTTCTGTTTTGCTTACTTCATGATGAATAAAACGGATAATTTCCCGGTCTCCATTATATCCGACTACCCCACCGGTTGGCTGAATCAATACCGCAGCTACGGTTATCAAAAAATCGATCCGGTCATGCTTAATGCATACCGAAAATTTACCCCTTTTTTATGGCCCGAGAACCCATCGATAATACAACAGCATAGCTTTTTCAGGTTGTCAAAATATTATCGCCTTGACAGCGGCTATACCTTCACTTTGCATGATTGCGATAACAACCTGGCGACGTTAAGCATCAGCAATCGGCAGGGAAGCGCTGAATTCTATCATTTCATTGAGCTGAATAAGGAAAAAATCCAGATGCTGTTGATCACCACTCACGAAAAGGTGTTGAATTTCCAGCATAATTACCTGCCGCCGGTCGTACCCTTTGCCGGAATGCTACAGATCCAGGCATTGTCGCCGCGGGAAAAAGAAGTCTTATTCTGGGCAAGCGTGGGAAAAACCTATGGCGAGGTAGCAACCATTCTTGCCATTCGGGAAGGTACGGTGAAATTTCATATCAGGAATATCATTGATAAACTTGGCGTCACGAATGCTAAACATGCTATCAGCCGGGCCACGGAGCTTAAATTATTTGGTTAACTATTCGTTTATAATAACGCGCTATGTTATTTTCTCTATACCCCCGTAGATGAAACGATTTTATAAATCGATTGGCTGAAATTAAAAAAACCTGATATATCCATGACCATTTAAATGGCGTTTAAGAAATACGTCTTGCCATGAAAAATTTAATGGTATCATTGCCGGGTGTTTTGTTTGCCTGTTTTGAAGGTACGCATGTTTAGAGTCTGCCATTGTTATTTATTAGCACTGATTTCATTATCAGCGTTTTCCTCCGCGAACCTCCCTGAAAATATCATGGCCGGCCTTACGAATAATAAGCCGGTGGCTTGCCATGGCGAACCGGGGTGGCCCATAACCCCGATGGTAAAAAACGACCCCTGGCTGGCCGGGCGGCTCCTTGCGCTGGCAGACGCGGGATTTGTCCAGCATGAGGAACAGGGCGACGGCGGCATGGGCTGGTGGCTGACGCCCACCGGCACCATGGTTCCGTGGTCCCATTGGGATGGCTGTTATGGCCGGATGTTGATAAGCCCGCTCGCGCCCTGATCATAACCTCATCATTGACCTTTTACCCCGGCGACCCGATAATCATAAACACTTGACTCGGGGTGTCCGCCGCCGTGCGCCGGACTGAGATTTCACCCGTATGACCTGATCTGGATAATGCCAGCGTAGGGAAGTCACGGCCTCTTGTCCCGCCGGGTCCGTGTTCCATAACGCCGGCTGGGAGCGCCATGAACGTCGAACCTGCCGAATTGCCCGGCTTAGCCGCCGCCACATCCCTTGCCCTGCTGCGTCAACATGCGCCGTTGGTCCATTGCCTGACTAACGACGTGGTGCAGGCGTTTACCGCCAATACCCTGCTGGCCGTCGGCGCCGCGCCGGCCATGGTGATAGAACCGCGTGAGGCCGCGCAGTTCAGCGCCGTGGCCGATGCCCTGCTGATCAATATCGGCACGTTGACCGAGCGGCGCGGCGTCTCGATGCTGGCCGCCATCGAGGCGGCCAACCAGGCGGGCACGCCCTGGGTGCTGGATCCGGTGGCGGTGGGCGCATTGACCTTCCGTACTGAATTTGCCCTAAGCGTACTGCCGTTAAAACCCGCCGCCATCCGCGCCAATGCGTCGGAAATCCTGGCGCTGGCCGGGCAGCCGGCGCTGGGCCGGGGCGTGGACAGCGCCGACGACTCCCGCCACGCCTTGCCCTTTGCCCGCAGACTGGCCGAAGAGTACGGCACCCTGGTGGCGGTGACCGGCCGGGTGGATTTTATCACCGACGGCGAGCGGGCGTGGTCGGTGGCGGACGGAGACATCATGATGACGCGCGTCACCGGTACCGGCTGCGCCTTATCGGCCGTGGTGGCGGCGTTTTGCGCCCTGCCGGGGGATCGGCTGCAGCATGTGGCCGCCGCCTGCCGGGTGATGGCGCGGGCGGGGCGCTTAACCGCCCCGGAATCCGCGGGGCCCGGGAGTTTTGCCGTCGGTTTGCTCGACCGGCTGTACCGCCTGCAGGGGGAGGATCTGCAATGACGCGCATCTGCAACCTGCTCAGTATTGCCGGTACCGATCCCAGCGGCGGCGCCGGTATCCAGGCCGATCTGAAAACCTTTTCGGCGCTCGGCGCCTATGGCACCACGGTCATTACCGCGCTGGTGGCGCAAAATACCCGGGGCGTGCAGTCCATTTATCCCATCAGCCCGCGATTTGTGGCCGAGCAGTTGGATTCGGTGCTGGGGGATGTGCGCATCGACAGCGCAAAAATCGGCATGCTGGGGCAGGCGGCCATCGTGCGGACGGTTGCCGACAAGCTGCGGCAATACCCCATCCCTTATGTGGTGCTCGATACCGTCATGGTGGCGAAAAGCGGCGATTTTTTATTATTGCCGGACGCAGTGGACGCGGTGCGGGATTTGCTGTTGCCGCTGGCGTCCATTATCACTCCCAACCTACCGGAGGCGGCGGCGCTGCTGGGCTGCCGGCCGGCGGACAGCGAGGGGGAGATGCGCGAACAGGGGCGGGCATTGCTGGCCTATGGCTGCGGGGCGGTGGTCATGAAGGGCGGGCATTTGCCCGGGCAGTCCAGCCCCGACTGGCTGATTACCGCGACCGGCGAACAGCGTTTTGACGCCGCGAGGGTCGATACCCGCCACACCCACGGCACCGGTTGCACGCTCTCCGCCGCGCTGGCGGCCCTGCGGCCGTTACATGACGACTGGGCGCAGACGCTCTTCGCGGCAAAGACCTGGCTGCAGCAGGCTCTGCTGCATGCGGATGACCTACAGGTCGGTCAGGGTATCGGGCCGGTCCATCATTTCCACCAGTGGTGGTGACATGCCGGTTAATATGCCCTGGGCAAAGCTAAGCAATGAGCGGGCGTGGTGCAGATGCTGCGCATCGAAGGCATTAAGCAGGTAGCTCTTATCGCCACGGTGCGGGCGGATGCGCAGGGAAGGCAGCAGAACGCCGCCCCGGGTTTCCGGCACCGCCGTATAGATATAGCCCGGCTGCATCTGGTTGTCTTCATCGCGCCACAGTAATTGCAGCGCGGGGTAGGGGCCCAGGCAGCGGGCGATAAAGACATTACCGGCCCAGAAGCCTTCGAACTCGCCGTCTTTTTGCAGCCGCTTTTCGCTGAAAACCGGCGCGTTAACATAACCCGCCAGCGCGTCGGGCGTTAACGCCTGTTGTAGCTGGCCCCACAGCGGGCTGCCGTTTTCCAACTGCCAGCAGGCCATGCCGATATAGTCGTTCAGCGCCTGCCAATCCTGCTCCAGCTTCAGCTTGACCGGCTTATCGGTCATATTGCGATACTGCATCAGCGGGCTGACCAGCTCGCCCAGCGTATTGTAGGTAATCAGCATCATGGTACGCGGATTGCGGCGAAACGATAGCCACAGGATCAATTTCGGGATGCGGAACGCAATCGACTGCACGCTGAGACGATACTGGTTCTCCTTGGTCAGTACAAAGCCGTTGGAGGTGCCGCGCTTTTCATGATAGTTATGAATCACCACCACGCTGTCGGCGCCCATCCAACCGGTAATATAATGTTCTTTGTCACTGTGGGTGACCTTGATATCCTCGACCATGTCGCACAGGCTTTTTTCCTGCAGCGTCTCGAGGGAATGGGCTTCCCCGGCGCTGTAGTAAAGCGATTGCGGCGCGGGCAGGGCAGGTGAAAATGCTTGCATGATAACTTCCTGAACCAGCTACATAGCCTATAGATTACCCTAAGTTGTTATACAAATTCTCATGCGCCTGGCCCCGGACTGTCATTAATGTGCGGAAGATCAAATCCCAGGCCGAACCCAACGCCGTTAAGCGCGTATTTATCAGCCCAGCAGCGGGCAGAGCGGTGGTAAACGGCATGTCAGCGCCGCTGGCAAGACGGTAATCAGGAATTTTTTCCCCTTCAGCGGTTCGCCGTCGAGGTTGAAGGTCACCTCATGGGGCGCCTCGATCTCAAGCCAAGGGAGCGAGGCGGATATCACATGGGGATTTTGCTCATCGCTGGTCAGGCTGTTCAGGAGTATCGGCAACAGCGCCTCGGAGGCATAGACCCGCAGCTGCAGCAGGCCGTCGTTAATCAGTGCGTCCGGGCAAAGCGCCTGCCCGCCGCCGGCCTGGCGGCCGTTGCCGATGCCGATAACCAGCGCCTCGCCCGCCCAGTTGAACCCGGGTCCCTTGATTTCACAGCTGTCGGCTTTCAGGGTATCCATGCGCAGCAGGCCGTGGATAAAATAGGAGGCGCCGCCCAGGGCGGATTTCAGTTTTGCCGGGGTCTCGGAGGTAATCCGGGTGCCGAAACCGCCGGTGGCCATATTGATAAAATAGCGATCGTGATTGACCTGGGCAATATCGATGTCGGCCGGCTTGCCGTTAATGGCCAGCGCGAGCGCCTTATCCAGCCCCTGCGGAATAGCGCAGCTGAGGGCGAAATCGTTGGCGGTGCCCAGCGGCAGGATGCCCAGGCAGGGGCGATGCTCCGCCGGCAGCAGCACCAGGGCGCCGGCAATTTCATTGATGGTGCCGTCGCCGCCGCCGGCGATAACCGTTTCTACCCGCAGGCGGGCGGCCTCCTCGACATAACGCTGCGCGTCCCCATGCTCCCAGGTCACGCGCACATGAAGCGGGTAGCCCGCTTCGCGGTGCCGCTCCACCGCCATTCTGAGCTCTTCATCACCCGCGCTTTTGCCGTTCACGATGAGCAGCGCAGCGGGCGCGGTTAACATGGCTGATTCCATTGATGCTTTCCCTTGGAGTAATGGTTTTTCGCGGTGATACAGCCTAGATACTATATATCGCTTCGGGAATGTCGAGCAGGAATATGCGTTCAATGGCGGGAAAAAACGCGGGAAACGTACAGGGACGATAATGCGTTAAAAAAAAAGGCCGCGCCAAATAAAAAGCCAGCTCAAGGGAGGATGAGCTGGCGAAAGAGGTGGTTCCTGGTGGAGCTGGGTCATTGTTTTGCGTTTTGATTCAGCAAGCGCATCATACGCTTTGCCCCGCCGGCGTATTGTGACCCAATTCTAATTTCCAGATTAACGATGCCGTTTTTGTGTGTAATAGTTAACCGGCGGTTATGTCTGTCGCCGCGACTTTTGCGTGCGGATCGCGAGTGGACGTGCCCGGCAGGTTTCTCAGCAGGATTGCGAAGCGCACATCAATCTCCTGCGGGATCGGCAGGTAAACGGTATGGCCGTTGCCCGGCGCCACCTCGGCTTCGGCGCCTTTGCCGGTGATAATCCGCTCAAGGGTGAAACTGACGTTGCCCTGCGGGGTCATCAGCTCGACGCTGTCGCCGCGGGAGAATTTGTTTTTCACATCCACTTCGGCCAGCCCGTCGCGGCGCGCGCCGGTAAACTCGCCGACAAACTGCTGGCTGTCGGAAACGGAATAGCCGTAATCGTAGTTCTGCTGATCCTCATGGACATGGCGGCGCAGGAACCCTTCGGTATAACCCCGGTGCGCCAGGCCCTCCAGCGTGTTAAGCAGGCCGGCATCAAACGGCTTGCCGGCCACGGCGTCATCGATTGCCCGGCGATAGACCTGGGCGGTGCGCGCGCAGTAATAAAAGGATTTGGTGCGGCCTTCGATTTTCAGGGAATGCACGCCCATCGCCGCCAGGCGTCCCACATGCGCAATCGCCCGCAGGTCTTTCGAGTTCATGATATAGGTACCGTGTTCATCTTCGAACGCGCTCATATATTCGCCGGGGCGCTGGGCTTCTTCCAGCATAAACACCCGGCCGGTCGGCGCGCCGATGCCAAGGGTCGGTTCAACCTGGGTGACGGCGATGGGTTCATGCCGGTGGACGATATTGCCCAGGTCGTCCTCCTTACCCGCCTGCACCTTATATTCCCAGCGGCAGGCATTGGTGCAGGCGCCCTGGTTCGGGTCGCGCTTATTCAGGTAGCCCGACAGCAGGCAGCGGCCGGAATAGGCCATGCACAGGGCGCCGTGGACAAACACTTCCAGCTCGATTTCCGGCACCTGGGCGTGAATTTCCTCGATCTCTTCCAGCGACAGTTCCCTGGAAAGGATAACCCGGGTCAGACCGGCCTGGTGCCAGAATTCCACCGTCGCCCAGTTAACCGCGTTGGCCTGTACCGAAAGATGGATGGGCATGGCCGGAAATGCCTGGCGCACCAGCATAATCAGGCCGGGGTCGGACATGATCAGCGCGTCGGGACCCATCTCGACCACCGGCGTCAGATCGCGGATAAAGGTTTTCAGCTTGGCGTTATGCGGGGCGATATTCACCACCACATAGAATTTTTTACCCAGGCCGTGGGCTTCGTTAATGCCGGTTGACAGGTTTTCGTGATTGAATTCATTATTGCGCACCCGCAGGCTATAACGCGGCTGGCCGGCATATACCGCGTCGGCGCCGTAGGCAAAGGCGTAACGCATATTTTTTAACGAACCCGCGGGAGAGAGTAGTTCGGGAGTAAACATGATAAATCTCGTCTGATATCAAGACAGGCTGCCCTTGCGCGGGCAGTAAAGCACGGGATTTTAGCCCCTGGCGGGGAAAAAATCAGCAAAAACCGATGAAACGCAGGGTTAATTCATGGCGCCTGGCACGCGCAGCGCGCCCCAGGCGTAGACGGGTCAGTGAGTCAAATCCATGATCTCTTTGGTGGCGGCGCATTCCATCGCGGCTTTAATGCCTCGTCGGGCGGCGGTTTCGGAATTGTACGGGCCGCTTTGCCCGAGGATTTGGTAATTACCTCCCCTGAGAATGAAATAGGCATGCTGGTCCATACTGCTCTTTAACTCGTAATTATTCTCGTCCGGGGCGTTATATCGGGCGAAATGAATGGCATTCTCCGCTGACGCCTTGCTGCAGAACGTGGCGCTGGAGAGAATGATTTCGTCGTGAATCCCCTTGAGTCTAAAGATAAAATGCCCATTCCTGACTTTTTCCAGCTCATAGTGTACGGTTGCCATGTCGGCTCCTCCTTAACTTACACTGCGCCTGCGCGCTCAAAGAAGTATAGGAGACGATAACGGTCGTCACCGTGGCTGAATCGGTTAAACTAAATCTCCGGGTTCGGCTTCCCAGCGGTAGCCCATGCCGTAGACGGCGCGGATAAACACCACGTCGTCGGCCAGGCACTCCAGCTTGCGGCGTAGATTCTTGATATGGCTGTCTATCGTGCGATCGGTGACCACGCGGTAATCGTCATACAGCTGGTTAAGCAGCGCCTCGCGCGAAAACACTTTGCCCGGCGCGCCGGCGAGGATTTTCAGCAGCCGGAATTCGGCGGGGGTTAAATCCAGTAACCGGTCGCGATAGCTGGCCTTGAACCGGTTTTCATCGATTTTCAGCGGGCTGGGCAGCGGCGCGGATGCCGCCGGGCGATAACAACGGCGCATGATGGCCTTGACCCGCGCGACCACCTCCCGCGGGCTGTAGGGTTTGCAGATATAGTCGTCCGCGCCGATCTCAAGCCCGAGCAGCCGGTCGATCTCTTCGGTCTTGGCGGTCATCATGATAATGGGCACATCGGAAAAGCGCCTGATGTCCCGGCATACCGCCAGCCCGTCGCGGCCCGGCAGCATTAAATCCAGCAGCACCAGCGCGGCCGGTGTTTTCAGCAGGTAATCGGCCACTTCGTCGCCCCGGGTCAGCCAATGGGTGCGGTAGTCCGCCGCCTGGAGGTAATCCACCAATAATTGCCCCAGCTTGGGCTCATCCTCGACGATAAGGATGGTTAACGGCGCTGTGTCTGGTTCGCTCATAATGTCCTGGGTGCCCGGGGATAGAGCGGTAATTGTACCGTGATTTGCAGGCCGCCTGAAGCCGAATGCGCGGCCGATATCGTTCCGCCGTGGGCGTCCACGATATTCTGGCAAATCGCCAGCCCCAGCCCGGAACCGCCGCTGGCGCGATTGCGTGAACCCTCGGTACGGTAGAATCGTTCAAAAATCCGCGTAAGCTGCTTATCCTCGACGCCGGGAGCGCTGTCCCGCCAGCGCAGCGTCAGGTTGTCGTCCCTGATCCATCCCTCGAGCGCCACGCTGCCCGGGACGTCGGTATAGCGCAGGCTGTTTTCCAGCAGGTTGAGGAATAGCTGGGTCAGGCGATCCGCGTCGCCGAAGATCCAGGCTTTGTCGGGCAACGATAAGGTCAGCTCCAGGCCCTTGATCATAAAGCGTTCACGAAACGACGCCACCGCAATAGCCAATATATGGATGGCGTCCACCCGATCCTTGCGGTAGGCCAGCGCCCCGGAATTGGACAGGGAAAGTTGGTGCAGATCGTCCACCAGCTTGGTCAGGATGGTGACTTCCGCCTGCAGCGATGAAAGCGATGCGCCGGTCGGCTGCCGCACCCCGTCCTGCAGCGCCTCCAGCTCGCCGCGCAGTATCGACAGCGGCGTGCGCAGCTCGTGGGAAATATCGGCCATAAATTCGCGGCGCATGGCGTCGTTTTTTTCCAGCGACATGGCCAGCTGGTTAAAATCATTGGCCAGGCGCCCCAGCTCATCCTGGGTGCCGGTCTCCACCCGCGAGGAGAAATTACCGGCGGCCAACTGATGGGTACCGCCCACCAGCCGTTTAACCGGCGCCAGCAGGCCGCGCGCGGTTAACCAGGTTACCGCCGCCGCCAGCAACCCGGCCAGGCCGACAATCAGCCAACTGGTGCGCCGCTGCTGGGCGTCAAAGCTGATATCCGCGTCACGGGTCAGCCGTTCCACCGGCGTCGACATCACCCAGCCGACCAGGGTGCCGTTGACGTTAATGGCGCGGCGCGGGCCCTCGTCCGGCAGGGGACCGCCCGGGCCGACCAGCTTTTTCCGCTGGGCGTCCACCACCCAGATCTGGGTGCGCAGGCCATGGGGCGGCAGGTTTTTGCCTTCCTCCAGATTTTGTTCGAAGGATCGCAGCAGCTGATAGACGAAACGATCGTTATTGCGCAGGAAACGCCAGTCGCCGTGCAATTGATACTGATCGGCCAGCGCGTTGCCCAACAGCTCGATGCGCTGGTTATTGCTGCGTTTGATATAGTCGATAAAACCGCGCTCAAAGCTGACGCGTGTTCCCCAGTGCATGGTGATCACCACCAGCATGCAGGTGGCGAAAATGGCGAGAAACAGTTTTGCGGTAATGCCGAATTTCATCATGACCTCTGTTGCCCGTCCGGGTCGCGTTGCGACAGCAGACCGTTTGGCGTGGTATCGGGCGGTACGCGGGCAAATACCAGCGCCGGCAGGGCGATCACCACCGCCATGCATAAATAGGTGGCGATAAATACGCCGTGGATATCACTGGTCGCCAGCGGCGCCTGCGTGCCGGCAAACAGGCCGAGCAGGATGCCCACCGTGGTCACCCCGAGGCTCATGGACAATTGCATCACCATCGATAACAGGCTGTTGCCGCCGCTGGCCAGGGAATCAGGCAAATCCTTCAGCGTCAGGGTGTTCATCGAGGTGAAACGCATGGCGTTGACCACCCCCTGGAAAAACAGTACCACCGGGATGGCGTAAGTCCAGCCCGCCAGCGCCACCAGCGGAAATACCAGGCTGACCGCCGCCAGCCCGAGCGTTGCGCCGGTCAGGACGTTACGATAGCCGGCGCGGTTGACCAACCGCACGATGATGCGCTTGGTGCCCATGCTGCCGATCACCATCGGGATCATCATCAGCCCGGCGTGGAACGGGGTGTAGCCCATGCCGAGCTGTAAAAACAGCGGCGTCATGAACGGCAGCATGCCGCTGCCGATCCGTCCCAGCAGGCTGCCGAGCAAACCGATGGAGAAGGTCGGGGTATCGAACAACCGCAGGTTAAACAGCGCGTCTTCATTACGCCTGGCGTGCAGCCAGTAGCCGAACAGCGCCAGCAAGCCTGTCAGCATCAGGCCGGCGATATATATCGGGCCGATGTTCAGTCCTTTACGCCCCTCCAGCCCCAGGGTCATGGTGGCCATGCCCACCGCCAGCAGGACAAAACCGCCGATATCAAACCCGCGGGTCTCCATTTTGTAGTTCGGCATCAGCAGCCAGGTGATAAGCGCGCCGATAACGCCCACCGGCAGGTTGATCAGGAAGATCCAGTGCCAACTGGCGTATTGCACCAGGAAGCCGCCCAGGGCGGGGCCGATCAGCGGTCCCACCTGGCCCGGCATGGTGACGAAAGCCATCGCCGCCATATACTGCGAGCGCGGCACGATTTTCATCACCGTCAGACGTCCCACCGGCACCATCATCGCGCCGCCAATGCCCTGCACCACCCGCGCCAGCACCAGCTCCTGCAGCGATTCGGCCCGCGCGCACAGCAGCGAGCCCAGGGTAAACAACAGGATAGCGCTGAAAAACACCTTCTTGACGCCGAACCGATCCGCCAGCCAGCCGCTGGCCGGCAGCATCACCGCTACCGTCAGCACATAAGAAACGATCACCGAATGCATATGCAGCGGGTTTTCTTTCAGGCTATGCGCCATCGAGGGTAGGGCGGTATTGACGATGGTGGTGTCCAGCGTTTGCATAAAAAAGCCAAAGGCCACCGTCCACAGTTGCCAGTGCACCGAGGCGGAGGGCCGGGGCTCGGCGGGGGCGGTTTTATGATGAAATGGATGCCATTGCATGTCGCGGTTACTCTTGCTCTGGGATAACAAGGCCGGCGCGGGACGGACGCCCTTTCAGGCGTAATTTATCAAAGAACAGATAAATCACCGGCGTGGTGTACAGGGTCATCAACTGGCTGACCACCAGCCCGCCGACGATGGTAATACCGAGCGGCTGGCGCAGTTCGGCGCCGTCGCCGCTGCCGAGCACCAGCGGCAGCGCGCCGAACAGCGCCGCCAGGGTGGTCATGATAATGGGCCGGAAGCGCAGCTGGCAGGCCTGGAAAATCGCGTCGGACGCGCTGATGCCGCTTTGCCGCTGGGCGGTCAGGGCAAAGTCCACCATCATGATGGCGTTCTTTTTCACGATGCCTATCAGCAGCAGGATGCCGATCATGGCAATCAGGCTGAACGGGGCGCTGAACGCCTCAAGCGCCAGCAGCGCGCCAATCCCGGCCGAAGGCAGGGTGGATAGGATGGTTAGCGGGTGCACATAGCTTTCATAGAGGATGCCCAGCACGATATACACCGTGGCGATGGCCGCCACGATAAGCCACAGCTGGGATTGCTGGGTCTGCTCGAACACCTTGGCCGTGCCGGCAAAGGTGCCGCGCACGCTGGCGGGCACGCCCAGCCCGGTCATGGCGCGCTCGATGGCCGCCGACGCGGTGGACAGCGCCACGCCTTCCGGCAGGTTAAAGGAGAGGGTCGACGCCGCCGAGAGGCCCTGGTGGTTGACCGACAGCGGCGCGTTGGCCGGTTGCCAATGGGCAAACGCCGACAGCGGGATCGGCTGGCCGGTGGCGTTAATCAAAAACATCTGGCCCAGCGCGCCCGGGTCCTGGGTATATTGCGGCGCGACTTCCATCACCACTTTATATTGATTCAGCGGTTGGTAGATGGTGGATATCTGCCGCTGGCCGAACGCATTGTTAAGCAGGTTATTGACGTCGGACACCGCCAGTCCCAGGCGGGCCAGCACGTCTCGATCATACACCAGGCCGAGCTCCGAGCCTTTATCCTGCCGATCGGAGTTGACATCGGCCAGCTCGGGCAGCGCCGCCAGCGCCAGGCGCACCCTGGGCTCCCAGGCGCGCAGGTCGGCCAGGTCGTCCGCCAGCAAGGTATACTGGTAGGCGGCGTTGGACTCCCGTCCGCCGACGCGGATATCCTGCACCGCCGATAAATACAGATCGGCGCCCGGCTCCTTGACCAGCCTGGCGCGCAGGCGGGCGATAACGTCCTGGGAGTTGTCCCTGCGCTCGGATAAAGGCTTGAGGGAGATATACATCGACCCGGCGTTGGTGCGCGAGCCGCCGGTATAACCGGTGACATTATCTACCGCCGGGTCGGCAGCCACGATCTTCATAAAATCCTGTAGCTTGCCGCGCATCGCCTGGAAGGAAATACTCTGGTCGGCCTGGATAAAACCCTGTATCCGCCCGGTGTCCTGCTCCGGCATCAGGGTTTTGGGTATGGCGATATATAACCAGACGTTCAGCGCCAGGGTGGCCAGGAACAGCAACAGCACCCAGCCGGCGTGATTGAGCACCCAATGCAGCGAACGCGCATAGCCGCCCTGCAGCCGCAGCATCAGGACGGTAAAACCATCGGGTTTATTATCGACGCGCGCCGGATCCTTGCCCAGCAGGCGGGCGCAGAGCATCGGCGTCAGCGTCAGCGACACCACCAGTGAAATCATGATGGCTACCGACAGCGTCACGGCAAACTCGCGGAACAGCCGGCCGGGCAGGCCGCTCATCAGCAACAGCGGAATAAACACCGCCACCAGGGACAGGCTCATCGACAGCACGGTAAAGCCGACTTCGCGCACCCCCAACAGGGCCGCCGCCAGGGGTTTCATGCCGGACTCCACGTGACGGGCGATATTCTCCACCACCACGATGGCGTCATCCACCACAAAACCGGTGGCGACGGTCAGGGCCATCAGCGAAATATTGTTCAGGCTGAACCCGCACAGGTACATGGCGGCAAAGGTGCCGATCAGCGACACCGGCACGGCCAGGGCCGGGATCAGGGTGGCGCGCCAGGATCGCAGGAACAGCAATACCACCAGGATCACCAGCGCCACCGCGATCGCCAGCGACTGCTCCACCTCGTCAAGGGAGGCGCGAATGGTCGGCGAGCGATCCTGCGCGACGCTCATCTCGATGCCGGCCGGGATCGAGGCGCGCAGGGCCGGGATAGCCGCCCGGACGCTTTGCACCGTGGAAATGATATTGGCGTCGGGCGAGCGGAAAATCACGATCAAAATGGCCGGTTTATCATTCGACATGCCGGCGTTGCGCACGTCCTGTACCGAATCGCGCACCTTGGCCACGTCCTGCAGCCGCACCACGCCGCCGTTTTGATAATGCACAATCAACGGCTGGTATTCCCGGGCGTGGTACAACGCGTCATTGGTGCGGATTTGCCAACGGGATTGCGGGTCCTCCAGCGCGCCCTGCGGGCGGCGGACGTTGGCCAGGCTGATGGCCTCGCGTACCTCGTCGAGCGACACGCCCTGGTTAAACAATGCCTGGGGATTAAGCTCGACCCGTACCGCCGGCAGCGACCCGCCGCCGACGTTCACGTTGCCGACGCCGTCCATCTGGGCAATATTCTGCGCCAGCTGGGTGGAGGCAATATCATAGAGCTGGCCCTGGCTATAGGTGTCCGAGGTCAGGGTCAGGATCATGATCGGCGCATCCGATGGATTCACCTTGCGGTACTGCGGCCGGTTGGGCATGCCGCTGGGCAGCAGGCTTTGCGCCGCGTTAAGCGCCGCCTGCACGTCGCGCGCCGCCCCGTTGATGTCGCGATCAAAATCGAACTGCAAAATAATCCGCGTACTGCCCAGGGAGCTGCTGGAGGTCATCTCGTTGACTCCGGACACATGGCCCAGCGCGCGCTCAAGAGGCGTGGCTACCGAGGACGCCATGGTCTCGGGGGCGGCGCCCGGCAATGACGCCGTGACCATCAGCACCGGAAAATCCACCTGCGGCAGCGGCGCCACCGGCAGCAGGCGAAAACCGATCGCGCCGCACAGGGCAATCGCCAGCGTTAGCAGCAGCGTGGCCACCGGGCGGTAGATAAACAGGGCGAAAAATTTCACGTCGTTTCCGGCTTATCGACAACGGGCCGGCTGTGGCGCGACAGGCGGTCAAACAGCAGATAAATCACCGGCGTGGTGAACAGCGTCAACACCTGGCTAACCACCAGCCCGCCCACCATACAGATCCCCAGCGGACGGCGCAGCTCCGCGCCGACCCCGGTGCTGAACATCAGCGGCAACGCGCCGAACAGCGCGGCCAGGGTCGTCATCAGGATCGGCCGGAAACGCAGCAGGCATGCCTGGAAAATGGCGTCGTAAGGCGTCATGCCCTTTTCCCGCTCGGCGGCCAGCGCAAAATCGATCATCATGATGGCGTTCTTCTTGACGATGCCGATCAGCAGGATAATGCCGATGATGGCAATCACATCCAGCTCGTGGCCGGATATCATAAGCGCCAGCAACGCCCCCACCCCGGCGGTGGGCAGGGTGGACAGGATGGTCACCGGATGGATAAAACTTTCATACAGCACGCCCAGCACGATATACACCGCCACGATGGCCGCCGCGATAAGCCACGCGGTGCTGTCGAGCGCCGACTGAAAGGCCAGCGTGCTGCCCTGGAAACGGGTGGCGACGCTGTCCGGCACATCCAGGTCCTGCTCGGCCTGGTTTATGGCCTGCACCGCCTCGCCCAGCGAATAGCCGGGCGCCAGGTTAAACGAGACGGTGGCGGCGGGAAACTGCTCGAGATGGTTTATGGATAACGCGCCGAGGCGCTGTTGCACGCTGCTGATGGCGCTGAGCGGCACCATGTTGCCGTCGCTGCCCTTGATGCGGATATTGTCGAGCGCCGCCATTCCGGAGAGCTGGTCGGTATCCTGTTCCAGCACCACCCGGTACTGGTTGGCCTGGGTGTAGATGGTGGAAATCAGCCGCTGGCCGAAGGCGTTGTACAGCGCGTTGTCCACATCCGACATGCTGATGCCCAGCCGGCTGGCGCTGTCGCGGTCGACCTTGATATAGGCCTCCAGCCCGCGATCCTGCAAATCACTGCTCACATCGCGCAGCTGCGGCAGGCTTTGCAAACGGGACAGCAGCGGCGGTATCCATTTGCCCAGATCGTCCAGGGACAGGGATTGCAGCGTGAACTGATACTGGGTATGGCTGAGCTGGGTATCGATGGTGAGGTCCTGCACCGGCTGCAGATACAGCCGGATGCCGGTCAGACCGGCGGTCGCCCGCTGCAAACGCGCGATCACCACGCCGATCCGGTCCTGCCGCTGGTCCAGGGGTTTAAGGTTAATCTGCAGCCGTCCGCTGTTCAGCGTGGCGTTGGTGCCGTCCACGCCAATCAGCGAGGAGACGCTGCGTACCGCCGGATCGCGCATGATCACCGACAGCACTTCCTGCTGGCGCTGCGCCATATTGCTGAACGACACGCTTTGCGCCGCCTGTACCGTGCCCTGGATAACGCTGTTGTCCTGGGTGGGGAAAAAGCCTTTCGGGATCGCCAGGTACAGGATAATGGTCAGCGCCAGCATGGACATCGCCACCGCCAGCGTCAGCCAGGGGTGGAACAGCACCTTGCGCAGCAAGCCTCCGTAGCCGGCCACCACCCGTTCGAAAATACGTTCGCTGGCGCGGGTAAAACGATTCTGGCGGCGCAGGGATTCGTAGCTTAACATCCGCGCGCACATCATCGGCGTCAGGGTCAGCGACACCACCGCCGAAATCAGGATGGCTATCGCCAGCGTCACCGCGAATTCCCGGAACAGCCGCCCGACGATATCGCCCATGAACAGCAGCGGGATAAGCACCGCGATTAACGACACGGTCAGGGAAATAATGGTAAAGCCGATTTCGCCGGCGCCCTTCAGCGCCGCCGCCGGCGGTTTTTCCCCCTGCTCGATATAGCGGGAGATATTTTCGATCACCACTATGGCGTCATCCACCACAAAACCGGTGGCGATGGTCAGCGCCATCAGGGTCAGGTTGTTGATGGAAAATCCAAGCAGGTACATCACCGCAAAGGTGCCCACCAGCGACAGCGGCACGGCGACGGCCGGGATAATGGTGGCGGCGGCGTTGCGCAGGAACAGGTAAATCACCATCACCACCAGCGCAATGGACAGCAGCAGTTCGAACTGCACGTCGCTGACCGAGGCGCGGATATTGTCGGTACGATCGGCCAGCAGCGAGACGGTGACCGACTTCGGCAGGCTGGCGGTCAAGGACGGCAGCAGGGCGCGGATGCTGTCGGCGGTGGCAATGACGTTGGCGCCGGGCTGGCGCTGGATATTCATCACGATGGCCGGCTGGCGGTTGGCCCAGGCGCCCAGGCGGTTGTTCTCGGCGCCCTGTTCGATGGTCGCCACATCGCGCAGCCGCACCGGCGCGCCGTTTTGCCAGCTGACGATTAGCTGGCGGTAATCCTCGGCGGATTTCATCTGATCGTTGGCCGACAGGGTCACCGAGCGTTCGGGCCCGTCCAGGCTGCCCTTGGCGGAGTTGACGTTGGCGGCGTCGATGGCGGTGCGCACGCTTTCGCTGTCCAGGCCATAGGCCGCCAGCGCGGGGGCGTTAAGCTTGACCCGCACCGCCGGGCGCTGGCCGCCGGAAATCGAGACCAGGCCCACGCCGCTCACCTGGGAAATCTTTTGCGCCACCCGGGTCTCCACCATGTCCTGCACCTGGATCATCGCCATGGACGTCGAGGTGACCGCCAGCGTCATGATCGGCGGATCGGCCGGGTTGACCTTGCTGTAAACCGGTGGATTGGGCAGATCGTCCGGCAGCAGGTTGGTGGCGTTATTGATGGCCGCCTGCACTTCCTGCTCGGCCACGTCCAGCGGCAGCGACAGCTGGAACTGCAGCGTGACCACCGACGCGCCGCCCGAGCTTTGGGACGCCATTTGCTTTAATCCCGACATCTGGCCGAACTGCCGCTCCAGCGGCGCGGTGATGGCGGAGGTGACGACATCCGGGCTGGCGCCGGGATACAGGGTCACCACCTGGATGGTCGGGTAGTCCACCTCGGGCAGCGCCGACACCGGCAACGTCCGGTAGCCGAGGATGCCGGCCAGCAGGATGGCGATCATCAAAAGCGTGGTGGCGACCGGCCGCATGATAAACAGGCGCGAGGGACCGCCGTTATGGCTGGACGGCAACACTTCCATCAGGATTTTTCCCCACGGCGCTCAGGGGAGCGGACGACGGCGGGCTGCGTGCTGGCGGGGGCGATAACCTCCACCCTGGTCCCTTCGGTAAGCCGGTCGACGCCGTCGGTAACCACCCGCTGTCCCGCCTGCAAACCGGCGGTGATCACCACCTGCTGGCTGTTTTCCATGCCGGTGGTTACCCGATGCTGGCTGACCTGGTTTTCATCGTTCAGCACCCAGACAAAGTGGCCGTCGTTGCTCATCTGCACCGCGGCCGGCGGGATCACCACCGCGTTTTGCAGGGTGGCCACCTTCATGCGGACATTAACAAACTGATTGGGAAACAGGCTGTCGTCGGTATTGTCAAAACGGCCCTTCAGCTTAACCGTGCCGGTGGCGGCGTCGATTTGATTATCCAGGCTGAGCAGCGCGCCCTCGGCCAGCTTGGTTTTATTGGTGCGATCCCACACCTCGACCAAGGGCGCGTTACCGGTTTTCTGCGCGGCGATAACGCTTGGGATCTCGCTTTCCGGCAGCGTAAACAGCACATCGATCGGCCGCGTTTGGGTCAGCAGCACAATCCCGGTGGTATCGCCGCTGGTAATATAATTGCCCACGTCCACCTGGCGCAGGCCGACCCGCCCGTCCATCGGCGCGGTGATGCGGCTATAGGCCAGCTGCAGTTCGGCGCTGGCCACCGCCGCCTGATCCACCTGCACCGTGCCCTCGGCCTCGCGCACCAATGATTGCTGCGTGTCGAGCTGTTGACGGGAGACCAGGCTGGTTTTGACCAGCTGCCGGTAGCGGGCGATATCCTGCCGGGCGTTGGCGAGGGTAGCCTGGTCTTTCGCCAGTTGGCCCTTGGCCTGCAGCAGCGCCACCTCAAACGGACGGGGATCGATCTCCGCCAGCAACGCGCCCGCCTTGACCCATTGGCCCTCGGCGAAATGCAGCGCCATCAGCTGGCCGTCCACCCGGCTCTTCACGGTCACGGTGCCGGCGGCGGTCACGGTGCCCAGGCCCGTAACAAAACGCGGCACCGATTTAGCCTGCGCGATGGCGGCCTGGACCGGCGACAATGCCTGGTTGTGACGGCCCGGGCGACTGCCGCCGCGACGGCCGGCCTCGGGGCGTTCGCCGCCGGAACGGGCGGCGCCGGCGGGTTCGGCGACGGTTTGTCCCTTGCCCTGCCGCCAAAGGAAAAACGCGCCGATAAGGATTATCAGCAGCGCCGCTATCAGGAGCAATAAGCGTCCATTGCGTTTACCCTTCATCAATCGATATACCTGCAATCATACGGACAGGGCATCAGAATCGCACGTCCCTGCATAAAGGAGAATGATATATCCAGTTTAGACAAAAAAGCGCGGTTAAAAATGGAGGAACTGTGGAGGTATTGTCAGGGAGTGTCGCTTTGGTACGAAAATTGCCCCGAAACGCCATGTCCGGGGCGGGAGCGCTTATCAGTTGGCCGCCGACACATCGATATCGCCGAAATATTTCTTCGCCAGGGTGCCGATCGTCCCCTGGGCTTTCACCTTGGCGATGGCGTCGTCCAGCTGTTTTTTCAGGACGTCGTCGCCTTTGCGGATACCGAAGGCGATGCCGCTGCCGAGGATGGCGTCATCGCTGACCGCGGGTCCGCTAAACGCGAAACCCTTGCCCTGCGGCTGCGACAGGAAACCGGACTGCCCGGCCGGCGCCAGCACCAGCGTGCCGTCCAGGCGACCCGAGGTCAGGTCCATATAAACCTGGTTCTGATCCTGGTAGGCCACCACGTTCACGCCTTTGCCGGCCCAGTGGGCGTTGGCATAGGATTCCTGGATCGATCCCTGCAATACGCCGACGCTTTTGCCTTTCAGCGATTCAGGGGTCGGCTGCAGTCCGGCGCCGGCGCGGGCGATCAGTTTAGTGGGCACCCGGTAAATCACCTGGGTGAAATCAATCGCCTGGCGGCGCTTTTCCGTGACATTCATCGCCGAGTTGATGGCGTCGAATTTGCGCCCTTGCAACGCCGGGATCAAGCCGTCAAAAGAGGTATCCAGCCATTCGCATTTTACCCCGGCGGCCTGGCATACGGCATTGCCCAGATCGATATCAAAGCCCTGCAGTTCCCCGGTGGGCGATTTGGATTCAAACGGTGGGTAGAGCGCTTCCAGGCCGAAGCGGATTTTGCCCTCGTCCGCCATGGCCGGTATCGCGGCCATGCCGCACATAAACAGTAATAGGGTGGCTATTTTTTTCATTGCGTGTCCCGTCATAGGTAGATAAAAACGACATAAAAAACGGCGATCGGGGTCGCCCATGGCCCGGCCTACTCCGGCCGCCATGCGCAGAGCCTGCGCGCGCCTTCAAGCAACGTCTGTTCATCCTTGGCGAAACTCAGCCTGATCATCCCGGTATCGGCGCCGTCGTGGTAAAACGCCGACAGGGGTATGGATGAGACTTTGGCATCGCGGATTAATTTTATAACCATATCGTTATCGCTGTCCGCCGAGAAATGACTAAACTGCGCCAGCAGGAAAAAGCTGCCGCCGCTGGGCAGCAGTTTAAACGGCGAATCCCGCAGGGCAGTGGCCAATATATCGCGCTTTTGCTGATAAAAAGCCGACAGGCCGAGATAACTTTCCGGCCGGGTCAACGCCTCGGCAAAGGCATATTGCATCGGCGTATCGGCGGCAAAGACCATGAACTGGTGCACCTTGCGGATTTCCAGCATCAGTTCGGCCGGCGCCAGGCAATAGCCCACGCGCCAGCCGGTGACGCTGTAGGTTTTACCGAAGGACGACACCACCACGCTGCGCTCGGCCAGCGCGGGATACGCAGCCATGCTGCGGTGGGGAACGCCGTCAAACACCACATGCTCATATACTTCGTCCGACAGTATCAGGATATCGGTGCCGGCGGTCAGGGCGGTAAGCCGCTGGATATCCTGTTCGCCGAATACCATCCCGGTGGGATTATGCGGGCTGTTGACGATAATCATGCGGGTGCGCGGGGTAACTGCCGCGGCCACCGCGTCCCAATCGATACGGTAGTTTTCGAGCGACATTTTCACCGGCACCGGCACCGCGCCCTGCAAACGCGCGATGGGGGAATAGCTGTCGAACGCCGGTTCAAAATAGATCACCTCGTCGCCCGGATGCACCAGGGCGCTGATGGCGCTGTAAAGCCCCTGGCTGGCGCTGGCGAGAATGGTGATTTCGCTTTCCGGGTCGTACCGGCCGCCGTACAGGCGCGCCACTTTATCCGCCAGCGCCTCGCGCAGAGCCGGCAGGCCGGGCATTGGCGCATATTGGTTATGTCCGGCGCGCATGGCTCTCGCGGTGCTGTCTATCAACAGCGGATCGCAGTCAAAGCTCGGCGCCCCCGATGAAAGATTAAGGGCCTGGTGTTCGGCGCTCAGCTGTCCGATAGTGGTGAAAATAGTGGTGCCGACATCGGGCAACTTAGAGCGGGGCGGAATAACGCTCTGCATGGGTAACTTCCTCCGGGTGCGGTTAAAACGGCATAAAACCGTGACACTTGTGGCTAAATGAATAATGATTAAGCAACATATCCGTCGCGACGACAACCGATCCTTTATCATAGATGCCATGATCCTGAAACATGGCCGCGGCAAGGGAAGGACATCGAGACGGCAACCTTGCCGCCCGCGTCAGCGGGATAACCGGCAATCCGGACCAGGGAGCCCTGCCCGTGGACGCACTCTTTATCCTCTGCCCGCCCGGGGCGGCGACATGAATCCGCTGCCCTCGCTGGATGTGCTGAAAACCTTTATCGTCGTCGCGGAGCGGCTGAATTTTACCCATGCCGCCCGGCATATGCATCTTACCCAGGGGGCCGTCAGCCGCCAGATAGCCGGGCTGGAACAGCATCTGGGCTGCGCGCTGTTTATCCGCCAGGCGCGGGGGCTGGCCCTGACCGAACCGGGCCTGGCCCTGCTGGCGCCGTTGCAGCAGGCGATGGGGCAAATCGACTCGACGCTGGCCCTCGCCGGCCGACCGGCGGGCACCCTGCGGGTTAAGTGCCCAACCTGCGCCATGCGCTGGCTGTTGCCCCGCATTATCCAACTGCAGAACCAGCATCCTGAAATCGATATCGCCCTGACCACCGCCATTTCCCATGGGGTCAATTTCGCCAGCGAACATTTTGACGCGGCGGTGGTATTCGGCCGGCCGGACAATAAACGGGTACAGACCACCCATCTGTTCGATGAGGTGCTCACGCCGGTCTGCATACCGGAATTATGGCGCGGGCAGGGTGACGCCGTCGCCCGGCTGGCCGATAAAACCCTGCTCCATCCCACCCGCGATCGCCGCGATTGGCTGTTATGGCTGAGGACGGCCGGCTGCGACGCGCCGCCGCCGACCAAGGCCCAGCATTTCGATACGCTGGATTTAGCCATGACGGCGGCCCTGCAAGGGTATGGCATCGCCATGGGCGATCTTTGCCTGCTGGAGTTCGACCTGCAGGCCCGGCGCCTGATAGCGCCTTTTCCCCTGTGCATACAAAGCGGCGCGTCCTATTATTTGATCCATCCCGAACAGAAAGTGCTGTCGCCGCCGCTGGTGCTGTTCAAGCACTGGCTGGAACGGGAGGCGCGTGACAGCCGGCAAAGGCTGGCGCTAAACCTGGGGAATGCTAAGGTAGTTAATCTGGCAAGGCGCTAAAGCTATAGCAACAAGAAGAGGACATGACAATGGAAACAAGAACCTTGGGTCGTTCCGGAATTACCGTTCCACCGCTGACCTTCGGCGGCAATGTGTTTGGCTGGACTATCGACAGGCAGACGTCCTTCGGGATGCTTGACGCGCTGGTGGAGCGCAGGCTGAATTTCATCGATACGGCCGATGTGTATTCGGCCTGGGTAGACGGCAACCAGGGCGGCGAATCCGAAACCATTATCGGCGACTGGCTGAAAAAAAGCGGCAGGCGTGATGAGATGATTATCGCCACCAAGGTGGGCAAGCCCATGGGCGGCGATAAAAAAGGCCTGTCGGCGGGCTATATCAAACGCGCGGTGGAGGATTCGCTTAGACGCCTGCAAACCGACTATATCGATTTGTACCAATCCCACGACGATGATCAATCCGTGCCGCTGGAAGAGACCCTGGCCGCGTTTGACGCGTTGATCAACGAGGGCAAGGTACGGGCCATCGGCGCGTCGAACTACGCAGGCCCGCGGCTGGCGGAGGCGCTACGCATCAGCGAGCAGAACGGCCTGGCGCGCTATGAGACGCTGCAACCTAAGTACAACCTCTACGATCGCCAGGAATATGAGCAAAACCTGGCGCCGGTGGTCACCGCGCACGGCGTGGGCGTTATCAACTTCTACGCGCTGGCCAGCGGCTTCCTGACCGGTAAATACCGTGGCCGCGAGGATGCCGCTAAAAGCCGGCGCGGTAACAGCGTGGTTGAAGCCTATCTCAACGATCGCGGCATTCGCATACTGCATACCCTGGACGCGGTCAGCGAGCAGCACCGGGTTACGCCGACCCAGGTGGCGCTGGCCTGGCTATTGAAACGTCCCGGCATCACGGCGCCCATCGCCAGCGCCACGTCGGTGGAGCAACTGGACGAACTGGTAAAAGCGCTCGCTCTGCGGCTAAGCGACGAGGATTACAGGCAATTGGACGAAGCCAGCGCCTGGAAATAACCCTGACGGCGCTCTCGGGCGGCGGCCGACGTCATCCCGGGAGCGCGCCGGCGTAAAGCCGCGCCACGGCGGCAATGTCCTGTTTACGGCAGCGGGGAATAATCAGAAGGATTTGACCAGCACACCTTTAGCCGGCAGCGCGGTCCCGGTCCTGATCAGGGAATCAAATGATTTTTCGACTTTCACTACCTGTTGGAAAAATTCCTCCGGCGTCAGGCCGGCGGCTTTGCCGCTCATATAGGCCAATGCTAATTCTTTTGCCTGAAAACGTGAAAAATTATACATTTTATGCCTCGATTAAAGTTAATTTTACGCGGAATGCCTGAGCCGAATAAGGGGTTAAAACAGTTATCGACCAGCACCGAAGGGTCATCATTCCCTTGTCGCCAATTAGGGCATACTACGTTAATGCCCAATCTTTGATAGCTGCTTTTATAGATGGATTCGATAGCTGAAAGTTAACTTTTTAGCGAGGTTCCCGCTTTTATCGGCCGGGGACTAGCGGTGCTTTTGCTATTATGCGCAGCGTGGAGGCGGGGTGCAGTTTAAGGCGATGGGGGGGACGCACCGGCCTGGCGACTAATTCCCCGCCGCAGTTGGGACAACGGTTATCAAGATGGTTTTCGGCGCAGCCGGCGCAGAAGGTGCATTCATAGGAGCATATGCGGGCCTGATGGCTTTCGGCGGGTAAATCGCAATCACAACGTTCGCAGTTCGGGCGTAATTCCAGCATCACTTTCTCCCGGCAAGATTATTCAAGGCACCTTGTGATTTTTAGCAAAATATATTTATATAGTACAGGTCAAAAGCGGCCAATGTCAGGTACATTCCGGGACAGATATAGTGGCATCAGGTTAATTTCCTAAAGGTGGGGTTGAATGGATATCCGTAATATCGAGGAAGCTGATTTTACCGGAATTTGCCGCTGGTTTACCTCGGAAAAAGAGCTGGCGCAGTGGGGTGGCCCACTGCCGCGTTTCCCCCTGGACCCGCCGCAATTAGCCGAAATGCTCGCCGAATCGGCCGGCGCGCCGCCCCGCAGGTGGCTGTTTTGCGCCGGGCCGCCGGGCGCGGCCACCGCTCATGCCCAGGTAACCTTTGACTGGCGTAACGGCGTGGCCCTGCTGGGGCGGGTAGCCGTTAACCCGGAACAGCGGGGGCAGGGGATTGCCGTCCCCTTCCTGACCCGGATAATCGAGCTGGTATTCGCCTTGCCTGCTATTGAACGTCTGGAGTTGAATGTCTACACCTTTAACCAGGCGGCTATCCATACCTACGAAAAACTGGGTTTTATCCGTGAAGGCGTACGCCGCAGCTCGGTGAAAGTGGGCCAGCAGCGCTGGGATACCGCCATGTACGCTATGCTGCGGTCGTGACTCCCGGTGCTTAAATCCATGACCAATTTTTCCGGATTTCCCTAAAGCGCTCGACGGTGAAAATGATATCAAAATAGAGTTGTAAAAAGATATCATCCGAAATGTTATCATCAAATTGATACTCGATTAATATCTTTGTTAATACATTTTCTGATTCTTCCTGAATATCAAATGTATCGACGAAACTGCCAAGAGAGATATTACCCAGTATAAGCTGGGCCAGCTCGGTTTGGATTTTAGCGATACTGGCAAAAGAGCGTTTGTGCCGGAATATGCGCGCTTTATTTCTTAACTTCATCAAATAGGCGACAAAATCATGCAGTTCGCCATGCCTTATCCGTAGGCTTTCCATTTTGGCCGCGTGTTGTGCCTGAGTATAAGAATTTCTGTCATCTTCTCCTTTGGGCTTAATGGGCATGTAGGTTTTAAACCATGCGGGATGTCTTTGTTCAATGTCCCGGCTAATAAATCCGGGATAACCCCTGACCTGCACCTGCAACTCGTTTGCCAGCGTTTGCGCCATGGAATATTTCCCGCCAAAGCCGCTAAAACACGAGTACAGGTCGATGCTTTGCAATCTGGCCAAATCATATTTGTCCGGGTTAGCCAGCAACAGGCCGCGAACGACATGGGAAAATTCTGCCGCATCCATGTAATTGACATTAAAAGGCGCGCCGTGCATTTTGATCTGAATATGGGTTTTCATGCCGCTAATGGCATGAAGCTCCCAGCTATCGCCGAGCAGCATTCCCTCGCGGGTTGATGGAACCCCCTGTTGGACGAGCGGTTCGCCATCCCCTCTGATTGACAGCACTTTGTCCCGCGCCAGGGGAGGGGAGATTACCGGCGACAGGTCGGCGGCGCCCTTGACGTTACCAACGATAACGTTAAGCGGGGAGGTATTGCTCCTGGGGGTCAGTTTTTGATCACTAAATTCTCCCAACTCCTCCGCCATCAGTATTGCCGCCCGGTCAGACAAGCGGGGATCAAAAAATGAATTTCCCGCGCCGGCAAAACGACCGCCGCCAATGCTTATTAGGGTATGTTGCAATAGCTCGTCCCGGCCATAACACAGCACAAGTTTTCCCGGATTGATTTTTATAAGGGTGTTAAGATCCGGCACCAACGAACCGGCATCAAGAAATATACTTGCCGCCATAATGCTGGTTTTTGAGTTTTGAAGGCGCATGAGAAGCATATCAGCCTGGCGCTTGTCGATAACGCCCGCCTTGCGCAATATTTTAGGGGGGATAACCTCAGGTGAGGTCGTGGTCCCCATCTTCCTGATTGCTTTTCTGCAGATACCCCGAAAGTTGGACATCTCCAGGGATAATATAGGGCGTGTCTTTTTTATAAAAGAGTACTTGTTTTTCAACACTGTGCTCCTATACCATTTCGGTTCCCTAAGCAGATATGCATCAGTAATGATCATGGAAGGCGAAACATTTTCTCCTTGTGAAAATGATAGCGCTTCTTTAATGCTATTGTAATCTTTGAATTTGACCAGCGCGAATATATTGGGTAAATTATTCTTATAGTTCAGCAACCAATTGTTTTCCAGGTAAACCTGATACATATTAGCGTTTATATTCGTTAAGGGCCGGATCGCCCTGACATCTAAAATATAAACGAAGTCGCCGATTTTTACTTTAATCAACAGATGATTAATAGGATCGTAATCTTCCTCATTGAGCCAAAAATTGACCGACCGGTAGCTGATGTGCGTTTCAAATTTTTCAGGGATGCTATAAAATTCATGAATTAAGATGTTTTGCAGCGTTGAATAATCCTCGCCGGGAAACACGATGTCTCTTGCGACCGTGCCGGTAAGACGATCGGTTAGTGCTGAGAGAATAGCTTCTTTATCATAGTTAGTGGATAAAAGTTCATTTATGTATTCTCCATTTTCATCCAAAAAAAAACTGAGCATTTTAGTATGATATGCGAAGTAATTATTTTCAATCGTGGCGGTTGATTGTACGATGGCTAGCTGCTCAATTTCAAGATCTTTGATGATAGCCCTCATGTTTCGACCTAGATTTCGCTGCGAAAATATCGATGAACCCATTCGTTCACTTACCGGACTTAATGCCCACATATCTTCTCCCTGCGGTACGACGGCAATGGCATTGTTGATATCGCCATCCTTACTGGGATCGAGTACCCGCCAAATTTGGCTTTTTTCATCGTGTCTGACCTGGAAGACTTCGTTGTGGTCTTTGATAAAATGGCGAGTTTTATCTTTCCACCCATTTTCTATATATACCCCGCCCAACATTGGCGTCAGCTTATCGACACCGATATCAACACTCCATTCCTTGCGAAAACTTTGTTTTAGCGTTTTTTTCAATTTTGTTTTTGCATTTACGAAAAACATGTTCTTTTTCAGATTATTATAACAATATATCGGTAAGTTTATTGTAGTGCGAACCGATAACGGCAATGGCGTCATGAATTGCAATAAATCACTTGAAAGCGTCTTTGTTATAGCGGCGATCATCGACGGTGTCAGTTTTGAGAATTCGGTGATAAAAAAACGCTTAAGCAAATGCTTAGGAATCTTTTGCTTTTTAGCGGAGCGTATGATCAATGATATATAATTCCGGGATAATTTGTTAATGGAAAATCCTGTAGGAACTAACGCGATCAATAGATCAAATATATCAAAAAAAACATCTTCAAAAGTCAACTCCATGTCGGCATCATACCAGTATCGTTCAATAATGTGATAGAAGGGAATATTCATAGTAACATAATCAATCCAAGTATAAGTCCGCAAGGGCTCTTTCAAACCATTACAAACTTCAATCAGAGTCTTACGGTTTAGCGTGTCGATAAAACCTCGTAAATTTTGGTCAGTATCAAATTCTTTAACTGCCGCAAAGGAAAATTCAGACGATGGATTAGAATGCTGGTTATCCGCGGGTTTTATCAGCAGTAAATCTAAAGACAGATTGACGTCCAAATTGTTTTCCCCGCAGCACAAAAATAACAAATTCAGTTCGTCCATCGTGACGGGAAATTTATTGCGGCTTTTCACCTCAAGGTGGTCCGGCGCTTCTTTCCATTCCGAAATCAGCCGGGTAATCAGCATTGTATCCCGCAGCTGTGAAACATCAATAAGCGAGGCAAAGTCAGACAATGTCGAAATCATGATTAAGCGTTCAGACTGAGTTAAGACAATAGAAACAAAACCTAGGTTGGTCGCCGGCGTTAACACGCTTGGGGCGTGAGCTAGGGTATTTTCAATATATTTCCTGGAAAATACTTTAAAAGTGTAAGCCGCTTTGGGATTATAAATAAGGTCATAGTAACCCAAAGAAGAATATTTCACGGCAAAAAAAGTTTTAAACCTGGCTTCTTTATTAATCATGTGGATTTTATATTCAGTGAATTGACTGAAATAGTCTTGTTTATTATCAAATTCACCGGACGGTTTTAAGTTATAAACACTGGAAAATTTTTCCGTAGCAGCCGCGTGCAGCTCTGTTGCTATATTGTGTTCCTGCTCGCTGAAACTTCGGACAATCATTAAAAAATGCGCATCCCAGAGTGTCGCGTTTACCCCCATCCCTCGATGGTTGGATAAGTTCCAATGCGCCGCCGCTGAAATTAATAACTCAATATAACCTTGAGAAATACTGTTTCGATAATGTTTTATATATGAATCATAATCGCCTTTTTTTATTTCAAATGGCAGGGATAACTCAACCGCCGCAATTTTTGCGTTAGTAATACGCTGTTCTTCATCCTCAGGTTCATCAAACTCATTTAGTCCTAAAAATATCTTGGTATCGCGATTAAAATTATTCTGAAAATGTATCATAATATCCGTCATCAAATACGAAGTTTTGTCAAGAATCAACTGTTTTTTATAATCCTCATACCATTCTTTTGGCCACACCATCCGGGTTTTTTCCTCCGTGTTGGAGCTAATAAGGTCATGATATAAATTTTTCGCCATCAAGAATGGATTGAGGTTATTTTCACTCCAATGGTTTTTGTTATCTTCATCGTCTTCTGCGTTCCTGAATAATTCAACGACTTTTAGAACCTTAACTAATTGTTCAGCAGTTTCGGGTTTTAGACTGCAGTAACTAATGATCTCATTAGAGAAGTGGTTAAGTATTTCCTCTTCTTTTATTTCAAAATCAATCTCATCAAATATGGCGTTAAATTTTGTTAATTCTCCTGGGATGAGCAGGTTTTCGCTTTGCAGGCTAATGTCATTCTTGCGCGTAAAGTCATAAATACTATAAAAAATTCTTTTTTTAATGATATCGTTAACTTTGATGTTATCTTCTTCGAACAATGCCTCGAGTAATTTCATATCATTGTTGTAAATAACCTTTTCAAGTGTTGTCGCTTTTGGATAAACATAAAGTTCACTGCAATACTCCATTTTAGCTTCTTCCATCAATAGCAGTGTTTTGTAATGCTCTATATATTTTAGTTTTTGATCATGAGCCGCATTTCTGTATAGGGCGAGTACGTTATTTCTCGCGTCGCCAAACGTCACTCCTTTTTTATACTCAACCGTTTCGCAGATGTTATCAATTTCAAAATTACGGGAAAGCATATTTAGTTTATCAAGCTCTATTTTGATAAAAAAATTGATAAATATTTGCCCCTTGGCATATTTTAGTATGGCATGTTTAGTTGCGCTGCTGGCGTTTTTACTCAATAAATATTCAGTAATGACGGCTTCGATTTTACCTTTTAATAATATGAGATATATAGTTTCCCGATCTTTCAGCGAAAGTGTGCCCTGATCGAAAAAATCCTGAACCTTTTCACCGACATATTCATCAAAAGCTAAAAGCGCACTCAGTGAATCATTTGTGGGGAATGTTATTAGGGAGAATACGGATACCAAACGCTCGAACTCTAATTGCGCGTCACGATGGGGTATAATCAGAGTGGTTTCTTCCCCATCTATCATGAAAGATAAGGATTTACCAATGGTGAAATATGTTTCATTTTGCGCGTCCGGTATGTCGGGTCTGCATCCATGCAAATTTACCCTTGGGTTTATTTCACCCGCGAGGAGATCATGAATATCAGTCGGCCATAGCTGATCCACGGTTTCTTCATGACTATCAGGATCTTCATGCATATCCTGGGCCGAGGCGGCGGGAAGATTAAACACATTTAACAACGCTTTGACAGGCTGCAGGATCCTATCTTTCCAGCAGGAAAAAAATTGCGCCGCTCCGGATGGCGCAGCGCAATAGGGAGTGGTTTTCTCATATGGGCGCTCCCGCGACCTCCCGGTGATGTCGGGCGTAAGCGGCGGTGAGCCATGCCACGCTTGCGGATGGCAAAAATACAGGCTTACTTGCGCCCAGATTAGCATCAGGGGGCAAGACAGGTTTATAGGGTAATGGGGGCGCGAGTATTCCAGATGGTAAATTTCTCCATCTGAAACCATCATCCTCCCTGAAATATTCCCGACATAAATCTCCCTGCCGCTTGACAGGGTAATTATTTTGGTGAATATGGATTTTTTTTGACCATCCAGGAATATTTTTATATATTTACTACCCTTATTTTTCAGCAGGCTTTCCGGCTGTCGCGTTAATTCCGCAACGCATGAATATAAATTATCAATCCTGAGGTTATCCGCATTGTCATACTGCCCGGCCGACGTTGTTTGAACGAACGGCGCATGCCGACGTCCAGGCGTGTTTTTCCGTTGGTCGCCCGGGTGTTGGCCAGTAATCGGGTTAGGCAATCCTGTCTGGTTTTCGCGGGGGCAGGGAATGGATGACTGCGGGTAGGGGATGCTTACCGGATACGTACTGTTAGAATATGAGATGTTTTTCATTATGGTGTTCCTAATAGTTTATGAGAGGTGAACTCTTCATTGACGTTTTTTTTGCAGGGGATGATTCCATTCATTCATTCATTCAATTTATTTCCTTAAATAATTATTGGTAATGCAAGGCATTATGAAATTTATTTGGCTTTAAAGTTTTTGACCAAAGTATTTTTATTAATAATAAAAATGAGATGAAATAATGTTTTAAATATGAATTAATATCAATTAGAGATTTATTTTACTTAATATTGAGTGGCGTTTGTTACAGACATTACCTGTTAAAATCTGGTTTGTCTGCTTTATTACCTTGGGTTTCGGTTAACAACATGATGAGTCTTTTAAACGTCGTCGTGAAACAACTTAATATTTCTCCGGGCGACGCGCACCAAGTTGGGGCGTTCCGGCGGTGATGATTAGTTATGGTGCGCGCGCGGCGCGATGATGGTGCGTCGTGGCCCTGTCTTGACCGATTATGCTCCGGTTATAACTGGCGCGGTTTTTGCACCGGTTTTGCACTAAGTTATGGCCTTGAATGAAGGCGAATAGTATGGCAAGCCGGTGACCGCTCCACCCATTTTAACGACGTGGCACGCAATAAGGTTTTATGACAAATGACACTGTTTTAGCCGATCCGTCGCCGCGGGCGCACCCAGGATGGCTGGGAAAACTCCAGCTGGGATTTGAGCTCCGCCGGGGCCGGACGCTGCTGACGACGCGACGGCATAGCGGGCCTTACCGGGTGCAGCGGGCATTTTATCCCCAAGCCGATCATCCGCATGTGTATCTGCTGCATCCCCCCGGCGGCGTGGTCGGCGGCGACCGGCTTGAATTATCGGTCACCCTGGACGCGGGCAGCCACGCGCTGCTGACCATGCCGGGAGCCACCAAGTTTTATCGCAGCGCGGGCGAGCTGGCCCGGGTGTCGCAACGGTTTTTGCTCGGTGAGGGCAGCATCCTGGAATGGCTGCCGCAGGATAATATTTTTTTCCCGGCCGCCAGGGTTGCCATCGATACCGAGTTCCGGCTCTCGCCCGGCGCGCGCCTGCTGGGATTCGACACGTTGTGCCTCGGCCGGCCGGCGGCCGGCGAGGCGTTTACCGATGGTTGCCTGAATGCGTCCCTGCGGATTATCCTCCCGGGGTGCCCGGGCCTGTTCGAACGCCTGCGCATCGGCGCGGGCCGGCTGGAAAAACTGGGCGGCTATCCGTTAAGCGCCACTTTCTATGCCACGCCGGTCAGCGAGGCGATGCTGGCGGGGGTGCGCCTGCTGCTGGAGGAGGCCGCCGTGCCGGCGGCCGGCGCCAGCCTGCTGGATTCTTTGTTGGTGGTGCGAGTGCTGGATAATGACAATCAGCGGCTGCAGCAACTGCTGCACCGTATCTGGGCATATTTACGGCCCAGGATGCTGGGGCTGGACGCGGTAGCGCCCCGCATCTGGGCAACCTGAGGAGCAGTGAATGGAACTAACCCCGAGAGAAAAAGACAAGCTGTTGCTGTTTACCGCGGCGCTATTGGCGGAACGGCGACAGGCCCGTGGGCTGAAGCTGAATTATCCTGAGGCGGTGGCGTTGATAAGCGCGGCGATCCTGGAAGGCGCGCGCGACGGACTGACGGTGGCCGAGCTGATGAGCCTGGGGCGCGAGGTCCTCACCCGGGATGATGTGATGGAAGGCGTGCCGGAAATGATCCCCGACGTGCAGGTGGAGGCGACTTTCCCCGACGGCACCAAACTGGTGACGGTCCACGATCCGATAATCTGACAAACAGCGAGGCGTTATGATACCTGGTGAAATGTGCATCGCCGAGGGTGAAATCGAGCTTAATACCGACCGCGAGCGGGTAACGGTCACCGTCGCCAATCATGGAGACCGGCCGGTACAGGTAGGGTCTCACTACCATTTTTTCGAGGTCAATCCGGCGCTGAAATTCGACCGTCCGCGCGCGCGCGGGTTCAGGCTGGACATCGCCGCCGGTACGGCGGTGCGCTTCGAGCCGGGGCAATCGCGTGATGTCACCCTGGTGGCCTATGCCGGCAAACGCGAAGTCTATGGTTTTCGCGCCGAGATCATGGGCAAGCTGGAGCCATCGTCATGAGCAGGATTTCTCGCCGCGCGTATGCGGAAATGTTTGGTCCCACCGTGGGCGACCGGCTGCGGCTGGCGGACACCGAGCTGTGGATCGAGGTGGAAAAGGACTTTACCCTCTATGGCGAAGAGGTGAAGTTCGGCGGCGGCAAGGTGATCCGCGACGGCATGGGGCAGGGGCAGATGACCTCGGCGTTTTGTGTCGATCTGGTGCTGACCAATGCCCTGATTATCGATCACTGGGGGATTGTCAAAGCGGATATCGGCGTTAAGGACGGTCGTATCGTCGGCATCGGCAAGGCCGGCAACCCGGATATCCAGCCCGGCGTCACCATTCCCATCGGCCCCGGCACCGAAGTGGTGGCGGCGGAGGGGAAAATCGTCACCGCCGGCGGTATCGACGCGCATATCCACTTTATCTGCCCGCAGCAGGTGGAGGAAGCCATCTGCGCCGGCGTGACGACCATGATTGGCGGCGGCACGGGACCCGCGGCGGGCACCAACGCCACCACCTGCACCCCCGGCCCCTGGTATTTGGCGCGCATGCTGCAGGCGGCGGAAACCCTGCCGGTCAATATCGGTTTTACCGGTAAAGGCAACGCGTCGAAACCGGAAGCGCTGGCGGAGCAGGTGGAAGCCGGCGCCATCGGCCTGAAACTGCACGAGGACTGGGGCACCACGCCCGCGTCCATCGACTGCTGCCTGGGCGTGGCGGATAACTACGATGTCCAGGTGGCCATCCATACCGACACCCTTAACGAAGCGGGTTTTGTCGAGGATACGCTGGCCGCCATCGGCGATCGCACCATCCACACCTACCATACCGAGGGGGCGGGCGGCGGCCATGCGCCGGATATCATCAAGGTGTGCGGCTTCGGCAATATTCTGCCTTCCTCCACCAATCCCACCATGCCTTATACGGTGAATACCATCGACGAGCATCTGGATATGCTGATGGTCTGCCACCATCTTGACGCCGGCATCGCCGAGGACGTGGCCTTCGCCGAATCGCGCATCCGGCGTGAAACCATTGCCGCCGAGGATATCCTGCACGATCTGGGCGCCTTCTCCATGCTCTCTTCCGACTCGCAGGCGATGGGGCGGGTGGGCGAGGTGGTCCTGCGCACCTGGCAGGCGGCGCATAAAATGAAGGTGCAGCGCGGCCCGCTCGCGCCCGACGGCGAGCGCAACGACAATTTTCGCGTAAAACGTTATATCGCCAAGTATACCATCAACCCGGCCATTACCCACGGCATCTCCCATGAGGTCGGCTCCATCGAACCCGGCAAGCTGGCCGATCTGGTATTGTGGTCGCCGGCGTTTTTCGGCGTCAAGCCGGCGCTGATCATCAAAGGCGGCATGATCGCCATGGCGCCGATGGGCGACGCCAACGCGTCGATTCCCACCCCGCAGCCGGTCCATTACCGTCCGATGTTCGGCGCGCTCGGCGGCGCGCGCCACGCCACCCGCATGACGTTTCTGTCCCACGCGGCATACGCCGACGGGCTGGCCGGCAGGCTGGGCCTGAACAGCCTGATAGGCGAGGTCAGGCACTGCCGCCATGTGAGGAAGGCCGATATGATCCATAATCATTGGCAGCCCACCATCGAGGTGGATGCGCAGACCTATCAGGTACGGGCCGACGGGGAGCTGCTGACCTGCGAACCCGCCGCCGTTTTACCTATGGCGCAGCGCTATTTTCTTTTCTAACCACGTCGGGAACCAGGATGATTGTTTTAACGAAACACCTTGATCAAGCACCGGAGGTCACCGCCACCGTGACGCTGGATCTGGATACCCGGATCAAAAGCCGGGCGCAGGTGCGGCTTGACGACGGCCGCGAGGCCGGTCTGCTGTTGCCGCGCGGGCAGGTTATCCGCGGCGGGGACGTGCTCTGTACCGAGGACGGCGGCGAAGTGGTGCGGGTGATCGCGGCGCCCGAAACCGTTTCCACGGTATATGCGCGCGATGCCCTGCTGCTGGCGCGGATCTGTTATCACCTTGGCAACCGCCACGTGCCGTTGCAGATCGAGCGCGAATGGGTGCGCTATCAACCAGATCACGTGCTGGACGCGATGGTGATGGGGCTGGGCGCGGCGGTCCGGACCGAGCAGGCGGCGTTTGAACCCGAGGCCGGGGCGTACCAGAGCGCGCCGCACGGCCACCACCATCCCCACTGATATGCTGGAACAAACCGCGCTGCTGCGCCTGATGCAGCTTATCAGCCCCAGCCTGCCGGTGGGCGGCTTCACCTATTCCCAGGGATTGGAGTGGGCGGTGGAAGCCGGTTGGGTGGCCTCGGGGGAGGCTTTTGCCGACTGGCAGCGGCATATCATCACCGATACCCTCGGCGGCCTGGACTGGCCGGTTTTGATCCGGCTGTACCGGGCCTGCGAGGCGGGCGATAGCGGGCAATTTGCCCGCTGGAGCGATTTCTTGCTGGCCGGCCGCGAGACCCGCGAGCTTAGGCTTGAAGAACAGCAGCGGGGCCAGGCGTTGAGCCGGCTGATCCTGGAATGGCCGGATTTGCCGCATGACGACGCCTGGCTGCCGGCGCTGCGCCAAAGCCAGCTGGCGGGCATGGCCTGGCTGGGCCGGCAGTGGGCGATTCCGCTGGAAGCGCTGGCCATGGGCTACGGCTACAGCGTGCTGGAAAGCGGCGTGATGGCGGGGTTGAAGCTGGTGCCGTTCGGCCAGCAAAAAGCGCAAGGCCTGTTACGCGAGCTGTCCGCCCTGCTGCCGGCGGCGTTTGCCCGGGCCGGGCTGCTGGGCGATGACGCGCTGGGCGGCAGCTTTCCTTTACAGGCCATTGCCTCATCCCGTCATGAAACCCAATATTCACGCCTGTTCCGTTCCTGAACCTTTGCCGGGGCAATGCGGCGCGGCCCCTGGCCGCGACCTCCAGGCCCGAGCCGGGACGGGTCATAATACGATAAGTTATTCTACGTTTTAATCCGGGAGTTAAGATGCAAGATTATAAACAACCCTTACGCGTCGGCGTCGGCGGCCCGGTAGGGTCGGGCAAGACCGCGCTGCTGGAAGCGCTGTGCAAAGCCTTGCGCGATCGTTACCAGCTGGCGGTGGTGACCAATGATATCTATACCAAGGAGGATCAGCGTATCCTTACCGAAGCCGGCGCGCTGGCGGCCGATCGTATCGTCGGCGTGGAAACCGGCGGCTGTCCGCATACCGCCATCCGCGAGGATGCGTCCATGAACCTGGCGGCGGTGGAGGATCTGGCGCGAAAATTCGGTAATCTGGATATTATTTTTATCGAAAGCGGCGGCGATAACCTGAGCGCGACCTTCAGTCCGGAGCTGGCCGATCTGACCATCTACGTTATCGACGTGGCGGAAGGGGAAAAAATCCCGCGCAAGGGCGGGCCGGGCATCACCAAATCCGATTTCCTGGTCATCAATAAAATCGATCTGGCGCCTTACGTCGGCGCATCGCTGGAGGTGATGGAGCGCGATACCAACCGCATGCGGCCCTTGCGCCCCTGGGCGTTCACCAACCTCAAGACCGGCGACGGCCTGGATACCCTGATGGCGTTTATTATCAGGCAAGGCCTGTTGTAAACTGACGCTGCGCCCAGCGCGCCAGCCCGGCGGTAACCGAACCGAAATCATCGCCGCCGGCGACCGGAATGCCGGGCAGGCTTTGCTCCAGCGCCCGGCGCAGCAGCGGGGAACGGGCGCTGCCGCCGGTGAGATAAACCACATCGGGCCGCGCCGCGCCGCCCTGCGACAGTACGTCGTCAACCTGCTGCCGGATACGTTCCAGGGGCGCCCTGATCGCCTCTTCCAGCTCCGCCTGGCTGATGGGCACCCGCATGCCGGCGCGAATAAACTCCAGCCCGGCCAGGGTATCAGCCGCGCTCGACAAGGCAATTTTACTTTCTTCCGCGCTCCTCACCAGGCGATAGCTTAACCGCTGCCGGTAGACTTGCAGCAGGGCGGCTACGCGTTGGGGATCGGCGGCGTCGCGGATCAGCTCACGCAGGAAACGGCCGTTGGCGACGCTGTAAAAATCGCCCTGCGCCGGAATGTCATTGATCGCCACCGCCTGCCAGAACGGCAGGGCGGGCAACGCCAGGCCATTTTCGGTCATTCCGCCCAAGCCCAGCTGCGGCATCAGCGATTTGAACGCCAGCATGATATCCAGATCATTGCCGCCGACGCGGCAACCGCTGTGCCCGAGCAGGCTCTGTTGGCGATCGCGCCGCTTATGCCACTCCGGCCCCATCAGCAGCAGGGAACAGTCGGTGGTGCCGCCGCCGATATCCACCACCAGGACAATTTTTTCCGTCTCCAGGGTGGCCTCGAAATCCAGCCCCGCCGCCACCGGCTCGAACTGAAAGGCGATATCGGTAAAACCCGCGCGCCCGGCGGCCCGCTGCAAAATGCCCTGGGCCTGGCGGTTGGCGTCCTCGCCGCCGGTGCCCTGGAAGTTCACCGGCCGGCCAATCATGGCCTGGGTGATGGGCGCCGACAATACCGCCTCGGCCCGGCGTTTGATATGGCGCATCATGGCGCAGACCAGATCCTCGAACAGCGCAATCTGCTGCGGCTTGAGGCCGTTGGCGCCCAGGAAGGATTTCGGTGATTTGACGAAATACACCTCTTGCGGATCGGCGATGTAGTTTGCCAGCGCCTGGCTGCCGAACTGCAGGCTTTGATCCGTCAGGATAATGTCTTCTTCCCGATTGGCGTTAATCGCCCGGCGCAGCAACCGCTGATTTTCATCGCTGCCGGTGGGGACCTGCCAGAATTGGTGTAGATATTCGCTGACGGCTTCGCGCGTGGGCGCGCACAGCATTGACGCCATATAGGGTGAAGGGCCGTCCAGCGGCAATAATCGCGGCCGGGAACCATCCATCACCGCGACGGAACAGTTTGCGGTACCGTAGTCAAAACCAATAAACATCGCTGCCTCCCCATGCCAATGAGGCGGGGAACTTTACAGGAATGTCGGGAGTCAGGCAACGGAGAGCGTTAATTATCGGCTGGCGAAATTGCCTTTATCCAGCATGGCGGACAGCGGCAAGCGTTGGCCTATGGTTTCACCGGTCGCAAGATCGACACCGATATTGCCCAGGGTGTCGAGCGTGGCGGGCAGCCTGGCGGGGCCGGCCAGGGAACGCGCCTGCAGGCGGTGGACATGGCCGTTGATCACCCTGACCATAATATCGTCCATCTGGCTGCAATGGACATTGCCGATAAAATGGTCCGGTAGCCTGATATAATCGATCTGCCCCGCCCTGAGTTTGTTAAACACGCCCAGATCGGCGCCGAACTGGGTCAGCATGATTTTATAGCCATACTGGCGCAACGGGTCTATCGCCCGGGTGATGGCGGGATATTGGTCCATAAAGTCCTTACCGTCCAGGCTGATGATCAACATCTGCGCGTTCAGCTGCGGATGGCGCTCGCCGAGGGATAACAGTTCATCGGTTATCGTCGGATCGCACACGCCCTGCACGGAGAGGGGCAGGGCCAGGATTATTCCCTGGCCGCCGATGGCGGCGCCATGCCCGTAGAAGAGCTGTTTAAGCAGCCAGCCATCGACCGCCGAGGATAAATCATGCGCCCGCGCCGCAATGGTCAACTCATCCTGGCTGACCGGGACCGGTAACGCGCCCGCAGCCTGGAGCGCCGGGGCCTGGATATCGAAGCCCAGCAGGAAAAAATCGACCGATAATCTGGCCAGCGGCGATGCGACCGCCTCGACCTGGAAGTTGATAAGATCGTTACCCATCATGTCCAGCAGCCGCTCGTGGCTCAGGGTGGCGCGGCGCGCCGCCGCGCCGGCGAGCGGCTGCGGCGGTTCGTATGACAAGACCCGTCCGCGGCCGCTGTGTTTTGCCGCATAGCAGGCGGTATCGGCCTGGGCCATGACCTCCTGGGCGTTAAAATTATCCTCCGATATCAGCGTGACGCCGGCGCTGCCGCCGATGCGATACAGCTGATCCTGCCAATAAAAGCGGTAGGCGTTTACCGCGTCGATAATCCGCTGCGCCAATGCCTGGGCTTCAGGCAGCGGACAATCGGTGAGGATCAGGCCGAACTCATCGCCGCCGAGCCGCGCCAGGCAATCGTATTGACGGATATTGTCCTGCATCAGCAGGCCGAGCTCCAGCAACAGGGCGTCGCCCGCCGCGTGTCCGGCCGAATCGTTGATCTGCTTAAACCGGTCCAAATCGATAAACACCAGGGCGTGCCGGCGTTTTTCGCGGGTCGCCGCCAACAGCGCGGCATCGAGGTGCTGTTTAAAACTGGCCCGGTTCGGCAGGCCGGTCAGGACATCATGGGAGGCGTTATAACTCAGCTGCTGCAATAGCTGGCGCGACTCGCTGACGTCCTTGATGACCAGCACCGCGCCCAGGACGTCGCCTTTCAGGTTTTTCAACGGCGTACAGCTGTAATGAATGTCAAACAGCGTTCCCTTGCGGTTGTTGAGCACAAAATCCTGCTCAATGGTCAACGCCCCGTGCGCCGCGCCGCTGACATGGTCCATCGACATCGGCAGCCGCGGGCCATCCACGCCGGCGCTGATATGCATAATACCGTCGATATGCCGGCCGTGCGCCTTTTCCTGGCGCCAGCCGGTCATGTTTTCCGCCACCGGGTTCATGAAGTTAACGCGCAATTGCCGATCCACCGAAATCACCGCGTCGCCGATGGAGTCGAGGGTAATATGCAGGCGTTCCTTTTCTTCATACAGCGCTTCCCTGAGCCGGACCTCGCCGGTCATATCCAGGTTGACCCCCAGCATACGCTCCACCCGGCCGTTCTCATCCATCAGCGTATTGGCGTAGGCCCTGATATGACGGATATCGTCCCCTGGGTTACGGATACGGAACCCCAGGAGGAACGGCTTATGTTTTTCCAGGGAGTCGGCCAGGGTTTGCAGCGCCAAGGGCCGGTCTTCCTCCAGGATGCGCTCCAGCCAGTACTCATAGCTGACACTTTCGGCGGGCTGCACGGCGTAGATTTCCCTCATGCGCTTATCCCAGCTCATGATTTTGGCTTCGACATCCCATTCCCAGATGCCCACGCCGCCCGCCTCGTTGGCCAGGGTGATACGCTCCATCAGGCGTTGATTAATAATATTATTGTGTTTGACCTCGGTGATATCTTCTATCTGGGAAATAAAATACAGCGGCTGGTCGTGTTGGTCGCGCACCAGCGATACCGCCAGCAGCGCCCAGACGATCTCGCCATCGCTGCGGATATAGCGTTTTTCCAGGGTATAGCTTTCGATGTGCCCGTTGACCAGGTCGTTGAGCTGGGTGAGGTCGGAGCTGAGATCGTCGGCATAGGTGATCTCCTGGAAACTGAGCTTTTTCAGCTCGGGCGCGCTATAGCCCAGGAACCGGCACAGCGCTTTATTCACCTGCATCCACGAGCCTTCCAACGATACCAGCGCCATGCCGATGGCGGAATATTCCATGGCGTTGCGAAAGCGGGTTTCGCTTTGCGATATATGGCCGCGCTCAAGCTGAAAGGCGTACATGGCCATGGCCATGGCATGGGCGGGGATTAAAATCATCAGCAGCGGAATATGCAATATTACGGCTAGCTTAGTGCTGGGAGGCAAATCCATATTAATCAGCCCGGTGCCAAGGATAATCAATAACGCCAGGGTGGTGACCAAAAACAGGCCGAAGGCCTCGAAGCGCGGCAACCGTACCGCGCCGATCAGCAGCGGCAAAATGATATAGGTAAATGGAAAGGGTAAAAAACGCAGCGCGAAATAGCTGATGGCCAACGTCAGCGCGATCATCAGCAGCAGTTCCAGCCAGGATCGCTGTTTGATCATCTGCAGCAGCGCCTGGCGCCGGCATAATAATCCCACCGGGGTGAGGGCCAGGATGCCGATAGCCTCGGCGGTAAACCACCTGGGCACAAAAGTCAGGTAATCGGTTTGGGCGGCATCGGCAAAATAGCCGGCGGCCAGCGCGCCGAGGGACGGCACCAGCAGCACGCCCACCAGGAAAAATTTCAGCCAGGGAACGATACCGTCCAGCGGATCGCGGGGATTTAACATGAGTTTCAGCAACCAGGCGCCGAGAGCCGACTCGGCAAGTGAAACGCCGGTTAAAGGCAACGAGTCCAGGGTATGTGACGACATCAGCGCATAGGCGGCGATAATCGCCAGCCCGCCGACGATAACCATAGCCGGCCAGTAGCGCCACGGGCAATAAAACAGCGCCGCCAGCATGGCGGCGGTGGATAACCATACCGGCGACAGGGGGTCGGTATGATGGTTGAGATTTAAACATAATACGGACAACATGAAAATCAGCAGCGCTACCGCCGCAATAAAGATCCCTATTCCATTACTGCGGGAAGCGGAGGTCGCGTTATTGGCATCCATAGTTTAATCCCAAGCTTTCTTATCATAAGAATAGTCTAGAAATGGGTTAAAAAGTGAGTTTCGTCGCTAATACATTAGTGTTGCTCACCCACTCATTTATCGGCGTTACCCTGTGCGGCGACGGAACCGGTCAACCGGCGTTCAATGCATTAAAAACAGCGTCGCCAGGCCGAGAAAAATAAAAAAACCGCCGGTATCGGTGACGGCGGTAATCATGACGCTCGATCCCACCGCCGGGTCATGCCCGACCTTGATCATGGTAAGCGGAATAAGCACTCCCATCAGCGAGGCCAGGACCAGGTTAAGCAGCATGGCCAGCATCATGACGCCGCCCAGGCCGGCGTCGCGATAGAGCAGCCAGGTGACCACGCCCATAATACCGCCCCAGACCAGGCCGTTAATCACCGCCACGCCCAGCTCGCGCAGCAGCAGGAATACCGCGTTGCCTTTTTCCAGCTGACGCAGCGCCAGCGCGCGGACAATCATGGTAATGGTTTGATTGCCGGTATTGCCGCCGATGCCGGCGACGATGGGCATCAGGGCCGCCAGCGACACCAGTTGGGATATGGTGCCTTCGAACAGCCCGATGACCCTGGAGGCGATAAAGGCGGTGCACAGGTTCACCGCCAGCCACGCCCAGCGGGTGCGCACCGTTTTACGCACCGGCGCGAAAATATCCTCGGAGGGGCTTAAACCGCCGAGGTTGCGCAGGTTGCTGTCGTTTTCCTCAAAAAACAGATCCACCACGTGCTCGATGCTGAGCCGGCCCATCAGCTTGCCTTTGTTATCGACCACCGGGGCGGTAATCAGATCGTAGCGTTCAAACGCGCCGGCCGCGTCTTCCGCCCGATCCTCGGCGCGAAAGGTGGTGGGGCGGGGGTCCATCACATCCATCACCTGTTTATCCAGGGGATTAAGCAATAGGGTGGACAGCGCCAGTTCCCCCACCAGCAGGTTGTGGCGATCGACGACAAACAGCTTGTCGGTGTTCTCCGGCAGCGTTTTGCGCCAGCGCAGGTAGCGTTGCACCGTGGCAAGCGAAACGTCGGGACGGATCGCCGCCAGTTCGAAATCCATATGATGGCCGACGCTGTCCCGGTCGAAATTCATCATGGCCCGGACCTGGGCGCGCCGGTGCGGTTCCAGGGACGTCAGAATGCGCCCGACCAGATCCCGCGGCAGATAACGGGCCAGGTAGGCCTGTTCATCGACATCCAGCGGCCTGATGGCTTTCAGGATATCGCCGTTGCTCATCTCGGCGATCAGGCTTTCCCAAACGCTTTCCGAGGCTTCCACCAGGGTTTTGCCGCGCTTGTCGTTGCCCACCAGCCGCCAGAACGCCAGGCGTTCATCATGAGGCAGGCTCTCCAGTAAATCCGCCAGATCCGCCGCGTGCAAATGCCGTTGAATCGCCACCAGCCGGGCGGTTTGGTCGGAAATGACCTGGGGTGCCGCCGAGGCGTCGCGTACCGGCCGGCCCAGGATACTGTCGACCAGCGGCCGGTTGGCCAGCAGTAAACCGAGCACCTGGCGGCGCAGCCCGGTCAGCTGCAGGGCATGTTGTTTAATGGCGGGCATAGCGTGGTTTCCCCGTTTTTGTCATGGGCATCGGGCAGGTAAATCGTTTACCGACGCAAGCAGTATAGATAGCGCAGCCGGGAGCTGGAAGGACCGGCCGGCATAAAAAAGCGGGAAAAACCGATAAAAACGGGCCTGACGCGGTATGCCGGAAAGGGGGACAGCCGGTTAAGCGCGGGTGGTGGCCCCGGCGGGATTAGTTATCGTGGCGATCGCCGATATTCATGATTTGCCCGGCGGGTTCAGACATTTTACCCTGATGATGATCCCAGGCGCCGAGGGTGGCGAAGATCAGCCGGGCGAATAAAAAAATAAAGCTGATAAATAAGATCCAGCGGGTCATTCGCACCGAGGTTTGTCGTCTACGCATAGAATAGGCCAACTTCACTAAAGGGGGTCCTTTTGGGGTGACGGTATTATCGCTCATCATTATAACCGAAGTTGATGAGCGGTTTTATGATCTCTGGACATTTTTTATACATACTCGCGTTTTATCCATAGCCACGTTTTATATCCGCGCCAGCCGCCTGACGCGGATGGTCGTAACGGTGTTAATTCAGCGCCTCGGCTTCTTCCGTAATCTCGAGTTTCCAGCCGGGAATTTCCGACCAGTATTCCTGCTCGCGTTCCAGATCCAGCTGTACCAGGTTGTTCTGGGCGAAAAAACCGGCCGGGAACACCAGCGTCCAATGATTCTCACGGGTCAGCAGCCGCAGCTGCGTCGGCGACGTGGCCTGGCGCTGGTTATTGAGCAATACCGCCAGCCGCAGTACCTGCAGGCAGGGCAGGAAATGCTTTTTCTTGAACAGATTCAGCCGCGGCATATCGTCGAGCTTAATGCCCTTGCGGTGAAAACGCACCAGGGTCGCCAGCAATAGCTGCTGTTCCTGGTTGAAGCCGGGCATATTGGTTTGCTGCAGGATATAGGCGGAGTGGCGCTGCAGGCCGCTATGATTGATGCCCAGGCCCACCTCATGCAGCTGCGCGGCCCAGGTCAACAGGGCTTCCAGTTGCGGGTTCTGCAAATCCTCGTTTTGCCGGTACCACTGCCGGTACATATCTTCGGTAGTGTCGCACACCCGTTTGGCCTGATCGCTATCGATATTGTAGTGCTCCGCCAGGCTCCTGGCGGTGCGTGAGCGAATATCCTGATGACGGAAACGGCCCTCCATTTCATACAGCACCCCTTCGCGCAGCGCGCAGTCGGAAAGCTGTAATTCGCTGATGGCGAGGGCATCCACCACGCCGCACAGGATGGCCAGGCCGGGCACGAACACGCTTTTGCGTTCATCGGACAGCCCCGGCAGGCTCAGGGAGCTGAAGTTCTTGAACTTCATCACCTTGTCATAGAGCAGTTGCAACCGCTCCGGCGTGATGGTGCCGTCTTTCTCGCCCAGCTCCAGCAACACTTCACAGGCCGCCTTAATGGTGCCCGACGCGCCGAGGGCCACCTGCCAGCCTAGGATACGGTATTGCCAGGCCAGGGTTTCCACTTTCTGCGCCGCCGCGAGGCGCGCGCGCCGGAAATGGGCCGGACTGATGACGCCGTCGGGGAAAAACAGATTGCCGAAGCTGACGCAACCCATCCTGCGGCTTTCCACCAATATCGGTTCAAAATTTTCGCCAATCACCAGCTCGGTGGAGCCGCCGCCGATATCAATCACCAACTTGCGGCCTTTTTCCGACTGGGTATGCTCCACGCCCATAAAAATCAGCCGTGCCTCCTCATGCCCGGAAATAATTTCAATCGGGTAGGGGATCACCTGCGCCGCGCGGGTTAAGAATACTTCGGAATTCACCGCTTCGCGCAGGGCATGGGTGCCGACGATGCAGACCCGCAGCGGGGAAAACCCCTGCAGGCGCTCGGCAAACAGCGCCAGGCAGGCAATCCCGCGCTCTATCGCCTCGTCGCTTAACACATTGCCGGCATCCAGCCCGTCGGCGAGATGCACGCGCTGTTTTAACCGGCTCAGGACCTGCAACGCGCCGTTGACAACCCGGGCGACCACCATATGAAAGCTGTTCGATCCCAGATCGATGGCGGCGAATTCTTCGGGTTTTGGCGTGGTTGAGTTATTTAATGGCATACGTCAGGCCTGATCTCCGGGTTGCTCAAGTCGCTTAATATAATCATAGATGGCGGTCTGCGCACGCACCTTACGACGATTGCCGCGCGGCACATAGCGATTACTCAGTTCAGCATCAATATAACGCGCTTTTACCGTATCGCTGAACAGTAATGCCAGAATGTCCAAGACCTGCTGCTTCAGCCTGGGATCCAGCAGCGCAACCGCCACCTCGATGCGATAGTCGATATTGCGGGTCATCCAGTCGGCGGAGGACAGGAATACCTTCTTGTCGCCGCCGTTTTCAAACACATACACCCGATCGTGCTCCAGATAGCGGTCGACAATGCTGGTCACCTGGATATTTTCGCTGATGCCCGGCAGGTTGGGGATCAACGAGCACATGCTGCGCACCAGGATGCGAATACGCACCCCCACGCCGGAGGCGGCGTACAGCCTGTCGATCAACCCTTGATCCACCAGGTTGTTAATCTTCAGCGTGATGCCGGAGGCCAGGCCGGCCTGGGCATTGGCGATTTCCTGGTCGATCATTTGATACAGCATATGGCGCGAGTTCTGCGGCGATACCATCAGGTAATCGAAACTGACCGGGCGATAGGGATTCTCGATAAAATTAAATACCCGCCGCACTTCGTTGGTAATGCGCGGGTCGGCGGTAATCAACGAATAATCGGTGTACAGCCGGGCGGTTTTTTCATTGAAGTTACCGGTGCCGATATGCGCGTAGCGCATGATATCCTCGCCTTCCATGCGGGAGATCAGGAACAGCTTGGCGTGGATCTTCAGCCCCGGCGCCGAGAAAATCACGTGGACGCCGGCTTCGGTCAGCCGCTTCGCCCAGTGGATATTGGCCTCTTCATCAAAGCGCGCCTGCAGTTCCACCACCACCGTGACCTTTTTACCATTATGGGCCGCATGGATCATGGCATCGATAATGCGCGAGTCTTTCGCCACCCGGTAAATATTGATTTTAATCGACAGCACGCTGGGGTCGAACGACGCCTGGCGCAGCAGTTCCAGTACATGCCCGAAGGTATGGTAGGGATAATATAGCAACACGTCCCGTTCGCGAATGGCGTCAAAGCCGTTGCGAAAGTGCTCAAACCAGGTGTGGCGCAGGCGCGGCAAGGGTTTATTCACCAGATTGGCTTTGCCGACGTTGGGGAAGGTGATGAAGTCCTTGAAATTATGATAACGCCCGCCGGGGATTACCGAGTCATAGGATGAGATGCCAAGCTTATCCTTGAGCATTTCCACCATGCTGTTGGGCATATCCCGCTGGTAGACAAAACGTACCGGTTCGGCGGTCAGGCGCTGCTTGAGGCTTGACGACATCAGTTCCAGCAGGCTGGATTCCATCTCCGTCACCAAATCATACTCGGCGTCGCGGGTCATCTTCATGGAATAGGCGTTCAGGGTATCGTAATCGAAAAACCCGGTAAAAATATCATCAAGGCAATAACGCAGGATGTTATCAAGCAGTATCATCGGCTTGCGCCGGCGCGGCGGCTCGGCGGGCAGATTGATAAAACGCGGCACCTTATCGGCCGGGATTTCCAGCAGGGCGTAATTGGTTTCCTGACCGCGGATAATTTCCACCGCCAGATAGGTATAGTCATCCTTCAGGAATTGCACCAGATTGGTGTCGTGCTGGATCAAGATCGGCGTAATATGCTGGCGCAGCTGCTGCTTGAAATGATAACGCAGCCACTCTTGCTGGTTGGGGGACAATTGCCGCTCATTGATCAGGAAGATCTGATTGCGCGCCATTTCCAGCAGCAAATCGTTATACAAATTATCGAATTCCTGCTCGGTATTGAGCACCTTGGCCTGGATTTTATTCAGCAGATGGCGCGAGGTAACTTTGGAACCCTGCTCCTCGCTGATTAAAATGCGTCGTTTTAATTCGGCAAACCTGACTTTATAGAACTCGTCGAGGTTGTTGGAATAGATGCCTAAAAAACGCATACGCTCAATCAATGGATTGGTCTTGTCCGCCGCTTCCTGCAAAACACGTTCATTAAACGATAGCCAACTCAATTCTTTTTCGCTGTAAAGCTTTTCCTGACCCATTGCCACTCCGTTAATTTGTTCAGGAAAGAGGGATCCTGTATTAAGGGTATTATCGCCCCCACAGGAGCAAAGTCCAACACAACAACCTTCTTAAGATTGTCATCTTAATATCTTACAGGCAACATAGGCTTCCTTAATGGCTCCGAACCTTGGGGTTGTCCCTATATAACAGAGGAATATGACAATAAAACGGCTTTCCAACGCTAAAACCGCCGCCCATCGTCGCTTCAACGACCGCATGACGCGCGCCGTCGTCAGCGGCGGCGGCGCACTGGTGCTGTTGGCGCTGTTGGTCATGTTTTTTTATCTGTTGTACGCGGTATTGCCGCTGTTTCGCGCTCCGACGATTGCGCCGGTAGCGTCGGCGCCGTGGAACAGGGCGCACGGGAATGCGCCGCCTGCCGCCGATTTACCGGTTTTAGGTATCGACGCCGCCCTGTCCGCCGCCTATGTTATCGATGCGCGGGGACAGGGACAGATTATTCCGCGGCAGGGCGACGCGCTGCCCGCCGTAAGCCTTATCGCCGGCTTTTCCGCCCTGGCGGCCGCCAGCGGCGGTCAACCGCTTTATCTGCTCAGCGACAGCCGTGGCGGCGCGCGGCTGGCGCGGCCGGATTTTGCCGCCGGACCCGGCAACCCGGCATCCTGGTCGTTTCCGTTCGGGGAAAGCCTGCTGCCGCTAAGCACCGACGGCCGTCCGCTGCGCCATCCGGCGCTGGCGCAACCGACGGCAAACCAGGTTGTTATGGCGGCGCAGCTGGCATCGGGCCGGGTCCTGGTCGCCCGTTTGGGGCCGGACGGCCTGACGCGCGGTGAACTGGCCCCGGACGGGGGCGGCATCAATCAGGTGCTGCTGTCGCCGGACGGCCGCCTGCTCTACCTGCTGGCCGAAAACCAGCTCAGCATTTACCGGCTTAACGACGACGGCCAAATACAGTTACGTCAGCGCCAGGCGCTGGCCCCGGCCGGCCCGGCGCATATTACCCTGCTGCCCGCGGACGGATCGCTGCTGGTGCGCGACGCCGGGCAGCGGCTCTCATTATGGTTCGATATCGCCGATGACGACGGGCATCATTTGGCTCGTATCCGGGAATTCGCCGCCCAAGCGCCCCCCGACGCGCAGATCCTGGTGTCGGCGCGGCGGCCGGTGTTCGGCCTATTGGCGCCGGACGGCGCGTTTTCACTGTTCAGCGCCCGCCAGGCCGATCCGCTGCTGCGGTCGCGTCTGGCCGCCGGACGGGCGGTATTCAGTCCGCTAGGCGCGGATGCCGGAGCCGGGCGCGGCGCCGGGCCTGACGGAGGGCAGGATGAAGGCATCCTGGGCATCGACGCCCGGGGCTGGCGAGTCTGGCGGCTCGATACCGCCTTTCCCGATATCAGCTGGCGCACGCTGACGCAAAAGGTATGGTATCACCATTACCCCGCGCCGGCCTGGGTCTGGCAGTCAACCTCCGCCGGCGGCCAGGACAGCGGCAAATTCAGCCTGGTGCCGCTGCTGGCCGGCACCCTGAAAGCCGCCGGTTACGCCATGCTGTTCGCGACCCCGCTGGCGCTGGCGGCGGCCATGTATACCGCCTGGTTCATGTCGCCGGCGTTACGGCGTTGGGTCAAGCCCGCCATGGAGATCATGGGGGCGGTGCCGAGCGTGATTATCGGTTTGATCGCGGGTCTTTGGCTGGCGCCTTATTATAGCCGGGCGCTGAGCGGCATTTTACTGCTGCCGCTGTTATTGCCGGCGGTGGTATTGACGCTGGGCTGGGCAATCAGCCGATTGCCCGCGGGCCTGCGCGGCCGGCGCTCTCCCGGATGGGAATGCCTGCTGCTGCTGCCCGCACTGGCGTTGGTGATTTGGCTGGTTTGCCGCCTGTCGCCCTTGATCGACGGGGCGCTGTTCGGCCAGCCCATGTCGGGCTGGCTGGGGGACGACTATAACCCGATGAACGCGCTGGTGATCGGTACCGCCATGGGGTTCGCCCTGGTGCCGGTGATGTTTTCGCTGGCGGAAGATGCGCTGTTCAACGTGCCGGTCCGTTTGATCCAGGGTTCGCTGGCGCTGGGGGCGACGCCCTGGCAGACGCTGCTGGGCGTTATCCTGCCGTCCGCCAGCGCCGGCCTGTTTTCGGCGTTTATCCTCGGTCTCGGGCGCGCCATCGGGGAAACCATGATCGTGTTAATGGCCAGCGGCAACATGCCCCGCGTGGACGGCAGCCTGTTCCAGGGGCTGCGCGCGCTGGCGGCTAATATCGCCATTGAAATACCGGAGGCGGCGGTTAACAGCGGGCACTACCGCATACTGCTGCTGACCGCCCTGGTGCTGTTTGTCTTCACCTTCCTGATTAACACCCTGGCGGAAGCGCTGCGCCTGCGCCTGCGCGCCCATTATCGACGACAGGAAGGGGAGGCGGGATGAGAACCTGGTTTCGCTCCGGCCGGCCCTGGATCTGGCTGACGGCCGGCGCGGTAAGCATCAGCCTGCTGGCCATGCTGGCGCTGGTGGCGCTGCTCGGGCTGCAGGGCATGCGGCTGTTCTGGCCGCAGCCGGTCTATCAGTTTCAACTGACGGCCGCGCCCGGCCAACCGGACGCGCTGCTTGGCGAAATATACGCCGCCGGGCCAAGGTCCCCGCCCCCCGACGCGGCGACGGCCGGCGGCGATGGCGCCGGCCATTATGTTATCCGCACCGGCGGCGCCGATGCCGGCCGGGACTTTTACCGCGTGCCGGCGGCGCGGGTGGTTACCCGTCATCGTCCGCCGGATCTGCTGCTGCTTGAGCGCGGCGGCTATGGTAAGGACTATGGTTTCCTGCAAGGCATGACCGAGGACGGCCAGCCCCTGACCGCCGATGATATGCCGCGGGCGCTGCAGCAGCGGCTGGCGTCAATCGAAACCCAGCGCCGGCTGGCCGCCGGATTGCGTACCCGGCAGCAGGTCGAACTACGCCAGCGCGCCGGCCGGTTAACCGCCCGGCGGCAGCAGTGGCTCAAGGACGGGCAGTGGACGCCGCTCAACCAGGCGCTGTTTGGCACCGAGCAGGGTGAAATCGAGCGTCTGGGCGACAGCCTGCGGCGCCAGCTGGCCGGTATCAACAAAGAGATGGACCGCGATAGCGTGCTGCTGCGGGATGCCCAGGGCGCAACCCGGCTGATACCGCTGCGGGAAATCGAGCGCGCCTGGTATCCCAACGCGATGGGCGCGACGCAAAAAATTCAGCTGTGGGCCGGGCAGATCGGCCGGTTTGTGGCGCGCGACGCCCAGGCGTATCCGGCGCAGGCCGGCGTCTTTCCGGCCATTGTCGGCACGCTGCTGCTGGTAATGCTGATGTCGGTGATGGTCATGCCGCTTGGGGTAATGGCGGCGGTCTACCTGCATGAATATGCCGGGACCGGCTGGCTGACCCGGCTGATCCGTATTTCGGTGGGCAACCTGGCGGGCGTACCCTCGATTGTCTATGGCGTATTCGGCCTGGGCTTTTTTGTCTATGTCCTGGGTGGAACGCTGGATAAACTGTTTTACGCCGATACCCTGCCCAATCCGACCTTCGGCACCCCCGGCTTGTTATGGGCCGCGCTGACGCTGGCCTTGCTGACGCTGCCGGTGGTGATCGTCGCCACCGAGGAAGGCCTGTCGCGCATCCCGCCGTCGCTGCGCCACGGCTCGCTGGCCCTGGGGGCGACCCGGGCGGAGACCCTGTGGCGCGTGGTATTGCCTGGGGCGGCCCCGGCGATGATCACCGGGCTAATCCTGGCGGTGGCGCGGGCGGCGGGCGAGACCGCCCCGCTGATGCTGGTGGGGGTGATTAAATCCGCGCCGCTGCTGCCGGTGGACGGGGTGTTCCCCTATCTGCACGCGGACCGGAAATTTATGCATCTGGGCTTTCAAATCTACGATATGGCATTGCAAAGCCCCGATAGCGATGCGGTGCGTCCGCTGGTGTTCGCCACGGCGTTGCTGCTGGTGGTGATTGTGGTGGGGCTGAATTTGGCGGCCATCGGTCTGCGTCATCGCCTGCGGGAAAAATACCGCGCGCTGGCGCTTTGAAGGAGAGCGATCCATGTCCCTGTTGACTCCCGATATTTTTGCGCAGATGCCGGATGTCCAGCGGTTTACCGCCGAACAAACCGTGCTGGAAACCGAACGCCTCAACGTCGCTTATGGCGGCCGGCCGGTGCTGGAGGATATCAGCCTGCGCATACCCAGGCAGCGTATTACCGCGCTGATAGGGCCGTCCGGCTGCGGCAAGTCGACCCTGCTGCGCTGTTTTAACCGTATGAACGACCTGACCGATGATTGCCGTATCGACGGGGCGGTGCGCCTGTCGGGCCAGGACGTGAACGCATCCGGCCAGGACGTGGTCGCGCTCAGGCGGCGGGTGGGCATGGTGTTCCAGCGTCCCAATCCCTTTCCGAAATCCATCTACGATAACGTGGTGTATGGCCTGCGCCTGCTGGGCATTCGCGACCGGCGGGTGCTGGACGACGCGGCCGAACAGGCGCTGCGCGCGGCGGCGTTATGGCATGAGGTGAAAGATCGCCTGAAGGACAATGCGTTCCGCCTGTCCAACGGCCAGCAGCAGCGGCTGGTGATTGCCAGGGCGATAGCCATCGAGCCGGAGGTGTTGCTGCTGGATGAGCCGACGTCGGCGCTTGATCCCATTACCACGCTGACCATTGAGGAACTGATGATTTCGCTGAAAGCCCATTTCACCCTGGTGCTGGTGACCCACAATATGCAGCAGGCCGCGCGGGTGTCGGACTATACCGCCTTTATCCATCAGGGCCGGCTGGTGGAATATGCCGCCACCGATCGGTTGTTTACCTCGCCCGCGCAGCGCAAGACCGAAGAATATATCACCGGCCGGCTGCGCTGACCCTCAGTCGGCGGCGTAGCCCGCGGGCGGCAAAGGAGCGCCGTCCAGCCAGGCGGCGCCGTCGCGCAGCTCCAGCCGGCCGTCCAGCAGCCAGCTTATCACCAGCGGATAAATATCATGTTCCTGGGTCTTGATCCTGGCGACCAGGTTGGCTTCGTCGTCGCCGGCGAATACCGGTACCTTCGCCTGCAGGACCACCGGGCCGCCGTCCAGCTGTTCCGTGACAAAATGCACCGAGGTGCCGTGCTCCCGATCGCCGTTGGCCAAGGCCTGGCGATGGGTATGCAGGCCCGGATACAACGGCAGCAGGGACGGGTGGATATTCAGCATGCGTCCGGCGTAATGGCCGACGAATTCCGGCGACAGGATACGCATATAACCGGCCAGGATCACCGCGTCCGGCCGATAGCGGTCGATGGCCTGGCATAACGCCCGGTCGAAGGACGCGCGGTCGGCGAAGCCGGCCGGCGGCAGCGCGTGGGCCGGCAGGTCGGCCTGGGCTGCGCGTCTCAGCCCGAACGCGTCGGCCCGGTTGCTGAATACCGCCGCAACCCGCGCCGCTATTCTTCCCTGCCGGCAGGCATCGATAACCGCCTGAAGATTGCTGCCCTCGCCCGAGATCAGCACCACCAGCTTTTTCATTGACGGATAATCACCCGCTCGGTACCGGTCAATGCCTGGATCTCACCCAGTTTCCAGGCGGTCTCGCCGAGGTTGCCGAGCAGCGACAGCGCCTGGTCGGCGCTGTGCGACGGCACCACGACGATCATGCCGACGCCGCAGTTGAAGGTGCGGTACATCTCATGGCTGCTGACGTTGCCGGCCTGCTGCAGCCAGCCGAATACCGCCGGCCACTGCCAACTGCGCTCGTCGATGACCGCCTGGGTGTCGGCCGGCAATACCCGGGGGATATTTTCCCAGAAGCCGCCGCCGGTAAGATGGGCAATGGCATGGATTTCCGTTTGCGCAATCAGCTGCAGCAGCGCCTTGACGTAAATACGGGTCGGCTCCAGCAGGTGATCGGCCAGGGGTTTGCCGGCCAACCGGGTGGTGAGCGGATCGGTCCGGCTGAATTCCAGGATTTTACGCACCAGCGAATAGCCGTTGGAATGCGGGCCGCTTGAGGCCAGGGCGAGCAGCGTATCGCCGGCCCGCACCTTGCTGCCGTCGATGATTTCCGATTTTTCCACCACGCCGACGCAAAAACCGGCCACATCATAATCTTCGCCATGGTACATGCCGGGCATTTCCGCCGTTTCACCGCCGACCAGGGCGCAGCCGGACTGTTTGCAGCCTTCGGCAATCCCGGTGATCACCTGGGCCGCGGTATCCACGTCCAGTTTGCCGGTGGCAAAATAATCGAGGAAAAACAGCGGCTCGGCGCCCTGTACCACCAGATCGTTGACACACATCGCCACCAGGTCGATGCCGATGGTATCGTGACGTTTTAAATCCATCGCCAGACGCAGTTTGGTGCCGACGCCGTCGGTGCCGGAAACCAGGATGGGCTCGCGATATTTCTGCGGCAGCGCGCACAGCGCACCGAAGCCGCCCAGCCCGCCCATCACTTCCGGGCGTTTCGTCTGTTTCACCACGCCTTTGATGCGGTCTACCAATGCATTGCCGGCATCAATATCCACGCCTGCGTCTTTATAGCTGAGAGAGGTTTTATCGGTCACTGCAAGATCCCCACGGAGATGGTATGTTGGCTTGTGTTCTGGCGCTGGCAATTCTAACAGCGTGGGCAATCGTTTGCGAGTGGTGTTGTCAAACGGCCCGGCTTTAGTCGTCTAGACTCTATTTCGATAAACCCTTGATCCGGATCAGCTAATTTCATATGGCGCGTCAAAAAAAAGGGGTTATAATCTCGCGATTTTTTTGCGCGATTAATGCTACTTGGGGAGAATAATGATGAAGATCGTTGAGGTAAAGCACCCGCTTGTTAAACATAAGTTAGGTTTAATGCGCGAAAATGATATCAGCACCAAGCGTTTTCGTGAATTAGCTTCAGAAGTGGGGAGTTTACTGACCTATGTAGCCACCGCCGACCTTGAAACCGAAAAAGTCACCATCGAAGGCTGGTGCGGTCCGGTGGAAATTGAACAGATCAAGGGCAAAAAAATAACCGTGGTGCCTATCCTGCGCGCGGGCCTGGGCATGATGGACGGGGTATTGGAAAACGTGCCCAGCGCGCGTATCAGCGTGGTCGGCATGTACCGCGATGAAACCACCCTTGAGCCGGTGCCCTATTTCCAGAAGCTGGCGTCCAGCATCGATGAACGCATGGCGCTGGTGGTGGACCCGATGCTGGCCACCGGCGGCTCGATGATCGCCACCATTGATTTGCTGAAAAAGGCCGGCTGCAAAAGCATTAAGATCCTGGTACTGGTGGCGGCGCCCGAAGGCATCGCCGCACTGGAAAAGGCCCATCCCGATGTCGAGCTGTACACCGCCGCCATCGATAAGGGGCTCAACGAGCATGGCTATATCATGCCGGGCCTCGGCGATGCGGGCGATAAGCTATTTGGCACCAAGTAAAATCAAGCCGGCCGGCAGGCCGGCTTTTTTTTGATTCATTTTTTAAGGAATATCCACATGACCCGTCGCGCCATTGGTGTTGATGAACGCCCGCCGTTACTGCAAACCATTCCGCTCAGTTTCCAACATTTGTTCGCCATGTTCGGCGCCACCGTGCTGGTGCCGATTTTATTTAAAATCAACCCGGCCACGGTCCTGCTGTTCAACGGTATCGGCACGCTGCTGTACCTGTTTATCTGCAAAGGCAAGATCCCGGCCTACCTCGGGTCCAGCTTCGCCTTTATTTCCCCGGTGCTGTTATTGCTGCCGATGGGCTATGAAGCGGCGCTGGGCGGCTTTATCGCCTGCGGCGCGCTGTTTTGCCTGGTGGCGCTGATTGTGAAGGTCGCCGGCATCGGCTGGATTGACGTGGTGTTCCCGCCCGCCGCCATGGGGGCCATCGTCTCGGTCATCGGGCTGGAGCTGGCCGGGGTCGCGGCCAATATGGCGGGGCTGCTGCCGACGGAGGGCGCGCCGGTGGCCGGTTCCACCATCATCATTTCCCTGGTGACCCTGGGCGTTACCGTGCTGGGATCGGTGCTGTTTCGCGGCTTCCTGGCCATTATCCCGATCCTGATCGGCGTGCTGGCGGGTTATGCGCTGGCCTGCGCGATGGGCGTGGTCGATTTGTCCCCGGTCGCCGCCGCCCATTGGTTTGCGCTGCCGACGTTCTATACCCCGCGCTTCGAGTGGGTCGCCATCCTGACCATCCTGCCGGCGGCGCTGGTGGTGATTGCCGAACATGTCGGCCATCTGGTGGTGACGGCCAATATCGTCAAAAGGGACCTGCTGCGCGACCCCGGCCTGCATCGCTCGCTGTTCGCCAACGGCTTTTCCACCATGCTGTCCGGGTTTTTCGGCTCCACTCCCAACACCACCTACGGCGAGAATATCGGCGTAATGGCCATCACCAAGGTCTACAGTACCTGGGTTATCGGCGGCGCGGCCATCCTGGCCATCCTGCTCTCCTGCGTCGGCAAGCTGGCGGCGGCCATCCAGGCGGTGCCGGTGCCGGTTATGGGCGGCGTTTCCCTGCTGCTGTACGGGGTGATTGCCGCCTCGGGCATCCGGGTGCTGATTGAATCGAAAGTGGATTACAATAAACCGCAAAACCTGATCTTGACCTCGGTTATCCTGATCATCGGCGTCAGCGGCGCGAAAATCCACCTGGGCGCCGCCGAACTGAAGGGCATGGCGCTGGCCACCGTGGTCGGCATCGGCCTGAGCCTGCTGTTCCGGGTCATTACCCTGGTGCGCGGCGAAGAGGTGGTTATCGAACCGATCGAGACCCCGGCCCCTGAACCTGGCGATAAATAGCGACCTGCGCCCGGCGGCGAACCAATACGCCGCCGTGGCGATTCTATGATAAACTAGGCCGGTACCCGCCCGTATGCATAGAGGTTTTTCTGAACACGCCGGCACAGCTTTCATTACCGCTATACCTCCCCGACGATGAAACCTTCGCCAGTTTTTATCCGGGCGAAAACAGGTCGTTGCTGGCGGCGCTGCATAGCATGCTGGCGCAGGAACACGGCAGTTACCTCTACTTCTGGTCACGCAAGGGCGGCGGGCGCAGCCATTTAATGCACGCCGCCTGCGCCGAGCTTTCCCATCGCGGGGAGGCGGTGGGGTATGTGCCGCTGGATAAGCGCACCTGGTTCGTGCCGGAGGTGATGGACGGCATGGAGCAACTGGCGCTGGTGACCATCGACAACATCGAGTGCATCGTCGGTGACGAACCCTGGGAAATGGCCATCTTTAACCTGTACAACCGTATCCAGGAGACGGGCCGTACCCGGCTTATCATCAGCGGCAACTGCCCGCCGCGCCAGCTGAACCTGAATTTGCCCGATCTGGCCTCGCGCCTGGACTGGGGGCAGATTTACCGCCTGCAGGCCCTCTCCGACGAGGAAAAAGGGGCCGCATTGCAGCTGCGTGCCCGGTTGCGGGGTTTTGAACTGCCGGAAGACGTCAGCCGCTTTTTGCTTAAACGGCTGGAACGGGATATGCGCACCCTGTCGTTAACGCTCGACCAGCTTGACCACGCCTCCATCCGCGCGCAGCGCAAACTGACCATCCCGTTTGTAAAAGATATCCTCAACCTGTAATTCAGGTTTTTTGGTACGGCTTAAAGCGTTTTTGCAGCTGGCGCAACTGGTCGATACGCGCATCGTAACGGGCCTGCTGCAGGCTGCCCAGCTTAACCAGTGAACTGGCGTTGCTTAACGCCCGCACCGCCTGGTCCAGCTCGCCGTTAAGCGCCAGGCTTTCGGCGCGCGCCGCCAGCTCCTGATCGCGCAGTCCCTGGCCGGCGCTGGCCTGCGCCAGCAGATCCCAGCCGTTGGTATCGTCGGGGTGATTGAAGGTGTAGCGATTGAGCAGGCGGCCGGCGTCGGCAAAACGTTTGCCTTCCACATAGGCGTTCGCCAGGTTGAGCAGCAGCACCGGATTGGCGTTATTATCCTGTGGCCCGACCAACGCCTCCAGGCGGGTAATGGCCCGGGGCGCCTGCTGCTGCGCCAGATCGATATCGGTCATCAAATCCACGAACCATACGTTGGCCGGCTGTTTGCCAAGCAGGGGTTGCAGGGTCCGGCGGGCGTCGTCGTATTTTTTAGCCTGGTAGAACAGGATCGCCTGGCCGTACTGGGCGGCAATCTGCTGGCGCGCGTTGCCTTTTTTCCAACCGGCGATCAGGTCGTCGTCCAGCACGATGGCGCCCGAACCGTACATCCCGAGAATACGCGCCTTGGCCAGGTAAAAATCTTGCGATGAGTCCAGCACCAGATGTTTCATTTGATTCGCCCGGTTGCGGGCGTCCGACAAACGGCTCATCGGCAGGGGATGGGTGAGCAGCATTTCCGGCGGCGTGGTGGTGTAGCGCACCCGATCGGACAGCCGCTGCAGGAAGTCAGGCATGGCCTGGGGATCAAAACCGGAACGTTGCAATACCTGCAGGCCGATGCGATCCGCTTCCTGCTCGTTGGCCTGGGTGAAGCTTATCATGCCTTGCTGGCTGCCGGCGATGGTGCCGCTCAGGCCCGCCATGCCCATTTGCGGATTAGCCATGGTCAATAATATCGATCCCAGCACGCCGGCCCAGGTCAGCGGGGCGTTGCGCTTTTGATCTTCCATTGCCCGCGCCAGGTGGCGCTGGGTGACGTGGGAGAGTTCATGAGCCAGCACCGAGGCCAGTTCGCTCTCGTTCTCGGTGTAATGGAACAGGGCGGAATGCAGCACTACGTTGCCGCCAAAAAAGGCGAAGGCGTTCAGCTCGTCGCTGTGGATCAGGAAAAAATGAAACGGGGTGCGCACCGAGTTGGCGTGCGCCACCAGGATGCCGCCCAAATGATTAATGTAGGTATTGAGCAGGGGATCGTTGATCAGGGGCGCGCCGCCCCGCATCTGGCGGACATAAAAATCCCCCATCTGCATTTCCTGGTCGATGCTGAGCGTGCTGCCGGCGGTGGTGCCCATATCCGGCAGCTGATCCTGCAGATCGTCGGCAAGCACCGGCTGCCCCGCGCCCGCGATCAGGGCGGCCAGCATGCCGGCGACAAGACTTTTTTTCATCCATGCGGACATAAACCATCCAACCTTTACCCGGGAGATATTCCTTGGACAGCCAAGGCCGCCAAGCGTTCTCACCCTGTGGCGCCCGCCCGGTGGCCGGGCAGTCGACCCGATCATGCTCCCTGGAGGTAAGCCAGCACGATATCGTGGTGATTGCTGGTCTTGAAGTCGTCGAACACCTTCTCGATCTTGCCGTCCAGGCCCACCAGGAAACTGATGCGATGGATACCGTCGTAGGTTTTGCCCATGAAGGATTTTTCGCCCCATACGCCAAACTCCTCGGCCACCTGGTGATCGGCATCGGATAACAGCGTGAAATTCAGCAGTTCCTTTTCCGCGAAGCGCGACAGCTTTTCCGGCTGGTCGGTACTGATACCCAGCACTTCCACCCCCGCCTTTTTCAGCTCGTCCATATTGTCGCGCAGCCCGCATGCCTGCACGGTGCAGCCGGGCGTCATGGCTTTGGGATAAAAGTAGACCAATACTTTTTGTCCCTGGAAGTCGGTCAGACTGACCTGTTCACCGTCCTGATCGGGCAAGCTAAATTTCGGTGCGGTATCACCGGCTTTCAGTGGCATCATTAAATTACTCCATCTTTCTCTTGATTCTGTGGATGATTCACAATGCTAATACTGCCTTGCGCTTTCAGTTCTGTACAGAGTTGATGAAACGTATCTTCGATCTGCTCCACCGGCCAACCGGCGGGACCGTGCGCGGTAATCTGGATATTCAGGCGCGGTGGATTATCGCCCAGCGCCGGCTGGGTCTTGGAGGCCAGCTCGGCGATGTTCATTTCCTGGCTGTCGAACAGGTCGGTAAAACGCTCGATTAAGTGCGGCGAGTCCTGCACATCGACTTTAACCCACAGGGTGTTCGGCGTCGCCTGCTGTTCATTGGCGTTGGTGCGTTTCATGACAATCAGCAAATCCAGTTCGGCGCCTTTCAGCGGCAGGGTGGATTCGATCAGGGTAATGGCGTTCCAACTGCCCGACAACAGCATTATCAGCGTAAACTCTTCACCCAGCATGGCAAGACGGCTATCTTCAATATTACATCCGCAGCTGCTGACGTGGCGGGTGATGGTATTGACGATACCGGGACGGTCGGTACCCAGCGCAGTGATGACCAGATAGTGTTGTTGTGACTGTGGCAAAATGGTGCTTCCTGTCATGGCTGATGTGATTTACATGGTAACCCTAAAAAAAACCTGCTGCCAAGGGCTTACATGGCCGATGTTTGCTTGCTTTTGGATAGGTGACAAAAGTACCATGAATAACCTGTTTGTGGAGGGGATGGTCAATGTTCACGGGAAGCTTTACTGGAAGCATAGTTGCGCTGGTTACACCAATGGATGACAAGGGTGCCGTCGATTGGGTAAGTCTGAAAAAATTAATCGATTATCATGTGGCCAGCGGGACTACGGCTATCGTGTCCGTCGGGACGACCGGAGAGTCGGCCACGCTCAGCCATGACGAACATGGCGAAGTGGTCATGCGCACCCTGGAGCTAAGCGACGGGCGGATCCCGGTTATCGCCGGCACCGGCGCCAATTCAACCGCCGAGGCGGTCAGCCTGACGCAGCGGTTTAACAACAGCGGCGTGGCGGGATGCCTGACGGTGACGCCTTATTACAATAAACCGACCCAGGAAGGCCTGTTTCAGCACTTCAAGGCGATTGCCGAACACACCGATCTGCCGCAAATCCTGTATAATGTGCCGGCGCGCACCGGCTGCGATATGCTGCCGCCGACCATTGCGCGCCTGTCAAAAATCAAAAATATCGTGGCTGTTAAGGAAGCGACGGGGAACTTAAACCGCGTCAGCCAGATCCAAGAGCTGGTTGATGATGACTTTATCCTGCTGAGCGGCGACGATTCGACGGGTCTGGACTTCATGCAACTGGGCGGTAAAGGCGTGATTTCCGTCACGGCCAACATCGCCGCGAGGGAAATGGCGGAGCTTTGCGCACTGGCGCTACAGGGCAACTTTGCCGAAGCGCGTCGCCTGAACCAGCGCCTGATGCCGCTGCATCAGAAATTATTTATCGAATCCAACCCAATTCCCGTTAAATGGGCCTGTAAAGCATTGGGATTAATGGCAACCGATACGTTACGTTTGCCGATGACGCCGCTGACCGAGAATGATAGCCGTGTTGTTGAGCAAGCTTTAACGGATGCCGGTTTGCTATAACTCTGTTAGGGAGAATTGATGGCTTATTTATTGCAAAAGTCGATGGTGGCAAAAGTGGTGGGCGTGTCGGTGTTCATGCTGCTTGCGGCCTGTTCCAGCGATCAACGCTACAAACGTCAGGTAAACGGTAATGAAGAGTACCTGAAAGCGCCGGGGCTTAGTTCCCTCAACAGTCCATCAGGGATGATCCTGCCGGTGCAGACCGGGGATTACGAGATTCCCGTCGCGACCTCAAAGGGAAGCGTGGGCAAGGGACTGGATATTCGTCCCCCGGCGCAGCCTTTGGCTTTGCTTGACGGTTCCCGTTCGCAATATGCGGGCGATACCGCGGTCATCCAGCTTGAAAACAGCGCGCAGAACCGTGATCTCTGGTCCAAGGTGGTCGCGGTCGTGCAAAGCAAGGGTTACACCATCGCCTCCCGCCAGGACGGGGGCCAGACGCTGAACACCGATTGGGTGCAGTGGACCCGGGCCGACGAGGACCTGCAATATCGCGGTCGCTATCAGGTCAGCCTGCGCACCGAGGGTTACCAAACCTCGCTGATGGTAAAATCCCTGGGCCTGGAGCAGCAGGGTAATGCGGTTACCGCGCCGGCTATCGTACAGCGTTATACCGTATCGATGCTGAACAGCGTGGCGCAGGGGATTGAACAGCTTAACAGCGACCAGGCAAGTAAAACCGCCGCGGGCCAGACGGCGGACCTGAGCGTTATCAGCGGCGCCGACGAGTCCGGGCTGCCGCTGCTGGTGGTACGTTCCCCGTATGCCGTGGTATGGCAACACCTGCCGGCGGCGCTTGAGAAAATCAGGATGAAGGTCAAGGATACCAGCCGTCCGCTGGGCACCCTTTCCGTCACCTACGATGCGCCGGGCAGCGGCACCTGGGACGACCTTGGCGTCAAGGATCCCGATCTGATCAACGGCGACTACAAGCTGCAGGTTGGCGATCTCGGCAACCGCAGTACCCTGCAGTTTACCGATCCGAAGGGCCATACCCTCACCCAGGCGCAAAACGACGCGCTGGTGGCGGTATTCCAGGCGGCGTTCAGCCAGACGTCGAGCAAGTAATGAAACCAAAAAAGGGGCTTTGGCCCCTTTTTATTTTTAGTTAAGCGTTATCTGCCACTGGAGTAAAAAAGATGCAAAAGCTAGCTGAGTTGTATCGCGGAAAGGCGAAAACGGTCTACACCACCGAAGACCCGGATTTGCTGATCCTGGAGTTCCGCAACGATACGTCAGCATTGGACGGCCAGCGAATCGAGCAGTTCGAGCGCAAGGGCATGGTCAACAATAAATTCAATTATTTTATCATGACCAAACTCGCCGAAGCCGGCATCCCGACGCAAATCGTCCGCCTGCTTTCCGATACCGAGATACTGGTCAAAAAACTCGCCATGGTGCCGGTAGAGTGCGTCGTGCGCAACCGCGCCGCAGGCTCCCTGGTAAAACGCCTGGGCGTAGAGGAAGGACTGGTCCTGAACCCGCCGTTGTTTGATATGTTCTTAAAGAACGACGCCAGACACGACCCGATGATCAACGAATCTTACTGCGCCACCTTCGGCTGGGCCAGCCAACCGCATCTGGCGCGCATGAAAGAGCTGACCTACCTGGCCAATGACGTGCTGGGCAAGATTTTCGACGACGCCGGCCTGATCCTGGTGGATTTCAAACTCGAGTTCGGCCTGTTCAACGGCGAAGTGGTGCTGGGCGACGAGTTCTCGCCGGACGGCAGCCGTCTGTGGGATAAAGCCACGCTCAATAAAATGGATAAAGACCGTTTCCGCCAGAGCCTGGGCGGGGTTATCGAAGCCTACGAGGAAGTTGCCCACCGTATCGGCGTAAAACTGGACTAACCACGCAATCGTTTACCTGGCGCCGCCGCGTTCGCCGGGTCGACGGCGCGGCATGCAAAAAATGCCGCGCCGCGCACGTCATACCAGGCCGGTTTACCGCTAGACCACGTCGGGTTACGCCGTTGGCAGCGGCTTTTTGTGCTATCCTCCACGATATAACCGAACAGCGGTGGGTAAGCATATGCGTTGGCAAGGACGTCGCGAAAGCGATAATGTTGAAGACAGGCGTAATTCCGCTTCCGGCGGCGGTATGCGCATCCCCTTGCGCGGCAAGACCGGGGTAGTGATATTTATTGTGGTGATCGTGGCCGGCTATTACGGCATTGATTTGACGCCGCTTTTCAACGGTGGGCAGTCGGTGCAGCAGTCGTCGCCACAGCGCGTTAGCCCCAATGGCGACGAGGCCGCCAAATTCACCTCGGTTATCCTGGCGACCACCGAGGACACCTGGAAAGAGATTTTCCAGCGCACCGGCAACACCTACGCCCCGCCGAAGCTGGTCATGTATCGCGGCGCCATGCAAACGGGCTGCGGCACCGGGCAGTCGGTGATGGGGCCTTTTTATTGTCCCGCCGATCGCTCGGTCTATATCGATCTGTCGTTTTATGATGAATTGAAAAATAAACTCGGGGCCGGCGGCGATTTTGCGCAGGGATACGTTATTGCCCATGAGGTAGGGCATCACGTCCAGAATCTCCTGGGCACCGAGCGCAAGGTCAGGCAAATGCAGCAGGGCGCGACGCAACAACAGGTCAACCAGCTTTCGGTTAAAATGGAGCTGCAGGCGGATTGTTATGCCGGCGTCTGGGGCAATGCCATGCAAAAACAGCAGATTCTCGAACCGGGCGATCTGCAGGAGGCGCTGGACGCGGCCACGGCGATTGGCGACGATCGTTTGCAGCAGCGCGGCCAGGGCAGGGTGGTGCCGGACAGTTTTACCCATGGCACCTCGCAGCAGCGCTATACCTGGTTTAAACGCGGTTTTGACACCGGCGATATGAATCAATGCGATACCTTTGCCGGTCGCTAATGGACTCAGCAGGAACTTAACGATGACATTTCTGGATCCTACGCTGCTGATATTGCTGGCGCTGGCGGCGCTCGGCATTATCAGCCATAACAACACCGTTACGGTGGCGATCCTGGTTTTACTGATTATCCGCATTACTCCCCTCAGCCATTTTTTCCCCTGGGTGGAAAAGCAGGGGCTGACCCTCGGCATCATTATCCTCACCATCGGCGTCATGGCGCCGATTGCCAGCGGCACCATTTCCGCCGGCAGCGTGATGCACTCCTTCCTGCACTGGAAATCCCTGCTGGCTATCCTGATAGGCGTCGCGGTTTCCTGGCTGGGCGGGCGAGGCGTGTCGCTGATGTCCCACCAGCCGTCGGTGGTGGCCGGACTGCTGGTGGGCACGGTGATGGGCGTGGCGTTATTTCGCGGCGTGCCGGTCGGACCGCTGATCGCCGCCGGCATCTTGTCGCTGCTGGTCGGCAAAACCTGATATGACCGGGGCATTGCCTGCGGCGCTTGACCTGCTGGACGGGGCCACGGCCGGCATGCGGCGGGCCGGCGTGCGGCGTTTGCTGGTATTGAGCGGCGACGCCGGCTGGAGCCTCGCGCAGGCGCGGACGCTGCGCGGCCGGCTGCCCGGGGACTGGCTCTGGGTCGGGGCGCCGCAGGAGGGATGGCCGCGGGGCTGCACTCCCGCCGCGCTCAGGACGCTGTTGGGGCGGGAATTCAGGCACGCGGTGTTCGACGGGCGGCAGGGTCTGGCGGTGGACGCGCTGGCGGCCCTGGCCGGCACCCTGATGGCCGGCAGCTGGCTGGTGCTGTTGGTGCCCCCATGGTCGTCCTGGCCGGCGCGGCCCGACGCCGATTCCCTGCGCTGGAGCGAGCGTCCCGCGCCTATCCCCACGCCCCATTTCATTACGTATTTCCGGCAAACCCTGCTGGCGGACCCCGACGTGATGGTGTTGCGCCAGCTTGGGGACGATAGGGTTACGCCGGCGGCGGCGCTACCCGACTGGCGGCCGCCGCCGGCGGGCCCCACCGGTGAACAGCGGGTGTTGCTGTCCCGGCTGCTGGCGGCCGACACCGGCATCTTTGTCCTGACCGCGCCGCGCGGGCGCGGCAAATCGACCCTGGCCGGCATGCTCGCGGCCCGGGCGGAAGGCGGCTGCTGGGCGACGGCCCCGGCCAAAGCCACGGCGGCGGTGCTGGAACATTATGCCGATGGCCGCGCGCGCTTTTTTGCCCCCGACGCCTTACTGGATTATTGCCGCCATCATCCGGCGGCCGGCTGGCTGCTGGTGGATGAAGCCGCCGCCATTCCAATGCCCCTGCTGCGCTCGCTGCTGGGCTATTTTCCCCGGGTCCTGCTGACCACCACCGTGCAGGGCTACGAAGGCACCGGCCGCGGTTTCCTGCTTAAGTTCTGCGCGTCGCTGGCGCACTGGCGGCATCTTACCCTGGAACATCCCTTGCGCTGGGCAAAAAATGACCCGCTGGAGCGTTGGCTGGGCGCGGCGCTGTTGTTCGGGGAGCCGGCGGAAGCGCAGGCGGCGGCGCGCAACGAAACGCCGGTGCTGCTCCCGCTTACGCAGGCGCACTGGCAATCACATCCCGTTGATTTACAACAGTTTTACCTGCTGCTGGCCGCCGCTCATTACCGTACCACGCCGCTGGATTTACGCCGGTTAATGGATGCCCCCGGCCAGCATTTTATTGCCGCCCGGTCGGGCGACCGTTTACTGGGCGCGCTCTGGGCGGTGGATGAAGGCGGCCTGCCGGCGCAACTGGCCCATGAGGTCTGGGCGGGGCGGCGACGCCCGGCGGGCAATCTGGTCGCCCAGTCCCTGGCGGCCCACGGCGGACTGTGGATGGCGCCCCGTTTGCGCTCGCGCCGCGTCAGCCGCGTCGCGGTGGTCGCCGGCGGCCGCCGCCGGGGGTGGGGCCGGGAATTGGTGGCGCAGGCGGTGGCGCGGGCGGCGGGGCTGGATTTTGTGTCGGTCAGCTTTGGGCTGACCGATGAGCTGTGGGCGTTCTGGCGGGCGGCGGGGTTTCAACTGGTGCATATCGGCACGCATCTGGAAGCCAGCAGCGGGTGCTACAGCGCCATGGCGCTGTATCCGCTAAGTCCCGCCGGGCATCGGCTGGCGGCGCGGGGAAGGGCGCTCTTTGCCCGCGATAAAGCGGCCCATGCCGACGTTGCCGGTATTAACATTGCCGATGACCGACTGGATGATAACGACTGGCGCAACCTGGCCGGGTTCGCTTTTGCCAAGCGTCCGCCGGAGGCCTGTCTTACGTCGCTCAACCGGCTGCTGCGCCGGTCGGGCCTGCCGCTGACGGCGCTGCGGCTATGGCTGGAGCAACGGCGCGGCGTGGGCGATATCGTCGGGCAAACGGGAGTAAGCGGTAAAAAGGCGCTGGTTGCGCGCTGGCGGGAGGAAACCGCGCATGCCCTGGGGAACATCAATACGGATATGTGCCGGCGCTGGCGGGACTGGAGCGCGCCCGGCGGCTATGATAATCCGATAAGCGGTGACGCCGGCCCTATGCCAGGCGATAAGGATAAGCGGTGACGCCGGCCATGCGCCAGGCGGCGAGGGTAAGGGATGCTATGCCGGCGCCTTCCACGCCTCGGTCACGGGTAGGGCAAAGATAAGGCCCGGCGCGTTGCCGCGCGGCGGGTCCCGCCGTTATCGCCGGTCGTTACGGCTTCTTTTTCGGCCAGTCGTCGTCGTCGTCCCATTTGGCGTTGTTGTCGCGATGCGGCGGCAGCTCGGGTTTGTCTTTCAGATAGCGTTTAACATCCACGCGGCGCAGTTCTTTAACGCCGCTTATCAGCATGCCCGCCAAAACAATTAAAATGATCCACCAGTAATCAGCCAGCCAATGCATATCCTTACTCCTTATCCACATTTCCAATATAACGGCGAAAAATGGCGGGTAATCGAGGAGTTAACCAGGATGCCCCCGCCACGTCGCGATCTTTCCATGATGCCAGCAGCAGGTCCGGCGTCAGCAGGCGCTCGGCGACCTGCGCCAACGGACGGTAGCTCAGGTGCCATGGCTCCGCGGCGACCCCGCCGCGATCGTGGGCGTAAGGGCGGTAAAAACCGTATTCCGCCATCCGCACCCCCAGCCAGTCGGCCAGGGGAGCAAGATAACCGCCCGGCAGATATTCCCAGGGCTCGAGTTGCAGCGACGTCCCGGCGGGTAACAAATCCGGATCGTACACATCCAGGTCGCTGCCCCAATGATGGCGGCTCGCCCCCGGCAACGCCGACCAGCGCAAAATAGCGTGGCAACGCTCGCCCACCGCCAGGCTTTGGCTGTCCAGCGGCCGGCTATGGTTATCTAATAATGGCCGCTCGCCGCGGAACTTGCCATTCCAGATAGCCAACTGCCGGTCAAAATCACGAAAACTGCTGGCCGGCAGCAGGTTAAAACCCGACTGCCGCGCGGCCCGCTGCAGTTGCTGGAAGGCGTTTATCGCCTCGGGCTGCAGGCGGTGGGCGCCGCAGAGCGGCGCCAGGTGCCGGTCGGTTTGGCCGGTCAGCATCGCCGGCGTCATCATAGGACCAGTTGCTCCATGATGCGCTGATACATCCGGCTTAGCAATTGCAGGTCGGCGGCGCTGACGCATTCATTGACTTTATGGATGGTGGCGTTCACCGGCCCAAGCTCCACCACCTGCGCGCCCATGCGGGCAATGAAACGCCCGTCCGAGGTGCCGCCGGTGGTTTCCAGCCGCGGCGTCAGATCCTGGTAATGCCTGACCGCGTTGGTGACCGCGTCGACCAGTTCCCCGGGCGGGGTGATAAACGGCCGCCCCGATAGCCACCAGTCGATATGATAACGCAGGCCGTGGCGCGCCATCATGGCCTCCACCCGGGATCTGATCCCGGCCTCGGTCAGTTCGGTGCTGAAGCGAAAGTTGAACTGCACCACCAATTCGCCCGGGATCACGTTGTTACTGCCGGTGCCGGCGTGGATATTGGCGATTTGCATGGTGGTGGGCGGGAAAAAAGCATTACCTTCGTCCCAGGTGGTCGCCACCAGTTCGTTCAGCGCCGCCATGGCGCGATGCACCGGATTATCCGCCAGATGGGGATAGGCCACATGGCCCTGGGTACCGTGCACGGTAAGCGTCGCGGTGAGCGATCCGCGCCGGCCGTTTTTGACGATATCGCCGACGCGCAGGTGGCTCGACGGTTCCCCGACTAGGCAATAATCCAGCCGTTCATTGCGCGCCATCAACGTCTCCACCACCTTTATCGTGCCATCGGCGCCGGTGGCTTCCTCATCCGAGGTGATAAGGAAGGCCAGCCGCCCCTGATGGTGGGGGTGCTGGGCGACAAAACGCTCGGCGGCCACGATCATGGCGGCCAGCGAGCCTTTCATATCGGCGGCGCCGCGACCGTACAGCATGCCGTCGCGCAGGGCCGGCTCGAACGGCGGATTGCTCCAGCTGCCGGCATTGCCCTCCGGCACCACGTCGGTATGCCCGGCAAAGGCCAGGGTCTTGCCCTCGCCGCGCCAGGCCCAGAAATTCAGGGTGGCGCCAAAGTTCATCGGCTCGATGGTAAAACCGATGGCCCGCAGCCGGGCAATCATCAGCGCCTGGCAGCCTGAGTCGTCGGGACTCAGGGACGGGCGTTTAATTAACTGCTGCGTCAGCTCCAGTACCGGACAAGACATGTCAGGACTCCTCGTGGATAAAGTGTTGGTAGCCTGCGGCGTCGAAACCCACCAAAAGCCGGCCGTCCGCGGCCTGCAATACCGGTCGTTTGATGATAGCCGGCTGGTTTACCATCAGCGCCAGCGCGCCCTCGGCCCCGTCCGCCGCCCGGCGTTCCCCGTCGCTGAGTTTGCGCCAGGTGGTGCCGCGGGTGTTAAGCAGCGTTTGCCAGCCCACCCCGTCGGTGAAACGCCTGAGCAATGCGTCGTCAACGCCGTCGGCGCGGTAGTCATGGAACCGGTAATTAACCTGCCGCTCGTCGAGCCAGCGGCGGGCCTTTTTTATCGTATCGCAGTTTTTGATACCATAGAGCGTAAATCCAACCTCTGGGTCATGCATGGCGAAGCGTTACCTGTAAAAATGCGTCGTTAGGTCAATAATGCGGGAAAACGGCCGGTGGATCCAGACGATGGCACAATCATTGATATTCGCCGTCATTGGATGGCGCGCCTGTACCGTCCCGCCGTCATGGCGCCATGCCTTAGCATATGACGCCGGTAATTAATCCCGGGCACGGGTAAATTACCCGGCTTGCAATAAATCGTTTTGCCCAGGGTTAACGTTTTCCTATCGGCGCCTGCGGCCCTTTTTATTAAAGCAGGAACGATGCAATAGTGGCATTAAATAGTCCATGCGGGTTTTCATAAACAGCAATATCCGTTATTTATGCAATATATTGTCTGCGCTTAAGGTAAATATCGGTTTTTTTTCATGTTACGGATTCAGCGCGGGTAAACTATAAAAAATCCTTATGACCCGCGGCTGGTGCAAATGCACAGTATTGTTTGTCCATATGCGCTAACTTCAAGGTGATATATTAAAAAAAATAATAAAATCAATAGTGATTTTAACTATGCAGCATATTGCGAACATTGAAGCATTTTTTTTACATTTTGTTCTAAACATTAACCATCAAGAGAAATGTGGTCATGATTAGCATGAAATAATGCATCAAATTAGGGCAATAACGCCGATGTGTTAATATAATATGTGATCTCCCCGGGCAATTAACTTTAATTCATCGTTCGGCCTCTTTTATTCGGGAAAAAGACTTTGTATAATCGCCGCACAAGAAAAGAGAGGCAGGGTATGATAGATACAGAGTTGGTAAACTGGAAAGATTTCATCGAAGCAATGCTGCGTAAGTAGTGACGGTCTTAAACAAGGCATCAATATTTTTAGCCATTGACTATCTTGGGATCCACCCCATCGAATAAACGGCCACCCCTCATCAAGGTGGCCTTTGTCATTTTAGCGTTAGGGTTTTGCATGGCCGTCGCCGGACGGCGCATCAATGCCGTCCGGCAACAGCTGGATATTCGCGTCCGGATGATCTTTGGACGGGAAGCGGCGGCGGATCAGCACAAAAAACAGCGGAATAAAAAAGACAGCCAGTAACGTGGCCGATATCATGCCGCCGATAACGCCGGTGCCGACCGCATGCTGGCTGGCCGAACCCGCCCCCCGGCTGATGGCCATCGGCAGCACGCCGAAGATAAACGCCAGCGAGGTCATCAGGATCGGCCTTAAACGCATGCGCGAGGCGTGCAGCGTGGCCTCTATCACCCCCTGGCCACGCTGGTTCAGCTCATTGGCAAACTCGACGATCAGGATGGCGTTTTTCGCCGACAGGCCGATAACCGTCAGCAGGCCGACCTGGAAATAGACGTCGTTTTCCAGCCCGCGCGCCCAGGTGCCCAGCAGGGCGCCGACCACCCCCAGCGGCACCACCAGCATAACGGAAAAGGGAATCGACCAGCTTTCATAGAGCGCCGCCAGGCTTAAAAACACCACCAGCAGCGAGACGGCATACAGCGCCGGCGCCTGGGAACCCGATAACCGTTCCTGGTACGACATGGCGGTCCATTCCAGTCCCATGCCGTTAGGCAGTCCCGCCACCAGCTTCTCCATCAGGTCCATTGCCGTGCCGTTGCTTACCCCGGCCGCCGCTTCACCGACAATTTCCACCGACGGGACGCCGTTATAGCGCTCCAGCCGCGGGGAGCCGTATTCCCAATGCGAAGTGGCAAACGCGGAGAAGGGCACCATGCCGCCGCCGCTGTTACGCACATACCAGCGGTAGACGTCGTCGGGCAGCATGCGGTATTTGGCCGCCGCCTGAACATAGACCCGCTTGACGCGGCCGCGGTCGATAAAGTCGTTGACATAGTTGGAACCCCAGGCGGTTTGCAGCGTATCGTTGATATCGTCGACGGATACGCCCAGCGCCTGCGCCTTGCGCTGATCGATATCGATCTGCAGCTGCGGGCTGTCGTCCAGGCCGTTGTGCCGCACGCGCGCGAGCATCGGCGAGTCGGCCGCCTGCGACAGCAGCTGGTCGCGCGCTTTCATCAGCACGGCGTGGCCCTGGCCCGCCTTATCCTCCAGCATCATATCGAAACCGGCGGCGTTGCCCAGTCCGGAAATGGCCGGCGGGTTGTTGGCCAGCACCCGCGCCTCGGTGATCCGGCCGAACTCCCTGGTGGCGCGCGCGATAATGGCCGATGCGCTACGATCGGCGCTGGCGCGGTCATCCCAATTCTTCAGCCGGATAAACATCCTGGCGACGTTTTGTCCGTTGCCGCCGGGGCCGGCGCCGATGGTGGAAAAGACCGACAGCACGTTATCCTGTTCGTGGGTCAGGAAGTACTGTTCCACCTTGGCGACCACCTTCAGCGTCTGTTCTTGGGTTGCGTTGGTGGGAAGCGTCACCTGGCCCATAAACACCCCGCGATCCTCCTCGGGTAAAAACGAGGTGGGCAGGTGCAAAAATAACAACGCCATGCCGGCCAGCAGGAGTCCGTACAACAGCAGCCAGCGGGTGGTGCGCGCTAATATGCGGGTGACTCCGCGCTCGTAACGCGCCGCGTTTTTGTCAAAGCAGCGGTTAAACCAGCCGAAAAAGCCGCGCCGCGCATGCTGGTGATTGGCGGGCAATGGTTTAAGCAGGGTGGCGCACAGCGCCGGGGTCAAAATCATGGCCACCAGCACCGAGAGCACCATCGCGGCGACGATGGTCACCGAAAACTGACGGTAGATGGCGCCGGTGGTGCCGCCAAAAAACGCCATCGGCACAAACACCGCCGACAGCACCAGCGCGATGCCCACCAGCGCGCCCTGGATCTGGCCCATGGACTTACGCGTGGCGTCGCGCGGCGACAGGCCTTCGGTACTCATGACGCGCTCGACGTTTTCCACCACCACGATGGCGTCGTCCACCAGCAGGCCGATCGCCAGCACCATGGCGAACATGGTCAGGGTGTTGATACTGAAACCGCTGGCGGACAGCACCGCAAAGGTGCCGAGCAGCACCACCGGCACGGCGATGGTCGGGATCAGGGTGGCGCGGAAATTCTGCAGGAACAGATACATTACCAGGAACACCAGTACGATGGCTTCCAGCAGGGTTTTCACCACATCCTCGATGGAGGCGGTGACAAACGGCGCGGTTTCATAGGCTATTTCGGCTTTCAGCCCGTGGGGGAAAAAGGGCGCCAGCTCCGCCAGCTTTTGCTTTACCAGCCGGTTGGTATCCAGCTCATTGGCCCCCGAGGCCAGCTTGATGCCGATGCCCGCCGCGGCCATACCGTTATAGCGGGTCAGGTAATCGTAGCTTTCCGAACCCAGCTCGACGGTCGCCAGCTGGCCGAGCGTCACCGCCGAGCCGTCGGTGTTAACCTTCAGCGTAATGGCGCGAAACTGCTCCGGCGTCTGGAGCTGCGACTGGGCGTTAATGGTGGCGTTAAGCGCCTGCCCGCTCACCGCCGGCGTGCCGCCGAGCTGGCCGACCGCCACCTGGCTGTTTTGCGCCTCGATGGCCGTGACCACGTCGGCGGTGGTTAACTGATAATTGACCAGGGCATCCGGATTAAGCCAGATGCGCATCGAATATTGCGAACCGTAGGCGTCGATGCTGCCGACCCCGCTGACCCGGCTGAGCGGCTCCTGCAGGTTGCTGACCATATAATCCGCGATATCGGATTTATCCATCGAACCGTCGGTCGACACAAACGCCACCATCATCAGGTTGCTGTCGCCGGTCTTGGTCACGGTCACGCCCTGGCTCTGCACCGCCTGCGGCAATCTTTTCATCGCCACCTGCAGCTGGTTCTGCACTTCCTGCATCGCTTCGTTGGGATCGGTGCCCGCCTCGAACGTCAGGGTGGTGGTGGCCTGGCCGGTATTGCTGCTTTGCGAGGCCATATACAGCAGGTTATCCAGACCGGTCATGTTCTGTTCGATAATCTGGGTAACGGCGTTTTCCACGGTCTTGGCGGAAGCGCCGGGATATTTGGAGGTAATACGCACCGTGGGCGGCGTTAATTTGGGATACTGCTCGATAGGAAGCGTAAATATTGCCATGGTGCCGGTCAAGGCAACGATAATTGCCAATACCCAGGCGAAAATCGGGCGATCGATAAAAAAGTTAGCCATTCAATAAAACCCCGGGCGAGTGTCCTGTCATGATTCGGCGATATTTACGCTGTTACGCGCCGCCATGGTACTTTACGCGTAGGGACGGAAGAAAACGTGGAGAAAAAAAGGAGATCGTGTAAAGAAGTACTAGCGTAGTTGTATAGCCGCCCCCCTGACCGCCGATCCGGGTTGATTTCGCCCCCGTGCAATACGCCGTTCCCCGCGGCGCTTGCCTAAGCTTAGCCGTTTTTGCCCGGAATCGTTCTCGCCCCGGCGCCGGTTTGCGTTATGATCGCCATCACACTTTGGTCTCCCGGCGGATTATAGAGGGCATTATGTCGTTCATGATTAAAATCATCGAGAATAAGTTGTTATCGGATCATTGGTTTGTCCTGCGTAAATTTTTATTCGATCTGCCCAGGAAAGACGGCACGACGGTACGCCAGATGCGCGAGGTGTACGACCGGGGCAACGGCGCCACCATCCTGCTGTACAACAGCGCCAAAAACACCCTGGTGCTGATACGCCAGTTCCGCATGCCCACCTACCTCAACGGCAACCCCACCGGCATGCTGCTGGAAACCTGCGCCGGCCTGCTGGACGATGACTCACCGGAAGAGTGCATCCGGCGCGAGGCCGTCGAGGAAACCGGCTATGCGGTGGGGGAAGTTCAAAAGCTCTTTTCTGCCTATATGTCGCCCGGCGGCGTCACCGAAATCGTGCATTTTTTTGCCGCCGAGTACAACGACTCGCTGCGCGACAATAACGGCGGCGGTATCGAGGATGAGGATATCGAGGTGCTGGAGCTCCCGTTTGCCGAGGCGCTGGCCATGGTAGGGGACGGCCGTATCCAGGACGGCAAGACCATCATGCTGCTGCAGCATGCGCAAATCCGGGGCTGGCTGAAGGCGTAATCGACCTTTTGGGGCATCGGAAGGGCCAGGCGTAGCTGTAACGACTCACCGCAATAAGGTACTGGATAAATACACAGTTATGCTGTATATTTATTACACTATCGACAGGCCGGTATGTTCCCATGCGGGATCTCCGGTCCGGTAGCGAACCGTAATGGGCACTGTTTGGTATTTCGGTGATGTACCTGTGCTGCCTGTTTGCCGTACTGATAGCCAAGTGGGGGAAGCTATGATGATATCCGCAGCGGGTTTTGACACCCTTCATCAACCGGTCTCGATGAGCAGCCGTGAACTGGCCGGGCTAACCGACATCTCCCACGGTGAAGTCAAGCGCCTGATCAAAAGCCTGGAGACCTCCCGGCGCCTGAGCCAGCCTCTGCGCGCCACGGATTATCAACGACAGGACCAGACCTTCCAGGAATACCGGCTTAACAAGCGCGACTCGCTGACGGCCATCGCGCGGCTGTCGCCGGCCTTCACCCCGGCGGTGCTCGATCGCTGGCATGAGCTGGAAATGCGCCACGACCTGCCGGATTTTACCAATCCGGCGGTGGCGGCGCGCGCCTGGGCGCAGGAATACGAGCGTCGCCAGGCGTTGGAAAACCGCATCGCCCTTATCGCGCCAAAAGCGGATTTTTTCGATCGCTACGTGGTGGTCGACGAAGCCATGGGGTTTCGCCGGGTGTGCAAATTACTGCAAGCGAAAGAAGCGGATTTTCGCCAGTTCCTGCTGGAGCGCCAGATTATGTACCGCCTGTCCGGCGTGCTCACTCCCCATCAGCAGCACCTGGAGGCCGGGCGGTTTGAACTGCACCGGGGCACCAGCGAAAGCCGCCACGCCTTTTCCCAGGCCAGGTTCACGGCTAAGGGCGTAAAATGGGTCGCCGGTTTATGGGCCGCCCATACCGCCCGGGAACATAAGGGCGCCGTGGCCTGACCGCCGGCCTGTCGTCCTCAGGCATAAAAAAACCGGTCAGCTTATGCTGGCCGGTTTGGTAAAGCAGGTTCCAGGTTGAACCCGGTATGTTAAAGGGAGCGCGCCCCATGGCGCGCCAGGCCCGCCAATACCGGGCTTTACCGGCTACTTCAGCAAGCCGCGCGCTTTTTCCAGCACGTTCTCGACGGTAAAACCAAACTCTTTAAACAGCTCTTCGGCCGGGGCCGATTCACCAAAGGTGGTCATGCCGACAATCGCGCCGTTCAGGCCCACATACTTATACCAGTAATCGGCAATGCCGGCCTCAATGGCCAGGCGCGCCTGCACGCCATGCGGCAATACCGCTTCCCGATACGCCTCATCCTGCTTATCAAACACGTCGGTGGACGGCAGCGACACTACCCGCACCTTACGGCCTTCGCCGCTCAGTTTTTCCCACGCGGCCACCGCCAGCTCCACTTCCGAGCCGGTGGCGATAATAATCAGCTCCGGCGTGCCGTCGCTGTCTTTCAGGATATAGCCGCCACGGGCAATATCGGCCAGCTGCTGCGCGCTGCGCGTCTGCTGCGCCAGGTTCTGGCGCGACAGGATAAGCGCGGTGGGGCCGTCATGGCGTTCAATCGCCTGCTGCCAAGCCACGGCGGTTTCCACCTGGTCGCAGGGCCGCCAGTTGCTCATGTTCGGCGTCAGCCGCAGGCTGGCCAGCTGTTCCACCGGCTGATGGGTCGGGCCGTCCTCGCCCAGGCCGATGGAGTCATGGGTATACACCATGATCTGCCGCGCCTTCATCAGCGCGGCCATACGCACCGCGTTACGCGCGTATTCCACGAACATCAGGAAGGTGGCGGTATAGGGCACAAAACCACCGTGGTGGGCGATACCGTTGCCAATGGCGGTCATGCCGAACTCGCGCACGCCGTAGTGGATATAGTTGCCTGACGTGTCGTCGGCGAGGGACACCGATTTCGACCAGATAGTCAGGTTGCTCGGCGCCAGGTCGGCGGAGCCGCCCAGCAGTTCCGGCAGCAGCGGGCCAAAAGCCTCCAGGGCGTTCTGCGAGGCCTTGCGGCTGGCGATACTGGCCGGAGCGGCCTGCAGCTTTTCAATATATGCCTGGCTCTGCGCCTGCCAGCCGGCGGGAAGTTTACCTTCGGTGCGGCGTTTGAATTCCGCCGCCAGCGCCGGGAAGGCCTGTTCATAGGCGGCGAACTTATCATGCCAGGCGGACTCTTTCGCCGCGCCGGCTTTTTTGGCATCCCAACCCTCATAAACGTCCTGCGGGATTACAAACGCCGGCTCGTTCCAGCCGATGTGCTTGCGGGTGGCGGCCACTTCGTCGGCGCCCAGCGCCGCGCCGTGCGCGCCATGGGTACCGGCTTTATTCGGCGAACCGAAGGCGATCACCGTCTTGCACATCAGCAGCGACGGCTTATCGGTCACCGCGCGCGCTTCTTCAATCGCCGCTTTCACCGCATCGCTGTCGTGGCCGTCAACCCCGCGCACCACGTGCCAGCCGTAGGCCTCAAAGCGCTTGGCGGTATCGTCGGTGAACCAGCCTTCCACATGTCCGTCGATGGAGATGCCGTTGTCGTCGTAGAACGCCATCAGCTTGCCGAGCTTCATGGTGCCGGCAAGCGACGATACCTCGTGGGAAATGCCTTCCATCATGCAGCCGTCGCCTAAAAAGACGTAGGTATGATGATCGACGATTTCATGGCCGGGCCGGTTGAACTGCGCCGCCAGGGTGCGTTCGGCGATGGCGATGCCCACCGCGTTGGCGATGCCCTGGCCCAATGGGCCGGTGGTGGTTTCCACGCCGTCGGTATAACCGTATTCAGGGTGGCCCGGGGTCTTGGAATGCAACTGGCGGAAGTTCTTCAGCTCCTCGATCGGCAGGTTGTAGCCGGTCAGGTGCAGCAGGCTGTAGAGCAGCATCGAGCCGTGGCCGTTGGAGAGGATAAACCGATCGCGATCCATCCATTTCGGGTTGGACGGATTATGGTTCATATAATCGCGCCACAACACTTCGGCGATATCCGCCATGCCCATCGGGGCGCCGGGATGGCCGGAATTGGCTTTTTGCACCGCATCCATGCTCAGGGCGCGGATGGCATTGGCAAGCACTTTACGAGTGGTCATTGAATGCTCCAAAAATTACAGTTTGGCCGAGAGAAGATCTTCCAGGCTCTGCTGGTCCACCGCAAACTGACGAATGCCTTCGGCCAGTTTATCAACGGCCATCGGATCCTGGTTGTGTTCCCAACGGAATTCGGGTTCGGACAACGGGGCGGGCTGGTGAAAACCTTCGGTGGAAGGAGAGAGCTTACGCTCCAGGGGTTCTTCGCTGTTGTGCAGTTCCTCCAGCAGAGCCGGGGAAATGGTCAGGCGATCGCACCCCGCCAACGCCAGGATCTGTTCGGTCTTGCGGAAGCTGGCGCCCATGATCACCGTCTGGTAGCGATGTTCTTTATAATAATCATAGATGGCGCGAACCGACTTCACGCCCGGATCCTGTTCCACGTCATACGGGTTCATCGGCTTACGCTGGTTATACCAGTCATAGATGCGGCCGACGAACGGGGAGATGAGGTAAACGCCGGCTTCGGCGCAGGCGCGGGCCTGGGCAAAGGAGAACAGCAGCGTCAGGTTGCAGTTGATGCCTTCGCGTTCCAGCTCTTCCGCCGCCTTGATGCCTTCCCAGGTGGACGCCAGCTTGATCAGGATACGGGATTTATCGATACCCTGCTCCTGGTAAAGGCCGACCAGCTTACGCGCCTTGGCGACACACATACCGCGATCGAACGACAGACGGGCGTCCACTTCAGTGGAGACGCGGCCCGGGACGCTTTTCAGGATTTCTACCCCGATATTCACCGCCAGCTTATCGCTGGCATTGATGATTTGCGTTTCGCGGGTGCCGCCCTGCCTGCGCGCATAGGCCAGCGCGTCTTCAAACAGCGGCTGGTAGGCGGTCAGGCTGGCGGCTTTGAGGATCAACGACGGATTGGTGGTGGCATCCTGCGGGGTGTAATGACGAATCGATTCGATGTCGCCGCTGTCGGCCACGACGGTGGTGAACTGTTTTAGCGCTTCTAACTGATTCATTTCTCAACTCCATGAAGAAAATAATACATCTGATCTAAGTAACCGTTAACCTAAGGATAACACTGCCTCAATAAGACGCAGAATGAAATGCGCTTTTTCTGATTATTATAATGGACAAAATCGATTAGGACTCGCGGTTTGTTGCCGCCAAGGGAAAGGCGGCGCCGTGTTCCCGCCATGGCGGCGGGACCTGGACCCGCGCTTACGGCCCCGGTCACCGCCGGCATAGGCGATAAGGCGGCGGGGAGCGGGTAAGCGGGTATGCCGGAAAGAGGAATAAACAGCATGCCGGCCGCTTATCCCAGGGCCTTTGCTGTTTTTAAATCGTGCCTGCTAAAAAACACGATTGCCCCGGCGGCGATAATTTAATAAAAATAAATGAAGATGTTTAAATAAAATAGGCTGTCGGTTTTACCATTGGTTATTAAGCGTTAAATAACCTGTTTTTAGAAAAACGGTATGGCGGCGTTATTGTCAACATAATATGTCATCGATAAGCGAAATAAATAACAGAAACCGGGAGTTAATATGCTAAGCCCCAACCAAATCATGCTTACCCCCCTACCGCCAGCCTTTTTGCCGCAGCTGTATTTTAACGTAATAACCCTGGATAGCATAAACAGGGTAGGCGGCGTCCAGATACAGATAAGAAATTATTATCCGGCTGCAGCAGGGGATCATATTTGGGTGTATTGGAATGGTGAGGTGGTGTATGAAGACTTTTTAAACGATCCTTTTACCGATCTGCCGTTAAATTTTTTGCTCCCTGCGGAAAGGGTGAGCCTCGGCGCTTTTAGCGTATATTATGTCTTGCGTACCCTTACCGGAAATCAGAATTCTTCCGAAGTGTTATTTGGCACTATATCGGTGGAAGCCCCGCCTCCGGGAGTCTCATTAAACATGATTTTGACCACCGGCGCCGCCTATACCGATTTCAGCCAGCTACAGGTCAATCCGCTTAACCGAGGCGTTATTTACGGGCCGCCAAATAGGGTACTTTCTGTAAACGTACAATATCCCGGCGTCATAGTGGAGTCGGGCGCGCAGAATGCCAGCTTGACGTTAAATCAAAACGGCGAGGGTAATTTCGGGCTTTATTCTCTTGAGCCGGGGCCGGTCTCTGTCCTGGCGCTTACCACCTCGGTGCCGAGTTACAATGTGGGGGGAACGACGTTATTCGAATCCTATAGGCCGGGTAACGGCGCGTTCAGCTTAATCAACGCCACTACCGGCGCTCCCGCCAACGGCAGGACGGTGAATTCGATCTATCTGCAGACCGCGCGGCTGTCGCCCATTACCGGAAATCCCATTACCTATGTACAGATATGGTCACCGTCGAATACCGTCAGGAGGCCAGGCGTGCCCGGTGGCACGTCGAACGCGACCTTAAACAGCGATAATTCCGTCACTATTGATTTATTCAATTCTGTTGCCGAGTCGGCGGATATCTACCTTAGCCTGCCGGAGGACGGCGGCGCGCAAGAGAGGGTGATACTCGATTTTGTACCCAATCCCAGCGCGAACTTTTTCTCAGGAGGATATTTGCCGTGGCTGGGTTAAATAATGACGCCGGGAAAAGGCGTCCGGCGACAGCGGCTGGATATATGTGTTCTACCCTGCCAGCCACTTATCCAGCTCGCGGGCGAACTCCTGGCGTTCGCGCTGGCTGAGCGGCGGCGGCCCGCCGGTCTGCACGCCGCTGGCGCGCAGGGTGTCCAGGAAATCGCGCATGGTCAGCCGCTCGCGGATGGTTGCCGGGCTATAAAGTTCGCCGCGGGGATTGAGGGCCATCGCGCCTTTTTCCAGCACTTCGGCCGCCAGCGGGATATCGGCGGTGATCACCAGATCGCCCGGCCCGACGCGGCGGACAATTTCGTTATCCGCCACGTCAAAACCGGCGCCGACGCGCAGGGTGCGGATAAAGGGCGAGGGCGGCACCGCCAGCGTCTGGTTGGCCACCAGCGTCACCATCACCGACAAACGCTGGGCGGCGCGGAATAAAATTTCCTTGATAACCTTGGGGCAGGCATCGGCATCAACCCAAATCGCCATCAACGCTCTCCTTGGGACAGCCAGTCGCGCGCCGGCAGGAAGTCGCGATATAACGCCGCCTCCGGGCTGTCCGGTTCCGGTTGATAATCATATTCCCACCGGGCCTGCGGCGGCAGGGACATCAGGATGGATTCCGTGCGCCCGCCGGAGTGCAGCCCGAACTGCGTGCCGCGATCCCACACCAGGTTAAACTCCACGTAACGTCCGCGGCGATATAGCTGGAACTGACGCTCCCGCTGGCCCCAGCGCAAGGCCTTGCGCCGCCGCACAATCGGCAGGTAGGCGTCCAGGTATCCCTTACCTACGGCGCGGGTAAAGGCATAGGCCCGCGCAAAATCCGGCGTGTTGAGATCGTCGAAAAACAGCCCGCCGATGCCGCGCGCCTCATTGCGATGTTTCAGGAAAAAATAGTCGTCGCACCAGGTTTTATAGCGGGGATAAACGTCGTCGCCAAACGGGCGGCACAGGTCATGGGCGGTTTGGTGCCAGTGTACCGCGTCTGCGCGAAAACCGTAGAACGGCGTCAGATCAAAACCGCCGCCAAACCACCACACCGGCTCGGCGTCCGGTTTTTCAGCGATAAAAAAACGCACGTTGGCATGGCTGGTGGGGATATAGGGATTTTCCGGATGGACCACCAGCGACACGCCCAGCGCCTGAAACGTCCGCCCGGCCAGCTCGGGGCGGTGCGCGGTGGCCGAGGCGGGCAGCCGCGCGCCGGAGATGTGGGAAAAATTGACCCCGGCCTGTTCAAACACCTTGCCCTGGCGCAATACCCTGGTGCGCCCGCCGCCGCCTTCGCTACGCGTCCAAAGGTCTTGCTTGAAGTCGCCGCCGCCGTCTTCCCCGGCCAGGGCAGCACAGATCTTGTCCTGCAGATCCAGCAGGAAAGCCTTGATGTGCCCGATATCAGCTGAATTCATGTCGATAAGCCCGTGGTTGGTGGCGCGCGGGCTTAACGCCGCGCGGACAGGGTAGTAAAGTGATGCAGTATAACCTTACCGACGGCCCGTGACCAACCGGCGCGGAATTCTCAGCGGCCCGGGGCGGCGCCCGCATGGCGCTCATGGGCGTCGAAATAGGCAAAGAAATCCACGATGCCGCTGCTGATGGCCAACGCAATTTGATCCTGGAACTTCGCCGTTTCCAGCAACTGCTCTTCCTGGTGATTGGTAATAAAAGAGGTTTCCACCAATACCGACGGGATGGAGGCGGATTTCAGCACCGCGAACGCCGCCTGCTCGGTATGCTGGCTGTGCAGCTGATGCACCGGCCGGATATGGTTGAGCAGGTGACGGCCCAGCGTCAGGCTGTTTTTTATCGTATCGGTCTGCACTAAATCAAACAATACCTGCTGCAGGTAGTTATCCTGTTGGCGGTATTTACCTCCCGCCACGTCGTCGGCGGCATTTTCCTTTTGCGAAAGATACCCGGCCATGGCGCTGCTGGCGCCGCGATTAGACAGGGCAAACACCGACGCGCCGGCGGCGCTGGGGCTGGTGAAGCCGTCGGCATGGATGGATACAAATAAATCCGCCTGGTGCTCATGGGCCAGCTCCACCCGCCGGTACAGGGGAATAAACTCATCCTGCTCGCGGGTCAGCCGGGTCTGGATATGGCTGTACTGCGCCAGGTTAGCCCGCACTTTGTTGGCGATGGCCAGCACCACGTGCTTTTCCTTGGCGCCCTGGTGGCCAATGGCGCCGGGATCGATGCCGCCATGGCCCGGATCGATCATGACGCAATGCGCTCCGCCCCGAGGCCGCGCCGCGCCCTGGCTAGCCGGAATCAGCGCGCCGGCGGCAAAACCCGCGCGACCGGTCAGCGATGCCAGCGCCAGGCACGACAGCAGCATCTGGCGGCGGGTTTGCATTATATTCAGGGGCGCGGCGCGCTTAACTTTTTTCATGACCATGGCGAGAACAGACCGTTTGTTTAAGGGGTGGCGGCAAATGTTAGGGTATAACATAGTCTGCGCCGGCAATCGATCGCGGAACTATGTCCATCTATTACCTGCCGAACGTGCTGAAATCCCCCGGTTATAGCCTTAATCGCAGGAAATATCCTTCCCGGCCACGATGTTATTTGCCTTGGGGGCAAATAACGCGATAATCAGGCCATAAGGTTTATTTGCTTGAGATTACGGTGGTCAGCTATGGAAATCCGTGTATTTCGTCAAGACGATTTTGAAGAAGTCATCATGCTGTGGGAACGCTGCGATTTGCTGCGTCCCTGGAACGATCCGGAGATGGACATCGAGCGCAAAATGCACTGCGGAGCCGACCTGTTTATGGTGGCCGAGGTGGCGGGCGCCGTGGTCGGCTCGATCATGGGCGGCTACGACGGGCATCGCGGCTCGGCCTACTACCTCGGCGTGCATCCGGATTATCGCGGCCGGGGAATCGCCAACGCGCTGATAAGCCGCCTGGAGAAGAAGCTTATCGCGCGCGGCTGTCCGAAGATCCAGCTGATGGTGCGCGAGGATAACGAGGCGGTGATCGGCATGTATGAAAAGCTGGATTATGAACCGGTGGACAGCGTCAGCCTGGGCAAGCGGTTGATTGAAGACCAGGAGTACTGAGGCCGGCCGGTGAACCCGCCGGCCCGGCTGGGCTGGCTTATTGTTTCAGGAGATGTTCGACGTCAACGTTGATGTCGTGGCGATCTTTATCCAGTTTACCGCTGATGACCACCAAATCCTTGGGGGAAACATCCTGTCCGTTCCATTTATCATGACCGATTTCAACCTCGATATTGCCGGTATGGTCACGGAACATATATTTATCGCCGCCGATCTTTTTCTCGATATTTCCCTGCAGGGTGACCCAGGCATGGTCTTTCATTCCCTTGGCCTGCTCGACGGTGACCTGCTTGGCATCGCTTGAGCCCTTGAAGCCGCTTTGCTGCTTGTCCGGCGGAGGCGGCGTCTCGTCGCCGTGGAAACCGCCCGGTTGGGCCAGCGCGGGCAAGCTGCATAACACGATAAGCGCGGCGATGGTTATCTTTTTCATCAATTGCTCTCCTTTTAAATCGGCGCGGGTTGCCGCGAACGGCAGCGCGGGCAGGGTAACATCCTGATATTTCATTGCTACAATGAAAAGATAAGCATGGCACATAGGGCATGATTTGCGAATCCGGCGCCCGCGGAGGGCCGGTAAATCAGACATTAACGCGCCGCTTGGCGCGTAGACCCAAAATAATGGCACTTTCCGGCGCTTGCGGTATCCAATACCCCAGTCGATAGCCGGATTTCTTTTAAGGAGTTTACATGAAGCAGCTGCGCCCGTTGATTATCGGGCTTCCCATTCTGTTGGCGGGCTGTTCGACCTTGTCCAATTTCTCCTGGTCCAGCCTGTCGCCGTTGAGCTGGTTCAGCGGCGACACCACCGTCGGCGACGGCGGCGTCGGTAATATTTCCGCCGCCACGCCGCTTGAGCATGAGGCGCTGGATAAGGCGCTGGACGGTAAATACCGCCTGCGCGGCGGTATGGAAACGCGCAACGGCGGCATCGTGGCCTTTTACCAGGCGTTGAAGGACGATCGGGTGGAAATGACCATCTATGGCCCGCAGGCCGGCAAGGTGAACCGCGTGGACGTCACGGATAAGTCCGTCGCCAGCGCCTGGGGCGTAAAAATCGGCACGCCCTTCGAGAGCCTGTATGGCAAGGCCTTTGGCGCCTGCGCGCGCGGGGAGGGCGACGATCGGGTGGTGTGCGCCGCGCCGCAAAGCGGCCATGTCAGCTACGTTTTTTCGGGCGCCTGGCATGGCCCGGACGAGCTGATGCCCTCCGACGACACGCTGAAAACCTGGCAGGTCAGCAAGATAGTCTGGCACGCCGACGCCTCGCGTTAATCAAGGTATAAGACGCTGTACCACAAGCGTGTCGGCCGCAAGGATACCGGCGCGCTATATTTTATTCTTCCCGCCCTTCTACCTGCTACCAGCCCGTTTTAAACGCTTCCAAAGACACTTTCGGCGCGGTTTCCCCTGCTTTAACGCACCTTTGGCGTGCTTATAGCTTTTCATGCTCTCAAAGCAGAAAAAGGTATAAAAAACCGTTACAGGTTATAGCCCTGTTATAAATAAACTGTATCACCATAAGGCAGGTTTTATAACGAATAAAAAAGGTAAAGCATGATTCGATCGCTGATTCCAAGCCGTGCAGTGAAAGGTTGCATCGCGGCGGTATTGCTGGCTTGCGGTCCTGCGTACTCGACTGAATTGCTCAACAGCTCCTACGATGTGTCGCGCGAGCTGTTCGTCGCCCTGAATCCGGTTTTTGAACAACAGTGGCAAACGGGACACCCCGGCGACAAGCTGACCGTCAAGCAATCCCATGCCGGTTCGTCCAAACAAGCGCTGGCGATTTTGCAGGGCCTGAAGGCGGACGTGGTGACCTACAACCAGGTGACCGATGTGCAGATCCTGCACGACCGCGGCGACCTGATCCCGAAGGACTGGCAAAGCCGGCTGCCGAACAACAGTTCTCCGTTCTATTCCACCATGGCGTTCGTGGTGCGCAAGGGCAATCCAAAAAATATCCATGGCTGGAACGACCTGGTGCGCGACGACGTGAAGCTGGTGTTCCCCAACCCGAAAACCTCCGGCAACGGCCGCTACACCTATTTGGGCGCCTGGGGCGCCGCCAGCCTGGCGGACGGCGGCAATGACGCCGAGACCCGCGCCTGGATGCGGAAATTCATCGCCAATGTCGAGGTATTCGATACCGGCGGCCGCGGCGCCACCACCACCTTTGCCGAACGGGGCCAGGGCGACGTGCTGATTTCCTTTGAGTCGGAAGCGAACAATATCCGCAACCAGTACGGCGCCGATAAATATGAGGTTATCGTGCCGCCGGTCAATATCCTGGCGGAGTTCCCGGTCGCGTGGGTGGATAAAAACGTCGAGAAAAACGGCACCCTGGCGGCGGCGAAAGCTTACCTGAACTACCTCTACAGCCCTGCGGCGCAGCAGATTATCGCCAACTTTTATTACCGGGTTAACAACGACGCCATCATGACGGCGGCAAAAGATAAATTCCCGGCGATCAAACTGTTCCGGGTTGAAGATCAGTTCGGCGGCTGGCCGCAGGCCATGGCCGCGCATTTCAACAACGGCGGCGAGCTGGATAAATTAATCGCGGCGGGACATCAATGATGTTGGCCCTGCAAAGCAAACGCGTATTGCCCGGGTTCGGCTTAAGCCTGGGCAGTAGCCTGCTGTTTGTCTGCCTGATTTTACTGTTGCCGCTCAGCGCGCTGGTGATGCAGCTGGCGCAGATGAGCTGGCAGCAGTACTGGGCGGTGATCGCCAGCCCGCAGCTGCTGGCGGCCTATAGGGTCACCCTGCTGTCGGCCGGCGTCGCCTCGCTGTTTAACGCCGCCTTCGGCATGCTGATGGCCTGGATCCTGACGCGCTATGATTTTCCCGGCCGCCGGCTGCTGGATGGATTGATGGATTTGCCCTTTGCCCTGCCCACGGCGGTGGCGGGCCTGACCCTGGCGACGCTGTTTTCCACCACCGGCTTCTACGGCGCCTGGCTGGCGCAGTTCGGCATCAAGGTGTCCTATACCTGGCTGGGCATTACCGTGGCGATGGCCTTTACCAGCATTCCGTTCGTGGTGCGCACGGTCCAGCCGGTGCTTGAGGAACTGGGGCCGGAATATGAGGAAGCGGCGCAGACCCTGGGCGCCAGCCGCTGGCAGTCATTCCGCCGGGTGGTCTTGCCGGAGGTGGCGCCGGCGCTGCTGGCCGGCACCGCGCTATCCTTTACCCGCAGCCTGGGCGAGTTTGGCGCGGTGATTTTTATCGCCGGCAATATCGCCTGGAAAACCGAGGTGACCTCGCTGATGATCTTTATCCGTCTGCAGGAATTTGATTATCCCGCCGCCAGCGCCATCGCCTCGGTGATCCTGGCGGCGTCGCTGCTGCTGCTGTTCGCCATTAACGTCTTGCAATCGCGCTTCGGCAGGCGCCTGGGAGGTCACTGATGGCTGATATCCCGGCGTTTAACGGTGCCGAGCGCGTGCGCACCGACTGGGTAAAATGGCTGTTGATCGGCGCGGGAATGGTGATTTCACTGCTGTTCCTGGTGATCCCGATGGGCTATATCTTTGTTACCGCGCTGGCGGAAGGCCTGGCGCCGGTATGGCGCAACCTGAACGATTCGGACATGTTGCACGCCATCTGGCTGACGGTGCTGGTGGCGCTGATCGCCGTGCCGGTCAACGTGGTGTTCGGCACCCTGATGGCCTGGCTGGTAACCCGTTTTAACTTCCGCGGCCGGCAACTGCTGCTGACGCTGATGGATGTGCCGTTCGCCGTCTCGCCGGTGGTGGCCGGCCTGCTGTACCTGCTGTTCTATGGCTCCAACGGCCCGCTGGCCGGCTGGCTGGACGCGCACAATGTCCAGCTGATGTTTTCCTGGCCGGGCATGGTGCTGGTCACGGTATTCGTCACCTGTCCGTTCGTGGTGCGCGAACTGGTGCCGGCGATGCTGAGCCAGGGCAGCGAGGAGGATGAGGCGGCGATACTGCTCGGCGCCTCGGGCTGGCAGATGTTCCGCCGGGTGACGCTGCCCAATATCCGCTGGGCGCTGCTGTACGGCGTTATCCTTACCAACGCGCGCACCATCGGGGAATTTGGCGCGGTGTCGGTGGTGTCCGGCTCGATTCGCGGCGAGACCTATACCTTGCCGCTGCAAGTTGAATTATTGCATCAGGATTACAACACCGTGGGGGCCTTTACCGCCGCCGCGCTGCTGACGCTGATGGCTATCGTTACTTTATTCCTGAAGAGCGGTCTGCAGTGGCGCCTGGCGCGCCAGCAGGCGCATCTTCGGCAGGGGGAGCCGTTATGAGCATCGAAATCGACCAGATCAGTAAATATTTCGACAGCACCAAGGTGCTGAACAACATCTCCCTTGATATTCCCACCGGCGAGATGGTGGCGCTGCTGGGCCCGTCTGGCTCCGGCAAAACCACCCTGCTGCGCATTATCGCCGGTCTTGAACACCATAACAGCGGGCATCTGCGTTTTAACGGCCAGGATGTCAGCCAGCGCCACGCCCGCGATCGCCACGTCGGCTTCGTGTTCCAACATTATGCGCTGTTCCGCCATATGACCGTAGCCGACAATATCGCCTTTGGCCTGACGGTGCTGCCCAGGCGCGCGCGTCCCGGCGGCGGCGCCATCAAACAAAAGGTGGCGCAGCTGCTGGAGATGGTACAACTCGGCCACCTGGCCAACCGTTATCCGTCCCAACTGTCCGGCGGGCAGAAACAACGGGTGGCGCTGGCGCGCGCTCTGGCGGTGGAACCTGAGATCCTGCTGCTGGACGAGCCGTTCGGCGCGCTGGACGCCCAGGTGCGCAAGGAGCTGCGCCGCTGGCTGCGCCAACTGCATGAGGAGCTGAAGTTTACCAGCGTCTTCGTTACCCATGACCAGGAAGAAGCCATGGAAGTGGCCGACCGGGTAGTGGTGATGAGCCAGGGCAATATCGAGCAGGTGGGCACGCCGCAGGACGTCTGGCGCGAACCGGCCAGCCGTTTTGTGCTGGAGTTCATGGGCGAGGTCAACCGGCTGGATGGTGAAATACGCGGGTCGCAGCTGTTTATCGGCCAGTACCATTGGCCGCTGTACTACGCGCCGATCCACCAGGGCAAGGTGGATCTGTTCCTGCGCCCGTGGGAAATGGAAATCGCCGGCCAGGCCAGCGAGCGTTGCCCGCTGCCGGTGCAGGTGATCGATATCAGCCCGCGCGGTCACTACTGGCAACTGCTGGTGCAGCCGGCCGGCTGGCACCAGGACCCCCTGAGCGTGGTCCTGTCGGGGGCAAGCGCGACCCCGCCCCAGCGCGGCGAGCGCTATTACCTGGGCGCGCAGAACGCCCGGCTGTATGTGGGCGATAAGGCGTTGCAACCCGTTGCTTTCGCCGAAAGCGCTTGATAAGTTCTTTACCACCCCACCTCTCGCAACAGGCGGCCCGGCGGCCGCCTGTTTTATTATTGGAATAACGACGTGACCACCCTTGAGCAGTGCATAGGCAATACCCCGCTGGTAACCTTAAGCCGCATGGGCGCCCGGACCGGCAGCGATATCCGCGTCAAGCTGGAAGGCAATAACCCGGCCGGCTCGGTGAAGGATCGCGCCGCGCTGGCCATGGTGCGTCAGGCGGAGCTGCGCGGCGAGATCGCCCCCGGCGACCGCCTTATCGAGGCCACCAGCGGCAATACCGGCATTGCGCTGGCGATGATCGCCGCCATGAAAGGCTATCGGCTGAGGCTGCTGATGCCGGACAATATGAGCATGGAACGACAGGCGGCGATGCGCGCCTACGGCGCGGAGCTGGTGCTGGTCGGCGGGGACGAGGGGATGGAAGGGGCGCGCGACCGGGCGCTGGCCATGGAACGGGCCGGCGAGGGCAAGGTGCTGGATCAGTTTAATAATCCCGATAATCCCTATGCCCACTTTACCACCACCGGCCCGGAAATCTGGCGGCAAACCGCGGGCAATATCACCCACTTTGTATCGGCCATGGGCACCACCGGCACTATTACCGGCGTCGGAGAGTACCTGAAGAGCCAGCGCGACAGCGTGCAAATCGTCGGCCTGCAGCCGGAGGAGGGCAGCGCCATCCCCGGCATCCGCCGCTGGCCGCAGGCGTATCTGCCGGGTATTTTTCGCCCTGAGCTGGTTGATGTGATCATGGATATCAGCCAGCGGGAAGCCGAGGATACCATGCGCCGACTGGCGCGCGAGGAGGGGATCTTTTGCGGCGTCAGCTCGGGCGGCGCGGTGGCCGGCGCGCTGCGTATCGCCCGTGGGGCGCCCGGCAGCCTGGTGGTGGCTATTATCTGCGATCGCGGCGACCGCTACCTCTCCACCGGCGTGTTTGATCCCGCCTGAACGACTTGAGGAATTAGCGGTCTCCATAGGGGGATAATTCGCCTGTACGGCGCGGTTTTATGCCATGCTTAGGCCTGATGAAGAGAGTCGCTGCTGTTATGGAGAAAAACATGAAGATTTTACTGGTTGATGATGATCAGGAACTGGGCAAGATGCTCAGCGAATACCTGACCGCCGAAGGCTTTGCCACGTCGCTGGTCCTGACGGGGAAAGAAGGCGTCATCGGCGCGCTGTCAGGCGATTATACCGCCATGGTATTGGATATCATGCTGCCGGATATGAGCGGCACCGACGTGCTGCGCCAGGTGCGTAAAAGCAGCCGCATCCCGATTATCATGCTGACCGCCAAGGGTGATAATATCGACCGGGTGATCGGGCTGGAAATGGGCGCCGACGACTATATGCCCAAACCCTGTTATCCGCGCGAGCTGGTGGCGCGGCTGCGCGCGGTGCTCAGGCGCTTTGACGAGCTGCGCGATGAGCCGGTGGAGGCGGGGGCGGTACGTTATGGCGAATTGACCCTCAACCCGGCCACCCGATCCAGCCAGTGGCAGGGGGTCTCCTTCGACCTGACCGCGTCGGAGTTTAATTTACTGGAACTGCTGATGCGTACGCCGGATCGCGTGGTGTCCAAGGACGACCTGTCGGAAAAGGGGTTAGGGCGCCGTCGCGAAGCCTACGATCGCAGTGTCGATGTGCATATCAGCAATATCCGCCAGAAATTATCCGTCTTGCCCGGCAGCAACCTGAGTATTGAAACCGTACGCAGTATTGGTTACCGGATTCGTTGATGGCCAACCGCGGTCGTTTATTCTGGAAGATCCTGCTGGGATTCTGGCTGATTTTCCTGCTGATTACCCAACTGCTCTGGGTCGTGTTTTCCCTGTACGGCAGCCATCATGAACCGCCCGAGGATAATATCGCCCGCCGTATCGCCGACGTGCAGCTAAGCTCGGCCGCGTCCATCCTGGCCAGCGGCGGGATGCCGGCGCTGGATTCGCTGCGCGCCGGCTGGTCGCCCGCCGATCGGCGGTTCTTCACCCTCCTCCCGGATGACGCCGGATCGGCCGCCGGCGCGGCCATGGAGTTCGGACCGCCCGACGTTATCAGCCGGCGGGTTACCGCCGCCGACGGGCGGCGCTATCTGCTCAGATACGACCTGTATGGACTGCGCCATGAATACCAGCATGGACGGCGCAGCAGCATCTTGCATATGCCCAGCCCCATGTTCTGGCTGGGGTTGACGGGGGGACTGCTGTTCAGCATGCTGCTGGCCTGGAACCTGACCCGGCCGATGCTGATGCTCAGGCGGGCGTTTGAGCGGGTATCCCGGGGCGATCTGAGCGTGCGCCTGCTGCCGGCCATGCGCCGCCGCCACGACGAGATAACCGACGTGGCCAAGGATTTCGACGCCATGGCCGAACGGTTGCAGGTGCTGGTCAGCGACCGCGAGGCGCTGCTGCATGATGTGTCCCACGAGCTGCGCTCGCCGCTGGCGCGCCTGCAGCTGGCCATTGGGCTGGCGCACCAGAACCCGCAAAACGTCTACGCGTCGCTCGATCGCATCGAGCACGAGGCGGGCAGGCTGGACCGGATGATTGGCGAACTGCTGGCGCTGACCCGCGCCGAGCACCAGGGGTCGCCGGGAGAAGATTATTTCGACCTGTACGGCCTGGTGGAGGCGGTGGTCAACGACGCGCGCTACGAGGCGCAGGTGCCCGGGGTGCAGATTGTGCTCAGCGCCAGCCAGCCGGAGGATTATACTGTTAAAGGCAATGCGGAAATGATGCGGCGCGCGGTGGAAAATATCGTACGTAACGCAGTGCGTTTCTCTACCCATGGACAGCGCGTTAGCGTAAACCTGGCACGGGTGGACACGCAGCTGGATATTACCGTTGCCGACCAGGGCCCCGGCGTGGAGGAAAGCAAGCTCTCAAGCATTTTTGATCCCTTCGTGCGGGTGAATTCGCCGCTAAACGGCAAGGGCTACGGCCTGGGACTGGCCATTGCCCGCAAGGCGGTAGTGGCCCATGACGGGCAGGTGGACGCGCACAACGGCGCCGCCGGCGGCCTGGTAATCCATATCCGCATTCCCCATTGGGGATAGGCGCCCATCTGTTTGCCCACCATACCCTTGCAACATTCCGAGTTCGTTGTCATAAAGTAGAAACGGCACCTCAAGGGGTGCCGTTTGCGCCGGACGCCATGGCGTCCGGGCTGGGATTGGTTTGCCTGGTATTATTTCTTTATACGAATAATGGGAGTTTCACCTACAACGACACTGCCGGTCAGTTTAATCAGTTCCTTGATTTCATCCATGTTTGAAATCACAACCGGAGTCAATGTGGATTTCGCTTTCTCTTCCAGTAACGGCAGATCAAACTCAATGACCACATCGCCTTTTTTAACGCGCTGACCTTCCTGTGCGATACGCTTGAAACCTTCGCCCTTCAGCTCGACGGTGTCGATGCCAAAATGGACAAAAAGCTCAATTCCGCTGTCGGATTCGATAGAGAAAGCATGGTTGGTTTCAAAGATTTTCCCAATTGTGCCGTCTACCGGTGCCACCATCTTGTTGCCGCTGGGTTTAATTGCGATGCCATCGCCCACGATTTTTTCGGCGAAAACGACATCAGGTACATCTTCAATGTTAACAATTTCACCTGAAAGGGGTGCAACAATTTCTATGCTTCCCATGTCTTTCTTATCATCGGAAACCAGAGATTTCAGTTTATCGAACAAACCCATGATCTTCTCCTAAGCATTTATATCGGGTCAGCGTCGTGAAATCAGCAGAGCGTTTTTTCTTCAATGAATTTGTTGATCAGATTCATCAGCTCTTCCGCGGTCGGTTGAGCTAAAGCTTCCTCTGCTAACGCCTTTGCATCGCCAAAATTTGTATTACGAATAATTTTCTTGATGCGCGGGATAGAGATAGCACTCATGCTGAATTCATCCAGTCCCATCCCTAATAACAGTAGTGTAGCACGTTCATCACCTGCCAGCTCGCCACACATACCAGTCCATTTACCTTCCGCGTGAGATGCGTCAATAACCTGCTTAATAAGCGTCAGCACAGCCGGAGCCATGGGGTTATAGAGATGCGAAATTAACTCGTTACCGCGATCCACCGCAAGAGTATACTGAGTTAAGTCGTTTGTCCCAATACTAAAGAAATCAACTTCTTTTGCCAGATGATGGGCAATGGTCGCGGCGGCGGGAGTTTCCACCATCACGCCCACTTCAATGGATTCGTCGAACGATTTGCCTTCCTCGCGCAGCTGCGTCTTCAGCAGCTCCAGCTCGCCTTTCAGCTCGCGCACTTCCTCGACCGAAATGATCATCGGATACATGATGCGCAGCTTGCCGAAGGAGGACGCCCGCAGGATGGCGCGCAGCTGCGCGTGCAGCATTTCCTTGCGGTCGAGGCCGATGCGGATGGCGCGCCAGCCCAGGAATGGATTGTCTTCCTTGGGCAGGTTCATGTACGGCAAATCTTTATCGCCGCCGATGTCCATGGTGCGCACGATAATGGAACCGGTGCTCAGGGATTCCGCCACCGCCTTGTACGCCTGGAACTGTTCTTCCTCGGTCGGCAGCGAGTCGCGATCCATAAACAGGAACTCGGTGCGATACAGGCCCACGCCTTCGGCGCCGTTACGCTCGGCGCCGGCGACGTCGCGCACCGTGCCGATGTTGGCGCACACTTCCACCTGATGGCCGTCAAGGGTAATGGCCGGCAGGTCCTTGAGCTTGGCCAGTTCGGTTTTTTCCAGCACGTACTGGCTATGCAGCGCCTTGAGTTCTTCGATTTGTTCCGGCGTCGGATTAACGTACACCTGGTTATTGACGGCATCGAGAATCAGATAATCGCCATTAACCACGTTTTTGGTCACGTTGCCGGTGCCCACGATGGCCGGCAGCTCCAGGGAGCGGGCCATGATGGAGGTATGCGAGGTGCGGCCGCCCAGATCGGTGACAAAACCCAGCACCTTGTCAAGATTGAGCTGCGCGGTCTCTGAAGGGGTTAAATCGGTAGCCACCAGCACCACTTCATCGGCGATGGCGCTTAAATCGATAATCGGCATGCCGAGGATATTCCTCAGCAGCCGCTTGCCGATATCGCGCACGTCGGTGGCGCGCTCTTTCAGATATTCGTCGTCAAGCTCTTCCAGCGCCTTGGCCTGGGTCTCGATAACGCTGTAAACGGCGGCGTCAGCCGTGGCCAGGTCTTCTTTGATAAGGGCTATGATATCCTGCTCAAGCTCTTCGTCTTCCAATAACATGATATGGCCTTCGAAGATTGCTTCCTTTTCTTCACCGAAGGTTTCGCCAGCTTTGGTCTTGATCGCTTCCAGCTGCGCGGATGCTTTGGTTCGTCCAGCCAGAAAACGCTCGGTTTCCTGCTCAACCTGGTTGGCAGAGATCTTTTTCCGGTTGATGACAATATCATCTTCCTTTAGTAAGAGCGCCTTACCAAAGGCGATACCCGGTGATGCTAAAATGCCTGAAATCATAACCCTACCCTTCTTACTCGTGACTCGCGTTGACTTAAAATAACGGGCCTGGATTACTCAAGCTCTGCCATCAGTTTAACCAGATGTTCCACAGCTTTCTGCTCATCTTCGCCTTCGGCGATGATAGCGACCACGGTGCCCTGGGTCAGGCCCAGCGTTTGCAGTTTAAACAGGCTCTTGGCGCTGGCGCTCTTGCCGTTCGAGCTTACGGTGATATCGGAGACGAAGCCTTTGGCTTCCTTGACAAACTGAGCGGCAGGACGGGTATGGAGACCGTTAGGTGCGGTAATCGTAACTTCTTGCTGGAACATTATGTTTCCCCAACTTATTAGATGATATCAGTGTTGTGGGGCTAAAGTTTAGCTTAAAACATGGACTTTAGCCTATATGGTTAGTGCCTGAGTATGTGACAAAGACAAAGATGTATGCGAGCAGAAAACGGTATAAAAGCATTTCTGGCTAAATCTTCTGAAGGCTTTGTTATGCCGTGACGCCGTTTACCATTATGCCGCTTTTCAGCGAAAATCCATAGGTCGTTAATCGATTCAGCTAGCAGAACAATTAATAGCCTGATTAATTTCATACATCGAAATAATTGTCTGCTTAAATACAAGACAGAGCCAACAAAATCAATTACGCAGGGGGCAAAAATTTGATCTACTCCACAAAAAAGCACCCGTAAGGGTGCTTTTTTAGCGTTAAGCGCACATAAGCGACGATGGATGATTTTATTGCTGCAGCTCTTTTTCGGTAAACACGTCGGCAAACAGCGCGGTGCTGAGATAACGTTCGCCGGAAGAGGGCAGCACTACCACGATGGTCTTGTCGGCGAAAGCCGGATCTTCCTGCAGCTTGAGCGCGGCGGCAACCGCGGCGCCGGAGGAGATGCCGGCGAGGATGCCTTCTTCCTCCATCAAACGGCGGGCGGTGCTGATGGCTTCGTCATTGGTGATTTTCACCACGCGGTCGATCAGGCTCAAATCGAGGTTTTCCGGGATAAAACCGGCGCCGATGCCCTGGATCTTATGACCGCCCGGCTTGATTTCCTCACCGGCCAGCGCCTGGCTGATTACCGGCGAGTCGGTAGGTTCAACGGCCACGGAAATGACCGCTTTGCCCTTGGTATTTTTCAGATAACGGCTAACCCCTGTCAGGGTGCCGCCGGTGCCGACGCCGGCAATAAACACGTCGACGTCGCCGTCGGTGTCTTCCCAGATTTCCGGACCGGTGGTTTGTTCATGAATGGCCGGGTTGGCGGGATTACTGAACTGTTGCAGCATCAGGTAACGCTTGGGATCGGTGGCGACGATCTCCTCCGCCTTGGCGATGGCGCCCTTCATGCCTTTCGGCCCCTCGGTCAGCACCAGGCTGGCGCCCAATGCCTTGAGCAGTTTACGGCGTTCGGTGCTCATGGTTTCAGGCATGGTCAGGGTAAGTTTATACCCGCGCGCCGCGGCGACATACGCCAGGGCGATACCGGTGTTGCCGCTGGTGGGTTCAACCAGCTCAACGCCTTCTTTCAGCACGCCGCGTTTTTCCGCGTCCCAAATCATATTTGCGCCGATACGACATTTCACGCTGAAGCTCGGGTTACGGGATTCAACTTTAGCCAAAATACGGCCGTTACCGATACGATTTAAGCGTACAAGCGGCGTATGGCCGATGGTGTAAGAATTGTCTTCGTAAATATTGCTCATGGCCAGTCCTTTACTGTAAGTGCAAATTAGGGGAATGATAACCAAAGCATACCCTTTCGCATGGCTGACGGAAGTGAAAGAATAGTATATCGATATGTTATTAAGACATAAGTTTTAAGAACGCATGCCCATGCCGGCGGCCGGCACCAAGGGCGGCCGGCTTACCGTCCCGCCGGGCGGGCAACCTTGCCCCGCGGGGCGGTAAGCCGTCACCGTACCGGTAGCGATGCCGCAAAATCGTCGCGGTAGCGGTCGACCCACATCGCCGTGGCACCGCATACCGCCACCGGCATAATCACCAGGTTGAGCAACGGAATGACCGTGCAGACATACACCAGGGCGCCGAACTGCATATTTTGGGTCTTATGGCGCGCCAATGCGCGGCGCATGGTCACAAAAGGGACTTTATGGTTGTCGAAAGGATAATCGCTGTACTGGATGGCCATCATCCAGGCGCCGAATAAAAACCACAGCACCGGCGCCACCGTCTGGCCGAAGGCCGGTATCAGGTGCAGCAGCAGCAGCGCCAGCGCCCGCGGCAGGTAATACGCTAGCTTAAGCCACTCGCGGTGCAGGATGCGCGGCGTATCCTTCACCATGCCCATGACCCCGCCGTCGGGCGGGATATGGCCGGTCAGCTTCGCCTCCAGCTGTTCCGCCAGCAGGCCGCTGAACGGCGCGGCTATCCAGTTGGCGATAGTGCTGAAGAAATAGCTGAAAACCAGCAGCACCGCCAGTACGCACAGCGGCCATAGCAGATAGCCCAGCCATTGCAGCCAGCCGGGTATGTGTTCCAACAGCGCGGGGATCCAGATATTCAGGCGCGAATAGAGCCACCAGAACGCGCCGCCGAGCAGCACGATGTTCATCAACAGCGGCAGTACAACGTAGCGTTTGATGCCGGGAAGCATCATTAAATGCCAGCCACGGACAAAATAATGGAAACCGCTGCGGGATTTTGTGTCGTTATGCATTTTTCCAGGCCATTTTTTATACGGATAAAAAGGGAAGCTAGCGCATCGGGCGCCCCGGTTTTCTGTCGTTTTAGCACTTTTGGTTGAAAAAACAGCAAAAAACTGTGCAGATGCTATCTTTATTGTCAGAAAGTACCGTGCGGACTTGCACTTGTCTACGCAGGCAAATAGAGTTAAGAGAGTAAATGTTTGCCGCCGTGGCAATGAATTAGAACAACTGAGATGGCAATGATGCAGGATTTGCGTCTGATATTAATCGTTGTTGGTGCGATCGCTATCATAGCGTTGCTATTACACGGCCTGTGGACCAGCCGTAAAGAACGCTCATCGGTTTTCCGCGATCGCCCGGTTAAACGACTGAAACAAGACCGTCAGGATCAGGACGAGCCTCCGCTGGAAGAGCGCGATGAAGGCGTGGGCGAAGTCCGGGTAACGAAGGTTCGTACCGAAGAGCCTGCTTTTGGGCGCTATGACACGCATGAGCACGAACAGGACACCCGTACCCAGGGCGGTCATGCGCATGGCGCGCGTTCGCAGCGGCAAGCGCCGCAGACGGGCGGATCGCCCGTGCGCGAACGCAATAACTTTGATCCCCTGCTCGATGATGATGATGATGTCGATGTCGGCAACGAGCCGGACGACGAGGCGCCAGCTGCGGCGCCGCGGCCGAAAACCTCATTTTTCAAAAAGCGACAGCAGGCGGTGCTGCCCGATGAGCCGTACGCGTCCTCCCCACGTCCGCCGGCCCCTGAGGAGCAAACATCCCAGGGGTCGCACGCTCACGACGCCGTGCAGGATGCCTCCGCCCCGGCGACGGCCGAGCCGGTCAAGCGCAAGGAAACCGTGCTGGTGCTGCACGTCGCGGCCCATAACGGCACCGTGATTGGCGGCGAGGAACTGCTGCAAAGCGTATTGCAGGCCGGCTTCCAGTTTGGGGAAATGAACATCTTCCATCGTCACCTGAGCCCGGCGGGCAGCGGCCCGGTGCTGTTCAGCCTGGCGAATATGGTCAAACCGGGATCTTTCGATCCCGAAGAGATGGGAGCCTTCACCACGCCGGGCGTCTCCATGTTTATGATGGTGCCTTCTTACGGTGACGCGCACCAGAACTTCAAACTTATGCTGCAGTCAGCGCAGCGCATTGCGGACGATTGCGGCGGCGTGGTGCTTGACGACGAGCGCCGGATGCTGACGCCCCAGAAGCTGGATATCTACAAGGCGCGCATTCGCGACGTGCTTGATGTCAACGCCAGCGCCTGACGCTTGACGGCTGTTGTGCCTGAACCCTTCGCCCCCCGCCTGCGGGGGGTTTTTCGCTGATGGTGAGCAATGGAACCAATCAATCAACAAATCGACTCCCTGCGCGCGCTGTTGCGTCGTTATGAATATTTTTATCATGTGATGGATGAGCCGCAGGTGCCGGACGCCGAATACGATCGGCTGGTGGCGCAACTGCGCGAGCTGGAAACCCAGTATCCGGAACTGCTCACCGCCGATTCCCCCACCCAGCGCGTCGGCGGCGCGCCGCTTAGCGCCTTTGACCAGATCCGGCATGAAGTGCCGATGCTGTCGCTGGACAACGTGTTTGACGAAGCCGGCCTCCTGGCGTTTGACAAACGGGTGCGCGATCGCCTGAAAAGCGACGACGACCTGGTGTTCTGCTGCGAGCTGAAGCTTGACGGCCTGGCGGTGAGCCTGCTGTACGAAAACGGCGAGCTGGTGCGCGCCGCCACCCGCGGCGACGGCGCCACCGGCGAGGATATTACCGCCAATGTGCGCACTATCCGCACCATCCCCCTGCGGCTACAGGACGGCAATGGTCCGATCCCCCAACGGCTGGAAATCCGCGGCGAAGTGTTTATGTCGGAAACGGGCTTCCAGCGGTTAAATGACGACGCCAAACGCGAGGGCGGCAAGGTGTTCGCCAATCCGCGCAACGCCGCCGCCGGCTCGCTGCGCCAGTTGGATCCGTCGATCACCGCCAAACGGCCGCTGACCTTTTTCTGCTACGGCGTCGGCCTGCTGGAGGGCGGCGAACTGCCCGCCAGCCATTGGGAACGGCTGCAGTTGTTTAAATCCTGGGGCGTGCCGGTCAGTAACCGTATCGAGCTGTGTACCGGCGGCGAGCAGGTGCTGGCGTTTTATCGCCGTGTGCAGGAAATGCGCCCCACGCTGGGATTTGATATCGACGGGGTGGTGATTAAGGTCGACTCCCTGGCGCTGCAGCAACGGCTGGGTTTTGTCGCCCGCGCCCCGCGCTGGGCCATTGCCTATAAATTCCCGGCCCAGGAGCAGATGACCCGGGTGCGGGACGTCGAGTTCCAGGTGGGCCGTACCGGCGCGGTGACGCCGGTGGCCCGTCTTGAGCCGGTGCTGGTGTCCGGCGCCATGGTCAGCAACGCCACATTGCATAATGCCGATGAAATAGAGCGGTTGGGATTGCAGATCGGCGATACGGTGATTATCCGCCGCGCCGGCGACGTGATTCCCCAGGTGGTCGGCGTGGTGCTGGAGCAGCGCCCGGCGGACGCCCGGCCTATTGTTTTCCCCACGCATTGCCCGGTATGCGGCTCCGACGTCGAGCGGGTGGAAGGGGAAGCGGTGGTGCGCTGTACCGCCGGCCTGGTCTGCGGCGCCCAGCGCAAAGAGGCGCTGAAGCATTTTGTGTCGCGCCGGGCGCTTGATGTCGACGGCTTGGGCGATAAAATCATCGATCAGCTGGTCGAGCGCGAATTGGTCAAGACCCCCGCCGATCTGTTTCGCCTCAACAAGGAGATGCTGGCCCGCCTTGAACGCATGGGGCCGAAGTCGGCGCAGAATTTGCTCACCGCCCTGGAAACCGCCAAGCAGACCACCTTTGCCCGTTTCCTGTATGCCCTGGGCATCCGCGAAGTGGGCGAGGCCACCGCCGCCAACCTGGCGACGGAATTCAAGACCCTGGATGCGTTGTATGCCGCCGATATCGACGCGCTGGTTAGCGTGCAGGATATCGGCAAAGTGGTGGCCACCCATGTGCGCAACTTTTTTGACGAACAGCATAACCTGGATGTGATCGCGGAGCTGGTAAGCCCCGCCATCGGCATCCACTGGCCGGCGCCCGCGGCGGCGCCGGCGGAAAATAACACCCCCTTCGCCGGCAAGACGGTAGTGCTGACCGGCTCGTTAACCGGACTTTCCAGGGATGAGGCCAAGGATCGCCTGGTGGCCCTCGGCGCCAAGGTCAGCGGCAGCGTGTCGGCCAAGACCAATCTGGTCATCGCGGGGGAGGCGGCGGGTTCCAAGCTGACCAAGGCCCAGCAGCTGAATATTCCGGTCATGGATGAGGCGGAAATGATGCGCCTGCTGGGCGAATGAGGTTAATCCTGCCTGGCTAAGAGGGATAGATAATGGAAAAAGAAGATCTGGTGGCCATTGCCAATACCGAAATGCCGTTTGGCAAATACCAGGGCCGGCGGCTAATCGATCTGCCCGAACCTTACCTGCTCTGGTTTGCCCGTAAGGGCGAGTTTCCCCAGGGCCGGCTGGGGGAACTGATGTCGATTACGCTCGCCATCAAAATCGAAGGCCTGGAAGGCTTGATCACGCCGCTGAAGCGGTAATAATCCCCGCTCAGCGCGCTCCCCTTACATAGGCCGTCCCCAGCGCGTCGGGCAAGCTGGCGCGGCGGCCGAAAATAATCAGCACCAACATCACCGCCATAAACGGCAGCATCTGGATCACATCGGTGGGCACGTCCACCCCCAGCACCTGCAGCGCGGTGGTCAGGGATAGGCACGCGCCGAACAACAACGCCCCGCCCAGCACCCACAGCGGTTTGCCGCGCGCCAGCATCGCCAGCACGATGCCGATAAAGCCGTTGCCCTGGGTCATAAAGGGCACAAAGATACCGGCGCCGACCTGCGACATAAAGGCGCCGCCCAGGCCCGCCATTGCGCCGGTGACCAGCACCGCCAGGGTGCGGGTCCACAGGACGTTTACCCCGGCGGCGTCAAGGGCGGCGGGCTTGTCGCCGGCGGCCTGCAGATAAAGCCCGAGGTTGGTATGGCGGTAGACGGCGGCGAATAGCGCCACGCAGGCCACCGCCAGATAGACCACCGGCGGCTGGTTGAACAGCACGCGGCCGATAAACGGGATATGGGATAGCAGCGGCAGCGCCAGGGTATCGATGCCGCCCAGGCGGGGATAGGTGCGGCTGAACTGCAGGTAGTGCAGCAGGGCGGTGGCTCCCTCGGCGCCGAGGGTCAGGGCGATGCCGATAACAATCTGGTTGAGGCGCAGCCATACGCACAGGCCGGCCATCAGCATGGCGATAATGACGCCCCCGGCGGCGCCGGCCAACAGCCCCAGGCTCATGGACTGGCTTTGCCAGGCGATATAAAAGCCCAGGTAGGCGCCGGTCAGCATCATGCCTTCCAGGCCGATATTCAACACCCCGGCCTTTTCCGACAGCTGTTCGCCCAGGCCGGTTAACAGTAAAGGCACCCCGGCGACAATCGCCCCCAGCAGCAGGGAGGTCAGAAAACCTTGCGTCAGCAGATCCATCATTTTCCCCTTATTGAACACCCGCGCGGTCGCGTCGCCGCTGCTCCACCATTTCCGTCAGGCCGAGCACGATAAGCAGCACGGCCACCGTGACCAGCGTGAAATGGTTTGGCACGCCCATTCGCCTGGCCGCGCTTTCGCTGCCGATGGACAGCACCGAAAAAATAAACACAAAGGCGATGGCGGCGAAGCCGTTGAAGCGGGCCAGAAACACCAGCGGCACCACCAGCAGGCTATAGGCCGGGTTCCAGTCTGCTCGCACGTTGCCTTCGATGCCGATAACCTCCACCGCCCCGGCAAGACCCGCCAGCGCCGCGGACAGGGCGAATACCGCGATGGTCAGCGCCCCGACCGGCAGGCCGGCATGCAGCGCCGCGCGCGGATTGGCGCCCACGGTGCGCAGCCGCAGGCCGAAAGCGGTACGGGTCATCATCCAGTGCACCGCGATCACGGCAAACAGGCCGATCGGCAGCCCGCTGGAAATATGGGTGCCGAACAGCGACGGCAATCGCTGCTCATAGGGCAGGGTACGGGTTTCCGGCACCGTGGTGGCGGGATCGGCAAACACCAGCTTCACCAGCACGTTGGCCAGTGAAATACCTAAAAACGACATCATCATGGTGGTGATGATTTCGTTGATATGCTGCCAGGCCTTCAAGATGGCCGGCAGTATGGCCCACAGGCCGCCCGTTATCGTGCCGGCGGCCATCGCCGCCAATAGCGTCAGCCAGGACGGCGCGCCCATATCGTTAAGCGGGGCCGCCACCGCCGAGGCGATCACCGCGCCCAGTAAAAACTGGCCGTCGCCGCCCAAATTCCACAGGCCGGCGCGAAACGCCACCATCAGGCTGGCGGCGATTAACAGCAGCGGCCCCATGCGGGTCAGCGTCGCCTGCAGGCCCGAGGGGGTCATCAGGCCCTTTTGCAGGATAAAACCATAGTACTCCAGCGGGTTGACGCCCATCGCCACCAGCAGCCCGCCGGTTATCACCAGGGCGATTGCCACCGGCCCCACGGATAGCCCGACGCGCGCCAGGGCGGATTTAAGCCGCGGCAGGGATAAAGGCCCGGGCGCCCGGGTATGACTGGATTGACTGCTCATGGCATAGCTCCGCTCATCAGTTCACCGATTCGGCCACGGGCCGCCGGATTGTTGTCGACCATGCCGACAATCCGGCCCTGCGACATTACCGCGATCCGATCCGCCAGCTCCAGCAGTTCCTCCAGATCGGTGGATATCAGCAATACCGCCATGCCCGCTTCGGCCGACCGGCGTATCCGGCCGCGGATTGATTTAATATTCTGCACGTCTAGCCCATGGGTCGGTTTGGCAAAGATCACCGCCCTGGCCTGGCCGCCCAGCTCGCGCGCCAGCAACGCTTTCTGGATATTGCCGCCGGACAGCTTGCCCAGCGGCGTGTCGATTGCCGGCGTGCGAATATCGTATGCGCGGATCTGCTCCCGCGCATACCGCGCGATAGCGTCCGGCCGCACGATGCCGCGCCGCCAGAACGGCGCATCGCCTATCTGCTTCAGCAGCAGGTTAATCGATACCGGAAACGCGCCGACGGTGCCTTCCCCCAGCCGATCGTCGGTGACATAGCGCAGCCCGCGCCGGCGGCGCTGGCCGATGCTGCAATGTTCTATCGGCTCGCCCACGAGATAAATCCGGCCGCCGGCCAGGGGACGCTGCCCGGCCAGCGCCTCGGCCAGCTGCTTTTGCCCGTTGCCGTCGATGCCGGCGATGCCCACGATTTCGCCGGCGCAGATTTTAAGCTCGATGCCGGCGACCGGCACCAGCGGATCGTCCACCTCCAGCGCCAGCGCCTCCAGCACCGGTTTACCGAGGCATTTCCGGGCAGGCGCGGCGGCGGGCAACGGCGCGGCATCGGCCGGTGAGGCAATATTGAACATCATCTCGACCACTTCATGGGTTGCCTGCCGGGTGGTGAGGGATTTAAGCCGTTCCGGCCCGATTTCGCCCACTTTGCGCCCGAGACGCAGCACCGAGACGCGATCGCCCCAGGCCAGCGCCTCGTTAAGCTTGTGGGTGATAAACACCACCGCCAGGCCCTGCGCCACCAGCCTGCGCATTAACTGTCCCAGCTCGTGGGCGTTATGGGGCGTCAGCATGGCGGTGGCTTCGTCAAGGATCAGCACCCGGCTGCCGCGCAGCAGGGTGCTGACGATTTCCGCCTGCTGCAGTTCGCCCAGCGACAGCGAGCCGGCCAGGGCAAACGGGTTTACCGTCACGCCGATATCCCGGGCGATGTCGCTGACCCGGCCGGCGTAATGACGGCGGGCGGGACGACGCCACCAGGGATCGCCGAGGGCGATATTATCCACTACGCTTAAGCCCGGCACCATCATGGCGTGCTGGAACACGGTGCCGATGCCCAAGGCGCGGGCGCGGCGGGGGGAGCCCAGCAACTCGATCCGTCCGTCAACGGCGATATGGCCTTCGTCAGGCTGCTGCAGCCCGGCAAGCATGGCGACCAGGGTCGACTTGCCGGCGCCGTTTTCCCCGAGCAATACATGAACCTCCCCGGCCCACAGCGCCAGGTCAACCTGGTTATTGGCGATAATGCCGGGATACCGCTTGGTGACCCGGCTGACGGTCACGATCGGGGAGGCCAATGAAGATAGGTCTTGGCTCATCATTAACTCTTTAACATTAGCGGAGCGCGACGGGACGCACGCTCCTAATTTCCGTCCGGCTATTTGCCGCCGGCCGCCAGCAGAGTATGCAGCGATTTTGCGTCGTAGTCGGCCGGCACGGTGATTTTGCCGCTGATGATGTCGTCACGCACGACATTAACGCTTTTCCAGATGTCATCCGGAATATGCGAGGTTTTCAGCAGGCTGATCGAGCCGTCGGCCAGCGAGGTTTTGTAGTTGTGCGAACCGAACTTATCCTGCTTCAGGTCTTCGATCATGGCGGTGTAGACCGGCGTCAGGTTCCATAAGACGGAACTGAGCAAGTTCCCTTTGTCGATCGGGGACTTGTCGCCGATGACGTCGATAAAATAGACTTTGCCGCCGTCCGGCGCCGGCGTGGTTTCCACCGCCTGCAGCATGCCGAAGCTCGAGCCGTTGCCCTGGCCAAAGATAATATCCGCGCCGGCGGCGATAACGGAGGCCGCCACGCGTTTACCGCCCGCGGCGTCGCTGTACGCCGCCGGGCCAATCACCGCATAGCGGATTTTGATATCGCCCCTGGCCGCCCGGGCGCCGCGGATAAAGGCCGAGGACTGCGCGTTCCAGGACGGCGGTTCGCCGGAAACCACGATGCCGATGGTGCCGCTGCGCGACATTTTTGCCGCCAGGGTGCCGGCCAGGTAGGCCCCTTCCTGGCCGCTTACCGTGTAATCGGCCACTTTACCGGCTTTTAACGAGGACGGGCTGTCGGTAATGGCCACCGGCACGTTGGCCTGGGCGCCGATTTCCGGTCCCGACTGGTTATAGCCGCTGGCATGGGCAATGATCAGCTGCGCCCCGTCTTCCGCCAGGTCGCGCAGCGTGGGGCGGATATCGCCATAGCCGAGGTTATCCGCCACCATGACCTTGACGCCTTCTTTGGCGCCGGCTTCCCTGGCGGCGTTGATGCCCTGTTGGTTCCAGCCGAAATCGGTGCCGGGTTCGGGGGTGACTATGGCTATTGCCTTGATATCAGCGGCATAGGCCGCTGAGCACAGCACCGACATTACCGACATCGCGGCGGCGTATTTTAACCAACTTTTCACCATCATGTTCTGTCCTCGGTAAATTTTATTGTTGACATTGCGGCTGATAAAATCTTTTCTGGTGCATTCCGATCGGGTGTGGCGCGTTAACAGGGGCAGTAAATGAAATCACGGGGGCTAGTATTGTCCTGTTTGTTTTTTTTCACCACCGCAATCTGCGCTGGGGAATCAACAAACTATCAACGCGGTACGCATGGCCTAACCCCTTTTTCGGTGGTGGTAACAAACACCGGTCAGGTCCCTTTGGATTGTGAAGCGACCACCGCCCATTGGTACTCGGTCCCGCTGGGCGGCATCGCCCCCGGCGCAACCCTGTCCACCGGGCTATGGAAAAATGTCGGCGGCGGCGAGGTGGTTATCTTAAACAGTCAGCAGGATCGGATGCCGGTCCAGCGCCTCTGGTGCGGCGAGGAAGGCCGGTCCTGGCAGACCCGCCGCGAGGTTGCCCTGTCGACGCGCGGCGGGGAGAAGCCGTTATCCATCGCGCTCGACTGCGCCGGCGGCGCGGGTCGGATCCTGTGCCGGCCGGCGCCTGGCGGTCTTTGACAACCCCATGATGATGCTGTTTTCACCCGAACAGGAGCAGATCCTGAAAGCCGATACCCGCATGCCGCTGGCGGTGGAACCGCCGAAATGCTGTTGCGCCTGCTGCCCGCCCGCGCCGATAAGCGGCGGGCGATGGCGGCCACCGCCTGTTTGCGGCGCGCGCCATGACAGTTACCTCGGCGGCCGGCACTGCGCGCGCGGGGAGTATCCGGTGCTGACCCAGCACGGCTATTCCGGCGTGGCGGGCAAAGGGGACCACTGGCCGGGCTGCTTTGTCGCCACCTGGCCGGACGAGTTTACTATCGGGAAAGCGTGCCCATGCCGTATTCTCCGCACCGCGCCGCTCCCCGGATCCAAGAGAGAGAATGATGAAAAACGCAGGCAACGACCCTCTGTTTACCCTGACCACCGGCCCGGTGGACGCCTATCCGGCGGTATTGCGCGCGCTGTCGATGCCGGTCTGGTACGACTACGATCCGGCGTTCCTGGCCTGCTTTGAACGGGTCAGCAGGAAAGCGGCGGCCGCGATGCGGACCGAGTCCATCCCGCTGATTTTGCAGGGAGAACCGGTGCTGGCGCTGGAGGCGGCGGCGGCCTCGCTGATTGCCCGCCACGATGTGGTGCTGAACCTGGTGTCCGGGGTGTATGGCGCGGGTTTCGGCGACTGGGCCGGGCGATACTGCGCCACGGTGCGGGAGTTGGCCGTCGCGTATAACGAGGCGCTGGATCCGGCGGTGGTTGACCGGGAATTACGGCGCCATCCGGAGATCGGCATCGTCTGCCTGTGCCACCACGACACGCCGTCCGGCACGTTGAATCCCGTCGATGAGATTGGTTGCGTTGTCAAACGCCACGGCAGGCTGTTTTTGGTTGACGCGGTGTCCTCGTTCGGCGGCATGGCGGTGACGCCGGACAGCTGCCGCGCCGATATCTTTATCACCGGTCCGAATAAATGCCTGGGATGCCCGCCGTCGTTAAGCCTGGTGGCCGTAAGCGAAGGGGGATGGCGCAAAATCAAGGCCAACCCCGATGCGCCGCGCGCCTCGGTGCTCAGCCTGCTGGACTGGGAACGGGCCTGGCTGGCCGACGAGCCGTTTCCTTATACCCCGTCGGTGGCGGAGATCAACGGCCTGGAGGCGGCGCTGGACGGCTATCTCGGCGAGGGTCCGGAGCAGGTCTGGGCGCGGCATGACCTGACCGCCAGGGCATTTCGCGCCGGACTGCGGGCGATGGGACTGTCGTTATGGGCGGCGCGGGAATCCATCGCCTCGCCCACCGCCACCGCGATCCGCGTACCCGAAGGGGTCGACGAAGCGCAATGGCGCGCCCTGGCGCGGGAACATTACGGCGTGATGTTTTCCTCCGGGCGCGGCGAGACGCTGGGCAAGGTGATGCGGGTCGGCCATATGGGGCCGACCGCCAGGCCGCTGTATGCCGTCGTTGCCCTGACGGCGCTGGGCGGGGCGCTTAACCGGCTGCGCGCCGGGCGGGTGGATGTGGGCACCGGCGTCAACGCCGCCATGGCGGTTATCGGCTGAGGGCGGTTTCCCCGGCGGCCAGATGCCGGGCGAGGAACGTCTCCACCACCCGCATGCAGGCGTCGCGTTCCTCGACGTGGGGCATATGGCTTGATTGCTCGAATATCACCCATTCCGCCCCGGCGATTTGGTCTTTGAACGGTTGCACCACTTCCGGCGCCGCCTCGTCGAAGCGGCCGGAAATCAGCAGCGTCGGCGCCTGGATGCGCGCCAGCCGGTCGATAATGTTCCAGGATTTCAGGGTGCCGATAACATGGAATTCCGTTGGGCCGTTCATGGCATGGTATACCGTCGGGTCGGCGTCCATCGCGTCGAAGGTGCGCCTGACCTCCGCCGGCCAGGGCGTAAGACGGCAGACGTGCCGCTGGTAAAAAACCCCGGTGGCCTGGCGGTAGGCGTCGCTGCCGATGGTGCCCGCGGCCTCGTGCTTTAGCAAACAGCGTTGCACCGCGGGCGGCAGCTGCGCGCGCAGCCTGGCCGCCGCCTGTAGCCACAGTTCCATTGACGCCGGCGAATTGGCAATCACTATCGCCTTCAGGCCGGCGGGGCGCAGCACCGCGTGCTCAGCCGCCAGCATCCCGCCCCATGACTGCCCGAGCAGCGCGTAGTTGTCCTCGATGCCAAGGTGCGCCAGCAGGTTATCCAGCTCCGCCAGGAACAGCGACACCTGCCAGAACGCGGCGCCCTGTTCCGGCAGATGGGTGGAGCGCCCGTTGCCGAGCTGATCGTAATGGATTACCGCCCGGCCGCCCCGGGCGATATCGCGAAACGCGTCGACATAATCATGGGTGCAGCCCGGGCCGCCGTGGGCCACCACCAGCGGCGTCTTGCCGTTGTGGAGATCGCCGCAGACGCGGTACCAGGTTTGGTAGTGTTGAAACGGCGCATAGCCTTCGGTGATGCTGTACATGACGGTTTACCTGTCGGTTAAGGATAACCTAGGGTAAAACAGCGCGCCCGGCGGCGGATAGCTAGAGAAAATGCTAGGTATTGCGCCGGCAACGCGATTGACCGGCCGGGCTCAGCCGTCGAGCAAACGGTAATGCATCGCCCTTACCACCGCCTGCACGCGGTTGCTGGCTCCCAGCTTACGCGCCGCGGAATTCAGGTGCAGCGTCACCGTGGCAATCGAGCGCGACAGTTTGCGGGCAATTTCCTTGGCGGTCAGCCCTTCCGCGGACCAGCTCAGGCACTCCCGCTCGCGTTTGCTCAGGCGCACATACTGGCAGGTCAGCATCTGGCGGTCGAACAAGGGATAAATCCGTTCCTGGAAGGTATGGGCCAGCAGGCTTAACTCCGCCAGCGCATGGGCAAGGTCGCGCTCACGGCCGCTGCCGCTGACGATGCCGGTTACGGTGACAAATCCGCCCTGGGGCAGGTGCAGCGGCACCGTGGCGCCGCAGGGCATATTATTATCACGCATATAGTGTGTCACCGGCCGGTGTCTTTCACCAATAATGTCGCGCAGCGATGAGCTGTCCGGGCGCTGATATGACCAGACGAAGGGCGCGCAGCTCCCGAGGGCGTAGAGCTGGACCGGATCCACCTGGTAGTATCCGCTTTCACACCATAACCGCCGCATATCCTCCGGCACGTTGCTCATGCGCAGTATCGACGGGGTGATCAGTTCCCCCTCCAGCGAGCGCGGGACCGGCGTGTAATCATAAATCAACGCCTCCATGCCCAGCCGGGCGCCTTGCCGGAACAATGATGAAAAGGCCTGGTCAAGGCCGTCGTCCGGCTGCGGGGTGGTATTCACGACCCTATTCATCAGGCTTACCTCGAAATAAAACGTCCGCGTCACCAGGGCATGGATCCTGCAAAGCCCTTCCTTTGTCGCAATCCGCAATCTTGAAAACAACACAGAGACAATCTGCAGGCATGCAATTTGGATGCCACGGGACGGCCATGCCCGGACAGCAAACCTAGCATTTTTACTAACTGTTCAGCACCGCGGCTTATGCGTAGCGTAAGGGCATGATCAGGGTGGCGAAGCACGGCCGCCGGCAAAGCACCGGGGGGGATGTATGTGGAGTGAAATCAAGCCTGGCCGGCAACAGGATATCGAGGTCGACGGCTATCGGGCGGCGGCCTATGAGTTCGGCGCGGGCGACGAGGCGGCCTTGCACCATCCGGGTGCGGCAAAGCGCCTGAACCTGGAAAATACCGTGGCGGATATGCCTCACCCGATCCGGGAACTCCACCGCCCGCGCGCCGCGCCGGGACAGGAAGCCGTGGCGATGCCGCCGCGGCATGAAGCCATGGGCACCCTGGGGCATCCGGCCCGTCAGCGCAACAGCGGCAGGGGGTAACGGCGATGCACCGCTACCGATTTGTCCTGTTTCGTCCGTTACAACTGGTGCCGGTATTGCTGGGCATCAGCCTGATCACCTTTATGCTGGTGCGCGCCATCCCGGGCGATCCGGCCCGTATCCTGCTGGGCGTGCGCAGCACCCCGGCGGCGATTGCGCGCATTCGCGCCCAGTATGCGCTGGACCAGCCGCTGTGGGTGCAGTACGGCTATTTTCTCAATAACCTGCTGCACGGCGAGCTGGGGCGCTCCATCGTCTATCGCATCGATACCTTAAAGCTCATCATGACCCGGATTGAACCCACGTTGTGCCTGGTGCTGGGCAGCGTGCTGCTGGCGCTGTTGCTGACCGTGCCGCTGGCCGCCGCCGCCGCCCGCCGCCGGGGACGCTTCGCCGATCGGGCCATCCGGCTGCTCTCCACCGCCGGGCTGGGTTTTCCGGCGTTCTGGCTCGGCATCATGATGATCTTATTGTTCAGCGTCACCCTGGGCTGGTTCCCGGTCTCCGGTTATGGCGATACCTGGGGCGAACGGCTGCATCATTTGGCGTTGCCCAGCCTGACGGTGGCGCTGGCGCTGTCGGCGGTGCTGACCCGCAACCTGCGCGCCAGCCTGCTGGCGGAACTGAAAGCGGATTACGTTACCGCCGCCCGGGCGCGCGGCCAGGAGGAGGGGCGGATTTTCTGGCGTCATGCCATGCCCAACTCGCTGGTGCCGACGGTGAACCTGCTGGCGGTGAATATCGGCTGGCTTATCGGCAGCACGGTGGTGATTGAAAGCGTTTTTGCCATCCCCGGCATGGGACAGCTGCTGGTCAAGGCGATTTTCAGCCGTGATTACATGGTGGTGCAGGGGGTGGTGATGGTGTTTGCCCTGGCGACGGTGGCGGTGAACCTGCTGGCCGATCTGCTGACGGTAGCCTTGGACCCGAGGGTAAAACTATGATGCCCGGCCACGCCGCAAGACGTTTTTCCATACGCTGGCTGCAGCGCCGCGCGGCGCTGCGCGCGGGCGTCATTATCCTGCTGATCGGGTTTTCGCTGGCGCTGCTGGCCCCTTGGCTGGCGCCCTTTGATCCGCTGTTCCAGGATGCGGACGCGCGCCTGATGGCGCCTGGCCTGCCGCACGTGTTCGGTACCGACAACTTCGGCCGCGATATCTTGTCGAGGATTATCTGGGGCGCGCGCGTCGATTTGCAGATCTGCCTGCTGGGCGTGGTGTTTCCGTTTGCCATCGGCACCATCGTCGGGGCGTTGTCCGGTTATCTCGGCGGCCCGATCGATGCCTTTATCATGCGCTGCATCGACATTGTGCTGGCATTTCCATTTCTGGTGCTGATGCTGTCGATCATCGCCATTATCGGGCCGGGACTCGGCAGTTTTTATATCGCCATGGCGCTGGTGGGCTGGGTATCCTACGCCCGGCTGGTGCGCTCGCAGGTGCTGATCCTCAAGCACAGCGACTTTATGCTGGCGGCGCGCAGCCTGGGCTTTAGCCATGCGCGCATCCTGTTCGCCCATTTGCTGCCCAACGCCCTGACCGGCTCGATCGTATTTTCCATGTCGGACTGCGTGCTGGTGCTGCTCAACGGCGCGGCGGTGAGTTATCTCGGCCTGGGCGTGCAGCCGCCGGCGGCGGAATGGGGGGTGATGATCGCCGAAGGGCAGAGTTTTATCACCACCGCCTGGTGGATCACCGCCTTTCCGGGCCTGGCCATCGTACTGCTGGCGATGGGGTTCAGCCTGCTGGCCGACGGCCTGGGCGATATGCTGGGGGAACGGCCATGAGCGCGCCGTTGCTGCGGGTCAACCACCTGGCCGTCGCCAACCGCCAGGGCACGGCGTTGGTGGATGATGTCTCCTTTACCCTGGCGGCGGGTGAAATGCTCGGCCTGGTCGGTGAAAGCGGTTCGGGCAAAACCGTCACCTGCCGGGCGCTGATGCGCCTGCTGCCCGGCGAGGGATTAACCCTGGCCGGCGGCGAGGCCTGGCTGGGCGGGACCGATATCATGACCCTTGACCAGCGGCAGATGACCCGGGTGCGCGGCCGCCAGCTGGGCATGATTTTCCAGAATCCCGCCAGCCATCTTAACCCGGTGATGACCATCGGCGGGCAAATAGCCGAAAGCCGTAGCGCCCATTTCGGCGCGGGACGGCGGGAGGCGCGGGCGGCGGCCGTCGCCCTGCTGCGCCAGGTGGGCATCCCCGATCCCGAACGGCGGGTGGGCCACTATCCGCATGAATTCTCCGGCGGCATGCGCCAGCGGGCGATGATCGCCGTGGCGCTGGCCTGCGAACCCAAAGTCCTGATTGCCGACGAGCCGACCACCGCGCTGGACGTGACGGTGCAGGTACAGATCCTGCGATTGTTGATGAGCCTGCGCGACCGGCTTGGCCTGGCTATCATCATGATCACCCACGATCTGGGCGTGGTGGCGCAAACCTGCGACCGCATCGCGGTGATGTACGGCGGCCGGCTGTGTGAAATCGGCGATAAACGCCAGATGCTGGCGCGGCCGCTGCATCCCTATACCCAGGGATTAATCGACTGCCAGCCGGTGAGCGAGGGCGGCAACGGCCGCTTAAAAACCATTCCGGGTCAGCCGCCGTCGGCGGATGGATTCCCGCCGGGCTGCCGGTTCCATCCCCGCTGCATGCGGGCCGGGGAGGCTTGTCCGTCGCGGCAGCCGCCGATGTTGCCCGCGCGGGACGATGCGGCGCACGGCGCGGCCTGTTTTTATCCTTTGCAATCGTTATCCCACCGGGAGGGGCAATGGTAAATAACGCTTGGCCGTTACTTGAAGTCGATGAGCTGCGGGTCTCGTTCCCGCTGTCCGGCGGCAACCCCTTTAGTTGGAACCGGCCGCGGATCCAGGCGGTGAACGGCGTATCGCTGCGCATCCATCCCGGCGAAACCCTGGGGCTGGTGGGAGAATCCGGCAGCGGTAAAAGCACCCTCGGCCGCGCCATCCTGCAACTGGAAAAAAGCACCGGCGGCAGCGTGCGTTTTGACGGCCGCAACATCACCCACGGCCTGTCCAGCGATATCGCCCGCCTGCGCCAGCAAACGGCGATGATTTTCCAGGATCCGTTTTCATCGCTCAATCCCCGCCAGACCATCGGCGCCGGTATCGCCGAAGTGCTGCGCGTGCACCATAAAGTCCCGCCGGCGGCGATAGCGGCCCGGGTCGCCGAACTGTTGACCCTGGTGGGTTTGCAGCCCGCGCAGGCGGATAAGCGGCCGGGCGCCCTGAGCGGCGGGCAGTGCCAGCGGGCGGGTATCGCCCGCGCGCTGGCGCTGGAACCGCGCCTGATGGTGGCGGATGAATGCGTCGCCGCGCTGGATGTGTCCATCCAGGGACAGATTATCAATCTGCTGATGGACCTGCGCGAACGCATGGGGCTGGCGATATTGTTTATCGCCCACGATCTGGCCATCGTCCGCCGCCTGTGCGATCGGGTCGCGGTGATGTACCTGGGACGCATTGTCGAGGAAGGTCCGGTGGAACAGGTGTTCCGTTTGCCGCGCCATCCTTATACCGCGGCGCTGGTGGCGGCCATTCCGGAAATCAATCCCGATCTGCCGCTGCCCGCCGACCCGCTGGCCGGCGAACCGCCCAGCCCGATTGCCATACCGCCGGGGTGCGCCTTTCACCCCCGCTGCCGTTATGCCCGACCGTCTTGCCGTACCGGTTCCACCCCTGATACCCGGCTTGTTGCCGACCATGCTTTTGCCTGTGTGCTGGACAGAAATACCGGCGAAGCCGACCTTCCTTTTGAATGAGGTGTGTTAACTATGAAGCGTAAGCATTTTAACGTTGTCGCCGCCGGAGCATTGCTCGCCATCAGCGCGGCCGGCCAGGTTGCCGATGCCGCCGGGGTATTAAGCATCGGCCGGCGCGAGGACAGCACCACCTTTGACCCGATCAGGTCGGCGCAAAACGCCGATAACTGGGTGTTCTCCAATGTGTTCGACGTATTGGTGCGGGTGGATAAAAACGGCACCCGGCTGGAGCCGGGACTGGCGGAAAGTTGGGAAATCTCGCCGGACGGCAAGGTGTACACCTTTAAGATACGCGACGCCAAATTCTCGGACGGACAGCCTGTGACCGCGCAGGATGCGGTGTTCAGCCTGTTGCGCATCCGCGATAACCAAGGTTCGTTATGGCGTGACTCCTATAGCGTTATCGACAAAGCCGAAGCGCCGGATCCCCATACCCTGGTGGTGACCCTGAAGACGCCGTCCGCGCCGTTCCTGTCGCAACTGGCCCTGCCGAATGTGTCGATACTGCCGGAGAAAGTGGTAAAAGCCATGGGCGAGGAAGCCTTTGCCGAAACACCGGTGGGTTCCGGCGCGTTCAGCGTCAAATCCTGGACCCGGGGCGAAAAGGTGGTACTGGTGAAAAACCCCTATTTCTGGCAGGCGGGCCGCGTCAAGCTGGACGGCGTGGAGTGGCTGACGCTGCCCGACGACAATACCCGCATGCTGAAAGTGCAGGCCGGCGAGCTGGACGCCGCGCTGTCGGTGCCGTTCTCGCGCATCACCTCGTTGCAGCAGGATCCCAACCTGGAGGTGCATCTCGATCGCTCCACCCGCGAGGATCACCTGCTGATTAACCACGAGCACGGCGCGCTGGCCAAAGCGGAGGTGCGCCAGGCGCTGGACTTCGCCATCGATAAAAAGGCCATTGTCGATACCGTGACCTTCGGTTTCGGCCATGTCGCCAACGCCTATATCCCCGAGGGCGCGCTGTTCCATTACGCGGACAACCTGCGGCGTCCGTACGATCCGGAAAAGGCCAGACGGATGCTGCAAGCGGCCGGCGCGGCCGATTTGAAGCTTAACTATGTGGTCAACGCCGGGGATGAGGTGGATGAGCAGATAGCCATATTGCTGCAACAGCAACTGGCCAAGGCCGGGGTCGGGGTCAACCTGCAAAAGGTCGACCCGAGCCAGAGCTGGGATATGCTGGTGGCGGGCGAGTATGATATTTCGGTCATGTACTGGACCAACGATATTCTCGACCCGGACCAGAAAACCACCTTTGTGCTGGGGCATGACGCCAATATGAACTACATGACCCGCTATCATAACGACAAGGTCAAGGATTTGGTGGCCGCGGCGCGCGTGGAAATGAACGTCGGCAAACGGCAGCAGATGTATGTCGACCTGCAAAAAATGGCCAAGGCGGACGTGAACTGGGTCGATTTATACTATAGCCCGTATCGCAACGTCAGCCGCAAGAACATCAAGGATTTTTACCAGAATCCGTTGGGACGCTTCGCGCTGGAAGATACCGACAAATTATAACACCCGGATCGCTTGGCCGGGCTGCGCAGGTCCGCAGGCCGGCCCGCGGCGTCGCCCAGGCGCTGGCGCTTTGCACCTGCAGGCGTCATGGCATGCTCAAACCCACTCTTTGTGCACCAAAAAGGGGCGCCCCGTTATTTTTAACGCCGCCAACGCAGTGCATTAACCGCCGGCGCGGCGCTTTTATCAGCGCGACAGCCTCATTTAGCCGCCGCTCGCCGATGTGGTATGACCTTTGCACCTTTACAAATACTTACGCAGCATAGGACATCGTCATGCAAAACAGTAAAGTGGCACCGGTTTTAAAACGCACTCTGGGGAGTTTCCATTTATGGGGGATTGCCGTCGGCCTGGTGATTTCCGGCGAATATTTCGGCTGGAGCTACGGCTGGGCCCAGGCGGGCACGCTGGGGTTCCTGGTGACGGCGGTGGCGGTGGCGGCGATGTATTGTGCCTTTATCTTTAGCTTTACCGAGCTGACGACCTCCATCCCCCATGCGGGCGGCCCCTTTGCCTACGCCCATCGCGCCTTCGGTCCCACCGGCGGGTTTATTGCCGGTTTTGCCACCCTGGTGGAATTTGTCTTTGCCCCGCCGGCGATTGCCATGGCGATCGGCGCCTACCTGAACGTCCAGTTCCCGGCCGTTGAGCCGCGCTGGGTGGCCCTGGCCGCTTATCTGGTGTTCATGACGCTGAATATCCTCGGCGTCGGCATCGCCGCCGCCTTCGAACTGCTGGTCACGCTGTTGGCGATATTTGAACTGCTGGTGTTTATGGGCGTGGTGGCGCCGGGCTTCGAGCTGGCAAACTTTACCCGCGGCGGCTGGGCCGGCGCGGAACACTTCAGCATCGGCGCGATTTCCGGCATTTTCGCCGCCATCCCCTTCGCCATCTGGTTTTTCCTGGCGATCGAAGGGGCGTCAATGGCGGCCGAAGAAGCCAAAGACCCGCAGCGCACCATTCCCCGCGCCTTTATCGGCGGCATCCTGACCTTAACGGTGCTGGCGTTGGGCGTCATGGTCTTTGCCGGCGGGGTAGGCGACTGGACCAAACTGGCCAATATCAACGATCCGCTGCCGCAGGCGATGAAAATTATCGTCGGCGGCAACAGCGGCTGGCTGCATATGCTGGTCTGGCTGGGGCTGTTCGGGCTGATTGCGTCGTTCCACGGTATCATCATGGGTTACTCGCGGCAGATTTTCGCCCTGGCGCGCGCCGGCTACCTGCCGAAACCGCTCTCCCGGGTTAACCGCCGGTTCCGCACGCCGCACCTGGCGATTATTGCCGGTGGAGTGGTGGGCGTCGCGGCGATTTTCTCCGACTCGCTGATCATTATCGGCGGGCAGCCGTTAACCGCCAATATCGTTACCATGTCGGTATTCGGCGCCATAGTCATGTATATTATCTCCATGGCGTCGCTGTTTAAGCTGCGTCGTCTGGAACCGAAACTGACCCGCCCGTTCCGCGCGCCGCTGTATCCGTTCGCCCCGGCGCTGGCGTTGGTGATGGCGGTGATTTGCCTGGTGGCGATGATTTATTATAACCAACTGCTGTTTATGATTTTCGCCGTGATGATGCTGTTGGGTTATGCCTACTACCGCCTGACGCGCTATGCGCGCGACGCGGCGGCGCACGATCCGCAGCTGACGTTATCGGAGTGATCCCGGAGGGTCGATGTTTCAAGCCACGCTGAGTCATCGCAGCTACCGCTTTGCCGATTTGCGAGAACTGATGGCCAAGGCATCGCCGGCGCGCTCCGGCGATTATCTGGCCGGGGTGGCCGCCGCCAGCGCCGAGGAGCGCATGGCGGCGCGCATAGCGCTGGCGGCGGCGCCGCTGCGGGTATTTTTGCAGCAGCAGCTTATCCCCTATGAAGAGGATGAGGTCACGCGCCTGATTATCGACGGTCACGACGCGGCGGCCTTTGCGCCGATAGCGCACCTGACCGTGGGGGATTTTCGCGACTGGCTGCTGTCGGAGCGTACCGACAGCGCCCGTCTGGCGCAGGTCTCGCCGGGCATTACGCCGGAAATGGCCGCGGCGGTAAGCAAAATCATGCGCAACCAGGATCTGATCCTGGTGGCGAAAAAGTGCCGGGTGATTACCCGTTTTCGCAATACCATCGGCCTGCCCGGTCATATGAGCGTGCGGTTGCAGCCCAATCATCCCACCGATGATGTGAAAGGCATCGCCGCCAGTATGCTGGACGGTCTGCTGTATGGCAGCGGCGACGCGGTTATCGGCATCAATCCCGCCAGCGATAGCCTGCCGCTGCTGGAAAAGCTCAATTACATGCTGGACGATGTGATAAGCAGCTTCGAGATCCCCACGCAATCCTGCGTGCTGACCCATGTGACCAATACCATCAAGCTGATTGAGCGCGGCGCGCCGGTGGATCTGGTGTTCCAGTCGATAGCCGGTACCGAGGCGGCCAACGCCGGCTTCGGCATTAACCTCGCGCTGCTTGACGAAGCCCGCCAGGCGGCGTTAAGCCTTAACCGCGGCACCTTGGGCGATAACGTGATGTATTTCGAGACCGGGCAGGGCAGTTGCCTGTCGGCCAATGCCCATCACGGCGTCGATCAGCAGACCTGCGAGGCCCGCGCCTATGCCATCGCGCGCCACTTCAAACCGCTGTTGATCAATACCGTGGTGGGATTTATCGGCCCGGAGTACCTGTATGACGGCAAACAGATCATCCGCGCCGGGCTGGAGGATCATTTCTGCGGCAAGCTGCTGGGCGTGCCGCTGGGGTGCGATGTCTGCTATACCAATCACGCCGAGGCCGACCAGGATGATATGGATACGCTGCTGACCCTGCTGGCCGCCGCCGGGCTTACCTTCCTGATTGGGGTGCCGGGCGCGGACGATATCATGCTTAATTACCAAAGCACCTCGTTCCATGACGCCCTGTACGTGCGCGAGCTGTTCGGGCTGAAGCACGCCCCGGAATTTTCCGCCTGGCTGCAGCGCATGCAGATTATCAATGCCGACGGCATGCTGCGCGATACCGGCGGCCAGCATCCGCTGCTGCAGCATTTTTCATAAGTGTCGACATAAGTATGAATCGGGTAGGTCGGGCAAGAAGAATAAAGCGTAGCGCGCCAGGGATGGGGCGTCCGTGCCTACAAGGACGTATTTACGGCGTCGTGATGATCTTGCCCAGCGTGCCCGTGGGCACCCGGTTTTTATCAAACCCAGTTTGCCGTCGCTGGCGTGGAGTGAGCCATGAGTAAGCCTGTGCAGCCCCCGGCCGGTAAATTTCCGGTCGGCAATATTATCCACCACAACCCCTGGCAAGGCCTGCGGGAATTTACCGCGGCGCGGATTGCGCTCGGCCGCGCCGGCTCCAGCCTGCCGACCGATGAACTGCTGAAATTCGGCCTGGCCCATGCCCAGGCGCGCGATGCGGTGCACCAGCCGTTTGACAGCGAATCGCTGGCGCAGCAGCTGGAGGCGGACGGCATGACCACGATTACGGTGCACAGCGCGGCGCAAACCCGGGAAACCTACCTCTGCCGGCCGGACCTGGGCCGCCGGCTCGGCGACGACAGCCGGCGGGCGTTAACGGCTTATCCGGATAAACAGGCCGATATCCTGCTGGTGATCGGCGACGGTCTGTCCTCGAAGGCGGTACACCGCCAGGCGGTGCCGTTTATCCGGGCGTTAAGCCCATACCTCAGCCTACTGGGGCTGAAAATGGCGCCGGTGGTGCTGGCCCATCAGTCACGGGTGGCGCTGGGGGATGATATCGGCGCATGCCTGCGGGCCCGGGCGGTGGCGATCCTGATAGGCGAGAGGCCCGGCCTGTCCTCGCCCGACAGCCTGGGCATTTATTTTACCTGGGAGCCCCATACCCGCCGCCTGGAGTCGGAACGCAACTGCATCTCCAATATCCGCCCCGAGGGGCTGGATTACCCCCAGGCGGCGTTTAAACTGGCGTGGCTGCTGGAGCAGGCCGGGCAACGGCGCCTATCGGGCATTGAGCTGAAGGATGAAAGCGACAATCCGGCGCTGTACGGTCTGGTTAAGCCGTTGTTTAACCCGCCGGAGCGCCTGACCGGAAAATTGTGATTATACTTAGCGGACAACGCCACGTTCCCTGGCGCGCCCCGTCCCGATAAGGATCCATTCACGATGAGTCACCCGGTTTCCTGCATTTTGTCCCTGGAACAGGGGCTGCCGTTCGGCTCCGCCGATTTGCTTACCCTGCCGGCGCGGGCCTGGTGCTGCCGCTTTGATATCGCTTTTTACCAGGATGAGGATTTCGCCGCCCAGGGCGTCAGGCTGCCGTTGTCGATCGCCGGCGCCGCCGTAAAACGCCGCGGCGAGTATCTGGCCGGCCGCATCGTCGCCGGGCGGGTATTGGCCGATCTGGGCTATCCGCGCTTTGATTTGCTGCCCGGCGAAGATCGGGCGCCGGCCTGGCCGGATACGGTGCAGGGGGCGTTGACCCATCACGCCACCCTGGCGATATGCATCGGCTGGCGGCGCCCGGCCCGGCCGGTATCCGGGCTGGGTATCGATATCGAAACCCTGATTAACGGTCCGCGCACGCTGGAGCTGTGGCCGGGCATTATCAGCGTCTGGGAGCGGGAGTATTTTGCCACCCTCGACCTGCCGTTCGCCGTCAGCCTGACCCTGGCGTTTTCCGCCAAGGAGAGCCTGTTCAAGGCCTTGTACCCGCTGGTCAACCGCTACTTCGATTTTCTCGACGCGCGCGTGGTCCGGCTGGCCGATAACCGCATCACTCTTGAACTGCTGGTTGAGCTGACGCCCGCGCTGCCGGTGGGCAGGCTGTTTGAATGCGGTTATGCCGCCACTGAACATGATGTGCTCACGGTACTGGCGATAGGCAACGATTGAGCGTCCGGCGCCGCGCCGTTGCGCCATAAGGTCCCGGCGCGTGGAACTGTAACCCGATTTACCCAATTGTGCGCTTTTCTCCATGCGGGAAAGCCCGCGGCGGCTGGTTTTTCCATGTGTAAATATTTGGTTACAAAACTGACAGTTGTTTACCTGCTTAAGCAGCAGTATAGTCCCCCGCCTAATAGCTGCCTAGGCAAAGATTATTATGGACCATTTTTCCGTTGATGATATCGACAAAGTCTATGCCTGGGGAAGGCAGATCCATCGGCTGAACCTGTGCAAGGATCGCATCCTTGAACAATACCTTGAAACCTACGAAATCACCGCGGCCCAGTTTAAAGTCATGCTGATGATGAACCGGGACGGCTTAACCACGTCGGCGGAGCTGTGCCGCTGCATCTCGCTCGACAGCGGCGCCATGTCGCGCATGCTTGACCGGCTGCAGAATAAAAAAATGATCATGCGGGTGCGCAGCACTACCGATCGGCGTCAATTTCACCTGGCGCTGACCGAGCAGGGGCGCGCTTTCTGCCAGCAGATCCCGCAGATAGCCGTAAAGACCTTTAATGATTTACTGGCGCCGTTGACCCCCCCTGAACTTGATGAACTCGATCGCCTGCTCAAGAAGCTGGCGGTCCCTGCCGGTATTTAAGGAGTAAATTTCACTATGCCGTTGCGCATTCGTTTATTACCGTTGCTTTGCTCGCTGATCCTGGCGGGGTGCGCTTTACCTAATGGTTTACATACCGAAGGCCAAACGCTGGATGTCGCTAATCTGCACAGCGAAAATACGCTAAAAGGCAATACCCTTTCCACCGCCGGGTGGCCGACGTCCGATTGGTGGAACAGTCTCGGCGATCCACAGCTCGATATATTGATCCGGCAGGCGCTGCGTTCCAGTCCCGACCTGCAGGTGGCCGACGCGCGCGCGCGCCAGGCCAGCGCCACGGTGCTGGCGGCCGAAGCCGATCGCATGCCGACGCTTGACGCCAACGCCGGTATTACCCGCGAACGTCTTTCCGCCGTGGACGATCCCACCGGCCAGGGCAAACGCTACGCCACCCTGCGCACCCTGTCGGCGAACTTCGACTACAGCTTCGATTTGTGGGGCGGGCAGCGCGCCGCCTGGGAAGCCGCGGTCGGCCGGGCCAACGCCTCCGAAGTGGATCGGCAGGCGGCTCGCCTGACCCTGTCCGCGGACGTGGCGCGCGCCTATAACACCCTGGGCCAGGCCTGGGCGATGCAGGATTTGGCGCAAAAAGATCTGGAGCGCACCCGCACCATGCTCAACCTGGCGTCGAAGCGTCTTAGCGCCGGGCTTGACAGCAAATTCCAGTACCAGCAGACCGAGAGCCTCGAGGCCTCGGCCGAAGCCAGCCTGACCGACGCCCGGCAGCAGGTGCGCGCCGCCGGCATCCGCCTGGCGGTACTGCTGGGGCAGGGGCCGGATCGGGCCGCCAGCCTGCCGCGCCCGGGCCTGATTGCCCCCGCGGCCGTCAGCCTGCCGCCTACGCTTCCGGCGGAGCTGCTCGGCCGCCGGCCGGATCTGGTGGCCGCGCGCTGGCGGGTGGAGGCGGCGACCAAGGATATCAAAGCCAGCCGCACCGCCTTTTATCCCAATATTAACCTGACCGCCGCCGCCGGCACCAAATCGCTGCTTGGCGACGCGTTCTTCGGCGCGCCAAGCCGCTATTTCAGCATCGGGCCGGCGCTATCGCTGCCGATCTTTGACGGCGGCCGCCGCCGCGCCGATCTGGCCGGCAGCAATGCCGATTACGATCTGGCGGTGGCGCAATATAACCAGTCGCTGGTGGCGGCGCTGGGAGATATCGGCGATGCCATTACCCGTCTGGATTCGCTGGATATCCAGATCCGGCAGCAGATGCGCGCCCGCGATATCGCCAACGATTCCTGGGGCAACGCGATGCAGCGCTACAGCGCCGGGGTGGGCAATTATCTTGATGCCCTGAGCGTTGAACAACAGCTTATCCAGGCCGAGCGCCAGCTGGCCGCGTTGAATGCCGACCGTACCGATACCGCCATCCTGCTGATGCAGGCGCTGGGCGGCGGCTTTCATTCTTCCGTTTCTTCCAATGCCGCGCAAAACGTGGCCATGAATCAAGCACACTGAGAACTATTTTATGGCTGAGAATTCCACTACCGCACCAACAGAGAACAACGCCGGTCCCGCCAACCCGCCGGCGAAGCCGGGCAAACGCAAGCTGCTGTTATTTATTCTTTTAGCGGTAGTCATTGCGGCCGCTATCGTTTTCGGCCTCTATTATTGGCTGCACGGTCGTTTTTTTGAATCCACCGATGACGCTTATGTCACCGGCAATTTGGTGCAGATCACCCCGCAGGTCTCGGGCACGGTCACCGCCATCGCCGCCGATGACGGCGATTTTGTCAAACAGGGCCAGGTGCTGGTGCGTCTGGATCCCAGCGATACCATCGTCAGCCAGGAAACCGCCGAGGCCAACCTGGCCAAGGTCGTGCGCCAGGTGCGCGGTTTATACAGCAACGTGGATAACTACAAGGCCATGGTGGCGGCGAGCAAAATCCAGCTGCAACGCGCCCGGGACGACTACCAGCGCCGCGCCAACCTGGCGCGCGATGGGGCGATATCCCAGGAAGAATTGTCGCATTCACGCGATGCGCTGACTTCGGCGGAAACCTCGCTGACGTCGTCGCAGCAGCAGTTAAGCACGACCTTTGCCCTGGTGGACGACACCACCATCAGTTCCCATCCCGATGTGAAGGTGGCCGCCGCCCAGCTGCGCCAGGCTTATCTTAATAACGTGCGCAGCACCATGGTGGCGCCGGTCAGCGGTTATGTGGCCAAGCGTTCAGTGCAGGTCGGCAGCCGCGTGCAGCCGGGCAGCGCCCTGATGGCGGTGGTTCCCCTGGATCAAATCTGGATCGATGCCAATTTCAAGGAAACCCAGTTGGTGAAAATGCGCATCGGCCAGCCGGTGGAAATTGACGCCGACCTGTACGGCGGCGATATCACCTATCGCGGCAAGGTGGAAAGCCTCGGCGTCGGCACCGGCAGCGCCTTCTCGCTGCTGCCGGCGCAAAACGCCAGCGGCAACTGGATCAAGATAGTCCAGCGTTTACCGGTGCGTATTCGCCTGGAGCCGGACCATCTGGACAAGTTCCCCCTGCGCATCGGGCTGTCCACCAATGTGACGGTAAACCTGCACAACCAGGATGGACCGGTACTGGCGCTGCATCCACAGGAACAACCGCGTTATGCCACCGATGTCTACGATCATCAACTGGTGGAAGCCGATAAGCTGGTGGCGCGTATTATCCATGAAAATGGCGAGCAGGCCATGGCCGCCGGCCAGGGTAAAAATTAATGCGGAGTCGCCATGAGTGAACAATCGTTTCGTCCGCCCAGCCTGGTCCTGGCTACCATCGGACTGTCGCTGGCGACATTTATGCAGGTGTTGGATACCACTATTGCCAACGTGGCGTTGCCGACCATTTCCGGCAACCTGGGCGTCAGCTCGGAGCAGGGAACCTGGGTTATCACCTCGTTCGCGGTCTCCAACGCCATCGCCCTGCCGCTGACCGGCTGGATGTCACGCCGCTTCGGCCAGACCAAACTGTTCCTGGCGTCGGTGATACTGTTTATCATCACCTCGTTCTTGTGCGGTATTTCGCAAAGCATGACGCAACTGGTGATTTTCCGCGCCTTGCAGGGGTTCTTTGCCGGACCGCTTTATCCCATGGCGCAGACCCTGCTGCTGTCGATTTATCCCGCCGCCAAGCGGGGTATGGCGCTATCGCTATTGGCCATGGTGACGGTGGTGGCGCCGATCGTCGGCCCGCTGGCCGGCGGCTGGATTACCGACAACTACACCTGGCCGTGGATCTTTTTTATCAACGTGCCCATTGGCATCTTTGCCGCCATGCTGGTGTTTGCGCAGCTTAAGGATCGACCAGAGGAGCAGGAGCACCAGCCCATCGACTATATCGGCCTCGGCCTGCTGGTGGTGGGCGTCGGCCTGCTGCAGGTGGTGCTGGATAAAGGCAACGACCTGGACTGGTTCGGGTCCAATTTTATCATCATCGGCGCGATAATCGCCGCGATCTCGCTGACGGCGCTGGTGATCTGGGAATTTACCGATAAGCACCCCATCGTCAACCTGCGGTTGTTCCGTTATCGTAACTTCTCCTTCGGCACCCTGGCGCTGGTGTTGGGGTATTCGGGCTTTTTCGGCATCAACCTGCTGTTGCCGCAGTGGCTGCAAACCCAGCTAGGCTACACGCCGGTCTGGGCGGGGCTGGCGGCGGCGCCCATCGGCATCCTGCCGGTATTTTTGTCGCCATTGGTGGGACGATATGCGCAAAAGTTCGACCTTCGGCTGCTGGCGGGCGGATCCTTCCTGGTGATCGGCGTCACCTGCTTTATGCGCGCCGATTTTAATACCCAGGTGGATTATTATCATATCGCGATGATCCAGGGTTTTATGGGCATCGGCATCGCATTGTTCTTTATGCCGACTACCAGTATCCTGCTCTCCAGCCTGTCGCCCAGGGAGATTGCCGACGGCTCGGGACTGGCCACTTTCCTGCGCGTATTGGGCGGCAGTTTCGCCTCTTCGCTGACCACCTGGATTTGGCAACGACGGGAAATTTTCCACCACGCGCAGCTGACGGAAAATATCACGCCCTACAGCGCCAACACCCAGGACTATATCGCCAGGATGGGCGGGGCAGGCCAGACCACCATGGCGCAGCTGGATAAACTGGTGGAAGGCCAGGCCTATATGCTGTCCACCGTGGATTACTTCACCCTGCTGGGCTGGATGTTTTTTGCGCTGATCCTGGTGATATTCCTGGCGAAGCCGCCGTTTACCGCCCAGGGCGGCGGGGGTGGACATTGATGACTTTACCTGAACAAGGATCCATGGCGACGTTAAAACGCCGCATAGGGTAAGTAAGCTATTGGATAGCAAATCATCAGGCCTCTCGTTTTACTTTTTTATGCCCGTCCTCCCGTCATGTCGAAAAACCGGCTGACGTGAGGGCACGACTTTCGCCAGCGCGGCGATGGCACGCCGGCAGGCGTCCTCCCGCGGCCACTTGCCCAGGCCGTTGACCAGATTGGCCAGCTCTTGTGGGTTAAATTGCCGGGCGTTGTCCGGTACGGCCAGACGCGCGGCCACCTCCCCGGCCAGCGCGATGCCGGCACGCCGGCAGGCCTCTTCGCGCGGCCACTTGCCCAGGCCGTTGACCAGATTGGCCAGCTCTTGTGGGTTAAATTGCCGGGCGTTGTCCGGTACGGCCAGACGCGCGGCCACCTCCCCGGCCAGCGCGATGCCGGCACGCCGGCAGGCGTCCTCCCACGGCCACTTGCCCAGGCCGTTGACCAGATTGGCCAGCGCCTGTGGGTTAAATTGCCGGGCGTTGTCCGGTACGGCCAGGCGCGCGGTCACCTCCCCGGCCAGCGCGATGCCGGCACGCCGG